>NZ_CP109811.1:4179766-4835561 GCF_014856545.2 Mesobacillus jeotgali | reverse complement strand
CAATTATCCCTCCTTTTCTAGTCGTTTTACGCATTTTTCTCTATATCTGGCTGCTTTTTGCACTCACAGTTTCATATTTCATCTTTTGTATCCATGCTAGAAAAGCACAAAATCAAAGGTTATACATGCTGTACAACCCCTGAATTAATAAATATACAAAACTATTAATGTGGAAAAATATATAATAAGGAAGAAATGAAGCTTTTCGACAATATCCACTTTCTGTGGACAAAGTTTTACAACAGGCCTGAATAACCTATCCACAGCTTATCCACAATTTGTGGATAAGTATATTTTCGTTATCGAATTATTAAGAGTGAAAACACAAATATAATATCAGATAATCTAGCATGGCGCAACGCTTTTTAATACATTATCCACAATACACTATCACTGTGGAGATTAATTGTCCACAGGCACTTGAATTGTGTAAAAGCTGTCAGAAGGGGTTGTGGATAATAAAAAACGTGTCGATTTTTGTCCACAGGCCGCTGGAAAGAGAAAAAAAGCGGATGATTTTTGGGATTAATATTTATTTTGCGGACGGAAAATATTCTTCTTTAATGGTTTTGATGTCAGTGCAAAAATTCTTATGATCCGTACTGCTGAATAAAATGTCTTTATACAATAGTAAGTATAGTAAGTTTTGAAAACCGGTTGATTGGAGTGGAAGGCGCGAAGACTCCTCCGAAAATGCTAACGCATTTCCATCGTGCGTGGGCATGTTCGAGGAAGCTAATTCAAAGTCCTGCGGGATGAGCAAGTCATCGGGAGACCCCGCAGGCGTGTTAACGCCGAGGAGGCTCCCGGACTCCAAGGAAGAATTTGATCTTTGAAAAAGCCGGCAGTTGGGCTTTTTCTTAATTCTTCCCCGCGGAAAGCGAAGCGCCTGGAACGGAAATCAACAGCCAAACTTACCAAGCCGAGATCTTTTTAAGAGAACGAATTAAATCATGGACTTTAAGGAACTTAAATTTTGCCAATGCCGCCGATTTCCTAATAGGCACTTGACAATATACGCTGCACCTCTTTATAATTACAAAGACTGTCTGTAACAGCTATTCCTCAGGGAGGTGTAACATATATGAAACGCACTTATCAACCAAATAAACGTAAACACAGCAAAGTTCACGGATTCCGTGCCCGCATGAGCAGTGCAAATGGCCGTAAGGTTCTTGCTCGCCGTCGTCGCAAAGGAAGAAAAGTATTATCAGCTTAGGCCACTGAAATGTCAGTGGTCTTTTTTCTCTTTGGGCAATACTATTTTGGGAGCTGGAATTACTGGCGAATGGGCTTTATGGGATTTGTTTTTGGAAATACTGTATAAAATGAATCCCGGTGGAGCCATTTTTAAAAGATCCCTAAAAAACGGATCCATAGAGAATTGAAGGTGTTATAGATGAAAAAAGACTTCAGAGTAAAAAAAAATAAAGAATTTCAAGAGGCTTTTAAAAAGGGTAGGTCTGTTGCGAACCGGCAATTCGTAGTCTATATCTTAAAGAAAACAGACCAGGAGAATTTCCGCATCGGGCTGTCAGTCAGCAAAAAAATCGGAAATGCCGTCATGCGCAACCAAATCAAGCGATATATCAGGCAATCTTTCCATGAATTCCAGGACCGCGTCCAAACCGGGAATGATTACATCATCATCGCCCGAAAGCCAACTGCTGAAATGGACATGCATGAAGTGAAGAAAAGCCTGGAGCATGTATTGAAGGTCGGAAAGGTTTTGAAGAAGCCGAAACCTGGAGATAATGGGTGAGGCAAAAATATTTGCCGAATTGCATTTTTTAAAAGCGCTTCCCTATAAAAGATGTTAAAATACTCTTGATTGCATTGTGCTGGCAAAGCTAAATGTACATAAATTTTGGGACAAACTATTGAAAATAAATGAACGTACCGGGAAGTTAGGAGGAAATGAAGCTTGAAAAAAAGAATATTATTGATAATGGGCTTGCTTTTAGTGATGACCGTGCTGACAGGCTGTATGGAGTATGACCAGCCAATCACTGAGGAAAGCAAGGGTTTTTGGAATGAATACATTGTTTATCCATTGTCCTTGTTAATCGTCAAGATGGCTGAATGGCTCTGGGGCAGCTTCGGATTATCGATTATCGCTGTTACTTTGATCATCCGTTTTGCGATTCTGCCGCTTATGATCAAACAGACAAAGAGCTCGAAGGCAATGCAGGCTTTACAGCCGGAAATGCAGAAGCTTAAGGAAAAATACAGCTCGAAGGACCAGAAAACTCAGCAAAAGCTGCAGCAGGAAACGATGGCGCTTTTCCAGAAGCATGGTGTCAATCCGCTTGCTGGCTGTTTCCCGCTGATCGTCCAGATGCCGATCCTGATTGGTTTCTACCATGCGATCTCAAGGACAAGGGAAATTGCCGAGCATAACTTCCTCTGGTTCGACCTTGGTTCACCGGATCCATATTATATCCTGCCGTTAGTCGCAGGTGCTACAACGTTCATCCAGCAAAAAATGATGATGGCTGGCCAGGAAGCAAATCCGCAGATGGCGATGATGTTATGGCTGATGCCAATCATGATCATTGTATTCGCGATCAACTTCCCAGCGGCACTTTCATTGTACTGGGTAGTCGGTAACTTATTCATGATTGTTCAAACTTACTTTATTAAAGGGCCGGATCTTAAGGCAACTGCTGCCGGCAATGCGGGAGGAGCAAAAAAGTGAAACAGGTAACTGCTACAGGACAAAATGTCGACGAAGCAGTAGAATCCGCTTTAGCTCAATTAAAGACTACCAAAGACCGCACAGAAATTGATGTAATTGATGAAGGCAAAAAGGGGATTTTCGGACTTTTCGGCACACGCCCGGCTGTCGTCAAGGTGACAGTGAAAATTGATGCTGTTGAAGAAGCCGTAAATTATTTGAAATCGGTTGGCTTGCAAATGGGAGCTCCAATTGAAGTTGATGTGAAGAAGGAAGGGAAAACAGTACTCTTTACGATGTCAGGCGAGAAGATCGCTTTGCTGATCGGAAAAAGAGGACAAACACTGAATTCCCTGCAATTTTTGACCCAGCTTGTGATGAACCGTTACTCTGAACAGTATGCTACTGTCTTGCTTGATGCGGAGGACTATCGCCAGCGCAGGAATGATACACTCGTACAATTGGCCGAACGCCTAGCGCAAAAAGCAGTCAGAACCGGACAGACCGTTGCACTCGAACCTATGCCTTCGTATGAACGCAAAGTGATTCATACTGCATTGATGTCTAATAAGAAAATCAAAACCTATTCCGATGGCACTGAACCACATAGACATATTGTGATCGCGCCTTCGAAGTAATAATGAGTGAAAAACCCCGAACCAGCGCTGGTTCGGGGTTTTTTGCGCGCTACTTTTAAAGAATATGGCGCATTTTGAGTTGGGTGAACTGCATAAACGCTTCAGAAGAGCGGAATTTAACTATTTTCAGTACCCGCAGCAATTTTATTTGTTCAATAAATAAACTTATTGGCGGTTTTCACAATTTTATTGGCGATAATCAAGATTTATTGGCGAAAAATGAATTATATTGGCGAAAATGACTAGTTTATTGGCGATAATTCGTTTTTATTGGCGAACTGGAAATTATCATGGATTTTTTCCAATTTAAAAACTTGATTACCAACTATCACTTTTTGTCATCAGTACAAACTTCCAACTCCATAGAAGTCCATTTTGCATTCATTAGTACGCTGTAAATTAAAATCAAAATTCAACTCCAATTCTTCTGTTCAGACAATTCCCATTCGCCAATCCTTCCTCCATCTAACTAAACCAAATCGATTTTTCCACAACATAAATAAAAATCATTTATTTCCTCATTTGGTTTTATTGTTATTCACATGTGGATAAGTTAAAATTAAATAAGTTTATTTAATGAGTTGTGGATAAATTCAGAGTTGAAAGTATTCCTTTCTTTTTTTCGCTAAAGTGATGTGGTATTCTAGTAATTTGTAGAAAACAAACTTTAATCTTTTTTGATATAAATAATTTTTATGGAAAAGCGGGGTGAGCAAATGGAATTTGATACGATTGCGGCGATTTCTACGCCGATGGGTGAGGGTGCGATTGCGATTGTCCGTTTAAGCGGTGATCAGGCTTTTGAAATTGCAGATCGTCTGTTCAAAGGGGTTGGCAGCAAGAAGCTGAGTGAGGCGGCCTCGCATACAATACATTACGGCCATCTGATTGATCCGAAAACTGGACAAGTCGCGGAAGAAGTAATGGTCTCTGTAATGAGAGGGCCGAAAACGTTCACGAAAGAGGATGTAGTCGAAATCAACTGCCATGGGGGTCTTGTTTCTGTAAACCGTGTGCTCCAGCTTGTTCTGAATCAGGGAGCGAGACTGGCGGAGCCGGGGGAATTTACAAAACGGGCTTTTTTAAATGGACGGATCGACCTTTCCCAGGCTGAGGCAGTCATCGACTTGATCAGAGCGAAAACAGACCGTGCGATGAACCTGGCGCTTGGCCAGATGGAAGGACGCCTATCTAGGCTGATCCAGAAGCTGCGCCAGGAAATCTTAGAAGTTCTTGCGCATGTCGAAGTGAACATTGATTATCCGGAGTATGACGATGTTGAAGAAATGACGCATAATATGCTTTTGGAGAAGGCGAAGTATGTAAAAGGGGAGCTTGAAAAGCTTCTGCAAACATCACAGCAGGGAAAAATCCTCCGTGAAGGATTGTCCACGGTCATAGTTGGCCGCCCGAATGTAGGGAAATCTTCGCTGCTTAACAGCCTTGTGCATGAAAACAAAGCGATTGTTACTGATATACCAGGGACCACACGCGATGTCATCGAAGAATATGTGAATGTCCGCGGTGTTCCTTTACGACTCCTTGATACAGCGGGAATCCGTGAAACTGAGGATATCGTTGAACGAATCGGCGTCGAACGCTCTCGCCAGGTATTGAAGGAAGCGGATTTAATCTTGCTCGTTCTGAACTATTCGGATGAGCTTTCGGAAGAGGATCGGAACATTTTCAAAGCGGTTGAGGGGATGGACGTGATTGTCATCGTCAACAAGACCGACCTGCCGCAAAAAATCGATATGGACCAGGTGAAGGAGCTTGCGAATCAGTATTCCCTTGTAACAACTTCATTGCTGGAGGACAAGGGAGTGGATGAGCTTGAAGAAGCGATATCCAGCTTGTTCTTCTCAGGTGCGATTGAATCGGGAGACATGACGTATGTTTCGAACAGCCGCCATATTGCACTCCTGAATCAGGCTGTCCATTCAATAGAAGAAGCAATCTCGGGTGTCGAAATGGGAACTCCAATCGATATCGTTCAGATCGATCTGACTCGTTCCTGGGAGCTGCTTGGCGAAATCATTGGAGAAAGTGTCCATGAAAGCTTGATTGACCAGTTATTCTCCCAGTTCTGTTTAGGGAAGTAATAGAAAAGAAACTATTTTCATAAAACATTATCTCTTGCTACTAGATTTATTTGGTGTAGCGCTTTTGGACTATAAAGGTATTTGAATGGAGCATAAAAGGAGGCAGCAGGATGGGTTATGAAGCCGGAAATTTTGATGTGGTTGTAGTTGGTGCCGGCCATGCGGGCGTTGAGGCGGCCCTTGCGCCAGCACGCATGGGTGCGAAAACCGCGATGATTACCATCAATCTTGATATGATTGCGTTCATGCCGTGCAACCCGTCAATCGGCGGACCTGCAAAGGGTATTGTTGTACGGGAGATTGACGCATTGGGCGGCGAAATGGGCCGCAATATTGATAAAACATACATCCAGATGAGGATGCTGAATACAGGAAAGGGACCTGCAGTACGTGCGTTGAGGGCCCAGGCTGATAAATTCGATTATCAAAATGAAATGAAAAAGACGCTGGAAAATGAAAAGAACCTTACATTGGTACAGGGCATGGTTGAGCGCCTGATCGTAGAGGATGGAGAATGTAAAGGGGTCATTACGCAGACTGGAGCCATTTATCGCGCGAAAACAGTCGTCATCACGACTGGCACGTATATGCGCGGGGAAATCATCCTCGGCGAATTAAAATATTCAAGCGGCCCAAACAACCAGCAGCCGTCAATCAAGCTTTCGGAACATCTCGAGGAGCTTGGCTTTGACCTGGTCCGTTTTAAAACGGGAACGCCGCCACGTGTGCACAGCGACAGTATTGATTATACAAAAACAGAAATTCAGCCTGGTGACGATGTCCACCGTGCATTTTCTTATGAAACGACAAAATACATCACAGACCAGCTTCCTTGCTGGCTGACATATACGAATGAGCGCACACACCAGCTGATTGATGACAATCTGCACCGCTCGCCAATGTATTCCGGAATGATCAAGGGTACTGGCCCGCGCTACTGCCCATCCATCGAGGATAAGGTCGTCCGCTTCAATGACAAGCCGCGCCACCAGATTTTCCTTGAGCCGGAAGGCAGGAACACTCAGGAAGTGTATGTGCAGGGACTATCAACCAGCTTGCCTGAAGAAGTCCAGCATAAAATCCTTCAGACCATTCCTGGCCTGGAGAAAGTACAAATGATGCGTGCCGGCTATGCGATTGAGTATGATGCTGTCGTGCCGACGCAGCTGTGGCCAACACTGGAAACGAAATTGGTTAAAAATCTCTATACTGCAGGACAAATCAACGGTACTTCTGGCTATGAAGAGGCTGCCGGCCAGGGAATCATGGCTGGGATCAATGCCGGCAGAAGAGCGTTGGAAAAAGAGGAAGTCATCTTGAGCCGCGCCGATGCGTATATCGGTGTACTGATCGATGATCTCGTGACAAAGGGAACGAATGAACCGTACCGTCTATTGACATCTAGAGCCGAATACCGCCTGCTTCTGCGTCATGACAATGCAGATCTTCGCTTGACTGAAAAGGGCTACGAAATTGGCTTGATTACCGGAGAACGCTATCAGAAGTTTTTAGCGAAAAAAGAAGGTATTGAAGCAGAGAAACAACGCCTGCAATCGATCATCATCAAACCGACAGCCGAGGTTCAGGAACTGATCCGTTCACTTGGCGGCAGTGAGCTGAAGGATGGTATCCGTGCCTCCGATCTATTGAAGCGTCCTGAGGTTTCTTATGAGCATATCAAGCAGCTTGTTCCTGCAGCTGGCGAACTTGATTTTGAAACAGAAGAACAGACAGAAATTCAAATCAAATATGAGGGATATATCGAGAAATCTCTTCAGCAGGTTGAAAGGCTGAAAAAGATGGAAGACAAGAAAATCCCAGAAAATATTGATTATGATGCAATTTCCGGATTGGCGACAGAAGCCCGCCAAAAATTAAAAGAAGTACGTCCGTTAACTTTGGCACAGGCATCGAGAATCTCAGGTGTGAACCCTGCTGATATCTCTATTCTGCTTGTCTATTTGGAACAAGGGCGGATTGCACGGATCTAATCGAAAATTTTTTAATTGGAGAAAGTATAATTTTGCCACATAGATTAGTGTCTAGCTCCAGCTCCTAGCCCCTCGAGATGTCAGGGCTGACCAAGGCGCTTGCGCTTTTCTTATGAAATCACCAGCAAGGACAGAAAGGGTTGGCTTATGAATACAGATCAATTTAAAGCTTTGCTCGCTGAAAAGGGAATTGAGCTTTCCCAGAAGCAAATGGAGCAATATGAAAAGTATTACCAAATGCTCGTCGAGTGGAATGAAAAAATGAATTTAACTGCGATCACAGAAAAGCCTGATGTGTATTTGAAGCATTTCTATGATTCCGTTTCCGCAGCATTTTATTTTGATTTTAACAAGCCGCTCAATTTGTGTGATGTTGGTGCCGGTGCCGGTTTCCCAAGTATCCCGATTAAAATTGCCTTCCCGGAAATCAAGGTGACGATTGTTGATTCCCTGAATAAGCGAATTACGTTTCTGGAGCAGCTTTCGAAGGAATTGGGACTGGAAGGAACGACTTTCATTCACGATCGTGCCGAGACATTCGGACAAAATCCTTCTCATCGTGAAAAATATGATGTTGTGATGGCAAGGGCAGTTGCAAGGATGTCAGTTTTAAGCGAGCTTTGTCTCCCGCTGGTGAAAGTAGGCGGAACATTCGTCGCCATGAAGGGCAACCAGGCAGGAGAGGAACTGCAGGTTGGCGAAAAAGCAATCGCTGTCCTTGGCGGGAAGCTGGAATCCGCTCATTCATTCACCTTGCCGGTGGAAGAAAGCGAACGGAATATTTTAATCATTAACAAACTAAAAGCAACACCTAAGAAGTACCCAAGAAAACCGGGAACTCCGAATAAAACGCCGATTGAATAGAGGCACCCATCATCCGCAGCACCTCCAGTCAAAGACCTGAGGTGCACGGTTGATGAAACCGGCCATGTTCGCGTATGCTCTTTGGTCTATTTTGAAAAATGAATTTAGTTTATAATAGATTCTATAGGCAGGAACTTGTCATTTTTATAGAGAATATGTAATAGGGAGTTCATAAAGGTGGTGTAGGGTGATGAAGCCTTCTTTTTCGCGCTTTTTTGGCCTTGGGGAAAAGGAAAAAGAACGGAATCAAATGGAAGAACAGAACCAAGTGGAAGAACAGACGGTTGAGGATATCGACAACATAGAAAATGAAGAAATAAAGAAAATTCCGATTGACCATATTATTCCAAATAGATACCAGCCAAGAACTGTATTTGATGATGAAAAAATTGAGGAATTGGCCCGTACCATTCACATACATGGAGTAATCCAGCCAATCGTCGTCCGGGAATTCGATCAGGATCGGTTTGAAATCATCGCAGGTGAACGCCGCTGGCGAGCGATGAAAAAGCTTGAGTGGGAGGAAGTTCCTGCAATTGTTAAGAACTTATCCGATTCCGAAACGGCATCCGTTGCTTTAATCGAGAACCTCCAGCGTGAGGAGCTGTCACCGATTGAAGAAGCAATGGCTTATGGTAAATTACTGGAAATTCACAACCTTACCCAGGAAGCCTTGGCGCAAAGGCTGGGAAAAGGTCAATCAACTGTTGCGAATAAGCTGCGATTGCTTAAGCTTCCGCAGGAAGTGCAGGATGCGCTTTTGAATAAGCTGATTACAGAACGTCATGCCCGTTCGTTAATCCCGTTAAAAAACCCTCAGCTGCAGGTGCAGCTATTGGCAGAGGTCATTGAGAAAGCCCTCAATGTCAAACAAACGGAGGAACGCGTCGTAAAGCTGCTGAGTCAGAATGAAGAGAAACCAAAGCCAAAGCGGAAGGCATTCAGCAAGGATATGAGGATTGCCGTCAATACCATCCGCCAGTCACTGACAATGGTTTCCGACAGCGGCATCAATCTCGATTCAGAAGAAGAAGAGTTTGAAGAGTTCTATCAATTCACGATTCGCATACCAAAAAAGAAATAATAGATTGCTAGCGGGGGACAAACTGTCTCCCGTTTTTTTATTGAAAGCTCTGTTAAAGCCCATTGTTATTTTAAGCACTGTTGATTGTAGTGGAAGGCGCGTAGACTCCTCCGAAAATGCTAACGCATTTCCCTCGTGCGTGGGCGGATTCGTGGAAGCTAATCAATGTCCTGCGGGATCAGCTGGTCAGATGAGACCCCGCAGGAGCGAAGCTACGAGGAGGCTCAGCGCCAGCCCCGCGGAAAGCGAAGCTTGAACGAAAATCAACAGCCTACTTTAACAGAGCCTGTTTGAAAAATTCAATCCGGTAAGCAGTTAGATAACAGTGCTTATTAGTAAATAAGCTTTCATATTACTGGAATATTACTTTTGAATAAAAATTCTATCAACTATCTTGATTCATGATAAAATAGAATACATGATTGTCTTTTTTCGGTAATTTTTTTCAGGAACTGCTGGGAAAAGCCTTATTTATAATGCATTTTTTTTGCTTAAAGCTAAAAATAGACAATTTTACGGGTTTGAAAGAAGGTGACAATGTGGGGAAAATCATCGCGATTGCGAATCAAAAAGGCGGAGTCGGCAAGACGACTACATCAGTGAACCTTGGTGCATGCCTGGCATACATAGGAAAAAAAGTGCTGCTTGTCGATACGGATCCTCAGGGAAACGCTACGAGCGGTGTGGGGATTGAGAAAGCGGATGTAGAGCAATGCATCTATGATGTTCTTGTTGACGATGTTGAAGCTAAGAATGTAATCCATCCAACAGCGGTAGAAAATTTATATACAATTCCTGCAACGATCCAGCTTGCAGGAGCGGAAATTGAGCTTGTCCCTACAATTTCAAGGGAAGTTCGTTTGAAGCGGGCTCTCGAGGAAGTGAAGGATCGTTTTGATTATATTATCATTGACTGTCCGCCATCCCTTGGTTTATTGACACTGAATGCTTTGACGGCTTCAGATGCCGTCATCATCCCTGTCCAGTGTGAGTATTATGCACTGGAAGGACTAAGTCAGCTCCTGAATACTGTCCGGCTTGTACAGAAGCATTTGAACCAGGATTTGAAGATTGAAGGTGTCCTGCTTACTATGCTTGATGCACGTACGAATCTTGGTCTCCAAGTCATCGAGGAAGTGAAGAAGTACTTCCAGGACAAGGTATATAAGACAGTCATTCCACGGAATGTCCGATTGAGTGAAGCTCCAAGCCATGGAGAGCCAATTATCATTTATGATCCAAAGTCCCGCGGGGCAGAGGTTTATTTAGATCTTGCAAAGGAAGTGGTTGCAAATGGCTAAAGGCTTAGGTAAAGGATTGAATGCTTTCTTTAATATGGAAGCTGAAAAAGAAGAGAAGGTCCAGGAAATAAGCATTAAAGAAATAAGGCCGAATCCTTATCAACCACGGAAAGTTTTCCAGCCGGAAGCGATCGAGGAATTGAAACTATCAATTCAGGAACATGGTATCCTTCAGCCGATTATTGTCAGGAAAACGATCAAAGGCTATGAAATTGTCGTTGGAGAAAGACGTTACCGTGCAGCGAAGGAAGCGAAGCTCGAAACAGTTCCGGCAGTTGTCCGCGAATTGAATGAACAGCAAATGATGGAGCTTGCCGTATTGGAAAATCTTCAGCGTGAAGACCTGAATCCGATTGAAGAGGGAATCGCCTATCAAACCTTGATTGAAAAGCTGAAGCTCACACAAGAAGAGTTAGCGAAAAGACTGGGCAAAAGCAGACCGCATCTTGCAAATCATATACGTTTGCTGTCGCTCCCGCCTAAGATCCAGCAGCTGATTTCAGATGGCAAGATATCAATGGGGCATGGGCGCGCGCTTCTGGGCTTAAGGAAGAAGGACAAGCTTCCGATCCTGGTGGACAAAATCCTTAAGGATGGAATGAATGTCCGACAGCTTGAGCAGCTGATCCAGCAGATGAACGAAGTTGTTCCACGTGAAACAAAAAAAAGAAAAAGTGACAAAAGATGTTTTCATCCGTGAACGGGAAACGACGCTTCGAGAGCGTTTCGGCACAACTGTAAACATCAAACAATCTAAAAACAAAGGGAAGATTGAAATAGAATTTTTCTCAAAGGATGATCTCGAACGAATTCTGGAACTTTTAGATCAGCAAAACTCTTAAGCTATCAATTTGATGGCTTCTTTTTTTACATACACGTATTCATACAAAATCTGAAGATAGGTGAACAATATGTTTTTACTTGGCACCATTGTAAATGGTTTATTAATTATTGTAGGTACCTTGCTGGGCAGGCTATTGACAAGAATCCCTGAAAATATGAAAGCTACTGTCATGCATGGTATCGGCCTTGCTGTCATGGTGCTGGGCCTGCAAATGGGCTTTAAAAGTGCAAATTTCCTGATCGTCATTTTAAGCCTTGTGATTGGTGCGGTCCTTGGGGAAGCCTGGAAGCTGGAGGATAAGCTGAATTCAGTTGGAGACTGGCTCGAAAGAAAGCTTGGGTCAAAAGGGGAAGGCAGTATTTCACAAGGATTTGTGACAGCAACGCTGATTTTTGTCATTGGCGCGATGGCCATCATTGGCGCTCTAGACAGTGGAATCCGCGGCGACCATGATGTCCTATATACAAAGGCAATCATTGACGGCTTCACTGCCTTGATTTTGACTACTACACTTGGTATTGGTGTTCTTTTTTCAGCGATTCCCGTAATGCTTTACCAGGGTACAATCGCGTTATTCGCAACACAAATTGATAAGTTTATACCGCAGGCCTTGATGGACAGCTTCATTCTGGAATTGACTGCAACAGGCGGCGTCATGATTTTTGCTATCGGCCTGAACCTGATTGGATTGACGAAGATCAGGGTTGCGAATCTCCTGCCAGGTATCCTTGTTACTGGCGTGCTTGTTACCATTTCACATTATATGATTGGGTTATAAAATTAAAAAATGCCTGGATAGCCTCCAGGCATTTTCGGGCACTTTATTCAGCAACTGTTGGTTGCTCGGTTTCTAGATCCCAATTTAGTTTCGGCCAATCCTGTTTTTTCGAGAGCTGCTGGCTGCTCTCGGAGATACCGTTCGCGATCGTTTTCGCCATTTTTAAGACGAGATTCAATCTTGTGTTTTGCAAAACAAAGAATTCCATGAACCCGCTGACATTGACAATGCCGGTTATGTGCATATTGCCGACTTCAGGAAGTTCCTTATTCACTCCGGCACCCGGCTTGACGGGCCCATCGCCTACCTGGATCGACCCGACGCTTTTTAATCTGCCCAGGCAGGCGTCTATGCCAATAATAAAAGGATTGAAATGCTTTTCTTTGATTTCTGCCAGTTTAGCATCCATATTGACAGCATGTATCGGATCATCGAGAGTTCCATATACATGGTAAGGCGCAATTTCTTTTTCCTCGAGAAGCGTTCCGATTAGCGGACCCAATGAATCACCGGTAGAGCGGTCAGTTCCAATACAGACAAAAACAATTGGGCGTGTGCTGAAATTAGGCAAATGGTCCAGGATTTCAGAAGCCAGCTTTTCGGCAGCAAGCTCATCTTCATGGTTAATTTTTGCCACATTATTTCTCCGCTCGAAAAAATGGTTTTTGAGATTCATTGGATCAACTCCTTAAAAATTCGTACTATCAGTATACGGTCTTTTTTTGTAATCTATACATACCTGTAAACAGAAAGATTTAAACAGGGTCTTTTGGAGCAGTGAATCTCTTTCGGAGGAAAAAGGACTTATCTTTTTTAAAAGAATTAGTAATGGTTTAGGCTCTATCGCAAAATGATTATTCTATATTAAAATAATAATATACTGTTCTAAAGTAGAGGACTCCTATACCATCATCTTACAGAAACAGCCTTCTTTAACTACATTATAAAACTTGTTAAAATGATTGTGCTTGTATGAAATCTTCTACTTTGTTACATAAAGTATGATAATGTAAGCGTGAAATTTACAGGCGGGTGAAATTATGACTAAAACGGAAGAAAGTCTGACCAGAACACAAGCATTTTTAAATAAACTCAGTCAAAAGCTGATGGATGAAGAGCTCTGGTTCGCGATTGGGGAAAGTGCCCTGAAAATCCTGGCGATCCTGATTATTTCAGGTTTGCTGATCAGAGTTGGCAAGGTTGCGATCCAGAACTTTTTCAAGATGAAAACAAGGGGACCAATCAAAGTTTCTGAACGGCGAGAAATGACTTTAATGAAGCTGCTCGAAAATGTCCTGAAGTATGTCGTTTACTTTATTGCGATCATGTCCATTCTTGCGGCGCTGACAATCGATGTCAAGGCAATGCTTGCCGGTGCCGGGATTGTCGGCTTGGCTGTCGGTTTCGGTGCTCAGAGTCTCGTAAAAGACATCATCACCGGCTTCTTCATTATTTTTGAAGATCAGTTTTCTGTGGGTGATTATGTCAGGATCGGACAATTTGAAGGAACAGTAGAGGAAATTGGGCTGCGGACGACGAAGATTAAAAGCTTTACAGGGGAAATCAATATCCTCCCTAATGGGAGCATCATAGAAGTCACCAACTTCTCAGTTTATAACAGTGTTTCGGTTCTCGATATAGGAATTGCTTATGAAGGGGATATTGAATACGCTGAAAAAGTACTGCAGGATTATCTTGAAACCACAACTGAAAAGTATCCAGAGCTGGTAAAGACACCCGAGCTTTTAGGTGTCCAGCAATTTGGCGCTTCAGAAGTTGTGATGCGGATCGTCGCGGAAACACTGCCGATGAAACATTGGTATATCGGAAGACAGCTCCGCAAGGACATCAAGCTTCTATTGGACCAGCACGGAATTGAAATTCCATTCCCAAGAATGGTTATGTACTCACGTCAGGAAGGCGGAGAGCAAAAAGAATTCGGTAAATAAACAAGGAGGTTTTAAAATTGGAGCACGAGTTTCAACTTAATGATGTTGTTGAAATGAAAAAACCACATCCTTGCGGCACCAACAAGTGGAAAATCATCCGCCTTGGCATGGATTTCCGGATCAAGTGTGAAGGCTGCGAGCACAGTGTCTTGATTCCGAGAAAAGAGTTCACACGAAAAGTAAAGAAGATTTTATCAAAGCAGGGTGAATAATCCTGCTTCTTTTTTTTGCCTTCTTGTATTATTCTTATAGATAAAATTAATGACATATAGAGAGAACGTTGGGAGATGAGGAAGTGGCGACAGTACATCATTCAGCATGTCCATTGAATTGCTGGGACAGCTGCGGTTTCCTTGTTACCGTTGAAGACGGAAAGGTAACCAAGGTCGAAGGCAATCCAGATCATCCGATTACACAGGGGAAAATTTGCGGACGCGGGAGGATGCTTGAGAACAGGGCGAATGCGGAAGACCGATTGCTCCATCCTCTGAAAAAAATAGACGGCAGTTTCCAGCAGATTTCCTGGGAGCAGGCGCTCGATGAGATTGCTGAAAAATTGGCTTATTATAAAGAATATTTTGGTACCACTTCCGTATTGCACAGCCATGATTACGCTAACGGCGGTTTGCTCACCAATCTTGACAGCCGCTTTTTCAATCTATATGGCGGAGTGACTGAATTAACCGGTTCAATCTGCTGGGGAGCGGGTATTGAGGCGCAGAACTGGGATTTTGGCGATGCCTACAGCCATGCCCCAGAGGATTTGAAAAACAGCAAACATGTCGTCATCTGGGGAAGGAATGTCGCCCGGACGAATATGCATCTTTTCCAGAACCTCCAGGCTGCGAAAAAGAATGGGACGAAAATCTATGTGATTGATCCTATTTATAATGCAACAGCTAAGCTGGCACATGAATATATCTCTATCAAGCCAGGTTTTGACGGACTTTTAGCGGCGGGCATCATGAAAGAGTTGCTCAGGATGGGTTTACAGGATGGCGAGTTCCTGGAGAATCATACGGCAGGGTTCGAAGGCTTGAACGCATTGCTCGATAGCGTTTCTTTAGACTATATCAGTGAAGTGACGGAAGTACCGGCTGACATCATCACCCATCTTGCCGAGGTATATGCTGATAAGCCGGTATCGACCATCATGGGACTTGGTATGCAGCGCTATGAAAATGGCGGGAATACGATCAGGCTGCTGGACGCACTGGTCGCTGTCAGCGGCAACATCGGCATCCCAGGCGGCGGTGCCAACTATGCGAACAAACAGGTAGGGCAAAGCTTTGACTATCAGAACATGTCCATACCAGAACGGAAGAATTCATCACGTACATTTACAATGATGAGGCAGGCAGAGGAGATTTTGTCGGCAGTAGACCCTGTGGTAAAGATGGGAATCGTTACATGCGGAAATCCGCTGACACAGGTACCAGATACAAACAAAGTGCGAAAGGCATTTGAATCGCTGGAAACATTGGTGGTTATTGACCAGTTCATGACGGATACAGCAGAGCTGGCGGATTATGTGCTGCCGGCTGCGACAGCTTTTGAGGTAGAAGATGTTTACTACTCTTCTATGTACCATCATTATGTGAACCACGGCCCGAAGCTGGTCGAACCGCCGGGGGAAGCGAAGCCGGACGCATGGATTTGGGCTGAACTAGCGGCTAGATTAGGCTTCGGTGACGAGTTTGATTATACAAGAGAAGAATTCATTGAGATGGGTCTCGCATCACTGACTGCAAAGGGAATCAGCCTTGATAAAATTCGTGTGGAAAGATTCGCGGAGCTTCCCGTGGATAAAATACCATGGGCAGACAGGAGATTCAAAACGCCAAGCGGCATGTATGAATTCACATCTTCTGCAGTTGCTGATGGCAGGATCAAACTGTCACTGCCAACGGAGACAAAGTGGACGAATCCCGAGCTGGCAGAGAAATATCCATATACCTTGCTGACAATCCACCCGCTGCGTTCAAACCATTCTCAGCATTTCCACCTGTTCCAGCCAGAGCCGTATGTGAAAGTCGAGATTGCTGGCAGCGTGGCTGCTGAAAAGGGTTTAAAGGATCAGGACGATGTCCGGGTATGGAATGATAGAGGCGAACTGAAGGGGACCGTTTCGATTTTAAAAATGGCCCATCCAGGAACGGTGAATATTGATGAAGGCTTGAGCGCACGATTCGGCGGCTCCGTCAACCAGCTCACATCCAGCAGGGAATCAGACAACGGCCTCGGCAGCACACTATATGATTGCCTCGTCAACATTGAAAAAATTGAAAAAGAATAATGATCGTTTTACCGCACTTTCATTGAGAGTGTGGTTTTTCTTTTTTGGAGAATAGGGACAGGCAACATTGGTGTTAGAATGTTGAAAAATACGGGCATGAGGACGCCAAGAGCCATGATTCATATACAGAAACTTGAAATCTTGTTCCGTTCAAGGAGAAAGATACCCTTAAGCAAGCAAATCTGTCTCTATAAGGGTACCGTTCATGACGAAAGTCAAAGAATGATTTCACTGTCGGGCCTTGAAGGGCTTTTCGGGGCTGACCAAGGTGATTGCGCTTTTCTTATAAGCTTGTCTTTTCCCTTCGTAATCTCTATAATTGTGAGAGGAAAAAATCGTTTAGGTGATTCTTGCTTGAATAGATACATTTTTAAATAGAGGAGTGACATGGATGGCCTTAACAGCAGGTATTGTTGGACTTCCTAACGTTGGGAAATCTACATTGTTTAATGCGATCACACAGGCTGGTGCTGAATCAGCCAACTATCCGTTCTGTACGATTGACCCGAATGTCGGAATCGTTGAGGTTCCTGATCATCGTTTAACTAAATTAACTGAGCTAGTACAGCCGAAAAAGACTGTACCGACAGCTTTCGAATTCACTGACATCGCCGGAATCGTAAAAGGGGCGAGTAAAGGTGAAGGACTTGGAAACAAATTCCTTTCTCATATTCGTCAGGTGGATGCGATTTGTCAGGTTGTCCGCTGTTTTGCAGATGACAATATCACTCACGTTGCAGGTAAAGTAGATCCAATTTCCGATATTGAGGTTATTAACCTGGAATTGATTCTTGCTGACATGGAGTCAGTTGAAAAAAGAATTGGCCGTGTTGAGAAATTGGCTAAGCAAAAGGATAAGGAAGCTTCTATCGAGTTTCCAATTCTGGCTCGCCTGCGCGATGCATTTGAAGCTGAGCAACCAGCGCGCGCGGTTGAATTTACAGAAGAAGAAATGAAAATTGTAAAACAACTTCATTTGCTTACAATTAAGCCGATGCTTTATGTTGCCAACGTAGGTGAAGAAGATGTCGCAGATCCAAGCGGAAATGAATATGTACAGCAAGTCCGCGAGTTTGCACGAAAAGATAATGCAGAAGTAATCGTCATCAGTGCCAAAATCGAGGAAGAAATCGCTGAGCTTGAAGGCGAAGAAAAGCAAATGTTCCTAGAGGAACTAGGCATCGAAGAATCAGGTTTGGACCAATTGATCCGTGCGGCTTACAGTCTGCTTGGACTTGCAACCTATTTCACAGCCGGCGTCCAGGAAGTCCGTGCATGGACATTCCGCCATGGAATGAAAGCACCTCAGTGTGCCGGTGTCATCCACTCTGATTTCGAACGTGGATTCATCCGTGCAGAAACAGTCCACTACGATGACCTTCTTGCAGCAGGATCCATGGCAGCAGCCAAGGAAGCTGGTAAAGTACGCCTAGAAGGTAAAGAATACGAAGTAAAAGACGGAGACATCATCCACTTCCGTTTCAATGTATAATTCATTTTTGAGCTGATCCAAACAAAACATAGGTAGGAAGTTGAGTTGATTGTAGTGAAAGGCGCGAAGACTCCTCCGAAAATGCTAACGCATTTTATCGTGCGTGGGCAGGTTCAAGGAAGCTCAATCAATGTCCTGCGGGAACAGCTGGACAGGTGAGACCCCGCAGACGCCAATGGCGGCGAGGAGGCTCACCTCCGGCCCCGCGGAAAGCGAAGCGCCTGGAACCAAAATCAACGGACCAATTTTACAAGCGTCCCACAATAAAGAGGGTTCCCAAAAGACTTAACCTTTTGGGACACCCTCATTTTTTTATTTTCAAATAACTAAGCATGGACAAAAATGCGAACATATGTTAGTATTTTGTTATGGAAATCTATCACATAGAAATAGGCAAAGTAGATTCTCTATACATAGCATTGCCATTGAATATGTTCTGTGATATAATTTCATCTTGTGAGTAATTAATCAATTACTCCTTGCCCTGTAATGGGGCCGCTTAGACCAAAAGGAGGTGACAGTGATGAGAAAGTACGAAGTTATGTACATCATCCGCCCAAACATTGAAGAGGAAGCTAAAAAGGCTCTTACTGAGCGTTTCAGCGCAATCCTTACAGAAAACGGTGCGGAAATTTCAGAAGCTAAGGAATGGGGCAAACGCCGCCTAGCATACGAAATCAATGATTTCCGTGATGGCTACTACCAGCTTGTAAAGGTAAATGCTACTCCGGCAGCAGTTGAGGAATTCTCTCGTCTTGCTAAGATCAACGAAGATATCCTTCGCCACATCGTAATTAAAGAAGAAGAATAATTAATGATATAAATATAAGCTTTCAGCGGAAGATGTTTCATATGGAACATTCATGCTGGGGGGAAGGAGTTGATTCTGATGATGAATCGTGTCATTCTTGTTGGCCGTTTGACCAAGGATCCTGAATTACGTTTCACACCGAATGGAGTTGCGGTGGCTACTTTCACACTTGCGGTAAATCGTTCATTTACCAACCAGCAGGGGGAAAGAGAAGCTGACTTCATCAACTGTGTGGTATGGCGCCGTCCAGCCGAAAACGTTGCAAACTTCTTGAAGAAGGGCAGCCTTGCAGGTGTTGATGGACGCGTTCAAACTCGCAGCTATGAAGGACAAGATGGTAAGCGTGTATACGTTACAGAAGTTCTTGCTGAGAGTGTTCAGTTCCTTGAGCCAAAAGGACAGTCTTCTGACAGAGGGGATAGCGGTTATTCCCGTCAAAATGATCAAGGATCCCCATTCGGGAATCAGAATCAACGACAAAACCAAGGTTATACAAAAACAGATGAAGATCCATTTGCAGGTGGCGGCCAAATCGACATTTCAGATGATGATCTTCCATTCTAATATAACTCGGACTTGAAATAGAATACACAAGGAGGGAAATGACCATGGCAATGGGTGGACGCAGAGGCGGACGTGCAAAACGCCGTAAGGTTTGCTACTTCACAGCAAACGGAATCACTAAAATCGATTATAAAGATGTTGATCTTCTTAAAAAATTCATCTCTGAGCGCGGTAAAATTTTACCACGCCGTGTAACTGGAACTAGCGCTAAATATCAGCGTAAATTGACAGTTGCAATCAAACGTTCTCGTCAAATGGCATTACTGCCATACGTTTCAGGCGAATAATGATCGGATTTTAAAAGGCAGCGGGGCATTCCCGCTGCCTTTTATATTATCTATATGGCACTTCGTTTGCTTGTCAGGAGTTTAGAAGCTAAAATAGTTCTTATCGGTAATTTTAAAAACGGTTGCTAATTACGTTCAGGAAACTGTTATAATATCTAGCTTGAACTCTTATGGCTGACCAAGGCGCTTACGCATTTCGGTGTCTAGCTTCAGCGCCTAGCCTCTCGAGACGCTTGTCTAGCTGCGGCTCCTAACTCCTCGAGACGTTTCGGTCCTGCCAATGAAGTCAAAGAGCGACTTCACTGTCAGGCCCTCCAACGCTTGTCGGAGTTGAACAGTCGCCTTCGCTTTTCGAGTTCGGTCCTGCCAATGAAGTCAAAAAACGACTTCACTGTCAGGCCCTCCAGCGCTTGTCGAGGCTGACCAAGGCGCTTACGCATTTCGGTGAGGTGGATTATGAAGAATACATACAAGCTGACAGAAGGGGCTATCCTGTTGGCGATTTTTGCGGTTTTATTATTGATCACTTTTTATATACCTGGTCTGGGGTTAATTGTGAACCTCTTTCTTTCTTTGCCATTCTTATTTTTCGGTGCTAAGTATGACGGGAAAAGTACTGCTGTTTTTACGCTCGCAGCTGTATTCTTATCGATGATTTTAGGGTCCCTTCTGGCAATCCCGCTTGCATTGGCATATGGGACGACTGGTGCTGTGATGGGATACATGGTCAGGGAAGGGAAAAGCAGGTTTGCTGCATACATAGCCGGTTCCCTAGTGTTTCTTTTGAATTTAGTGGCACAATATGCGTTGTCGGTCATTTTCTTTAAAATTAATATTATCGAGGAATTAATGGAGGCTTTTCGTGCCTCAACCGGCCAGGCGATCAAAATACTGGAACAAATGGGTCAGGCCCCTGATGAGAAACTCATTGAGCAATTCGAAACAATGGTCGATATGATGGAAGTACTTATGCCAAGCATGTTCGTCATGGCCTCATTTTTGATTGTCTTCCTGCTTCAGCTTGCCTCGTTTCCATTCTTGAAGCGGTTTGGGATCAAGGTGCCATCCTGGCCTCCGTTCAGGGAATTGAATCTGCCAAAGAGTATCTTATGGTACTATCTCATTACGATGATTGCAGCATTGATCATGCAGCCGGAAAAAGGAACTTACTGGTTCTGGGTGATTTCCAATCTTACATTCATCCTGCAGATGCTGATGGTTCTCCAAGGGGTCTCATTGGTGTTTTATATAACACATATTAAAAAGTATCCTAAAGCTGTTCCAATCGTCGTTATTGTCCTGATTTTCCTCCTGCCATTTGTTCTTTATATTGTGAGGATATTAGGTATAATTGATTTAGGATTTGACTTAAGAAAACGTCTTGGGGAGAAGAAGTAATCAGAAACTAACGCTTTAGGAGCTGAGCACATGCCTTCTTATTTAGAGAGGCGGCAAATACGTTATCCATTGTATGGATTGATGGCCGTAACACTGGTGCTGATTGGATTTCTGTCTTACTATAACTGGATTATAGGAGCAGCAGGGTTCATTCTCACTGGCCTGTTGATATATTTGATTTTTCAAGTGAATCATAAAATAAGACAAGAAACGGAAGAGTATATTTCCACGCTGTCTTATCGGGTAAAAAAAGTCGGCGAAGAAGCTCTGATGGAAATGCCCATTGGGATCATGCTGGTTAATGATGACTATTATATTGAGTGGACAAATCCTTTCATAGCTGCATGTTTCAATGAAGACTCTCTTGTAGGCAAATCTCTTTATGATGTTGCCGATGCAGTCATTCCATTGATCAAACAAGAGGTGGAAACTGATATCCTCACTCTTCACGACCGGAAGTTCAGGGTGATACATAAACCTGAGGAACGCTTGCTCTACTTTTTCGATGTGACCGAACAGGCAGAAATCGAAAAAATGTACCATGATGAGCGCACGGTCATTTCAATCATTTATCTTGATAACTATGAGGAATTGACTCAGGGAATGGATGACCAGACTAAAAGCAGCTTGAACAGTCTTGTCACTTCCATTTTAAATAAATGGGCGACCAATAACGGGGTATTCCTTAAAAGGGTTTCTTCAGAAAGATTCATCGCTGTTTTTAGTGAGCATATCCTTCAGCTGCTGGAAAAGGGGAAGTTCTCGATCCTTGATGAAGTAAGGGAAACGACATCGAAGCAAAATGTCCCATTAACTTTGAGCATTGGCGTTGGCACAGGATATTCATCGCTTCCTGAGCTCGGAACTCAGGCACAGTCCAGCCTGGATCTTGCTTTGGGGCGCGGCGGTGACCAAGTGGCAATCAAACAGCCTAATGGCAAAGTTAAGTTTTATGGCGGCAAGACAAATCCTGTTGAAAAGCGGACAAGGGTTAGGGCACGCGTCATTTCTCACGCATTGAAGGAATTGGTGGTCGAGAGTGACAAGGTCTTAATCATGGGACATAAGAACCCTGATATGGACGCCATCGGTTCGGCAATAGGGATTCTTAAAGTAGCGCAGATGAATAAGCGTGAAGGCTTTATTGTCTATAATAAAAATGAGATTGATACAGGTGTGCAACGGCTGATGGATGAGATTAAGGATAATGAATCTCTCTACTCTAGATTCATTTCTCCGGAGCAAGCATATGAAATTGCATCTGATGACACATTGCTTGTCGTTGTCGATACTCATAAACCATCTCTTGTGATTGATGAGAGACTATTGAATCGGATTGAGAACGTCATCGTGATTGACCACCATCGCCGGGGAGAGGAATTCATTAAAAATCCTCTGCTCGTTTATATGGAGCCTTATGCTTCATCAACAGCTGAACTCGTGACAGAGCTACTGGAATATCAGCCGAAGAACGGTAAAATTCAGATGCTTGAGGCAACTGCTTTGTTGGCGGGAATCATCGTAGATACTAAAAGCTTCACTCTAAGGACCGGGGCCCGAACATTCGATGCTGCTTCCTATCTGCGCAGCCATGGTGCGGACACCATTTTGGTCCAAAAGTTTTTAAAAGAAGATATTAATACGTATATCAGAAGAGCGAAAATCATAGAGAATGTTTATTTTTACCGGGATGGCATTGTCATCTCAAAAGGCGCGGACGATGTATACTGCGATCATGTGTTGATAGCGCAGGCTGCAGATACACTGTTGACGATGGATGGAGTGTCAGCGTCATTTGTCATCTCAAAAAGATCTGAGGATACCATTGGCATCAGTGCAAGATCGCTTGGCGACATCAATGTCCAGGTGATCATGGAAAATCTCGAAGGTGGCGGGCATTTAACCAATGCTGCGACACAAATGTATGATATAACTACGGATGAGGCAGAAACACTTTTACAAAATGCAATAGATGATTATTTAGAAGGGGGACAAAAAGAATGAAAGTAATCTTTTTGAAGGACGTTAAAGGAAAAGGTAAAAAAGGCGAAATCAAAAATGTGGCAGATGGCTACGCACACAATTTCCTGATTAAACAGGGTCTTGCAGTTGAAGCAAATCAGGCCGCTATGAGTTCCCTGAGCGCTCAACAAAAGAAAGAAGAGAAAATGGCTCAGCAGGAGCTTGAAGATGCGAAAGCATTAAAGGAAAAGCTGGAAAAAGTTACAGTAGAATTATCTGCGAAATCTGGCGAAGACGGACGTCTATTCGGCTCAATCACTAGCAAGCAGATTGCTGATGAACTGCAAAAAAACAACGGTATCAAGCTTGATAAGCGTAAAATTGAGCTCTCGGATGCAATTCGAACACTTGGATACACAAAGGTTCCAGTCAAGCTTCATAAAGATGTGCAGGCAACTTTGAATGTCCATGTAAAAGAAGGAAAATAATTTACAGTTCCATATAGCCGTAAACATGATAAAATAATATAGTTACAGAAATAGGTGATCGGTTCTGCTGATCACTTTTTTCAATTAGACGAGAGAGTCAATTTTGTAAGGGGGCTGGCAGATGAGTGAATTATTCGCGGATCGACTTCCGCCGCAAAACATGGAAGCGGAACAAGCCGTACTTGGCGCAATATTTTTAGAGCCATCAGCTTTAACTCTTGCTTCAGAAATTTTATTACCAGATGACTTTTACCGTGTAGCACACCAGAAAATTTTCAATGTCATGCTGGATTTGAATGATAAAGGCAAAGCCATCGACCTGGTGACCGTCACTGAGGAATTGGCCTCATCCAAGCTGATTGAAGATGTTGGAGGCGTCAGCTATTTAAGTGAATTGGCTGCATCCGTTCCGACGGCTGCTAATATAGAGTATTATGCTAGAATCGTAGAAGAAAAATCACTGTTGAGAAGGCTGATCCGCACAGCATCAGGCATTGCTGAAGATGGCTATATGCGTGAGGATGAAGTCGAAGCATTGCTCGCCGAAGCAGAAAAAAACATCATGGAGGTTGCCCAGCGCAAAGGCGGAGGAGCCTTCCATAATATAAAGGATGTCCTGGTCAGGACATATGATAATATCGAGGAAATGCATAACCGAAAAGGGGATATCACCGGCCTTGAGACGGGATTCACCGAGCTTGACCGTATGACAGCAGGCTTTCAGCGAAATGATTTGATTATCGTTGGCGCCCGTCCTTCTGTTGGTAAAACCGCCTTCGCCTTGAATATCGCTCAGAACGTTGCGAAAAAGACAGGGGAAAATGTCGCGATCTTCAGTTTGGAGATGGGTGCAGAACAGCTTGTCATGCGTGTCCTTTGTGCTGAAGGAAATATCGATGCCCAGAGGCTGCGTACAGGATCCCTGAATGATGAAGACTGGGGCAAGTTGACCATGGCAATGGGAAGCCTGTCGAATGCAGGGATTTTCATTGATGATACTCCAGGTGTCAAAATTACTGATATCAGGTCAAAATGCCGCCGCTTAAAGCAGGAACAAGGGTTGGGCATGATCATGATTGACTACCTGCAACTGATTCTTGGAAGCGGCCGTGCCGGCGAAAACCGCCAGCAGGAAGTATCCGAAATATCCCGTTCCCTCAAGCAGCTGGCACGTGAATTGCAGGTCCCTGTAATCGCGTTGTCCCAGCTTTCCCGTGGTGTGGAACAGCGACAGGACAAGCGTCCGATGATGTCAGATATCCGTGAATCCGGTTCGATCGAGCAGGATGCCGATATCGTAGCCTTCCTTTACCGTGATGACTACTATGACAAGGAATCTGAAGACAAGAACATCATTGAAATCATCATTGCCAAGCAGCGTAACGGCCCGGTAGGAACCGTAAAGCTGGCATTCGTAAAAGAATACAATAAATTCGTCAATATTGAGAATCGATATGACGAATCGTACGCTCCACCAGGGGCATAATGAGAATTGACCGTATAGGTTGATTCTCTTTTTTTATCTCCATAATCTAGCAGAGCCTTTGGGGAGGCCATATAGCATGCGGATTTACACGAACGAATTAAACGAAATATAAATTTAATGTTCGTGTTTAATTGACTTTTGGTTATGTTTACTGGTAAACTTTATATGTTTGGAACGGAAAAAAATAACCGTATACCTTTGGAGGTGCTTTTTATATGTCATCCGTAGTAGTAGTAGGGACACAATGGGGAGACGAAGGAAAAGGGAAGATTACAGACTTCCTATCAGAAAATGCCGAAGTGATTGCCCGTTACCAGGGAGGTAACAACGCCGGACATACAATTAAGTTCAATGGTGAAACATATAAATTGCATTTAATTCCATCAGGAATTTTCTATAATGATAAAATCAGCGTCATCGGCAACGGAATGGTTGTGGATCCAAAAGCGTTAGTGAAGGAGCTCGCTTATCTTCACGATAAAGATGTTAAGACAGACAATCTGCGCATCAGCAACCGCGCGCATGTCATCCTTCCGTATCACTTGAAGCTTGATGAGGTGGAAGAAGCAAGCAAGGGTGCCAATAAAATTGGAACGACCAAGAAGGGAATCGGCCCTGCATATATGGACAAGGCTGCACGTACCGGAATCCGGATTGCAGATTTGTTGGACCGTGAAGTGTTTGAGGAAAAGCTTTCCCGAAATCTCGAAGAAAAGAATCGCCTGCTTGAACGAATTTACGAAACAGAAGGCTTCAAGCTTGAAGATATCTTGGATGAGTATTTTGAATATGGACAGCAAATCAAGGATTATGTTGTCGATACATCCGTCGTGCTGAACGATGCGTTGGACGAAGGACGCCGAGTGCTGTTTGAAGGAGCACAGGGAGTCATGCTCGACATCGACCAGGGTACATATCCGTTTGTTACTTCATCTAACCCAGTTGCCGGCGGTGTGACAATTGGTTCAGGAGTAGGCCCGACGAAAATCACTCATATTGTCGGCGTATCTAAAGCATATACAACGCGTGTCGGTGATGGCCCGTTCCCTACAGAGCTAGACAACGAAATCGGTCACCAGATTCGTGAAGTCGGCCGTGAATATGGCACTACTACAGGCCGTCCGCGTCGCGTCGGCTGGTTCGACAGCGTCGTCGTCCGCCATGCCCGCCGTGTCAGCGGAATCACGGATCTATCTTTAAACTCGATTGATGTTTTGACAGGAATCGAAACGCTTAAGATTTGTGTAGCTTATCGCTACAAAGGCGAGTTGATCGAAGAGTTTCCGGCTAGCCTCAAGACACTGGCAGAATGTGAACCTGTATACGAAGAACTGCCAGGTTGGACAGAAGACATCACAGGTGTAAAATCACTCGATGAATTGCCAGAAAACGCAAGACACTATCTAGAACGGATTTCACAGCTGACAGGCATTCCATTGTCCATCTTCTCAGTCGGACCGGACCGCACTCAGACAAATGTCGTGCGCAGCCCTTGGAGATCATAATTTTATACAAATCCCTCGTTCTTTCAAGAGCGGGGGATTTTTATTATTAGTAAAATAAACCAGCTGTTTTCCAGTTCGCGGAATTAATCTCCTGTTTCGTGGAAATATTATGTGATTTCGCTGAAATAAACAATTTTTATAGAGTCCAGATAGATAAACAGCATTAAATTTAAACAATAAGAGCATTGTTTGCGAAGAAAAATATATTTTTAAAGAAAAAAGCAAAAAAAATTTAAAAAAACATATACAAACAACAAAATGCTATGGTAATATAAACAACGTTGTCACTAATTCGACAAAATGTGATAATTTTTAATACGAGCCATTAGCTCAGTCGGTAGAGCATCTGACTTTTAATCAGAGGGTCGAAGGTTCGAGTCCTTCATGGCTCACCAAGTCTTTTTCTCGACAGCGAAAAAGATCAACTTTATATAGGGCCCCTTGGTCAAGCGGTTAAGACACCGCCCTTTCACGGCGGTAACACGGGTTCGAATCCCGTAGGGGTCACTTTATTACATAACTAATTGAGTAGTATTATCTTGGCCCAGTAGCTCAGTCAGTTGCTTGCTTCTCCGAATAAGCATCTGCGGCAACTTGCGAGAAAAACCGAAAGGTTTTTTGAGCACAGTTTTAAGCTAAATAAAGTTTAGGGAACAACTTATTATCATGGCTCAGTAGCTCAGTCGGTAGAGCAGGTTGCTCACATCTTTGACTCAGCTTCAGCGGCAACCTGCGAGAAAGACCGCAAGGTCATTCGAGCAAAGGACCTAAACCAATTAAAGTTTAGGGATCACTTATTATCATGGCTCAGTAGCTCAGTCGGTAGAGCAAAGGACTGAAAATCCTTGTGTCGGCGGTTCGATTCCGTCCTGAGCCATTAAAAAAGGGAGCGTGTCATATGACATGCTCTCTTTTTTTGTAATATTCTTGTAATGTAAATGTGAATTTCCTATTTTAACATGTTTGTGTTGCTATTAACAACAATCTTCAATAATAATCCTCCTAAAGTAGGAGAATACCCTGATATTACTAGGTTTTTTACTTATTTTCATTTTCTAGGATAGGAAAATATATCGATTCAGAATACCATTTTACTGACAAAAATCGTAATTAAATGTCAGCTATTATACATTTTTGTTACATAATGAAGACTAGTCTTCCCATTGATACATTATATGGTAAAGTAAAAAGGTACAATTATCAGATTATAGTTATTTAGAACTAGACTAATAGTGTTTGACCGTTGTAGGAGGATCAGGATGAATAATTTTAAACATAGGCTGTCCAATCTTGCCGGCAAAACATCTAGAGAGATGAAGCCAGCAATTAAAAAGTCGATCATGGCTGCAGTAACTGTAGCTGCGTTGTCTTTTGGTGCAGGAAATGCTGCACTTGCGGCTGAGTCTGACTTAACAACCGTGTATTATGTGTATGTAAATGATAAATTTGTAGGAACTGTAGCAGATAAATCAGAAGTAGAACAGCTGGTGGAAGACAAGTTGGCATCCGTGAAGCAGGAATACGCTGACCTTGATATCGAGCTTGGTTTAGACGTATCTTTTATTCCTGAGCAGGTGTTCAGCTCAGCTGCCAACGCAAATACAAGTGAAGTAATCGAAGTGCTTAAAGACGAGATGACTGTCCAGGCCGATGCGTCAGCTCTTGTGATTGGTGAAAACCCAGTAGCATATGTAAAAGATGCTGAAGCTGCAAAAGAAGTCCTTAAGGCATTAAAGCTTGAACATGTTACTGAAGAAGAACTAGCTGAGGTGGAGAGCAGAAAAGAATCTCCTAATCTACCAGTACCCGAAGTAAAAGAAAATGAAACTCGTATATTAGACGTTTATTTAACTAAAGAAGTTTCACATTCGGACGAAAAAGTTGATCCTGAAAAAGTACTTTCTGTAGAGGAAGCTATCCAGCTCTTTAAAAAGGGTACTTTAGAGGAACAGAAGTACCAGGTTAAAGAAGGGGATGTGTTAGGAAGCATTGCCAATTCACATAACCTGAAGCTTGCTGAATTGCTTACTTTGAATGAAGGCCTTACTGAAGACTCTGTGCTGAAACCAGGCCAGGAATTAAATGTGACTGTGTTGAAGCCTTTCGTTGAAGTCGTTGTCAATCGCCAGGTTTACGAACAAAAAGAAGTGCCTTTCGAAAGAGAAGTCAAAAAAGACTCAACCATGTTCAAGGGAGATACGAAGAAGCAGCAGGAAGGTAAAGTTGGCATGAATGGTGTTACCTATTCAGTGTCAGAACAAAATGGCAGAGTAACCAAGAAGGAAGTCATCAAGGAAACTGTACTTGAAGAGCCTGTGAAGGAAATCATCATTAAAGGTACAAAGGTTGTTCCTTCACGTGGAGATGGAACCTTTGTATGGCCGACAAATGGAGGGTATGTATCCAGCCGCCAGGGGTATCGTTGGAGCAGGATGCATAAAGGAATCGATATCGCTAGGCCGAGCAACTATACAATCAAGGCTGCTGATAATGGAAGAGTCGTATACGCTGGTAACAGGGGCGATGGATATGGCAATAAAATCATCATCGATCACCAAAACGGCTACCGTACAATGTATGCTCACCTTGCATCTATTTCAGTAAGCGTAGGTCAGTCTGTCTCTAGCGGTTCGAAAATCGGCGTCATGGGAAGGACAGGTAATTCCACCGGTATCCATCTTCATTTTGAGGTATATCACAATGGCAAGATTATCGATCCTTTGTCTAAATTGCGTTAACCTATAAGTAAAAGTCTCTAGTCAAACTAGGGACTTTTTTCATTAGTTGTTTTGCCTTTTGGAAGTGATGAGTAAGGAGCTTTAAAATACTGAACATGAAATAATCCTGTCAGTTTATTGTTATGGGCAGGATTGGTACAATTGGGAAGAGAAGAATTAGAAGTTATATAACAGATAAATTCAGTTTTTCTCTGTTTTAAAGTAAAATAGATAAGATAGCTTTTTTAAAGAGAGAAGAATTATTCATATATGATTGTCAATTTGGCTTAAAAGGAGAATTGGTATGGAGAAGAAGATACTGGTAGTAGACGATGAAAAACCAATTGCAGATATTTTACAGTTCAATCTTAAAAAAGAGGGTTACGATGTTTACTGTGCATATGATGGGAATCAGGCAGTTGAAATGGTGGAGGAAGTTCAGCCAGATTTGATCCTGCTGGATATCATGCTTCCGATGCGTGATGGCATGGAGGTTTGCCGTGAGGTCCGTAAAAAATACGAGATGCCGATTATCATGCTGACTGCTAAAGATTCGGAAATTGATAAAGTGCTCGGACTGGAACTTGGAGCGGATGATTATGTCACGAAGCCATTCAGCACAAGAGAATTGATTGCCAGGGTAAAAGCAAACCTGCGCCGTCATCAGCAGATTGCAACCAAAGAAGATGAACAGGAAGAATCCAATGAAATTACAGTTGGCTCCTTGACGATCCACCCGGATGCTTATGTTGTTTCCAAAAGAGGCGAAACGATCGAATTGACGCATCGTGAATTCGAACTTCTCCATTATCTTGCCAAGCATATTGGACAAGTCATGACACGGGAGCACTTGCTGCAAACAGTTTGGGGCTATGACTACTACGGAGATGTCCGAACAGTAGATGTAACGGTAAGACGTCTGCGTGAAAAAATTGAGGATAATCCTAGCCACCCGACATGGATCGTGACAAGACGAGGAGTAGGATACTATTTGAGAAATTCTGAGCAGGAGTAAGGACAGGGATGAAAAAGGTAGGTTTCTTTCGATCCATTCATCTTAAATTTGTGATTATATATGTCCTGCTTATTCTGGTTGCCATGCAAATCATCGGAGTTTACTTTGTCCGCAAACTTGAGACGACCCTGATGACGAATTACCAGGATTCTATAAAATCCCGTGTGGACCTGCTGGTTTATGATATACAGGAAGAGCTGGTCAAGGAGCGCGGGAAGGAAGACCCTACGAAAGAGGAAGCGATCAGGGAGATTTTAAGAGATTATAAACCCAATGATATTTCTGAAATTAGGGTAATTGACGGGAGCAGCTTCAAAGTACTCGGTACATCAAGCTCTAGTAATCAGGGGATGGTCGGACAGAGGACGCCTGATGTCAAAATCAAGCGTTCGATCATCTTTGAAGAAGATGAAGATGGCATCCAGTTGAAAGGTAATGACAGGGTTTGGGTACTATCCACACCTATCATGCATAACAGTGAAGCAATCGGTGCTGTTTATCTTGTAGCCCAGATCGAGGATATATTTAAACAGATGAATGATATTAATAAAATCCTGGCTACAGGAACAGCCATTGCCCTGATTTTTACAGCCATTTTGGGCGTATTGCTGGCACAGACGATCACGAGGCCGATATCGGATATGCGCAAACAGGCGCTGGCCATGACGCGCGGCAATTTTTCCAGGAAGGTAAAAGTTTATGGATATGATGAGATTGGCCAACTTGCGATCACTTTCAATAATCTGACAAAAAAATTGCAAGAGGCACAGGCAACAACTGAAGGAGAGAAAAGAAAGCTTTCCTCGGTCATTTCCTACATGACAGATGGTGTCATTTCTACCGACCGAAAAGGCCGCATCATCCTAATCAATGACCCTGCCACACAAATGCTGGGTGTTCCACGTGAAACAGTGCTGTCCCAGCCGTTGGTTTCGGTACTCGGTCTGGATGAAAATTATACTTTCGAAGATTTACTGCAGGAGAAGGACTCGATCGTCCTTGATTACAGCACCAAAAGCAAGCCATTTATCCTTCGGGCAAACTTTTCTGTAATTCAAAAGGAAAGCGGCTTTGTGAATGGATTGATTGCTGTCCTGTACGATATTACAGAACAAGAAAAAATTGATATGGAGAGACGTGAATTCGTTGCGAATGTTTCCCATGAACTACGGACTCCGCTGACAACGATGCGCAGCTATCTTGAGGCGTTAGCGGAAGGAGCATGGCGAGATGAGGAAATCGCTCCAAACTTCCTTGAGACTACCAGAGGTGAAACGGAGCGGATGATCCGGCTTGTTAACGATTTGCTGCAGCTTTCAAAGCTGGATAGTGTGGATTATCGCCTTTCAAAGGAATGGGTCAACTTCCCGGTCTTTTTTAACAGGATCATTGACCGATTCGAAATGACAAAGGAACAAAATGTTTCTTTCAAAAGGGAAATCACAGAGGATGCGATTTTCGTAGAAATAGATGAAGATAAAATCACGCAAGTACTCGACAATATCATTTCTAATGCGATGAAGTATTCTCCAGAGGGCGGGACGATCACATTCAGAGTGAAAGAGCTGGATGACCAGATTGTTGCGAGCATCTCTGACGAAGGTGTTGGCATCCCGAAAGATAATCTTGATAAAATTTTCGACCGTTTTTACCGTGTCGATAAAGCCAGGACCAGAAAACTTGGGGGAACAGGTCTCGGACTGGCAATTGCCAAGGAAATGGTCAATGCCCATGGCGGTAGAATTTGGGCGGAAAGTGTAGAAGGCAAAGGAACAACCGTTCAATTTACTCTTCCTTATGACCGGAGTGCAGAGGATGATTGGTCATGACATATGAAAATATAAAATCTGTTATTTTAGCATTTCTCGTTGCTCTGAGTGGTTTCTTAACCTGGAATATTTGGAATTACCAGCCGGATTATGAGTTAGTCAATAATCAAAAAACAGTTGAGGAAGTCAATATTGCTACACAGAAGGAACTTAAGAAAATCGTTAAGCCGCACCAGATTATTTATCATGCAGGCGGTAAACAGTTTGGCTCTGTAGACAATGGCTATATTGATAATATCATTGGTGTCATTTCGAAATGGAAGTACTTTGATATGGAACAGTATCCCGGGCGGATCAGTGAATTTAATGAAAAAATAGCCCAGGGAGACAATACCGAGATTATTTTTCCAGATGAAGTACCAATTGAACTCTATAAAAGAGTATTGAATATTGACGAGAAGGATATCCCGAAGTTTGATTTTGACCGGATCATTATCAATTCAGAAACAGAGCAGAAACAAGAGGGGATTGTCTATTTTTACTCGCAAAAAAACCAGGAAGTCTATGTCAGCAATGTCAGTCCTTCCTATATAAATAGTTTTACAAAAAAATACTATGATTCTTCAAGAAGGCTGACACCATATTTCCTATATACAGTTTCAGACATTAGGAAGATCTATCTGCCAACCGAAGAAGTGAATATGGTGATGCATACCTATTACCAAAATCCATTGGATTCAGAAAAATTCAAGGATGCGCTATTCGCGGATCCGAGCTTTGTACAGCGCAGCATGGTTGATGGCGTGGAGGAATACACCGATGATGCCAGCAAAATGATCGTGGATACGCAAACCAATATGATCAACTACGTGAATCCGGTCCGGTCCGGTGATTCGGTTATCGGCACGAACAATGTTTTACAGAAAAGCATTGAGTTCGTGAATAGTCATGGCGGCTGGACGGAGACTTACCGTTATGTTTATAAGGATGATTTTAACCAGAATGTTCTATTCCGCCTTTACAGCAAGGAAGGATATCCTGTGTTCAACCAGATAGGAATGTCCGAGATTTATCAACAATGGAGACAATCGGAAATCAGCAGATATGTACGCCCTGGATTCCATCTAGAGCTGCCGTTGAATCCGGAAGTCGTTACAAAGACATTGCCGTCTGGATATGAAGCGCTGGAATACCTGCAAAGCAAGAAGGATTTTAAGCTGGAGCTGCTGCAAAACCTTATGCCAGGCTATTACATGACCCAGGGACCTGAAAATTCTTTGATCCTGTTGGAGCCAGGCTGGTTCTATTTATATGATCAGCAGTGGAGGCAGCTGATCTGGGAGGAGGAATTGAATAATGGATTGGAGTAGGATCAAGACAATCTTTATTCTTACGTTCCTCGTCCTCGATGTCTATCTTGTATATCAGTTCATGAATACGAGGGATGCTGCCCAGTATGAGATCCCAAAGGAAGCGACCCTGGAGGAAAAACTGAAGAATGATGATATCACCTATGTTGAACTTCCTGATATCAAAAAGAAAGAACAGTATCTGAGTGTCAGGACAAAAACTTTCACAACCGAGGAAATGGCAAAGATCAAAGGACAGACAGTCAGCCTTGGGGATGGGACTTCTATCGAAGCTAAGCTGGAAAAGCCGTTTAAATTAACGAGCAAGTTCCAGCCGGCTGAGCTGTCCGATTTTATAAAAACGAATATTTTCGCTGGTGAACAGTATAAGTTCTGGAATAAGAATGATGAGGAAAAAACGATCACTTATTACCAAGAACATGACAATAAGACATTTTACTATAACAGCAATGCGAAATTGACGTTCTATTTCAATGAAAATAATGAAGTGACTTCGTATAAGCAAACGTATGTGGAGATCATCAGTGAGCTCTCGGATGCAGAAGAATTGCTGCCGCCACTAAGGGCACTGGAAACTCTATATAAAAAAGGATTGATCAAGCCGAAGAGTGAAATAACCGATTTTAAATTAGGATATTCCACTCTTGTTTCACTGACTGCATCACATGTCGTGACACCGACGTGGAGAGTTGAAGTTAATGGCAAGGAGAACCTTTTTGTACATGCATTCGAAGGCCGGGTCATCCCGTTGTCTGACGGAGAAAATAAAATGACGGAGTGAAGAGATATGAGTTTGCATTTTAGTGTTCTCGCCAGCGGGAGTACGGGAAATGCGATCTATGTGGAGACGGAGGGCCAATCCTTTTTAGTGGATGCCGGATTGAGCGGCAAACAGATGGATACATTATTCAAGCAAATTGGCCGTGATATGAAGGACCTCTCAGGTATATTAGTGACGCATGAACATAGCGATCATATAAAAGGCATAGGAATCGTTGCCCGTAAGTATAAGCTGCCAATCTATGCGAATGAAAAAACATGGAAAGCGATGGACGGCTTGATTGGGGAAGTCCCGCTTGAGCAGAAATTCTCTTTTGAAATGGAAACCGTAAAAACCTTCGGCGGCCTGGATATCGAATCCTTCGGTGTCTCACATGACGCGGCCGAGCCGATGTTCTACGTATTCCATAAAGAAGGCAAAAAGCTGGTGCTTATCACAGACACAGGCTATGTCAGCGACCGGATGAAAGGAATCATATCCAATGCTGATGCCTATGTGTTTGAAAGCAACCATGATGTCCAGATGCTGAGAATGGGAAGATATCCATGGAGCGTCAAGCGCCGGATCCTTAGCGATTATGGCCATGTCTCGAATGAGGATGCAGCTGTCGCCATGAGCGAAGTGGCAGGGGACAATACAAAACGGATTTATCTGGCTCATTTAAGCACAGATAACAATATGAAGGACCTTGCAAGGATGTCAGTCACCCAAACACTGGAAGGCAAAGGCATCTTAGTAGGGGAGCAGTTCGATTTGCTTGATACAGATCCAAAGACCCCAACCCCTTTGACAGCCATTTAACTTGTTTATGGGCAATGAATTTATAGGTAAAGGAGTGAAGGCATTCTGAGAATGCCTTTGCTCCTTTTTAATTTCCAGGTGAATAGAAGGGCTTATGATTTAGAAATTTTCGTTACTGATAGTATAATAATCTATATAAAAATAACTAGCATTTCTATTGGTCAATGAAAGGATTGGTGGACATTGGGTTATTATGATCAAGATTATCAAAGCCGGTATAAACCGCAAAATAGCAGGAAGGGCGGCTTCTGGGCCAGCCTGGCAGGCGCAGTCATAGGTGCATTATTGGTGATCTTCTCGATTCCCTTATTATCTAACTTGGATGTGCTGCCATATGACATAGAACCTAAAAATCAAACAGCAGTAACAGATGAAGAGCCTGCTGAAGAAAGCGAAGCAGGCAATACAACTAAGAAAAATGTATCGATTGATGTTTACTCGCAAATCACTGAAGCAGTTGACAAGGCAGGAGATGCAGTAGTAGGGATTACGAATATCCAGGAAAGTACAAGCTTCTGGGGGCAATCCCAGGAATCAGGCGGCACAGGATCTGGCGTGGTTTATAAAAAGGAAGGTGACAAAGCCTATATTGTCACAAACCATCATGTTGTGGCGGAAGCCTCCGAACTTGAGGTCAGCCTGATAGACGGAACGAAGATACCTGCCAAGCTTTTAGGAAGCGATATCTGGACTGACCTGGCTGTATTGGAAGTCCCCGCCGACAAGATAAAAGTCGTTGCTGAATTCGGTAACTCTGACAACTTGAAACCAGGTGAACCAGTTATCGCAATCGGTAACCCGCTCGGACTTACTTTTTCGGGATCCGTTACGCAGGGAATTATCTCTGGTTTAGAACGGGCGATTCCAGTCGATATCAATCAGGACGGAACGCCCGATTGGCAGGCAGAAGTTTTACAGACAGACGCAGCCATTAACCCTGGAAATAGTGGAGGAGCTTTGATTAATATCGATGGCCAGGTGGTGGGCATTAACTCGATGAAAATTGCTCAGAGTGCTGTAGAAGGAATCGGTTTATCTATTCCAATCAATTACGCTGCGCCAATCATCGAAGATCTTGAGAAGACAGGGGAAGTACAGCGGCCATTCATGGGCGTGGAGTTGGCATCAGTCAATGAAATTTCCTCTTACCACCAGCAGAACACCCTGAAGCTTCCTAAGGATGTGAACTATGGTGTCGCTATCAGAGGCGTACAGCCAAATTCACCAGCGGCACAGGCAGGATTAAAGGAGTATGACGTCATTATTGAAATGGATGGCGAGGAAATCCGGGATGTTGTTGATCTTCGCAAGCACCTTTACAATAAAAAGAAGGTTGGCGATGAGATGCAAATCAAATATTATCGAAATGGCCAGTTAGAAGAAACGACAATGAAACTCGGCGGAGAAACACTATAAGAGTTATAGAACATGACAGGAGGCGGAATGCTTCCTGTTTTTTTTAATAAGAAGTATAAATTTTGTATTAAGAATAGTGTCTAGCTACAGCGCCTAGCCAGTTTTCATCCCTGAAAGGACATCCGTGAGTATCTTGCGAGAAGCGTTAGCTTTGAGCAGCTCGAGACACTTCGGTCCTGCCAATGAAGTCAAAGAACGACTTCACTGTCAGGCCCTCCAGTGCTTGTCGGGGCTGACCAAGGCGCTTGCGCTTTTCGTATGTTAAAATGGTCATTGTGGATAAATTTAAAAGTCAATTTAAGCAAATGATAATGATATAAAAAGAAGCCGAAAGGATGAGTTTTATGAAGTATTGCTGCGGTGAACATGTAGAATTGGCGCTGGATGAAGCGGTCGATGAGTTTGAAACTGCACCTCAATTAACAAAGTTGGAAGCTGTTGATAAGTCCGAGTTTGTCTGTGGATACTGTGGACAACCTGCTATATATATTGTGGCGAACGAATGATCGCCTACTAAATGTGGATATCGATGTGAATATGTGGATAACTTCTGTTGATAAGTTGTTCGTAAACTGTTTGTAAAGTGGGGATGACTGTGAATATCTCAATCGTGACGGTTGGCAAATTGAAAGAAAAATACCTGAAACAAGGTATTGAGGAATATTTAAAACGGCTGGGAAGCTATGCAAAAGTGGAGGTCATCGAGGTGCCTGATGAAAAAGCACCTGAGGAATTAAGCGATACTGAAATGATCCAGGTCAAACAAAAAGAAGGCGAACGGATACTCGCGAAAATTGGCCAGGATACATTTGTTATCGCTTTAGCTATTAATGGAAAACTCAAATCATCAGAAGAGCTCGCAGATACCCTCGATAAACTGGCGACGTACGGAAAAAGCAAAGTCGCTTTCGTTATCGGAGGATCTCTGGGACTGAGTGATGAAGTCCTAAAGAGGGCAGATGAACAGCTAAGCTTTTCGAAGATGACCTTCCCGCACCAGCTGATGCGGCTGATCCTCGTTGAGCAAATTTATCGGGCTTACAGGATAAACCGTGGGGAACCGTACCATAAATAACGGTAAACTTATCTAAATAAAGAGTTTTATTTAAAGAAAAAAGATCACTTAAAAAAGTAAGAAGGGAAATCATCTAATGGTGATTTCCCTTCTCCTTTTTGTTTCTATTTATAAGCTAATATGTCACAATTGTTGTATTTTATTAAAAATGCTGAATAGAGGAGTTGTTATCCATGGGTATTCTTTTAAATTAACTGGCATGTTTCTATTTGTAAAAATATCCTCAGCCACAACGTTAGGATGTAGTGCTCCAGTTAAAAAATATATTTGGTTACTTGGGTTAGGGAGGATATCTCCAAAGGATTGAATATATAATTTATCATATTCCTCCAGTTTTTCTTGATTAGAGGGGTCAAGTATTTCTTTATTACTTATTTTAATATCTAATAATGAACAAACATGGTTATTATCAAGTCCATTAAGGTTTGAAGTTACAATAAGATAAATTTGCTTATGAGGTATATTAAGTTCAGTTGCAATTCTAAGAATACTAGATATATCTTTTTTCCAGTGGTCAGCTCTATGGAACCCTAAATCAGTATAGAACCTAAAAAGTGCTTTAGGAGTTTCCTCTCGCTTAATAACTAATACTGCGTTCGAATGTTCATGTACTGTAAAACCCGATAAGTATCTTTCAAGAAAACCAATTTGCATTGGTATAAGATTTTGAGAAACTTTTACTGCACTTTTCCTTTGAAGTCCCTCATCAAACTTACGTTTAGTTTCATCTAAATAAATGTTAGTAGTGTTTATAAAAAATTCTTCCTCAGGCAACATGGGTGAATGTGTAATAAAATTAGCTTCAGAATTAGTTATTGAGTGCATTTCATTCTCAAACTTTTTTTCTGCTTGTGATGATACACTTAGGTTTTTAGAAATAGATTCAAGGGCAGTAGCTATACGATCAAGATGATACTCAATTCTACTCATGAAATTCCTCCTAAAATATTTTGGCTTTGCTTGCTAATTAAAAATATACAACAGCAAAACAAATATTGCAAAAGCAAAATAAATTATGCTAAGATTAAAATGTAAAATATTTCTTTTAATAACTTGATAAAATGGGGAGGAGATCATTGTGTCAATTAGCTTTTTAGACAAAGATTTTGGGTTGACATTCTTTTCGTTATTAGATTCTGCTCAGCAGCAAGTTCGAATAATTTCACCCTTTATTGGATTTAAAACAGCAAAAGCATTAACAGAGAATATTGGAGATCTTGACAATAAAGTTGAATGTACATTAATAACACGATTCGACAGAGAAGATTTTATTAATAGAGCAAGTAGTATTACTGGATTAGAACTTCTCATTAATGCTGGAGTAAATGTATATGCTCTACAAGAACTTCATACTAAACTCTATATATTCGATAAGGAATCCGTAATCATGGGATCTGCTAACTTTACTTTTAATGGATTTTATAAGAATCATGAGTTTGGAATTTTTATGGAAGACGAAATACTATTTAGTGAAGAATGTATTAATTACTTTGAATGTTTACTAAGCGAGATAAAGGAGTCAGGAGATTGGATAGTAACAAAAGAGAAGATTGCAGAGGAAAAAAGAATATGTGATAAGATTGTTGCCCAAAGAGCTTTTGATCAAAAGAAACCTGGTAAAAACTCCTTCCCAGTAGTTAATCAACCTAATCCTGTAAAATGGGGTGCAAAACTGCCTTCCCATGACTCCCAACCCAAAGAAGGTAGCATCTCAGACTTTATTGAAGAAATACTAAATAGTAAAGGTTTGGAAGAAAAGATAAGGGAGCAAAATACAGGAATTTGGCTAAAGTTTGAAGGTAACAGTGAAAATCGTATTCCAAATAATCTAACCTTTCTAGAAAGGAGAAGAAAGGAGCATTTTAAACGTACTTTTTTCCCAAAAGCGCCTTCTGGTATAAAAAGTGGGCAAACTTTATTTATGACAATGGTTACTAATGATATTGATGGTAATGGAACTCCTATTATAGTCGGATATGCAAGAACATCAGGTTATAAAAAGGAAAATGTTATTCACGGAAATGCTCCTTTTAATACAGTTGATCATGGAAGATATCCATATTTTGTTGAGTTGGAGGAAGGTCGATTTTTAAAAGGTCCTATAAAGTATGGTATTTCACTAAGAGAACTTGCCAGAGAGCTAAATACAGATTTATATCCTAATCATAAAGATAACTTTAATAAGATAATATATACACACAGCAAAAGTCACATATACAAATAACCAAAAAAGCAGAAGATTACATTATGCAGCGATTAGAGTCATTGTTTAAAATTCACGGAGTAGATGTTATTTAGACACTTTGAAAACCTCTAAAGAAATAGCCTAGCAATATTTTGCTAGGCTAGTTACTTATTTTTCATATAACTAAATTTTAGAAATAACGTATTTCGAAAGGTTAATACCTTTCCTAACTTCAGTTTTATAAGAATCATTTATTCCAGACGCTTTTACAATTTCAGATGCACTATAGTTATTTTTTAAAATTAGCTCTCCATATTTAATTCCAAAAAGATGTATAAAAGTGGCCTGCTCTTTATCTGGTGCATTAGTGTACATTTTTCTTAAAATATCTCCTAGTTCAGTGATGGACATAATGAGATGCTCCAATCTATTTTAAATTTTAAATTATAAAATTCTACAATGAGCTATAAATTCCTTTCAAAACCATAAAGATAATTCTTATTGTAGATAAGGGAGCGGTTAGTGGAAGACATAATAATAAGGTCTGAGTGGAAAAATAGGCGATGAAATAAAAAAAGACACCGAAATGTCTTTATGTACTTTCAAATCAAGCTCACCGATAAACTGGAATTTATACTCCAATCTTATCGGAAATTTTCTTTATAGTTCGGTTTATCTTCTATGGTGCTCATATCTGCAGTCTTTTGCCCACCATTTATTTTTATAATAGCAATAATCTTCGTAAGCATTATCACAATCACCATACTCACGAACTACTTCTTTGTAATCATCAGGATTGTCTGATCGAGTGTCAATGTATGAAACAGTCCAATAATCATTCTCATCGTAAGTTCCTGCAGGCGTTTTCGTATGTATCATCAAAATTCCCTCCTCAAAAAAATTATTAATGTAATTCGTATTTTTCATTCTATCCGCATTATATCAAAGGGTTTCATTTGTGAACACAGTAACCTTTTTTACATTCAAAAAACATACTGCCAAAAACACCATTTTTAATTGCAAAATACAATTGGTCAACTCTAATGAAGTTGACCAATTTTTATATTTATTCTATAAAGGTAAAGACGTGATTGTCATATATATATTATTATCTTGATGTCTATGCTGATAGACAGTCCACTAGTGAGTCTAGGATCATATAAGGAACACACTAAATGATTTAATAATTTTCATAAGTATATTTATTTTTTTATTTTGGAAGGTTGTCTTATATAAATTCTTATAAGCATAAAAATATGCTGCCTTTAATTCAGGACTGTCTATATCATAAATACTCAATGTATTTATGATCCAATCAATGTCATACGGCTCTTCTTCATGTAAGTGTTTATATAAGTAGTGATCCATGCTAATAGCATCGTGTTCCTCTACAAGTTTATTCTCCTCAATAACACAACAAATATAAATAGTCATAATAGTGCATAGGTTATTCAAGGCTAACCATAAAGTAGTATCTGAATAAATATTTTTTTCAATAAGAGTATTAATAAGATAACACTTTAATCCAAGGGGTTTAATTAAGCTTAACTTTGAAAATGATTCAAAATGTCCATCTAACTGAAGTTTTGCTTCCTTAGAATCATCATATTTTTGACCAATTGCTCTCGTATGAAAGTCCACAAACAACATGTGTAAATCAAGTAACTTTGTAACTTCGTTAAATAAAAATATAGATAATGATTCATTTGTTGGATAGTAACTGCTGCAATAATCATTTAAGTATTTACTGAATCCCTTAAAGGTTTTTTGAGCACCATCTAATACAGTTTCCGCTTCGTAAATATTTCTTCCTGGAGTTTTTAATGCCATGTTTTTTCCTCTAACTAAGTAGAACTTGCTTCTTTTGTTATGGATAGGCAAATCATCATATGATTTACACAAAGCGTAAGCCATCAAAGGAAATGAGACTTTAGGTGCTTTGAAATGAATAAATTCACTATACTGCTTAATTGTTGTTTTTATGCCTCTAAGCTTGTTTTCATCAAAATCTAGCCTATATGCGAGTTTAAGAACTCTCTCTTGAAAATTTGCATAATCAAGAAACAACCTTTCTTCATGATCACCATAAATTTTTTTAGAATAATTTGCAACCAAATTTAAAACAGCATCTTTTAGTAATAACATCCTTAAATCTTCAATTAGATACTTACGAAATTTAGCCATTTTTCGTTTAGATGGATTAATCGGAACATAGTTAATTTCCGATTTGTTATTAAAAAAACGGTATGGTGTATATCCAATTGAAGTTTCTTTTTCTAGGATGGGAGAAATACTCAACTTTGAGAGTATTAAATTAAAAAAGTCGAAAGTTACACCTTCAAAATAGATACTGTTAATTATATCTTGAACACTGTTTGTCCTTTTACAGTTTATTCCTAGTAAGTTGGATATAAGGTCTGAAGTACAGGTTTTTTCGTTTTCTTGTAAATGCTGAAAGGCTGGATTCAATCTATCAATTATTTCTTGTAATTGATCATTAAAGTTTTTCATCTACTCACCTTTAGGTTCTTTCTATATTTTTATTTGGTTCGGTCTGTTCTAGCTGTTCACCCTAATTCACAATATCTTTAAGATATAAAATGGAACATGCTACCTGTTTTATTTTATTATTTTCTTTTTACTAAAGAAAGAAGAATAGATAGAACACCCAGAACAGCCAGAACAGTAGTTATTTATATTGCTTATTCAGTGATTTACAGCTATTAATTATAAACTCTTCTATTGATGACTTCGGTATCCTCCATGTCCTGCCAATTTTGAATCCCTTAATAGAACCAGAATTTAAAAGCTTATAGGCATAGTTTCTTCCCACATAAAGTATTTCCATTAAATCCTCAACAGTTAGAATTTCATTTTCGATATCATACATACATAGAACCTCCTATGCTTCTTTTTATATTTATGTTCATTATATTTGATTACTATTGCTCTTCATTAACCTCTCAGAGTAACACAATATATTTAAAAAGGTGAATATAGTTGATGATGCAAATTTGTTTTAAAAAAATTTGCATTATCCTCTATGTATTCAATGGTAGGAATCCCTTTATATAATCTAGTTGTGGTAAACCTCAAAAAAATTAAAAGGAGAGATCAAATTTGGAGAACTTAAAGAAGGTACATGAATTATTAAATGAATGCCAAACAACACCTGATAAATACTTCGCATTAAAAATTAATGAGAAGGGTTCAAGTTTAGTTGGTATTACCCAAGCTCAAATTAATCCATTTTCAGCTCTAATATTGAAAAAAGAAAAGAAAGGTGTCTCAATTATTGGCTTTTTTGATAATAACAAAATTAAATACTCTAATATTGAGGATTTTAGCTTTAATGAAGAAATAGTGATTGCAGTTGATTGTAGGAAGAATAATAAGTACAAGGTGTTTTACCGAATTAATAATAGCAGTGAGGATTTTATAAAAATTTCATCTAAGACTGAAATGACAATGGATGATTCAATCCTGATCTATTGGGAAGATATGCAAATGTCCTGTATGACATTTTGTAGTTTTGATAGTGAAAGAACCGAAATTATAAGAGAAGTTATCACAGCAAATAATGAACCAGTTAAACGCCTACTAAGAGGTATTACTCGGGAAATTATTTCCCCGTATATGAGCACCAATTAATACTGAAAGGAGGTAGCGGAAATTGGGCAAGAAATCTAGATTCAGTAATATTCCATTATTAGATAATACAATACAAGGTGGACTGGCTGATTATATAAATCATGAAAAAGGAATTTCTTTAGGGGAAAACATAGATGGACTTAGAGGAAACCTTATAGGAATCCATCGAGAAACTGAAAATAAAAGCTATATTAGAATATATAAACAAGAAGAAACACAGGCTGAATTTAAAAATGCCGATAAAGATGAATTAATTAATAGTGAAATTCTCCAAGATATTGATAATAAATTGAATAAGAACAAGACTGATAGTATTTCAGATTTTAAGATTGCTCGACTTTTGTCAGACGAAAATAACTTCTTGCTTATGGAAGGTAATTTATATTATGGGGAAAGGAAGCTTGGTTATTATCAGGGTGTTACGCCTCAATTAGCAGAAACAATCATAAGGAAAATTACACCTTTAAAATATAAGCCTTCAATAACTAGTAGAAGAATTAGGGAAATAGTAAATTGGTTTCATTCCTTTGAGGAGTTAGTGATAGAAGAAGAGATCCTGAACAGTAATAAGACTTTTATAAATTTCTTAAACTGTGTTGTTGATGCAAGAGATGGAATTATATATGAAAAATCATTAGACTATTGCTTTACAAACTTTGTAAATGCAGAATATCCAGATAGATTTACTACAAGAGGGAAAACTTTTGAAAAATTTATGGGAAGTATAACTGGAGGAAATCCGTATCTGTACAATAGACTTCAGGAAATTTTCGGATATGTCCTCTCTGATATTAGGGATTTAAAAATAATCCTCTATTTTGTAGGTCCAAAAGATAGTGGAAAATCAGTAGTAATAAATCTACTTGAGGAAATAGTAGGAAAAGAGTTCTGTACTAATCTAAGCCTACATGATATGAGTGAGAAATTTAGGTTAGGAAAATTATACAAAAAAAAGCTGAATTGTTGTGGTGAAACAGGAGAAATTAATCTTAAAAGGACTGATATTATTAAGGCGGTGTCTGGTAATGACACTATACTCGCTGAAGAAAAAAATATAAGCCCTTTTAGTTTTACAAATAAAGCTGCTCTCTTATTTGCTGGAAATGAGTTACCTAGAATAGTGGGTTTAGACAAAACAAGAGCATTTTCAGACAGATTAATTATAGTACCATTCAACTTTCCAACTGAGAAAAGAAGACAAGACATAAATTTAGTAAATAAGCTAATTGATGAAAAGTCGTATATTGTAAAGTGGGCTTTAGATGGGCTAAAAAGATTAATTGAAAACAATTACGTTTTTACTAGCTGTGATGAAGTTGAAGATATATATAATGATTATTTACGAGAAAACAACAGTGTACAGACGTTTATTGACGAGCAATGTATAAAAGACCCAAGGTATAAAATACACACAGTTTATTTAGAGGAAGCATACAGAGAATACTGTTATGAAAAGGGGATAATCCCTGTTGATGAAAAAGCCTTTCACAAGAGCTTGAAGCAAATAAAGGGTATTATTCATAGTAGATTTCGCTTAAATGGAGAAAATTTAAATGGATATATTGGTTTAAAGCTAGATGAAAATGGCACCTAAAAAGGGGTTAATTCAGTAAATAAATCTATAAATCCTATTAATTTTATGCGTTTAGTATTCATTGATAGAGAGTTAGTTTTTAAGAAATATTTATTTATATATTATAAATTAGAGCGGGATTGAAATAAGATATTTCTGTGCTCACCGAGGAGGAAACCAGGTGGAAAATCATATAGAACAGCATAAGACATACGGAATACTAATTTCTTTAATAAGCGAGGTGCTATTGGATGTACTATCATTAAAGGTTGGTGACGAAAATGATTAGAGCAGTCATCTATGCAAGAGTATCTACTGCTGAGCAGGCAGAAGAAGGGTATTCTATTGATGCACAAATCGATAGTGTAAGAAAACGGATTGAGTTAGATGGTAAGCAAGTAACGACTTATTACGTTGATCGTGGAATTAGCGGGAAATCTATTGAGAAAAGGCTGCAACTTCAACAACTTCTTAAAGATGCAAAAGAAAAGAAGTTTGATGAAGTATGGGTATGGAAAACGAACAGATTAGCAAGAAATCATTTAGATTTATTAAAGATAGTTGAAGAATTAAACAAATTCAATGTTAACTTTAAAAGTTGTTCAGAACACTTTGATACAACAACTCCACAAGGAAGGTTAATGATGAATGTATTAGCATCTATAGGTGAGTTTGAAAGAGAAACCATAGTAGATAACGTAAAAATGGGAATGAAACAACGAGCAAGATCTGGCAAGTGGAATGGTGGTCAGGTATTGGGATATATCAGTGTAAAGAGTGAAAAAGATGATAATAAAACAAAATTAGAGGTGGTGGATAGAGAGGCATTTATTGTTAGGGATATCTTTAGATTATACTCTGAAGGGAGGGGATTAAAGAGTCTAACAAATCATATTAATAAGCTGGGGTATAAATCAAAAAAGGGAAACATGTTCTCGATAAATGCAGTAAAAGAAATACTGATGAATCCTATATATATTGGGAAGATTAGATATAACCGTAGAGAAAATTGGAGTGAGAAGAGGAGAAAGGGGATAAATAATAACCCTATAATTGTTGATGGAGAGCATGATGCAATAATTACTATGGATTTATGGGAAAAAGTTCAAAAATTATATAGTCAAAGGTCAAATAAGCCTAATAGAATATATAGTGGCTCTTACCCTTTAACTGGTTTACTAAAGTGCCCTGCCTGTGGGTCCTCAATGGTTGCAGGACGGGTAAAGAAAAAGCATAAGGATGGGACCTATGTCATACACAGATACTATCAATGTGGTGCCTGGAGAAATAAAGGTACTGCTGCATGTAGGTCAAATAGTGTAAAAGCAGATAAGGTAGAAGAATTCGTTTTTAATAAAATACAAGAGAGTTTGTTGAATGAAAATATATTAAGAGATATTGTTAATAATTTAAATGGCAAAAGAAAAAGCACGATAAAGCCCTTAGAGGAGCAACTGTTGCAAATTGAAAAAGACATTCATGGGTATGACAGTAAAAAGAGTAAATGGTTTGAGTTATATGAGGACGGTATGATTTCTAAAGAGGACTTGTCACATAGGCTTGGAACTATTTCAGAAGAAGTTGAAATCAAAAGAAAACTTAAAGAGTCCATTCAAGAAAAACTTCGATTAAATAATTCAGAACCAATTGACTTTAATGTGGTAAAAAATTTAATGAATAATTTTAACGATATTATTAGAAATGCTAATCACGATAAGAAAAAAATTATCTTAAATCTAGTGATTGATAAGATTACTTTAAATATAAATAGAGAAGTTCAATCAATAATATTACACTTTGATAGAAAAACAAAAAATCAATTATTAGGTGAAAAAGAGGGCGGATCTTCAGATGAAGATCTGTCCTCTTTTAATTTCACGTTAGTGTTATAGCCAAACACTGAAATATATCATGGAGGATGCTAAAATGAAAAATTATTTACCGACACAAAATGAACAATTAAGGTTATTAGAAATGGATCAATTCCAAAAGCAACCCGCTAAGAGAGTGAATATCGTTAGCCTAAAGCTAGTAAAAGAGAATAGTTTTCTTTATCCAGATCGAAATGTTAGATCGCCAGAGGATGCTTATAAATTATTAAAACAATTCCTAGTTGAAGTAGATCGAGAGTATTTTATAGTTGTTTGTTTAGATACGAAGAATCAACCAACTGCGATAAATATTTGTCACATAGGTAGTTTAAATGCAAGTATTGTACATCCAAGGGAAGTACTGAAACCAGCTATTCTTTCAAATTCTGCATCTGTAATAGTTGCCCATAATCATCCTAGTAATGATCCAACACCAAGTCGGGAAGATATTGAGGTAACTAAGCGGTTAGTAGAGGCAGGAAAGATTATTGGTATTGACGTTTTAGACCATCTAATTGTGTGCTCAGACAAATTTATTTCCCTTAAGGAAAAAGGTCATCTATAAATAAATTCCTATATTAAAGCAAAAAGTTTACTATAATAAAATAATCCCACCTGCTAAGGTGGGATTATAAATTATTTAATGTACTAAAAGGACTGTTGAACCTAAACATAGACCCTTTTAGGTAGTCTTCATTCAATTCAGAAATAAGCCATCTTCTGTTATTAATTTCGCATGCTTCTCCTGTAGTATTACTTCCACCAAAAGGATCAAATACTATATCATTTTCATGAGTTAAAAACTTAATAAATAGCTCAGGGAGTGCTATTGGGAATCTAGCAGGATGTGCCTCTAGATTGTAATTTTTACATAAGTTTAGATAAGTACTACTACTTTCGGTGTTTGCTAAATCTATTAAATTTGGAGGAATTGCTCCTTTATTGTCTGTTTGAAATTTATCTGAGATGTTGTGTCCAGAAGGTCTAAGGTTAGGCTTATAACCATTTTTTAATAGATCTTCCATTGATTTTGAATAAGGCTTTAATATATTTTTATTGTTAGCTTTAGGGAATTCCGCTTTCGAAAACCACCATACTGTATTAACAGCATCTTTTACCCTGATTCTTCTAATGGTGACCCATTCTGCAGGCGTAGGTAGTTTGGAAGGATTATACCAATAAAAATCTTGAGCAAGGTGAAAACCAAATTCCTTCACTATCATTATCATTAGTTCAAATTGATATAATGATTTAGTCGGTGAACCCTTCACCCAACTACCTCCTATATCTAGAACAAAACTTCCATCCTTAGTCAGCACACGATATATCTCTTTAATAAATGGTCTAAACCAATCAAGGTACTCTTCTGACGAAACATTACCATATTTTTTTTTCTTAACTAATGCAAAAGGTGGAGATGTCATAACCAGGTTAATGGAGCTATCAGGGAGTTTTTTTAATAATTCTAATGAGTCCCCATGATACGCTTTACCTAAACTTGTCTGGTAGTATGGTTTGCCTAATGTTTTATTCTCAATATTGTTATATACTACATCTTCTTCAACTAATTTTCTAACTGCTGCTTTTCTTTTTTTTTACTTTTGTACTGTTTTCTAAATTATTTTCTAAATTAGTATCCACAATTTTAGGCCTCCATTGAAAGAGCTCCTATAATTATATATTTATAAAAAAATAATTACAAGTGGTAATTTTCAAAGAAAATACAATAGTTTCCATAGAAAGTAGTAAATTAATACTACCACTCAACTTCCTTTAAACTACCAGATAGTTTATTATTTATATATAGATAATTTAGCCGATTTTTATATAACCAGATTCTTGAAAAGGGGATTAAAATGTCTGATAGAGAAAGGCTTACAAACAAAGAACTCCATACTGCATTCATTAATGCTTTAGGAGAAAAAGTTATAGATTATACAGACCTCGACCAAAAGCCTTTAGAAATAGATTGTAAGATGCCATTACCTAGATATATAAGATTATACCTTTATAATCTTACTCATCCTCCTGGTGGAAGAACGATGGGGGAACATAAAATTCAGTTAATAATACCAGGGCAAGGGAGAGGAGAAAGAGCTTCTTTTGATTCATCAGGTGGAAGGATCGTTATCGTAGCAGGATACCATTCCGAACTTGATGTATTTTGTATTTGGGATTCAGGGATGTATCCAAATTTCTCTTATTCTAGGAATATACAAGTAAGAGCGGAAACAGTTTACGAAGCCTTTGCTGGAAAAGTGGCTCAGCAGGAGAGAAGAATTCGGGGACAAGGTACGGAAATAGTTATCACATCCCCATCAAACAAGTTGAGTGAGGCTCTAATGCTACGAATGCAGATAACTAGACAAAGATTAATAGGAGGGCTAGTATGAGCAATCTATCTGAGTTAAGTTTACTTCCTGCATATCATAAGGGGGATAATGATATTGCTGCTGAATTTTATTTGCCCGTAATGGGGCGGTCAAAATATTACGATAGAGCAGTTGGTTTCTTTAGCAGTACTATTTATATTATAGCTTGGAATTCATTAAAGAACTTTGTTAATAATGGTGGGAAGATGAGAATTATTTGTTCCCCTGTAATCTCAAAAGCTGATATAGAAGCTGTTGAAGAAGGTTATATCGAACGTCTAGAAAGGCAAACATCAGAATTGCTAGAAGAGGTAAAAGATCTATTTCAAAATCCCTATCTCCACAAACCAGCGAGGGTTTTAGCAGCATTAGTTGCCTTAGGCATTATTGATATTAAAATTGCCTTTATAAAGGACAAACTGGATCCAAGACACAAAAGAATTTTCCATGATAAGGTCGGTATTTTTACTGATAATGAAAATAATAGTGTGGTCTTTAAAGGGTCTATGAATGAAACTTATAGTGGATTAGCTAATGATGGAAATATTGAATCTGTGGACGTTTATGTTACTTGGGATGGTGAAAGGGATAGACTACGAGTAGAAGAAGAAAAAAAGTATTTCAGTTCTCTTTGGAAAGATGAATATACAAGTACAGAAGTTATTGATTTCCCAGATGTAGTACGCCAAGAATTGCTAAAGGATATCGATACTTCTGAATGGCCAGAATTGGTTGATGAAATTGTTACTGAATTGAACATGGGAAATCAATTATCAGCCGATATTAAACCTGGTGGAAGAAAACCAAGGCCCCACCAAACGAAAGCCCTATTAGATTGGATAGACTCTGGTCGTCGAGGGATCTTTGAGCATGCCACTGGTAGTGGAAAGACATTTACTGCATTATGCGCTATCCGAGATTCCCTTCAAAGGGAAGAAACACCTTTAATATTAGTTCCAAGTGAATTACTGTTAAAACAATGGGCAGAAGAAGTTAGGACAACTTTTGAGGACCTGGAACCTCAAGTACTTCTTTGTGGCGGAGGCAATACCCGCTGGAAACAAAATAATTTGTTATCAGCATGGAGTAAAAAGAGCGCAAAACCGAGAATAATAATAGCTATGTTACAAACCGCATCAAGCGAACAATTTCTTGCTTCCATTCGCCAAGGAGAACATTTATTTATTGTAGCGGATGAAGTACATCGAATGGGAAGTAATCAAAATAGAAATATCTTCAAATTAAATAGTGGACCCAGATTAGGACTTAGTGCTACACCAAGAAGAGCGGGAGATCCTGAGGGAACACAAGCTATATTTAATTATTTTAATGGAGTCATTCCACCTCCTTTTACTTTACAAGATGCTATTAAATCTAGAGCATTAACTAGATATATGTACTTTGTTCATAGCATTGAATTAACAGACCAAGAGCAGGAACAATGGGATCTTATCACAAATAGAATAAAAAAAGCCTATGCTATTAATTCAAGTCAACAGGTACAGGATAATAATCTAGAAAATAGATTGAAAAATATGTTAATTGAGAGGGCACGTGTAATAAAATCTGCTCAAAGAAAAGTTGAAATTGCAGTTAGAATTATATCTGAGAATTTTCAAGAGGGTCAAAGATGGATAGTTTATTGTGACTCACAAACACAATTAAATGATGTATTAACAGCACTTAATCTTAATGGATTTAATGCAATGGAGTATCATTCTTCAATGCAAGGTGACAAAGAACAAACACTAAAGTTTTTTGAGATGAACGGAGGCATTGTAGTAAGTATTAGATGTCTTGATGAAGGTGTAGATATACCAGCTGTCTCACATGCATTAATATTAGCTTCTTCAAAAAACCCCAGAGAGTTCATTCAACGAAGAGGAAGAGTGCTGAGAAGATCCAGTGGAAAATTATTATCTTTCATCCATGATGTTGTTGTTAGACCAAATATTAGATCAATCCAAGATAATGATAGCCTTAATCTAATTGAAAGTGAGATAGCAAGAGCAATAGAATTTGGTGAAGGTGCAGAAAATCCTAGTTCAATATATGAGTTAAGACGCATTCTACTTCATCTCGGATTAGATTACAAATCAATATCAGAGAAAGGGTTTGAAGATGATGAAGAATAGTATAGAAGATCTGTTAAAAACTGTTGAAGAGATAAGGAGCGAAAAATACCCTAATCTCTCAAAAGACCTTGTAGAAAAGATTTTACTTATAGAAGCAGAGGCAGTGGAAGAAAGAACAGATATCTTTAAAAAAATTAGTAAAGTAGTAGAAGAAAGCTTAAATGGGGGAGAGTAATGCTTATACTAAATAGAATTGATATAGAAAGATTTGGTCCTTATAAAGAAGTAAATACAATTGAATTTCCTAAAGATGGAGGAGTAACAATTGTATATGGAGAGAATATGAGAGGAAAAACTTCTTTATTGAATGCTTTTAGATATGCACTTTTCGGAAAAGTTCTTAGTCGTGGATCTAGAGTAGTATCTTTACATGACATGAGTAATTGGGAAAGTGGAGTTGAAGGTGAATTTGGTTTTAAAGTTGTCTTAAATTTTACCCATGAAGGGATAAATTATGAATTAACAAGACAATTAATTCCTCGATCAGGGGTTAAAGAACCAAAGGGTGATTATGACTACAAAGAAGAATCATTTTTAAGAAGAGATGGAAATTTTTTAAGTCCAACCGAAAAAGATGTAGTTCTAGGAAGGGTTATGCCAGAACAGGTTTCAAGATTCTTTCTATTTGATGGAGAGCTTTTACAAGAATATGAAGATCTTCTTCGTGATGAAAGTGATATGGGAAAAAAAATCAAGGATGCAATTGAAAGAATATTGGGGGTACCAATTCTCCAAAATGCTCGAGGTGACTTAAAACATTTGCATCAAGAAGCACAAAAACAAGAGTCAAAAGCTGCTCAAAAAGATCAAAAGACAAGAGAGCTAGGTACTCATTTAGAAGAACTTAATGAACAATGTTCATATCATCAATCAGAGATAAATAGACTTAAAGTCTTATTAGAGGAGTTAAAAGGTGATAAACTCGGGCTTGAAGAGGAATTAAGACGATTTGAAAGAGCAGAAAGTCTTTTGGATGAAAGAGATAGATTGGATTCTGAAATTAAGGAACTTTCTAAAAAACTTGAAGAGAAGGAACTCAGAATTAAGGATGTTATGTCTAATATATGGAGGGGTAGTTTATCTAACAAAATATCTGAAGTTAGAGAAGGATTAGAAGGAAGAATTCAAGAAATTAAAGATCGACAAACTAAAATGGCTGTTTCTAAAGAAATTGCAAATAATTTAATGAAGGCTATTCAGGAAGGATCTTGCCCAACTTGTTACAGAGAAGTTGATACTTCTACGGAAATGAAGCTACGGGAAGCATTTGAAAGTTATAATATAAACGATTCCGAAGAAGATGAGGATATAAATAGTTTAATTCAAATGAATGCAGTTTTAAAGTCATTTCAAACAAATAACAGTGCTGATCTTGTTAATGAATTAAGTGACAGCATTGAAGAGTACCGAATTGAAATTGCTAATAAAAAAGATAAGATAGATGAAATTAATGAATCTATTACAGGTATTGATTCAAAGAATATTAGAACACAACGTTCCGATTATGAAAAAAATATAAAAGAAACAACATTAACTGAAGATGCAATTAAAGAAGAAGAAAAAATCCTTAATGAGAAACTAGCTGATATTGAGAAGCTAGAAAGAAGGTTAAGCCAAGAGGGTGGAGCCGATATTCAAAATGAACGTAAAAGAAGGGAACTATATGGTGATTTATACAACCTATTTGCTGAAGCTGTTTCTGTTTATAGAGATAATCTCAGAAAAAAGGTAGAAAAAGATGCTTCGGAGCTATTTGTCAATTTAACCAGTGAGAATGAATATGTTGGTCTTTCCATAAATGAGAGTTATGGGTTAACTATTGTACATGAAGATGGAGAAATTATACCAATCAGATCTGCAGGTGCTGAACATATTGTTGCTTTGTCACTAATGGGAGCTTTGCAGAAAAATGCACCGCTTCAAGGACCAATAATAATGGACTCGCCTTTTGGAAGATTGGATGATACTCATACAACTAACGTGGTTGCTTCATTACCAATAATGGCCAACCAGGTAGCTTTATTAGTATATGAACGAGAACTAAAGCCGCAAACTGCAAGAAGAATATTATTAGGTGGACTTAAAAAGGAATATAAACTCGAAAGAATATCAGCAAGACATACTAAAATAGTTAAAAGATTGGAGGTCTAGTTTGTGGAAGATAAACGAACCATAGGACTTACAGAATCAAATAGAAAAACAATGATGACTTTACTTGAAAGTGGCTTTTTTAATGATCGTATGGACATTGCAAAGCTTGCAATGTCAGTAGCAATAAATAATAATGTTAAACCTACAGGTTCTGAAAGTACAGAAACAATCTGGAATGTTGGAAGTTTTGATGCAGACGGGGAGATTAAAGCATTAATACAAGCTCTCTTTCCTGAAGTGACAGCCCCTTATAGAGCAGTTGAATCACTCTTTAATGAGGGTTTTAGGATAATTGCTAAAAAGATGGAAGAAGACGATTTCAGTATCTTAAAATTAACTATCTAATATACTAAATACCGTTCAATAATTATGGACGGTATTTTTTATTAATTTAGAAATGAAGTAGAAAGATTTTTAGATAATCCATCTATGCTTGCTTATTAATACATTTAGAAATAAAATTATTTATTTGGTTGTAACGTATATGTTACAATATCATAAGATATAATAAAAACAAAAACTATTTGAAGGAGAGAAATCCGAATGTCAACTCTTTACGCTAATTTGGGATTAAGACTAAAATTGGCAAGGGAATCTTGTGACCTGACTCAATCCAAAGTGGCAAGTTACTTAGGTGTAAAACGTGAACAAATATCCTATTACGAGACAGGTTCTAGAGAGATCGACTTGGTTACACTAAATAAATTATCCGATTTATATGGGTATGAAACTGGGTATTTTCTATCTAATAGTGAAGTAGATGCAAGTTCAAATTCAGTGGAATTAGCATTCCGAGCAAGTGGTCTAGATGATAAAGATTTAGAAATTCTAGCTAGGTCGCACACTTTTTTAAAAAATCTAAACTGGATTGAAAATATTTTATCTAAAAGGTGAAGAATATGAGTCAAAGCTGGATTATTAAATGTAAAAAACAAGCTTCAGATATTAGGAAAGAATTTGGGATTAGTCCTTTTAGTAGTATAGACATAAGAGAAATTTTAAGAGATTCTGGAATAAATTTAATTATCGAACCTGTTGAAAGTGATATATCAGGATTTTTTCTAAGAAATGGACAGAATGAAATTGTATTTATAAATTCAGCAAAGAGTAAAGGACATCAATCTTTCACTGGAGCACATGAATTATATCATATTAGATTTGATACTGAGCTAAACGGAAGGGCATGTAAAGTGGGACAATTTGATGAAAGATCGCCCTCTGAATTTAAAGCAGACATGTTTGCGGCAAACTTACTAGCTCCAGATGAAGCAGTTCTTTTTCAAATTAATAGAATGGAATCGAACATTACAAACTTAAATATTAATGATGTTATTGAATTGGGTCAACATTTTAACATTAGTCATCATGCAATGCTAAATAGATTAAAACAAATGCAAATTTTATCAAATCATAGAGCCCAGGAGTTAAAACCAGGTGTTATTAAACAAGCCTTAAAAATAGGGAAGGATATAAGCTTATACCTACCAACTAATGAAAAGAAAATTATTTCAGATTATGCAGAAAAGGCACTTGTAGCTTTAGAGAAAGGTCTGATTTCTGATGCTAAGTATGAAGAATTACTTTTAGAGGCTGGATTAGCAGATGTGTTATTTGGTGATTTTGATATGATCGAGGAGGAAAATGAATGAGATCTATTTCAGAGATTCCTCCTTTTATTTTTGATACTGATTGTATAAGTTCATTTATTTGGGCTAGAAGATTAGATGTATTATATTCAATTTTTGGAGATAACATTTACATACCTCGACAAGTAAAAGAAGAATTAGATAAATTGAAAGCATTCTCTAATTACTCCTGGGTTCCTGAAACACTATCTACTGAAATAGCTAATAATAAGATAAAAATATTAGATATAATGGTAGGTACTGATGAGAGTAACGAGTTTTTGAAGTTAACTTCAACCGACAACGACCCCAGGCCTCTTGGGAAAGGGGAAGCAGCTGCAATGTCTCTTGCTCGTTTTAAAGAAGGTACAGTTCTAAGCAATAATTTAAACGATGTAAAAACATATTGTCATAATAATAATATTGGGCTAATATCTACTGATGATATACTCTGTTTAGCTCACTTTCGAGAGTTGATTCTATTGGATGAAGGAGAAAGAATATGGCTTGAAATGAAAAATAGGAAAAGAAAGCTACCTTCTTACAATTTTGAAGAATCTTATCGTAGATTCATTAACGACCTGGAAAAGTAAAAATGACTAGACTTAAAGAATTCTTGAATTTTTGGTTTAAACTATAGTGGAACAGGGCAGGATAGTTATTTAAATCCTTTATCTGTTCCATTTCTAGTTTACCGTTAAAACTACCACGGTGAACCTTACCATAAGTAGGTGAGATTTTTAAATAAAGTCAGGAGAAATTATAGTGATAACGATTCGGCAAATCTATCTAAAAGACTTTCCTGCAGGGAAAAAAGTAGTATATAAATATACGTCAGAAAAATATTATGAAATCCATATAGGACGACAGAATAATGGTTGGAACTTCTCATTGGCTGAAGAAAGATTTGAATTTCCTTTTGTGAAAAGGTTTGAAGAAGAAATTTTCGAACCTTATAAGGAAGGGTCAGAAGTTTATTTGGCGGAGTTTGGTGAAGAAGAAGCTGCTGTTATGGTAATACAACACATGGAATGGAATAATACCTTATTAATTCATGACCTATATGTAGATGATCGTTTTAAGAAAAAGGGGATTGGCAGAAGTTTAATTGAAGTGGCTAAGAAAAGAGCAGCTGAGTTAGGCGTAAGGGCGATTAATCTAGAAACGCAAACCTCTAATTATCCGGCTATCCAATTTTATATGAAAAGCGGATTCGATTTGATTGGATTCAATACGATCTCTTATTCAAATGAAGATGTAGTGAAAAAAGAAGTACGTATAGAAATGGGCTATATTTTATAAAAACCCATATAGACATGTCATTCTTAAACCTTATATAGCAACTTCTCACTTTTTTACTATGGAAAAATAGTTTATAATAATCAGTAAATAGTAGAAATTTCAAACTATAAATCATTATAATTGAATATGTTAAGGTTTGAACGAACGATCAAGGTGTGCACATAAGTTGTATATATGCTGGCGCGCCTACTCAAATATATGGACAAGGAAGGGTATAATGAGCAACGTACAGAAAGCAACAGACGTTATCTTAATTGGTGCCGGAGTCATGAGTGCGACGTTGGGATCCTTACTGAAAGAGTTAGCACCAGAGTGGGAAATCAAGGTATTTGAGAAACTTGCTTCAGCAGGCGAAGAAAGCTCGAATGAGTGGAATAACGCAGGTACTGGCCATGCCGCATTGTGCGAACTTAACTACACACCTGAAAAATCGGATGGTTCAATAGATATTAGCAAAGCAATTAACGTAAATGAGCAGTTTCAGATCTCAAGACAATTCTGGTCTCATCTTGTAAAGAGCGATTTGATTCGCAATCCCCAGGACTTTATCAGGCCGCTGCCTCATATGAGTTTAGTAGAAGGGGAAAAAAATGTTGAGTTTTTGAAAAAACGATTTAAAGCGCTTTCAGATATACCTATGTTCCAAGGGATGGAGTATTCTGAGGATCCAGCAAAGCTGAAGGAGTGGATGCCTTTAGTAATGGAGGGCCGTACATCTAATGATCCGATAGCGGCAACCAAAATTGAATCAGGAACAGATGTTAACTTTGGGGCGTTAACTCGTATGTTGTTCGAGCATTTGGAAAGTAAGAACGTTGAGATTAACTATAGACATAGTGTAAAAGATATCAAACGTGCCAGCGATGGGACATGGGAAGTAAAGGTAAAGAACCTTGAAAGCGGAAGAACAGAATCCCATTATGCGAAATTCATTTTTATCGGTGGTGGAGGCGGCAGTCTGCCTCTGCTGCAAAAAACGGGTATTCCAGAATCCAAGCAAATTGGCGGGTTCCCGGTGAGCGGATTATTCATGGTATGCAACAATCCTGAGGTTGTCGAGCAGCACCATGCAAAGGTATACGGAAAAGCCAAGGTAGGCGCTCCTCCGATGTCTGTGCCACACTTGGATACACGATTTATCGATAACAAAAAGAGCTTGCTGTTTGGACCGTTTGCCGGCTTCTCGCCGAAGTTCCTGAAAACAGGTTCGAATCTGGACTTGATTGGTTCTGTTAAACCAAATAATGTAGTGACTATGCTGGCTGCAGGCATGAAAGAAATGGCATTAACTAAGTACCTCATTGAGCAGGTAATGCTCTCTCATGAAAAACGGATGGAAGAACTCCGTGAGTTCATTCCCAATGCCAAGAGCGAGGACTGGAGTATCGTCGTCGCAGGACAGCGTGTACAAGTCATCAAGGATACCGACACAGGCAAAGGGACCCTGCAGTTCGGCACAGAGGTTGTAAGCGCCTCTGACGGCTCTGTAGCCGCATTGCTAGGAGCATCCCCAGGAGCATCTACTGCGGTTAATGTCATGCTTGAGGTGCTGGAGAAATGCTTCCCAGAGAGAATGTTCGAATGGAAAGATAAAATCAAAGAAATGGTACCTTCGTATGGAGTGTCATTAGTGGACAATCCTGAGTTGTTCCATGAAATTCATGAATCCACGGCAGAGATACTGAGCCTAAGTGATAAAGAAAGAGTATATAGCTGATTTGTCTATGGAAGTAGACTGAGAGATGACTAAAAACCTTTGATCCGAGTTGGATTGAAGGTTTTTTTGTTGGGTTAAAGCTATCATTCAGACAGGTTTCCAGGAGTAGAGGTCAAAGCTGTCAAGAAAAGTTCGTTATTGTGACAGGTTACAGGTGCTTGAGTTAAAAGCTGTCAAGAAAACCTCGTTATTGTGACAGATTACAGGTGCTAGAGCTCAAAGCTGTCAAGAAAACCCCGTTATTGTGACAGGTTTCAGGTGTTAGAGCTCAAAGCTGTCAAGAAAACCTCGTTATCGTGACAGGTTACAGGTGTTAGAGCTCAAAACTGTCAAGAAAACCCCAACTATTCATAACGGTGGAGGTGTTGACCTCAAAAAACCTAACTTTAGGGAACCAACACAAAAAAACCGCTCCACTGCCATTCTAGCTGTTAATGACGTTCTACAATGTCCGGAAATTGATGGTACTAATTGTCCGAAAACTGACGGATTTCCTGTCCAAAATGAAAAGGGAGGCAGTTTTCCTGCTTCCCAACGATTTTACAAGTCAACTTGGTACGTCTCGTTTTTCTTAAGATAGAACTTTACGTCGTTACGACCAGTGAAAATATACCAATCCCTACCCAGTTCCAGACGGCAGGAAAGAGTCTTGCCATTACCTAGATGAAGATCAAACCATTCTCCACATCGCATCTTATAACCAGCATTGTCCCCCCAAAATACAACCCAACAATCCAACTCTTCATTGTAATTCATTTCTTTCCAACGGCTTTTCATGAAAGTTCACCCTGGATGACTTGCTTGATCATATGGTCGTCAATGATCCTTCGGCCATTTTGTGAGCCATAGAGTAGACTATGCGTGCAGAGTTTATCTATGAGCCTTGCGGCACCACCAGAAAACCGATGGATTTCATCGAGAGCCCCGTCAGAGAATATTGGTTGGTCAACTCCGGCATAACGAAGGTGCCTAGAAACATATTCTTCAACTTGGGCACGATCGAGATGTCCTAGCTGAAATTGGATATCGATTCTTTGGCGTATGGCTGCGTATGATTGGAGCCGAAGTCGATCCCATAATTCACTTTGACCGACAAGGATAAGCGCCATCGGGCTTTGCGAATCCATTTTGAAGTTCAGTAGGAAACGAACCTCTTCAAGCATTTCACGGTCCAGAAGATGGGCTTCATCCACTACCACCACAGGTTGTAGCCCTCGTATGCCTTTCATTAATTCAATCTCACGATGAAGCTGCCGTTTTGCATCTCCCCGGTAAAACTTCGCTTCGGAGCCTAACTGTTCCAGAAGACCTTTGTAAAAATGCCGAGGTGTTAACTTAGAGTCAGACAGGTAAAGGATATGGAATTTCCTTTTATCCAATTTGTCCACAAACTTACGGATGGTCGTAGTCTTTCCAGTACCACTATCCCCACTCAGAACGGCGAAAAGCTGTCTTTCAGCTGTGTACTTCAGCCTTCCAAGGATTTCTTGCATCATCGAGGAATCATACAATTGATCAGTCGGAAGATCTCTGGCGAAAGGTGTGTAATCCATTTCATAGAAGGCTTCAAACACGAGAATCATCCTCCTTCCAAACGGCACGGAAGGTCACGGCAGGTTTCTGTTCAGTTTGACGTTCCTGGTTCTTTCGTTCAGCTGCCTTTAATAGTCTTGAAGATTCTACATCCTGCACCTGCAGGTGCTCAGGTAATGCAGGACGCTTCCCAGCTCTTTCCCCAATGACCAGCTTCTTGGCTTTCCATGGAATATGACCCTCGAACTCAATGGTTAGCTCCTCGATATTCGCAGGGTCATAAACAACTTCAACCTGTCGTCCAATGAATGTCAGGCCCACCTCATATTTTTGATCCATGAAACTGATGCATCCTGATTTATCAACTTTCCTCGTTTCACAATGGAGAAATGCATTACTCAACGTATCCGGATCGATGAACCGAATCGCTTTCTTATCTGAACGAAATGCCGTTTCCGGGCTGATTTTCTCCCCAAGTGCAGAATGAGGCTTATTCTGATAACACTCTGTCAGCCACACTTGGAAAAGCTCATTCAGACGATCAAGTGTATTGGGTTTTTCGATGACAGCCTCACTTATGAATGAATCTATTACTCTGTTAAAGCGTTCAATTTTCCCTTTTGATTCAGCTGAGTATGGCCTTGTGTATGTAAGGCGGGTGCCTATTTTTGAGCAGGTACGCGACATCCATTTGGTTCGATATTGCTTTCCATTATCAAAATAAACAGCTTCTGGAACACCATACTTTTGTATGGCCTGCCGAAAGGCATCTTCAATGATCCTTGAATCCAAAGTAGGGTAGAAAGCTGCGTGAAGCACAAATCTGGTGGCGTCGTCGATAAAGGCGACAAGATATACTTGTTTCTTCATTCCATTCGGACCAATTGGCAGGTAAGGGCCATACTTGATATCTGATTGCCAGAGTTGGTTGCGATGTCGCTTCTGAAATCTCCTGGCAGCTACTCCTGTCTGGGAGTAGAGTCGCATATGCCGTGTGCTGTAACCTTTTTCAGTGAGCTTTTCCTGGAGCGTTGACCTTTTGATCTGCCCTGGTTCAGCCAACCCTTCCCACTCGAGTATCTGTATGATTTGAGCCACGCTCCGGCTCGGCACTTCCTTACGCAGAAGGATTGCCTGTTCCAATAAATGAGGAGGGATAGCCTCAGACTTTTGAGCACCTTTTCTTCCTTGCGGCTTTAGTCCTCCAAACCCATCTACCTGAAATTGAGCCAAATATCGCCTGATGGTTCTTTCAGAAAGACCGCTAGCCTTCGCTATCTGGTCTCTTAACTCCTTTACTTTCCCAGCGTCAAGCCCCTCTGCCAATAAAGGGGATATCAGCTGAAAACGCTGCACTGCCAATTCTTCTGATTTCTTATGATCACTCATGATACATTCTCCTCTCTGTGTCTATCACGAGTGTAAATCAGGTTCTATTGGACAATGAATGCGGAACGGGTGTGTAACCATAAATTTATATTTGCGATGGGCCGGACAATTCTTGTCAGCCATCCATTGGCATCTCCTACCAAGCGTCCTATCCTTTGAAGTGCGGTCCCTGAACATTTGGACGTAACATCCTGGGGGATCTTTCCCTGGTTGGTCCTGATCATGATGGAGTTCAAACAGCCGATCCAATAATCCATTAATTGATGAAACCAACCGTGCCATCTTGAAAGAGTGGAATCTTCGGCAGCAACAATGTGGGTGGATGGGTTCGTAAGAACGTCTTCGATACATTCAGCCTCATAGCGTTTATAAGGAATCAATAAATCTGGAAGTTCATGATGGATGGTCTGACAATTGGTGCACTGCATTCTTCGGATGTTATATGTTTTACTCTGACCTGTATGATCCTTGGCTTTTCGATTCTTTGTACCTCTAACCAACATGTCTTTACCACAGCAAGGGGAAGGGATCCTCCCCGCACCCCTAACTAAAAACTCCAGTAAGAGTGTTTTCAATCAGCTGATAATCTGATACAATAACCATATACTTTTTTGTGGGACGTCTCCTGTATAACTGTTGGCGCAGTTATACATTATGGGGGACGTCTTTTCCTTTCTCCAGAATAAATGTCGAAATGTTTCGAATTATATACGGACATTATAATCGACTAATTCTGGACAGGCAATACCGTCAACTTTCGGAAATTTAAGGATGTCAAAAACATCTAGCAGCAAAGCGGTCTTATATTAGTTACGAATCAAGTAATCAAACGCACCTAATGCTGCGGTTGCACCTGATCCCATTGAAATGATGATCTGTTTGTAGGCACTGTCCGTGCAGTCGCCTGCAGCGAAGACGCCAGGAAGGTCTGTGGCACCATGCTTGTCTACGACAATCTCACCAAAGCGAGTGCGCTCAAGCGTGTCACCAAGCCATTCTGTGTTCGGTACAAGGCCGATCTGGACGAATACACCTTGCAATTCAACATGGTGTTCTTCACCTGTAGCACGGTCGATGTACGTAATACCGTTAACTTTGTCTGTTCCGGTAATTTCACTTGTCTGTGCGTTCGTCACAACTGTAACGTTCTGAAGGCTGTGCAGTCGGTCTTGTAAAACTTGGTCAGCTTTAAGTTCAGGGTTGAACTCGATGACTGTAACGTGTTTTACAATACCCGCAAGGTCGATTGCTGCTTCAATACCGGAGTTTCCTCCGCCGATTACCGCAACATCTTTCCCTTCGAACAATGGACCGTCACAGTGAGGGCAGTAAGCAACACCTTTGTTCTTGAACTCAGCTTCTCCTGGTACATTGACATTGCGCCAGCGGGCACCAGTAGAGATGATGACAGTTTTACTCTTAAGGACTGCACCATTATCAAGTTCAAGCTCAATTAGATCTTTTTTCGACAGGCGTTTTGCACGCTGCAAGTTCATGATGTCAACGCCATACTCTTTCACATGCTCTTCAAGGCTAGCGACAAGCTTTGGACCTTCAGTATGCTTCACACTGATGAAGTTCTCGATGCCCAAAGTATCCATAACTTGTCCGCCGAAGCGCTCTGCCACGATTCCTGTACGGATTCCTTTACGAGCCGCATAGATTGCCGCACTCGAACCAGCTGGTCCGCCACCGACAACAAGGACATCGTAAGGTTCTTTATCGTTCAATTCAGATGCATCAGGGCCTGAACCCATTTTTGCAAGGATTTCTTCTAGGGACATACGTCCGCTTCCGAATGTTTCACCATTCAGGAAGACTGTTGGCACGGCCATGACCTGCTTGCTTTCAACTTCATCTTTAAAAGCTGCGCCATCAATCATGACATGGGAAATGCCAGGGTTTAAAATGCTCATCAGGTTCAAGGCCTGCACCACATCAGGGCAGTTATGGCAGCTGAGGCTGACATAAGTCTCAAAACGATATTCTTCTTTAATCGCTTTTACCTGATCGATGACTTTCTGGTCTACCTTAGGAGCTCTTCCGCTAACCTGCAATAGAGCCAGGACTAATGAAGTGAATTCATGTCCTAAAGGAATGCCCGCGAAAGTCACGCCAGTGTCTTCACCAGGGCGGTTGACACTGAAGCTAGGTGTTCTTTCTAATTCTGCATGCTCCACTTTAATATGGGATGACATTGTTGCCAATTCGTCTACTAAAGCCAGCATGTCTCGTGATACATCATCCGATCCTGCGCTAACTTTAAGCAGCACATCGCCCTCCATCATTTGAAGATATTGGGCTAATTGTGCTTTAATTTCTGCGTCTAATAACATGGGAGTGTACCCCTTAAATCTTTCCTACAAGATCAAGGCTTGGCTTAAGAGTTTCTCCGCCTTCTTTCCACTTGGCAGGGCAAACTTCACCTGGGTTGTTGCGTACATATTGTGCTGCTTTTAGCTTGCTTACTACCTGGCTAGCGTCACGGCCGATTCCGCCTGCATTGATTTCAACAGTTTGGATAACGCCGTCTGGATCGATGATGAAAGTTCCGCGTTCTGCAAGACCATCTTCTTCGTTCAATACGTCGAAGTTGCGAGAGATCTTCTGTGAAGGGTCGCCGATCATGATGTACTCGATTTTGCCGATAGCTTCTGAGTGGTCATGCCATGCTTTGTGAGTGAAGTGAGTATCAGTTGATACAGAGTAAACTTCAGCTCCCATTTCTTTTAATGTAGCATATTCGTTTTGCATGTCTTCAAGCTCAGTTGGGCATACGAATGTGAAGTCAGCAGGGTAGAATACAACTACGCTCCACTTGCCTTTAAGGTTTTCTTCAGTAACAGTGATGAACTCTCCGTTGTGGAATGCGTTAGCTGTGAATGGTAAAACTTGAGTGCCGATTAATGCCATGATTAATTTCCTCCTTGAATGGTTGAATTATTTTTTGAAATAGTTTCACTGATTGAGTTCAGTTAACTATTCGGTAAACTAGAATAATTCTAATACAGTAACGATTATTATATAAAACCTATTAAGTGTCAAGTGATAAACTCCGGCTTTTAATACTTCATCATTTTTTCAGAAAAAAGACACATTTATACCGCAGTTTATAACTTGCCATCTATAAGCTTGTCCAACTTTCGCCCTTGTAATGAATTCATCAGCAAACTTATGTATAGTATTAGATAGATGAAAAATTCAGAAAAGAGGGGATAGGATGGTCTCCACTGAGAAAAACCGCGTATTTCCTTATCCATTTGGTGAACATGATGTCTATAGATATTCTAACAATGCAATTCCATTAAATCCACCAATTGCCATCGAAGTGACGGAATCTTATATAGAGGAAATGAATTTGAAAAGAGAGCTGCTGAAAAAGCATCCCGAGCGCTGTTATTACTCAGAACCCCATACAATGGGTGCCCAGTGGGAAGCTTTGGATTTAATCCTGCACCAGCTGGCCAAATATTATCCTGAAACATTCAAGCTTGTTACCAATGATGATCATTGGATATTCACAAACCAGCAAACGGGTGAAAAACAATCTTTCACTTTTGGTGATCAGTCTACATTGAACATGGAGCCCCTGGATTTTGTGGGGCGGCATGTCCAGGAAGACTTGATCCTGATGATGCAGCGGGACGGAGATTTATTTCTGGATGCTGGCCAGCTTTGCTTCCCGGCCAATTGGTCATTGTATTTTGATGCTGGCATGTCCTTCAAAGAAATACATACACCGATTCCAGGCTTCAAATCGGAGTCCCTTGATGAACGGATCCTCCAGTTTTTAATGAGAATCGAGCCAGGAAGTCCATGGTGGAGGAAAAACTGGTCACTGATGGCAGGAAACCGCTTGGATACATCCCTCGAAACCTTTGCCGAGTGGGGACAGGCTCGTAAAAAAGTGACCAAAGAAAATGTAGGCGAGCTGGTACATCTTCGAGTGGAAGTCCAAAAATTATTCCGTCTGCCAAAAAGCAATGGAATTTTATTTACGATTCATACCCATATGCTTGCGCTGGAGGATTTCATTCAGCATACAGCATGGCTAAAGCAGTTTTCGGCGATCCTCAAAGAACTTCCGGAATTCATCGCTGACTATAAGGGCATATCTCTCTACCGTGATGTTGTCCTGGAGTATCTGGAAGGGGAATTAAAAAAGAGATGATTCAAGATCATTCTTCATTGATGGAAGGTAAGAGAAAGTTTTTATTCTGTGCAGATTCGGAAGGGGCAAGGTCTTTATATATTCTCGTTCGCCAGGCAATGGATGAGAATGTGCCATTTGATTTTCAAATTTTTTCGGAAGAAAGCGAAGAAGGATTTGTGGACGAATGGTTCAGCCAGCAGAAAATGGGCGCGTATCTCTACATTTCAGGCAAGGCTGATTTTGTAAAAAGGATGCAAGGGGAAGCCATAAAGGCAGGTTTTTCCGAACACGACTGGCAGCTGCTCACTATTGGATCTGCTAAAAAGAGACTGGTCTGCTGCACTTGCCACTCTGAAAGTGAAGTGGAGGATGAAACGCATGTCACTTGCATACACTGCGGCCAGGAACTCGAAGTGTCGGACCATTATTCACGCCGTTTGGATGCCTATCTCGGCTATGTAAGTATCAAATAGAATAGGAGGTGGAGCCTAGGTTGCAACGGAATTCCACTTTGGACGTACGGATAAAATCAATTAAACAAGAAACAGCGACAATTAAAAGGTTCACTCTGCGGACGCTTAATGGATCAAAGCTGCCACCCTTCAGCGGGGGATCGCATATCACCACTTATTTGCCGAAGAAATCAGCGACATTGGAGAGATCATATTCAGTTTTTAACCTGTCTGAACCCGGTTTGATTGAAATCGCAGTAAGGCTAGCAGAACCTTCAACTGGCGGCTCTGAATACTGGCATCACCATGTTTCTGAAGGGGATGTGTTAAAGGTCAGCTACCCGAAAAATCACTTTCCTTTGAGTTTTCAGGCCAAGCATCATGTTTTTTATGCAGCAGGTATTGGAATCACGCCCTTTTTATCGATGATGGCTGATCTTACTGAACAAAACCAATCCTTTGAGCTGCATTATGCAGCTAAATCAAAAGAAGAGTGCGCGTTTTTCGATTATTTGAACCAGGTTTACCCTGGACAATGTCATTTTTATTTTTCAAAAGGTGAGAATCCAGGACGCTTATCTCCGAATCTTCTAACTGATCATCGAATCGGCACACATGTTTATTTTTGCGGGCCGGAAAAAATGATCGATGAATTCACTGGTGCAGCCAAAAGCTATGGCTATCCTGCGTTTAATATTCATTATGAACGCTTCTCGCCACCTGTAATGAAGGATTCAGTCCCGTTTGCAGTTACATTGACCCAGAGCGGCAAGCATCTGGATGTGCCTGCAGACCAATCGCTGCTCGATGTCCTTCGTGAGAATGGCATTGATGTCCCGTATTCCTGCAGGGTCGGCGGCTGCGGTACATGTGAGGTGAAGGTAGCAGAAGGGGAGATCAGCCACTACGATTCCTTCCTGACAGAAGAGCAGCAGAGCTCCAATCACATGATGCTAAGCTGCGTTTCACGCGGGAAGGGAGATTTAATATTGGAATTATAATGGAGAACCAAATGTCATTTGTACATTTGGTTTTTTTGTTCACCAAATAGACAAGAGGGTTTTTAGCTGTTTTAGCAAATTAGTAAAAGAATAAAGCTCTTTTCGTAAACTTTGTTTGCTTTTACACCTACGATCTCAGTTTAGGATCATGAACGAAAAGCAACAATCAATGCGAAAACAGCCGAAAAAATCTAAAGGTGGTGAAATTATGAAAAGCAATGTTGTCGAATTTTTACAGACAGGAACCAGGACGAAAAAAATTTCGGGCTGACCATCCGTTATCCAGAGAGTTACAGGAAGAAATGGTTAACGAAGTGTGGAACGACTTCACGGTGTTTGCATTAAAAGAATGCTACCCTGTATATTTATCGTTTCTCAAGAAACTGATGGAGAATATGGATGTAATGGAGGAAAAGGAAGCTGCTTTGCTGCAAAATCTATTTTGGTGGCGGCTATCCTGCGAATCAAAATTATCTTTCAGCAGCACATGTATCGATGAATATATCAACACGCATAAACAAATTTTTAAGAGCCAGCCTATTTTGGAATCGTGGATGAAAACATTCGATCAAGCGGTTACAAAGTTTTACGCTATTGTGTATAAGTATAACGATGATGTCCTGATTGTCATGGACATGCTGGAAGAGAAGCTGATAGATGTAATCGTGGTGGATTCTCTTGCAGTTCCTGTAAAAGTTGGAGAAGTTGTGGTCGGAACCTTAATGCCAATGGGAGACGGACTTTATTTCCCGGTTACCGATTTCTATCATTTTGATTATGAAGCCAGAAAAGATATGGGCGTACATTTTCATCCACTCTTCGCTCACCAATTACAAACATCCCCGATGTACGAGGCCTTCATATACGTACTCTCCGCGATGCTTCATATTGAAAAAACAGTTTCCGAAGCTTCAGCTGCTAAAATCGATTCTCTAATTGGCAATTTGAATAATAACAAAGAATAAGTATTTGGAATGAGAAAAAACCGCATCCCATAAGATGCGGTTTTAATCAGTTACTATCCAGCCATTTCAGCCTTCTTTTCGGATTGATCGACAACTGCTGCACCAACGACGTCTCCTACAACATTCGATGCTGTTCCGGCCATCCCGATGATGGCATCGACGCCGGCAATCAGTGCAACGACTTCCAGCGGCAAATCAAACATCGTCAGCACGACTGACAAAGTCACCAGCCCTGCGGCAGGGATGCCTGCTGTACCAATGGAAAGGAGCGTCCCAATCAGGACGATGGTAATGAAATCAGTCAGCGAGAAGCTGATACCTGTTACATTGGCAGCAAAGACAATTGAGGCGCCCATCCGAAGCGCACCTCCATCAGAATTGAATACAGCTCCCAAAGGTAAACTGAAATTCACCATTTTTTCGCTGATGCCCGCCTTCCTTGCGCTTTCAATCGCCACTGGCAAAGAGGCAATGCTGCTGGATGTGAAGAAAGCTGTTGTATAAGCATCCTTTGTGTTAGCAAAAAAGCTTCTGACCGGAATCTTGAATAGTTTCAAGGTCCCGCTGTAAACAAAGACCCACAGAATGATGACTCCGATATAGAATACCGCAGTAAACTCCAATAGCGAAGTTAATGTATCCCAACCTTGTGTGCCGAATGTCGAAGCACTTATCGCAAAAATACCGATTGGTGCATACAGGAGGATGCCCTTTAAAATCCTGAAGAACAATTCATTCGCCGCTTCAAAAAATGTTTGCAGCTGGACTCCATAGTTTTGGATTTTCTCCTCATCAGCAAATCTCATTCCCGAAATCGTAAAGCCAATAATGATGGCCAGGAACAGGATGGCCATTAGATTTCCGGACGTAAAAGCCGAAAAGAAGTTATCTGGGACAATATTGAAGATCACGTCTGATATGGAAGGTGTCGCAGGCTTCTCAACTGATGCATCAGGCAGTGAAAGGGAATTCCCCGGATTGATCCAAAGCGCAAGTCCGAGGCCGATCAAGACGGCCGCTGCTGTCGTTGCCCCATAATAAAGCACCAGCTTCCCTCCGGTCCTGCCTAATTGCGCAGGATTCATTTGATTGACTGCCAGCACAACCGTCAGGAATACTACAGGCGTAGCAATGAGGTTAAGCAACTTTATAAGCAGCGTTCCAAAAGGTTTGAAAACCTCAGCCTCAGCCCCAAATAAAACACCAGCTACTATACCAAGTACAAAGCCGACTGTCATTTTTAAAATAAAAGATGAGTTTTTGTATGAATGCCAAATATTCACTTTCTTGTATCGCCTCTTTTTTTATAAAAATTGTTTTCAACATAATACTTTTGTTAATGTCCAAAAAACTCTACTTAATAATAAACTACACTTGTTAACAGAAACAGACAATAGTGAACTTGGGAAGATGTGACCAAGTAAGATCTCTTTAGGAAAATGAATTTTGTCAAAGCGGGAAGGCGTATGCCGGCGAATAGATGTGCCTTTTAGCAGAGTTTGTTACTAAATCGTTTACGATAGGTTTTCATGTTAATTTTTTTGGTGATAATAGTCAGAATTTTTGTTTAATTTATTAGAGGGTATCTTGAAAGATTAGTTAATTAGTAATAGGTAAGGGATTTTCTAGATACATACTCACTCTTTTTACCTAAGGAGGTGTCAATTCAGTCCAGAAGAGTGAGGGTTTTGATTATTTTACGAGAGAGGATGAGGCGAAGGAATGAAGAGGTATTTTCCAAGAGTATTACTTACAGTAGTAGCATTCGTCATGATTTTTTCAACATTTGGCTTTGGGGCAGCAGCAAATGGAGGGACAACCTCACAAACGAAACTGACTGAGCTGCCTTTAGCAGAAATTTTCGGGGATATTGAACTCTCTTCTAGCAGGCCGACTTCGGTCATTGTCGAGCTAAAAGCAGAGTCCATTGTAGAAGCGAAGCATAAAGGAAAGAAGCAGACTAAGGCCAGCCTGAAGTCTGAACGAGGAAAAGTAATTGGTGCATTAAAGAACTCCGTTAAAGATGCAGAGGTGAAAAGGGAGTATGATTATGTATTCTCTGGATTCTCTGCGAAACTTCCAGCAAATGAAATTATTAAACTATTAGCTCTGCCTGGCGTAAAGGCGGTATATCCGAATGTTCACTACACAGCGGATGTCATTTCGGCTGAAGAAATTTCTGCTGAGGAATTCAGCCCGAATATGATGAACAGTGCTCCATTCATCGGTTCGAATGATGCATGGGATGCAGGGTTTACAGGTGAAGGTGTAACAGTAGCGGTAATCGATACGGGGGTTGATTATACGCACCCTGATCTTGCTCACGCTTTTGGGGATTACAAAGGGTATGACTTTGTAGATGATGATAATGATCCGCAGGAAGGTGCTACCCAATATCACGGTACGCACGTATCTGGTACGGTTGCTGCGAATGGAGCAATCAAAGGGGTCGCTCCAGATGCTAATTTGTTAGGTTACCGTGTACTTGGTCCAGATGGCGGTTCGACTGAAGATGTAGTAGCAGGTATCGAATTAGCAGTTCAAGATGGCGCTGATGTCATGAACCTGTCTTTAGGAAACTCATTGAACAACCCTGACTGGGCAACTTCAATTGCGCTTGATTGGGCAATGGCTGAAGGCGTAGTAGCTGTCACTTCAAACGGAAATGCAGGTCCGAACAACTGGACAGTTGGATCGCCTGGTACTTCCCGTGATGCGATTTCTGTTGGGGCTACACAATTGCCTTATAATGAATATACTGCCGCTCTATCCACTTCTGAGGGTGTAGAATATCCAACAGCAAAAGTCATGGGATTCCCTTCTGACGCTGAATTGTTGGCGTTAAATGGAGAGGAATATGAGTTTGTATATGTGGGTCTAGGTGCTGAAAGTGACTTCGAAGGGAAAGACCTTGAAGGGAAAATTGCATTGATTAGCCGCGGCGGATTTGCATTCGTTGATAAGGCAGAAAATGCGAAGAATGCGGGCGCTGTTGGAGCAATTATTTTCAACAATGTTGCTGGTGAACATGCGGACGTTCCTGGAATGGCAATACCAACTATTAAAACAGAGCTTTCAGACGGTCAAAAATTACTAGCTGAGTTAGAAGAGGGCAATAACAAAGTGTCATTCAATATCGAATTCTCTAATTGGGTAGACGAAACAATGGCTGACTTCTCTTCCCGAGGTCCAGTAACACTTTCTTGGATGATCAAGCCGGATGTATCAGCTCCTGGCGTGAACATCGTAAGTACTTTCCCTGGTAACGGTTATGCTGCATTACAAGGTACTAGTATGTCTTCACCACACGTAGCGGGTGCAGCTGCATTGCTGTTGCAGAAGAATCCTCAATGGGGTACAGATGATGTGAAAGCTGCATTGATGAATACTGCAGTAGATGTAATTGATCCAGCTACTGGTGAAGCTTATGCTCATAACTCTCAGGGTGCAGGAAGCATCCGTATTGTAGATGCTTTGAATACAGAAACTCTTGTCGCTCCAGGCAGCCATTCATTTGGCAAGTTCGTGAAGGATAGCGGCAAGCAGGTCGAAAAGAACAGTTTTGAAATCAAGAACCTTTCAAGTGAAAGTAAGACATATAGCTTTGATGTACAGTTTGCTGGAAACCCTGACGGCATCAAGGTGATGACAAGCAAGAACTTGAAAGTGAACGCAGGCAAATCCCAACAGGTGAACTTCAATGTTCAGGTGGATACTTCCAAATTGGAACCAGGCTACTACGAAGGAACAATCGAAATTTACGATGGTGAAGTAACGATTGACGTACCGACGATCCTATTCGTCGGCGAGCCGGATTATCCTCGTGTAACGGGGGCATTTATGGATAAGGCAGAAGGTGGATATTATGTAGGTGCTTATTTGCCAGGTGGAGCGGAAGTGTTGGAATATAATCTATTTGTATTAACTCCTGATGGAAAGATTGGCGGCTATGTTGATACATTAGGAACATTCACCAATGCTCCGACCCCATACCATGAATTCTTATGGGATGGTACTGTCCAGGGTGGAATCGACCTCCCTAACGGAGACTGGGTACTTGGTGTATACGTAGAAAAAGCAGGCGTTACTGAGTATAAAGCCTACCTAGTAACAAAAGAATAAGAAACCAAAAAGGATTCCTCTGGTTTAATTCCAGTCGGAATCCTTTTTTTATACCTTCCGATCCAAAGCCTGTGGCGGCTGTTCGAGCCATTTTTCTGTGATGGTCAGGAGCAGGCCTTTTCCGTAAAACTTCTTCATTTGGGTGGATATCATCGTGAATTTGGTGACGATATCTGTCCTTAAACTGGAGGTCAGCGCCTGGTTGATCATGATGAAGCAGAACATTCCCAGGCAAGTATTCACGAAAAACAGCATCAGTTTATCAGAAAAAGGCGAATTTCTCACATCGAACATATTATAATCCCCAGAAGCTGAATAGGGGATGTTTTCCTTTTCAAAGACATCTCCCAGCGTTTCCAGGACTTTTTCAAGCGCATCTCTTCCTTTGCTGAAATGCTGTTTTACATCCTTGTGGGACGCCAGTTTGCTAAATGTAACAAGGATCATCTTAGAAAAACGGGCCCGGTGGATGACTCTTGACAGGTTCGCGATTTCTGCTGCATTCACCGGCCGGGAGCCGCCGAATAGGCCGTTGAGGTATTTCATCTCATCTACCAGATCGACTGTATGGTCCATCGCCACCTGAGGAGATTTCAGGTAGATTCCCTGGGATAGCATTAAGTCTGTGATTTCATTTTGGATTTGAATAGTGAATTCTATCGCACCCTGAATAAAATTCCTGACATCCTTCCTGGTGCAGTCAGGGAATGCGCTTGGATATGTACTTAGTGACAACATCGTTAAGTCATGGCAAATATATAAAATAAAAGTATCTGAAAATACTTTATCCGCGTCCAGCCTTACATCCTTTTCGGTAAAGCCCAATGGAGTCGTCAGGTTTTCTTTTTTGAAAATTACCTCAAGGTCTTCAAGACTTTTTTGTGAAAACTCCATCATTTTTTCTACTATATTTTTTACCTCATGATCCTCTGCAGTTGCATTAAAATATTGAAAAAACCTCAACTCCATACTGCTTTTCAAATAGGAAGACCATATATTCGATATTTCAGTTGAGGTAAGCTCTACATTTGTTCCACTCATGGGACCAGTCACTCCTTTGGTATTATTGTTAATCTTTTACTGATATTTATTACACGAAATAAATTAATTTTGAGATTAATTTCAATATTCATCTAAAACCAGACATCAAGTCTGGGCAATTCAATTTTTGATTAGAGTAAATTCTTGCGTAGCGAATTACATAGAAAAATTAAGCCTTGGAAATACTTTTTTCAAAGGAGGAATGAAAATGAAAAAGCTATTGTTTATGTTATTATTGGCCATTTCCATGTTCACTGTAACTGGCTGTGGCAATGACGCACCGCCTGAGGAAGGGGAACAGATAGAAGATGTCGAGGAAGAAGATGAAATCGGTGACGGCGAGATAGATGATGAATAGAAAAGCGTAAGCGCCTTGGTCAGCCCCGACAAGCGCTGGAGGGCCGACTGATGAAGTCGATCTTTGACTTCATTTGGCGGACCGAAACCGAAAAGTATAGCCGACTGCCCAGAAACGCAGAAACTGGAGACTCCGACAAAGAAGCGCTTTTTGCTTCTGCCGGCGGAGTTGAAGTTTCAGAGTTTCTAGGAGGCGACACTAGACAAGCGACTCGAGGGGTTAGGCGCTGGAGCTAGACACTAATCTTAATATAAAAGTTTGTACTCTTCCTAGTAAATGAAAAAAAATCCGCTTCTTTACGAGGCGGATTTTTTCATGCTCTTTATTATGGTTTCTGTACTTCCGGGATTGACAAATGACCGGTCAGTCAGTAACATTATTATGGTCAATAAAGTCATTTTGAGGTAGGTGCAGTAGTGAAAAATTTAGTGAATTTTGTACTCGGAAATAAATTGGCCGTATGGCTGCTTACGATTATCATAACCGTGTCAGGGATTTATTCCGGCACAAGGATGAACATGGAGACTATCCCAAATATATCAATCCCATACCTGATGGTGATGGATGTATATCCTGGGGCGACTCCTGAAAAAGTAATGGAAGATGTGTCAATCCCGATTGAGAAAGCGGTAGAGGGACTGGAAGACGTTAAATATGTCTATTCGAATTCCTACTCCAATATGTCGAGTATCCAGGTAGAGTATGAGTATGGCATTGATATGGATGAGGCCAAGCGTGCCTTGCAATCGGCATTGGATATGGTGACACTGCCTGAAGGAGCTCAGGAGCCGACCATCACAGCGATCAGCATGAATATGATGCCAGTTGCGGCATTGAGTGTCAGCAGTTCAACGGAGGATATTGTGGAGCTTACATCAACCGTTGAGGAAATCCTTCTTCCAAAAATCGATAAAATCGATGGTGTTGCTTCTGTCACCATGACTGGTCAGCATATCGAAGAAGTAAATTTAACTTACGATGAAGCAAAGCTTGCGCAATTTGGATTAACGGAAACGAATGTGAAGGAAATGATCCAAGCCAGCAATCTGGGCGTTTCATTGGGCCTTTTTGAGTTCAAAGAAGGCGAGCAGGCTGTTGCCGTCGATGGCAAATTTACGACGACAGAAGAATTGAAAAATATGCTGATTCCGGTCACGCCGTCAGCAGCCAATCCATCACCTTTTGTTAAACTGAGCGAGCTTGCTGAAGTTGAGCTTGTTGGTAAAGTACAATCCATTTCACGCACCAATGGTGAAGATGCAATTGCCCTTCAGATTGTCAAGGAGCAGCAGGCGAACACGGTTGATGTAGTGAATGCAGTGAAAGATTTAGTAAAAGAAGAAGAATCCAAAATCGATGGCTTGGTCATTGAAGTATCGCTTGACCAGGGAGAGCCAATTGAAGAATCTGTTTTTACCATGATTGAAAAAGCTTTATTTGGCGGATTAATCGCGATTCTGGTTATCCTCCTATTCCTGCGTGACTTCAAATCTACGATTATATCAATTGTCTCGATCCCAGTTTCGATTTTTATGGCCCTGCTGCTATTGAACTGGATGGACATCACCCTTAATATCATGACACTTGGCGCGATTACTGTAGCGATTGGCCGTGTGATCGATGACTCGATTGTCGTCGTAGAAAATATTTATCGCCGCCTGCATCTGAAAGAAGAGAGATTGACAGGCCGGGCACTTGTGCGTGAAGCGACAATTGAAATGTTCAAGCCAATTTTGTCGTCGACGCTCGTTACGGTTGCTGTATTTGCACCATTGATTTTTGTTGGCGGCATGGTAGGGGAATTATTCGCGCCATTTGCCTTGACAATGACATTTGCACTGGGTGCTTCACTGATAGTGGCGATTACCATCGTACCAGCGTTATCTCACTTTTTATTCAAGAAGAAGTTATATAGTGAGAAAACGGAAAGCAGCCATAAGGAAGTTGGAAAACTGGCTCATTGGTATAAGGGTATCTTGAATAAGTCGCTTAATCATAAAATCATAACTTCCCTCATTGCTGTTGTCTTGCTTGCTGGAAGCCTTGCATTGACACCAATCATCGGTTTCAGCTTCATGGGCAGTGAAGAAGATAAAGTCATGTATCTGACTTACACACCTAAAGCCGGTGAGCTTAAGGAAGAAACCATTGAAAATGTAGCAGAAGTAGAAGAAGAAATGCTGAAACGCAAAGACATCGATATCGTACAGGTATCGATCAATGAAGAGGCAGATCAGATGGCGGCCATGATGGGCGGAGGAGCAGGCGGAGCATTAATGTACCTGATCTTTGACCCGGAAATGGAGAACTTTTCAGAAGTAAGAGAAGAACTTGAGGAATATGTCTTCAACATTGGCCACAGCGGTGAATGGAAGAGCCAGAACTTCGGCGGGATGTCGATGCCTGAGAATGAAATCAGCTATACCTTGTACAGTGAGGATTTAGACAAATTAACCAGCACTGTCAAGATGGTTGAAGACGAAATGAAAACTGTTGGAGGCCTGAAGGACGTAACCTCCAGTGCAGAAGACGCCTATGTTGAGTACATCTTCAAGGTTGAGCAGGATGAATTGCTGCAATATGGTCTGACAGCAGGACAAATCGTCATGATGCTCAATCCGAATAAATCGGAAGAAATTCTGACGACGGTTGAAAAAGATGGAGAATCACTTGATGTGATCGTCCAGCAAGAGCAAGCTGAACAGCCGGAATCAATCGATGACATCCTTGCCACTGAAGTGCAAACAGCACTTGGAACGACCTTGCCTCTGTCTGAGTTGGTGACGGTTGAAGAAGGCACAACGATGAACACTCTGGCGCGCAGCAAAGGCCAGTACTATGCTTCTGTATCAGGCACTGTCGTAAGCAAGGATGTTTCAAAGGCGGCTGCTGAAGCTGAAAAAGCAATCGATAAATTAGATCTGCCTAAAGGCGTGGAAGTTGGCGTAGCAGGTGTTCAGGCAGATATGACCGAAACATTCTCACAGCTTGGCGCTGCAATGCTTGCTGCGATTGCGATCGTCTATTTTATCCTGGTGGTTACCTTCCGGGAAGGTGTCGCACCATTTGCAATCCTATTCTCGCTTCCATTCGCAGTCATTGGTTCATTTGTCGGGCTGCTTATTGCAGATGAAACCATCTCTGTCTCTGTCATGATGGGTCTGTTGATGCTGATTGGTATCGTCGTAACGAACGCCATCGTGCTGGTAGACCGAATCATTCATATGGAACGTGAAGGGCTGACAATGCGTGAAGCAGTACTTGAGGCAGGCGCTACACGTTTACGCCCAATCCTGATGACCGCAATTGCCACAATAGGCGCCTTAATACCATTAGCGATAGGATCAGGCGGAGGCGGACTGATTTCCAAAGGTCTGGCGATTACCGTAATCGGCGGTTTGACCAGCTCGACCTTATTAACCCTGATTATCGTACCGATTGTTTACGAGGTTCTATCAAAATTGTTTAAGAAAAACCGTAAGGAAATTGTAGAAAATTAATGAAAGAGCCCTGATGGATGACTGATCATCGGGGCTTTTACGCCTTTCATAATCTCCTTAACTGTGTTTATATGCTTTAACCATATTGAAATGAACAGACTGCTATAAACACTTTTGATATCTTGCTTTCCCATTCTATTAATACCATAGGAATGTTACTAAAACTTGTCTATAATAAAGCTTATTACAAAGGAGTACGGAGGGCTTACAATATGTCTAATTTGCCAAATTGCCCAAAATGCAGTTCAGTATATACGTATGAGGATGGGCCACTGCTCGTTTGTCCAGAATGCTCCCATGAATGGGATCCTGCGGCTGCAATGGCTAATGGGGAAGATAGTAAGATAGTTAAAGATTCGAACGGGAATATTCTCAGCACTGGAGACAGCGTGTCTGTCATCAAGGACCTTAAAGTAAAAGGTACATCATCGGTAATAAAAATCGGCACTAAGGCTAAAAATATCCGTCTAATAGATGGTGACCATGATATTGAGTGTAAACTAGAAGGATTTGGAGCGATGAAGCTTAAATCTGAATATGTTAAGAAAATATAACCCCCCTTTAAGCCAGGCATTGACCTGGCTATTCTTTTAAATTTGCAATCTTCTTCCTCTCTCGTCATCCTTCGACGGCATCATACAATGATTTTCCTACCTTATATCGATAGGGGAGGGGGGTCTGCCTATTCTTATATAACTCCACTGACTGAAACGCTACTGGATTTCTTTTAGCTAATTTGAGATTACTTTTGCTTTTTCTACCCTAGTCCTGAACTGCGACCGCAAATTTCAGTATCGTTTTTTATAATTTGTTCGATATTAATAATGATTTTCCGCCGGAACATCAGATTGAATTCTATCTACTTTTTTATGGATACCCTTAAACCTTTACGGTATTAGCTTAAAAACTCCCAATAAAAAGAGAGGGTAGGGGAGGGGAGTCGGAAAGGGTTTTGTGGAAATTAATAGAAAAAAAGTAGCCGTTAATCATTTGTATACATAAAAGTAAACATGTATACAAACTGTAAACAAGATGTGTACAATAACGTTTACGTGTATACAAAGTTGTATACATACCTATAAATCAACATGTAAACAACTTTGTAATCAATGTGTACAATTGTGTATACAATGAGCCTTAAGGTTTACAGCATGTTTACATGTTTACATTTATATTTCTTTTTACTTGTTCTGCTTGCAGTATCTATTATTTACCTTTACCTTTAAAATAGTAAGTGAGTATACATAAACTTAGATTAATGAAAAGGAATGATAGAAATGACGAAATCTAGAATTGCGGCTGTTGATGTTGGTAACGATTCTATTAAAGCTATTTTTGGAGAATTTGATAATGAGTTAAATATTCCTAATATCGTAGCAAGGGACACAGAAGACCGTCCTGTCATCGGTATCGAAGAGCTTGATACGAAAGATCCTCTTGATGGAATCCATATTCGTGTCCACTCCCCTGCCCTGAAGGAAAATAACGCTATTTATCGTGTTGGCAATCTGGCGACTAAAAGTGATAATGCGACAGAACTAGATCCGGGAAGCAGCAAGTCCGAGGAAGACCAGACTTTAGTTATGTTGTTTGCTACTCTTGCATTGGATGCAGTCAATGAAGATAATGCGAAGCTTTTTTCAAAAAGCAAGAATGTCATCGATGCAAACTATACACTAGGGACTGGACTGCCACTTCGTGAAGTAAAGGAAGGGAAAGATGCAGGCTACCGTTCTAAACTAGTTGGGTCCGTCCATCAGGTTGAGTTCCTCGTAACGCCTAAATACCAGGGTTTGAAAGTTAATATTAAATTTGATGAAGTGAAGGTATACCCTGAGGGCTTCGCTGCTTATATCAATCTAGTAATGGATAACAGCCTTAAAATCATCAACAAGGATTTAATTGATAGAAGGATCCTGATCCAGGATATCGGCGGATTATCTACTGATATCGCTGTCATCAAGAACCGCAATGTTGATGATGACAAAGCGCAGGGCTTCAATCTTGGTGTTTCTGAGGCATTGGAACAAATCAGGGAAGAAATCCGCAGCAAGCATGGTGTGGAGTTGGACAGCCGAACAGATGTAGTAGAAATCATCACGCGCAAGAATGACCGCAACCATATCATGGTTAAGGGAAGCCGGACAAGCGTCCATGATATCACTGATCGTATCCTTCTTGAACTGGCTAAAAAGCAATACCGCCTGCTTCGCAATGTCTGGGCTAAAAACTCTCAGACTGAAATCTGCTATTTTGTCGGCGGCGGCGCAACCGTCCTAAAGGATTACATTAAGACATTGAACAATAATCTGGATGGCTATAACATTGAATTCTTTGAGGATGAAAAAGAGAGCATCTGGATGATGGCCAATGCTTACTACAAGCTCATCATGGATTATGTTAAGAAATCAGAGAAGAGCAGCAAAGCCGCTTCTGAACCTGTTAAAAGCTAAAATAAGGTGATTCTATGAAAAAAACCAACCCAAATGAGATTAAAAGAGGACAGGCACTATCGTTCCGCGTTCCTTCTGATACACCTGACCATATTTTAAGGCATCTTCAAAAATTGAAAGAAACCGAGAGAAGGAATTTTTCCAGCAAGATTGCTGATTTTGTCCTGCAAGGTGTAGGGAATTCATATTCGAGGGAACGCGAGACGATTACCATTCCCCTCCCGCGCAATCTCAGCAAATCGCAACGGGATTGGATCAAGCATGAGCATTCAGAAGCTTTGCTGGGCAATATCGTATATCACCTGCTGACAGACCCAATACGGGCCACAGCACTGCTTGCATCCTTGAATAGCAAGTCAACAGAAATTGATGAAGCTCTGTATCTTCAGGAAGAAGAGATGGATCTTCCGGCATCAACTGCAGCAGAGGACTCACTGTATATAGAAGAGACTGCTTCAACGGCTGAGAGCAATGCTCTGGATGATGATGACCTTGATTCGTTTGTGTGGGAATCAATCAAGCAGACCGAGTCACCGGAAGAGGATAGCGAAGAGAAGGAAGAGGATTTGGATGACCTTCTTGGGGATTTCCTTGCTAAAATGAATAAATAAGCAGAACCCATGGGAATGTCCCATGGGTTCTACTTCTATTGGTAAGATTGTTCTAATTCATCAATTAATGAACCGACATAAGCTACTGCTTTTCGGACAGGTTCCGGTGTCGACATATCCAATCCTGCATGCTTCAGCAAGTCGAGCGGTTTCATAGTGCCGCCCGCACGGAGCACCTCGAGCCAGCGGTCTACGGCAGGCTGGCCTTCTTCCTTGAACAGCTGTGATACGGCAGTCGAGGCGGTCAAACCAGCAGAGTAAGTGTATGGATATAAGCCCATATAGTAATGAGGCTGGCGCATCCAGGTCAGGCCGGCTCCTTCATCGATTTCCACAGTATCGCCCCAGAAGCCTTCAAGGACATCAGTTTTGATTTCAGTCAGGGTTTTAGCCGTCAGGGCTTTGCCAGCTTCAGCATGGGCGTATACACGGCGCTGGTACTCTGCCTCCAGCAGGTGCGTGACAAAGTTATGGTAGTACGTTCCTAAGAGCTGAAGAATGACCCATCGGCTCATTTGGGCATCATCTTTATTTTTTTCGAGAAGATGCTGTGCGAGCAACATCTCATTCATTGTAGAAGGCGCTTCTATGAAATACATGGAAGGGCGGACATTCATGATGCGCTGGTTTTGGTTCGCCAGGTAAAAATGTCCGGCATGGCCGAATTCATGGGCAAGTGTAAAGCAGCCGCGCATATTGTCAGCCCATGTGATTAGGATATATGGATGTGAACCATAAGGGCTAGAGCAGAATGCACCCGTTGATTTACCGACATTATCAGCGAGATCCACCCATCTTTCATCAAAGCCTTTTTCAATCATGGCGGTATAATCAGGGCCCATTACTTTTAAGGACTCTGTAATCAGGTCGCGCGCTTCATCATAGGTGATGCTAGGATCAAATTCAGGATCAAAAGGAGCCTTCAGGTCACAGAACATCATTTTGTCCAGCCCCAGCACCTTCTTCTTTAACTGGGCGAAACGGCGCATATGCGGTGCCAGTTCCTTGTAAATGATATCAATTTGATTATTGTACATTTCCTGTGTAACCTGCTGCGGTTCCAAAAGCATATCGGTAACGGACTCATAGTTTCTGAGCTTTGCCAGTGTAACCTGTTTCTTGACTTCAGTTGCATAGGTGGCGGCAATTGTATTTTTATATTGTTTCAGTGTCGAAACAAAGGATTCATATGCTTTTCTGCGGACATAGGTGTCAGGTGAAAATTCATATCGGCTTTCGAATACTGCGAAAGAGACGGACAGTTCATTTCCCTCTTCATCCTGAATTGAGGAGAACTGCATATCGGCAAGTTTAGCCATTCCATAGATATTATAAGGAGCAGAATGGACCTCGCCAAGCGCAGCCAGTACTTCTTCTGTTTCTGGCGATAATTTGTGCTTTTTGGTTTCTAATAGTTCTAATAAGTTCTTTTTAAAAGGTTCCAAATCTGGTTCTTCCTGAAGGAATCCTTCGATTTTACCATCCTCGAAATCAAGTATTTCAGAAGAAATAAATGATAGAGCAGACATAGCTTGTGTGCCAATGGCTGCTACTTTGGCGGAATTTGCCTGATTCAATGGGTCTGTGCCATCAGCGGATTGTTTCAGGCTAGCATATGTACGTACTTTTACCAGCTTTTTCGTCAGTTCTTCCTGAGCAGTAAGGCATTCCAGCAGTGCCTTCGGTTCTGTATGCAGGCTGCCTTTAAAGCCGCCGAATTTTTTGACGTCCTCTTCAATCTCTTTCAGTTCAGCCTCCCACTCCTGGTCAGATGAGAATAAATCATCAAGATTCCATGTCATATCAACAGGGACTTCAGAGCGGGAAAGGCGCTTTTCCATCGTTTTAGCCAAATTAATCTCCTCCTTTTATAAGTTAATATTACTACGATACTCGAAATAATTTAAGTTAAAGTTAAATTATTTTAAAAATTTTAAAAATATCAAAGGGTATCTTCTATAAATTTTATGGAAAAGGTGTAATCTCTGGTTTATGATATTAGTAAATTTGGAATTAATTTAGGTGGGAGCCAGTTGATTATAATAGATTACATAATTAATCTTTCAATGCTTTCTTTAATGGTCAGTACTCCTTTGGTAATTCGCTCTTATCTGAATCTTAAGCCACTCAAGCAGCTTCGATTCTGGGTAAGTCTATATGCAGGGATTGTTTCCTCCTTGCTTGTTAGCTTATCTTTCCAGGATCAAGGTTACTCATATGATATCCGCTATGCCGTAATCATTTTGGTCTTTGCTTACCTCGGACCAGGTGCAGGCATGATTGCCAGCACTTTTGCATTGACGGCCAGGTTAATAGTATCTGATAACTGGTTTCCTGCAATAGTTGGCTGGTTAGTAGTTATGGCCGTTTTTATCGTAATTCACAAGTTCACTATACATTTTAGACCAGTCAGAAGATACATGATCTTTCTGTGTTCTTACATAGTCACGTATATTATTACTGTACCGATCGTTTTAAACATAATTAAAGACAATCCACTGTTCCACCTTCAATACTTAATGTTTGTTTCAATAGGAGTACTTATTGGAGGATTATTGATCGAGTCCTATGAAAAGTTATACAGAATTATTAAAGAACGAAAGAGGATGGAGCAAACGCTGGAGGAAAGTGAATCAAAATACCGCCTCATTGCCGAAAATACCTCAGATCTCATCATGGTAATGGATAAAGAGCATGCTATTAGTTACTTTTCTCCCTCACACGAGGTGGTGCTGGGTTACAAGGTTGCGGAGCTGGAAAAAATAGAAATATGTAAGGTCATTCATCCAGATGACGTAGGGAAATTCAGGGAAACAATCACAAAGATCATGAAGAATAAGAAATCACTGCCAGTAGAGTTCCGCTTCGAGCATCAAAATGGCAAGTGGATTGATTTTGAGTCCCGCTGCATGCCTGTTATGAATGATGGGAAATCAATTGAGCACATTGTGATCATAAGCAGGGATATTTCTGAACGCAAAAAATCGGAAGAGATTCTTTTGCAATCCGAAAAGCTATCGATCGTGGGAGAACTGGCAGCAGGGGTAGCCCATGAAATACGGAATCCCCTTACGACAATAAAGGGGTTTGTCCAGCTGTATGGAAAAGACAATGGATCGAATGAAATAAATAACTTACTTCTAAGTGAACTAGAAAGAATCGAAATAATAACAAGTGAAATGCTTTCTTTAGGAAAACCGCAAGCTATCCAGCTTAACCGGGCCAACTTGTGTGACTTGATCGATCATATAGTCGAATTCTTATCTCCGCAGGCTAATATGAAAAATATACAATTCAGCCGTAGTTATCTGGGTGCAGATTTCTTCATAACATGCGAGAAAAACCAGATCAAGCAAGTGTTCCTGAATATTTTTAAGAATGCAATGGAGGCCATGCCGAAGGGCGGACATATTGATATAAAACTGCAAAAGGGGATAGATGGTGAGTGCATTATTTCTGTTCAAGATGAAGGTTTTGGGATTCCAGAAGAATTGCTTCCGCGCTTAGGAGAGCCATTTTACACATTGAAGGAGAAAGGGACGGGTCTTGGGTTGATGATTTGCCATAAAATCATTAAACAGCACAATGGTACTATTTCCTATCATAGTAAACTAAACATTGGGACCTTGGTTGAAATAAAACTCCCCTTAATCAATTAAGTAACTATAAATAAAAGGAGGATGGTAAATAAGCCATCCTCCTTTTTGTCATTATTGGTCTAACGAATGGGAAGTTTTTGTTCGCGCTTGATAGAATTGGTACAAAACCAAGGCAATCATTGATAAAACAATGCCAGAAATATAAGGCATTCCAATGGCAATCGAGAACAGCCATCCTCCTAATGGAGGTCCAATGATCCTGCCGAGGGAATCAAAGGATGAAAGCAAGCCAGTCGTGCCGCCATGACCGGTCGTTGATTTTTTGGTTAGTAATGAGGATACACTTGGGCGAATCAACCCATTTCCTATTCCAAAAATGGTCAGGAACAATGCTGCAGTCCCAAATCCTTCTGTCAGGAGGATCAACCCGAAGCCTGCCGCAGAAATGACGATGCCCAGCTGGATGACAATACCCTCGCCAAGCTTCTTAGTCAATCTGCCGACTAGTCCTCCCTGTACGATGGCACCTGCAAGACCCATGATCATGAAAATATATCCTAATTCGACGGAACCCAGCCCTGCTTTTTCAGCAGCAAAATAAGCAAAGGTTGCCTCGAGTCCGGATAGAGAAAGTGAAACGAACAGCTGGAGCAGAAATAACATAGAAAGCGGTCCGCCCAAAGCCTTTAGCAATGAGGTTTTTTCCTTTTCCTGAATACTGCGCTGTTCAGGTGTTAGTGATTCTTTCAGGACGAAAGTAACGAACAGGAACGTAACGAGCGAAGTTGCTCCTGCAAGGTAAAAAGGTGTGCTCAGGCTAGTTTGCGAAAAGACACCGCCGATTGCCGGACCGAAAATAAACCCCAGTCCTACTGAAGCACCGATGATTCCCATGCCTTTTCCGCGGTCTTCCTCAGATGTGATATCTGCGACATAGGCCATGACAGTCGGCATATTAGCCGAAGATAAAAATCCACCAATGATTCTGGCCGCGAACAGCATCCAAAGCTCAGTGGAAAGGGCCATCAAGAAAAATGAAAGGGACAGCCCAAGTATGCCAATCATGATGACAGGCTTTCTGCCAATCCTATCGGAGATTCGGCCCCACATTGGCGCGAATATGAACTGCATCAGGGAATAGACCGCCATCAACAATCCTAGTTGAGTGGGGGTTGCCCCGATTTCTTCAGCGTAAAAAGGGATGACCGGAATGATAATTCCAAAGCCGACCATAACGAGAAACATGACTAAAAATAAAATAGGCAGAGCCTTTTTGGTGTTCATCTTTATATTCACTCCATTATTTCAACAGTATCATTGCCGTAAGTACACAATAATAAAAATTATATCAGAAACCCCCGAGGTATAGCGAAAATTACTTTTCGATAGTAGAAACTATTTTTAAAAAGGGTCCGTTGACGTCTCTAGAAGATTAGCATTCGGTATTTTAGGATATATAATTCAAAATTTTGTAAAGGAGCTAAGGTGTAAATTTAAGAAAATGATGTTTTTGAGTCTGTCGCATTATTTCTGTAAAATGATATCAAGAATCTATTACGGAAAAGGTGTAGGGATGAAAACATATATTGTTATCGGGGCTGGGATACTAGGAGCATCGGCAGCTTATCACTTAGCAAAGGAAGGCAAGAATGTAACGATTATTGACAGGGGAGAGCCGGGACAGGCGACGGATGCCGCGGCTGGAATCATTTGTCCCTGGCTGACCCAGCGCAGAAATAAGGCCTGGTATTTCCTCGCAAAGAATGGGGCGGCCTTTTACCCGTCACTGATTGATCAGCTTGAAGAGGACGGCGAGAAGGAGACAGGCTATCAGCGTGTAGGCGCAATTAGCCTTCATTACGATCATGAAAAACTTGTAAAAATGGAAGAAAGAGCGACAGTAAGGCGAGAAGATGCGCCAGAAATCGGAGAGATCAGGCAGTTGGATCAGCAAGAAACAAATGAGCTTTTCCCGCCCTTATCAGAAGAGTATTCAGCTGTGCATGTAACCGGCGGGGCCCGCGTAAATGGACGCCTGTTGCGGGATGCTCTTCTGAATGCTGCCAAAAAACATGGAGCTTTGATGGTAAATGGAGATGCTGAATTAGAGTACACTCGCGGAAAAGTGACTGGTGTTAGAGCAGGGGACACAAAATATGAAGCCGACAGTATCATCCTGACTGCAGGGGCATGGGCACCTGAGCTGCTGGAACCACTTGGGAAGAAGCTGAATATCTCTCCTCAAAAAGCACAAATCATCCATCTAATGCTGGAGGATACTGAGACCGGCAGCTGGCCTGTCGTCATGCCTCCTAATAACCAGTATATTCTATCGTTCGATGGAGGCAGGGTTGTCATTGGTGCAACGCATGAAGACGAGCAGGGATTTGACCGCCGTCCGACTCTCGGCGGCATGCATGAAATTATCGATAAAGGAATATCGGTCGCACCAGGCCTGGCAAATGCAACATATCTCGAAACAAAAGTGGGGTTCCGTCCAGTCGCGCCGAACTTCCTGCCAATCATTGGGGCAGTCCCGGGCTATGAAAATCTATTCCTTGCTAATGGGCTAGGAGCATCAGGCCTGACAGTCGGACCCTATCTGGGTGTCCAGCTAGCCAAACTGGCTGCAGGAGAAGACCTCGAAATATACCTCGAGCAGTACGATATCTCTGCCGCCATCAGTGACAATATTTCCTAGGCAATGAAAAAAGCAAGAAGAGTACCTTTAATGAGGGGGCTCTTCTTGCTTTTTTGTTTGTGGAGGAACAATTAATGAAAGCTTTGCTCTGCCCGGAATACTAGTAACATACCAAAAAAATAATCACAGAAAGGCAAATAAATCGCTTCATAGCGGGTATAACACTAAGGACATTCATTATAGATTGTATATCAATGTTTAGTATATAGCGGGAAGGAGCCAACATCATGCAATGGAAAGGCAGAAGAGCGAGCAGCAATGTGGAAGATAGAAGAGGAATGGGCGGCGGAGGCATGCTCATGGGCGGCGGCCTTGGCGGGATTATCCTGTTAGTGATCATGACATTCCTTGGCGGAGGCGATATGGGGGATGTCGTCAACAATATGACGAATGGCGGTAACCAGTCTCCTGCCCCTTATGAGCAGACAGCTGAGGAGGAGGAGCTGGCCCAATTCGTCTCAGTCGTTCTTGCCGATACAGAGGAAGTATGGTCCGAGGTATTTGCGGAACAGGGAATGGAGTATCAAGAGCCAACACTTGTTTTGTATTCCGGCAGTGTCCAGTCAGCCTGTGGAATGGCTGGATCGCAGGTAGGCCCATTTTATTGTCCGGGTGACCAGAAACTTTATATAGACCTTAGTTTTTATAATGAACTTCAAACAAAATTCCAGGCACCTGGTGACTTTGCGATGGCCTATGTTGTCGCGCATGAAGTAGGACACCATGTGCAAACATTACTGGGAACCACCGATAAGCTGAATTCACTGCGCGGTCGTTTGGACCAGACAGAATTTAATAAATATCAAGTCCGTTTTGAGCTTCAGGCCGATTATTTAGCAGGCGTTTGGGCTCACCATGCACAGGGAATGGGTGTAGTCGAAGAAGGTGACCTGGAGGAAGCGCTGAATGCTGCCAGTGCAGTAGGAGATGATACGATTCAGAAGCGATCCCAGGGCTATGTCGTGCCGGAAAGCTTCACACATGGAACGTCAGAGCAGAGAAAAAGCTGGTTCTATAAAGGCTATAAAGCTGGCAACCTTAAAGAAGGCGATACGTTTAACACAAGAGAATTTTAGGTAGAGATAAGCATAGGCCATTTTGGCTCATGCCACATTAAAGAAAATTGTGGTGGGCACTTCACTTTTAAAAGTATCATTCAAATACGTTAAAAGAAAGGAGCAGATTCCACAATGGGAACACAAGTACATTCATTTTTTGCACAGGACACAGGTGATATTCCAAATAACCCGACATTGCCGGTCATTGTCTATCAGGGTGTTTTTGACGATAACTTGAGCATGGAGGAACAATTCGAGCAGCATAATTGGACAGGCACCTGGACGGGTGATATTTACGATTATCATCACTATCATACCAATACCCACGAAGTGCTTGGCGTAAAGTCCGGCAGTGCCACCGTACAAATCGGCGGTGACAGCGGAGAGAGACTTGAGCTTAAAGCAGGGGATGTAATCGTCCTTCCGGCGGGTACCGGCCACAAGAAGGTCGACAGCAGCCAGGATTTTGCCGTCGTAGGCGCCTATCCAAACGGCCGGAGTCCTGATTTGAAAAAAGAAGACCCTGGAACCAGGGCACAGGCACTATCCCAAATCAAAAACGTGCCAGTGCCAGAGACAGATCCAGTTTACGGTGAAACAGGACCCCTGCTTCATAAATGGGTGAAATAATTAGTTAAAGAGACAGGCAGCAGCTTGGTGTGAAGAACCAGGCTGCTGTTTTATTTTGTTTTTAAATATACCTATATGGGTATATAATAAGGGTAAGATTCATCCATCATTTGGACAGCATAATTAGTTGTAGAAATAAACGAGCTGAAGGAAGGGAAGCCACATGGCAAATAAGAAATTTGTTTACTTCGTTTCATTGAGTTCCAATGTCCCTTATGTTCTGAAAAAAGCGCTCAAAAACGCTGAGGAAAAGAACGAGGTATCGATTTTCTTTGATTTAGATGGAGCCCGAGTCCTAGATAAACGGTATGCGAAGGTCATGGAGAGAACTCACAATATGGATTTGCAAAAATTAATGCAGCAGGCAATGGATCAAGGAATTAAATTTTTCGGGTGCCAGATGAACGTGCTGATCGCCGATGGATTGGAACTGGTTGAGGGTGCCGAACTGTCAGGTGTTGCAACCTTTTTAGAGACTGCCTACAAGGCGGATGCAGTGCTAAGTTACTAATGGAGGGAGAAGAGCTGATGGAAAAGAAAAAAGTAGTGGTAATGGCTTTGCATGATGAATTGGAGTCGGCTTATCCACCTTTGAATGTGGCCGTAGGAGCTGCGTCATCAGGTGCAGATGTCATCCTCGCATTTTCCCGCAGGGGAGTCAATATCCTGGATAAACGGTATGTTTCCGTCCCGTCCGAAGACCTTGAATACTTATCAAATGCGTTGAATGACTTTGGAGTATCTTCTGTTCATGACCTGCTCGGGATCGCCGTAGAAATGGGGGCCCAGCTGTATGTGGTAGATATGGACGTGAACGATCATTTTGAATTCATCCATCCGGCAGAACAAGTGCCAATCAAATGGCTGCTGAACGAAGCAGCATCCGCGGATTTATTTATGCATTTTTAAAAATAACAAGGGGTTGCAGGCTGGACTAGCGGGTTGATATAGACAGGTTTAAGGCGCAAGCAAGTTAAGTTGTTAAGAAAAAAAGTAATTGTGACAGGTTCGGGGGGCGAAGCGGAAAAGCAGTCAAGAAAAGCTCGTTATTGTGACAGGTTTGGCGTGCAAAGGAGAAAAGCTGTCACAAGATGAGGAAACTTCAGACAGGTTTGGTGCCAAAAGGCGAAAAGCTGTCACAAGATGAGAGAACTTCAGACAGGTTCAGCATCAACAGGCGAAAAGCTGTCACAAGATGAGGGAACTTCAGACAGGTTTGGTGCCAAAAGGCGAAAAGCTGTCACGAGATAAGGGAACTTCAGACAGGTTCGGTGCCAAAAGGTGAAAAGCTGTCACAAGATGAAAGAACTTCAGACAGGTTTGGTGCCAAAAGGCGAAAAGCTGTCACGAGATTAGGGAACTTCAGACAGGTTCAGCATCAAAAGGTGAAAAGCTGTCACAAGATGAAGGAACTTCAGACAGGTTTGGTGCCAAAAGGCGAAAAGCTGTCACAAGATGAGGGAACTTTAGACAGGTTTGGTGCCAAAAGGCGAAAAGCTGTAAAAATAGCAGAACTCAAAACTGCCAGTCCACACAAAAAAAGACAGAGAATCCGTTTCTCTGTCTTTTTACATAGCACTGATTGGAGCACGCTGGGCAAGCTCGTCCTTGAAGGTGACTTTATTTTTGCCGAGTTCTTTCGATTGCAGTAACAGCTGGTCGGCGTAGATATAGCCCTTTTCCATGGAGGTATATTGATTTACTTTGAAGTAATATAGCCCGAAGGAAGAGGTGATGGTAACATCGTGTCTGCTTGATTGATAATCGACCTCGACTGAGCTTGTTTCGACTCCAAGACGGATTTTTTCCACAAGCTCGATTGTCTCTCTGAAGGCTCTCTCCCTGAGAATCAAGGTGAATTCTTCTCCGCCGCTGCGAAAGACATAATCGTTCTCGGATAAATAGGTTTTAAGGGTGTTGGCAAAATGCTGGATGACCCGGTCTCCGACAGCATGGTTATAGGAGTCATTAATCAGCTTGAATTTATCGATATCGGCAACGACAATGCCGACTGTCTCACCTGACTGGTTTAATTCGGACATTTTTTTATCCATGAAAGCACGGTTCGGAACCCCTGTCAGGAAATCTGTATAGGCCATTTGCTCGAACTTGTCCCGTTCAATCTTATTCTTGATCATTTGTGACTTCGAATGGAAAGAACGACTGACAAGATAGTTAAGAATGAATAAAGCGACCACCATTCCCCATTGCTGCTGTTCTAGCAATAGCAACAGCAATCCATTCGTGAAAGCCGTTTTGCCAAGGTCCAGCCAATTGATGCTTTGGCGGACAAATTGGCTTGCCTCCTTCAGGTTCCTGATTTCTCCCAGGATATGAAAAGCAGTTAATAGAAATGTAATGGATATCAATATTGTAAGCAGAGCCAGGGTGCACATCAGGATCCAGAATCCGAATGGAATACCTTCGAAAAGCGGATATCCAATCTGAAATAAATAATATCCGATGGAGTAGATCAATACATGGGCACCTATATTGTAGAACATATCCCAAAATTCAGTTTCATCAGCTGTTTTGGAGGTCTTTTTTGAAATGTAAACCGTAAAACGATAGATAGCTTCAAATATGAATAAGCCTAGCGGACCGGCAAATATCCCAAATGACAAACTGTAATTAATGCCATAGTCGAATTTCGTTGCTCCGCTTTTGGCCGTGATTCGTAAATGGTTATAAAGCATAGAAAAGAACCAATAGATAAACAATGCTATAAAAAATGTGTTTTTATCTAGAGCAAAACTACCTAATCCAAAAGCCACGGCGATAGCAGTGAAAAACAATGAAAAGTCATATAACCTAGCTTTTAGCATAGGCAGAAAATCCCCTTTCCCAAACTCTACCATTAATTTTATCCTAAATATAAATCTAGTTGCAAAGTAATTTTTTTGATTTGTGTAAATTTTTGTACCATTTATTTTGTCTGCTGCATAACATAAAAGGCTATAATGGAAATATCGGCAAGAAAAGATTTTTGTTCATCGAAATATTCCCGTGACAGGGATTTTCACATGGTTTGTCGAATAATCTTATTATATAAATTCAGAATTTTTAATTAATAAACTTTCTAAGAGAGGGGTTATATATGGATCTTATTTATGGTGGGATAGTAGTCCTTTTATTGTTAGCTGCTCTAAGTTCAATGCTGTATTTTCAGCGGAAGAGCCGGATTAACCAGCTGCCGTCCAACAATCCGCAAGCTTTTCTGGAAAAAGGGTATCGCCAGGAAGGCAAGAAGCTGGTGGCTGTCATTGGCGGAGATGCTGTACATGGAAACATCAGCTACAATTTTGTCGATGACGCAGCCAGGAGGCGCAGCTGCGTGGATTATCAGTTCATCAATGCAGGAGTCAATGGAAGTACGGCTTATGATGTTCTGCAGCGTTTGGACAATGTGATTGCCTGCCAGCCGGATTATATAGTAATTCTCGTCGGATTGAACGATGCCTCTGCTAAAATTGCCCCTGAGTTTGCCAAAATGAATATTAAGCTTGCAGAGCAATTAGAAAAGCCCTCATTATTGGTGTACGAAAAGAATCTTGCTCTCATTGTGGCAAGGCTGAAAGCAGAAACACATGCAAAAATAGGGTTATTATCACTTCCGGTAGTGGGTGAGAATCTTTTCTCGAAAGCGAATAAGGAAATTGACCAGTACAATGAGGTCATCAAAAAAATTGCGGAAGTATCCAATGTATCTTACCTTCCTTTTAACGAAAAATTGAAGGCTTATTTAAAAGGTAAAGGTCATACGCGAGGGCGATCGCTGAAAAACAGCACGAAGCTGTACGAAAAGGCGGTTATCGAGCGATTCGTTTACGGCTACAGCCTGGATCGCATATCGGCCCGGAATGGATACTTGCTGCTCACAGACGGAATGCATTTGAACAGTACGGCAGGGATGATGGCGGCTCATCAAATTGAACTGTTCCTGAAAAAAAATGAATTGAAGGCAATCCAGTAAAAAGGATACTGCGTGAGCGGCAGTATCCTTTTTGTTGTTTATGCAGAAACCTCGCTCATAAATGCATGAGTGTTTTCCTCTGTGTCCTTAAAAAACACCATCCATGTTTCCGTGCCGCCGATCTTAGCAACAACATGCGGCTCCCCAATGAACTGTACACTAGCTGAAAGCTCTTCATATTTAGCCTTGATATCTGCAACCTGTAAATAGATGACTGAACTGGGATGGGCAAATTGCTTGTTTTCCGGAAGGGTTAACAGAAGGCGGACGCCTTCACAGTCGAAGAACGCCATCGTATCCGTATTGAACAATAACGACAGCCCTAATTTTTCCTGGTAAAAAGCAGTGGCCCTTTCAATGTTTTTTACTGGTATTCCAATTTGGCCGATTTTTTGAACTGGGTTTGAGTGCATGATTGCCTCCTAGTAATGTTTATTCAAAAATTCCTTTATATCTGTATCGATTTGTTCAAGATGCGTGGGAGCTGGGAAATGTCCCATCTGGTACTTTTTCAATTCTATTTCGGCTCCTAAAATCCCTTGTAATTTTTGGGAAATTTTGTTTCCTGGGAAAAACACATCCTCTGTTCCAGTTATGACAAGGGTCGGGGCACTGTAATCTCTCAGTTCCTCCGCAGTCGTCAGCTTCGGCATATCTTGTTCAAGTGTTGTGTGTTTGAAAATATTGCCGATAATGCTTTCATCCAGCTGTTTCATGCTATTGGAGGACATCACATCAGCAATTTTGCGCAGGCTTTGGGCAGATCCGTTTATTTTATAAACAACCATCGGGACAAGGATTTCCTTGATCATTTTAAGCTTTGAGCCAAGGCCGATTCCAGCAGGTGCGACTAGGACAGCACAATGGATTCTTTCTGGCATAAATGCAGCAAGCCTGAGGATGATGCCGCCCCCGTAAGAAGGGCCGATGAATGCACATTTTTCAATCCCGTAATGGTCCATCAAATCGGCAATCCATTGGGCAAAGCTTTCGTCAGAAGCAGAGATTCGCGTCTCATCACTGTATCCCGGATGGCCGATCGTGTCAGGTGCGTAGACCTTATACTCCCCCAGCAAGCCTTTGAACCAGGAAAGGGTGACAGGATTGATACAATTACCGCCCTGAAAAATAAATAAAGGCTTTCCGTTTTCCTTCCCCATTACCAGTACATGCGTGCTCCCAAATCTTGTCGTCACATAATCCCTTTTGATCAGTGAATCGAACTGGGTGAGATACTCTTCATACTGGCCGAGTATCCGCTCTTTGCCTTCCGGGCTTTTATAGATAGTTTTCATAGATTGATAACCTCTGCTTTAATATGACTTAATTCATTGATAAGGTGCTGTTCGATCAGTGCCGTATCATCGGGGTGAAAGAGATGGGCCGATTTCTCCATCCATATGAATTTCTTCTCGTGGTTCGTTTTCAGGGTATTGAGATAGTCTTCAGCAAAATGGGCATGAACATGGACATCTTTCCTGCCATGGATGAAGGTGACAGGAATATCAACTGATGGTACCTCTTTTTGCACATTAATATTCGGAATATTCCGGATGAATTCGTCGGTATAAATCAGCTTGAATCCACTGTAAAAAGAGTGAAACACATCGGCCAATACATATTCTTTTGCAGTGAGCATGCCAAGGGATACCCTTGCCAGGCCGGGGTGCTTGATGTTGTCATCCTGGTAGACCATCGTACTGTATCTCATCTGCCATTTCCGTAAAATCCCCCATTGCTTATAGCCTTTGACAAAAGGAGGTTCGCCAACTGCCTCCAGCTCATTCAGCGCTTTATAATCACCGCGCCGCTTGGCTTCTTCTTTCAACCAGGCAAGGCCCGCCCGGTCATTTTCAGTCCAGCTGATAATCTGTGAGATGCCTACATAGGTGTGGAATTTACCAGGTTGTTTGTTCAAAAGGTACATGCCAATCAAGGTGCCGAACGAATGAGCGGCCAGAAAGATTTTTTCCTGATGGAATGTTTCTCTTAAAAAGTCTGTCAGTTCAGCTGCATCGGATACAAGTTGTTCGAAGGTCATGGATGTTTGCGGAATATCTTTGTGATAGGATTTGCCTGTGCCTCTCTGGTCCCAAAAGACAACGGTAAAGTGCTTAACCAGCTCTTTGGTGTTGGTAGCGACAGTATAGTTTTTTCCTCTGGAAGAGACGCCAGGCAGAGGCATGGAAGGGCCACCGTGTAAAAACAGCAGAACAGGATTCTTGGGTGAGCAGGACTGGATGAGGATGGTCTGTTGGAATCCGCCAAGTGTAATATTTTCAAGCTTGTCTATTCCGCCTTCAGGAATGTAAAAGTCAGGCTTGCGAAAGAAAAAGCCCATATGTCACCTCTTTCGGTAAATTCTATAGTAAACTTCCATTTATTACTTATATTACTTTAGGACTAGAAAAATATCTCGGAAAAGTTGAAACTTTTTTTACCTGATTATGCTCTAAAAGAGTGAAAGGAGGTCAGGGCATGAAAGAAGCAAAGCTTGTGAAGAAAGCAGTCAAGGGAAATGGTAAAGCGTTTGAAGAGTTGCTGATTATACATAGTGAGCGATTATATAGAACCGCTTTTTTATATGCGGGGAACAGGGAGGACGCTCTAGATATCGTCCAGGAAACCTCCTGCAAAGCATTCCAGGCGATCGGACAGCTGAAGAATGATCAATACTTTTTAACCTGGCTGACAAGGGTTTTAATCCATTGCGCTTACGATGTTTTGAAAAAAAGAAAAAAAGAATTGCCAGTAGAGAAACTAGTAGAACTTCCTTCAAAAAGTGACCTTAAGGTGGCAGAGAATCTTGATTTGATGGAGGCTATTACTCACTTAAAGGAACAGCATCGGACGGCGATTATCCTGTTTTATTATCATGACCTGGCAATAAGTGAGATTGCAAGAATGATGGATACACCTGAAAATACGGTCAAAACCTATCTGCAGCGGGGCAGGAAGGAATTGAAAAATAGATTGGGAGGCGAGCACGATGGAAAAGAAAACATTTCTTGAATCGGTCGACCAGATTGAAGTGCCCAGGGAAGATGTCGCTAATGCGATTAAGGCTGGTGTAAAGAAAGGGAGTAAGATGAAGCCTAAACGAAGACCGCTTTTAAAAGTCGCGGCTGTTTCAGCAGCAGCTGCGGTCCTTTTCATCACATCAGGATTCTTGTTCCCATCAATGGCGAGCGTTATGGCTGAGATTCCTTTCCTGGCAAAGCTTTATGAACACGACAAGGTTGCTGGAAATCTGGCCTCGCAAGAGCTTATCACTGAGCTGAACGAAAAGGCCGCTTTTGACGGAATAGATGTGACGGTTACGGATGCCTATTATGACGGAGCAATGATTGGTGTCACCTTTGATGTAAAGGGCGACATAAAAGGTGATGAAGACGAGATTTATGCATTCTATGAAATTTTTGACCGGGACCAGAACATCGAAGAAACTATGGAACTGGTCAAACTGCTGCCTGTTGAGGGAGGCTACAAAGGCCATGTCCAGTTAAGCTATCCAATAGCGGGACTGCCTGCTGACACAACACTGCCATTCAACATCATTGGAATCGGAGAAATCAGTGACAGCTGGAAGGATGAAAAAGGAAAGTGGAATTTTGACGTGCCGATCAGCCAGCTACCGTTTGAAACAGTTAACCTCGGACAAGCAAGTGAACTTGGTCCGATTAAGGTCATTTTCAAAAAGCTGATTACCGGAACATCTTCGACCGCGATTGAATATACATTGAGCTATCCGGGGGGCAGCCAGAGGGTGATAATCAACCTGTTTGATGGCAAAGGAGAACAAATTATCGGCGGAACCTCGGATGTAAAGCTGGAAAAGAATACCGAAAATGGGATGGTGACCGAGAAAAGGCGGATCACGATTCCAATGGTTCCGGCTTCTGATTTTATGGAGGTTCGTCCGATATTGGAGTCGGGAGAGGAGCTTGAACCTGTTAGAATCGACCTGTAAAAAAATGGCGCTGGACATCATCCAGCGCCATTCGTTTTCAATTTATATTTCAGTTTCGCAATTTGACCGAGTTGGCCGGTTTCGGTCAATTCGAAATCTGCAGGAGGTGTACCTTCAGGGAAAAGTGGGATTCCTTCGCCAATCAATTTAGGTATAATATACAGCTCGAGTTCGTCGATTAGCCTTTTTTCAAGGAATTGCTTCACAAGCTGGCCCCCGCCGACAAGCCAGATGGACCCGTCGGAATCTTTTTTCAAGCGGGAAACAAGGGATTCCAGCTCCTCGTCTGTAAACGTGACATGGGAGTTACTTTTCTGTGTCTGTCGGGATAAAACGTAACAAGTTTTACCAGCATAAGGGAACTCGTCGGTCAGTTTCAGAACTTCCTCATACGTTTTTCGCCCCATAATCACAGTTCCAACCTGGCTGTAAAATTCACCGTATCCATTGTCTCCTTCACCTTCGACGCCATCCAGCCAGTCAACAGCCCCATCCGGCCTGGCAATAAAGCCATCAAGGCTCAAAGCGATATAAAGTATGACATTGCTCTTTTTCATCTAACAACCTCCATGCAGGTGTATAATAACAATATTCTATCAGAAATGAGGGGGGCTATTCATGCTTGCATTGACCTTCCCTGGCAGAGGCCAATTTACTATTCATCACCTTGTTTTGGATTTTAACGGAACCATTGCTTTTGGCGGCGAGTTGATTCCTGGCGTGGCCGAAAGAATCATGCTGTTAAGCAGAGACGTGGAGGTTCATGTCATAACAGCAGATACGAATGGATCCGTTGCTGGGCAATGCATCGGGCTGCCGGTTAATGTGCACGTCCTTCAATCCAATGACCACACTTCTGAAAAAGGGGAGTTTGTTAGTAACCTTGATGGAGTGATTTGTGTGGGTAACGGGGCCAATGATGAAGCTATGTTTGAAACTGCAGACATTGCGATTGCTATAACTGGAAGAGAAGGCTGCGCAACGGCAACACTGCTGAAAAGCGATATCGTAATTGAAAACATTAATGACGCCCTGGATTTGCTGTTGAATCCTAAGCGGATGATTGCAACGTTGCGCAAGTGATTGGGTTGGATTAGGAAAAAAAGTGTTGTCCAATTAATCGGGCGGACTCGAAAAAAGTGCTGTGCAAGAAGCAGAAGCTTGAACTGGAAGAAAACACTACCCAAGTAACCGGAGCTTGAACTGGAAAAAAACGCCGGGAATTTCCAGTTCGCCAATAAATTTTGATTTTCGCCAATAAGTAGGGTGAAATCGCCAATAAATTAATTTTTTCGCCAATAAAATTTGAAAATCGCCAATAAAGTTGTGAAAACCGCCAATAAAAAATTCCATAATGAAAAAAGCCACAAAACTTCTTGGCTTTTCAATGAAAAATTGTTTTTCACCTCCAACCGGCCCAACTTTAGGAGCTTGAGCCGGTTTTCTCTGCGGGAAATCTCCAATGTTATGAGTGAAACGCCTCAAAATTACCTTTTCTCTCATCCTTCATAAAAATATATAATAGATTCACACACCACTTTTACCATTATTAAGAAAATCTTAAGATTTATACTCGGTGAATATTAAGGTTCACTGTCTAGAATAAACAATATCGAAGCTTGCCTGTAAGGGAAGGGGGTTTATTAATGGAACAATACAATGTGCTGGTCGTTGATGATGAGAAAGAGATCCGTGATGCGATCGAGATTTATTTGAAGAATGAAGGAATCAAGGTGATTAAAGCAGCGGATGGTATCGAAGCGATTGAGAAGCTGAATGAGCAGCCTGTTCACCTAATTTTGCTCGATGTGATGATGCCTCGTCAGGACGGGATTACGACAACGTTCCGGATTCGTGAAAGCAAGAATATCCCGATTATCATCTTGAGCGCTAAAGCGGAGGATACAGATAAAATCCTCGGGCTTCAGGTCGGTGCGGATGACTATGTGACGAAGCCGTTCAATCCGCTCGAACTGATTGCACGGGTAAAATCCCAGCTGAGGAGATATGTCACGCTTGGTACATATGAGGGGAAAGCGAAAGTCATCGACCTGAACGGCCTGACACTCGACCAATCCTCAAAGGAAGTCACAGCACATGGGGAACCAGTCAAATTGACTCCTATCGAGTACAAGATTCTTGAGCTGCTGATGACGAACGCCGGGAGAGTGTTCTCAATCAATGATATATATGAGCGTGTATGGAAGGAACCAAGCTACAATGCCGAAAACACTGTGGCGGTCCATATCCGCAAAATCCGCGAGAAAATAGAGATCGATCCGAAGAATCCAAGATTTTTGAAGGTGGTGTGGGGGATTGGATATAAAATCGAAAAGTAAGTATTTGTTTGTCACCTGGGTGCTTCTTATTGCATACGGGCTTAGCGGTTTATTTTCAGCGCTGGGAAATGGAAGTCAGTTCATGCAGGGCGATTACTTAGAATCTGAGGAATATGCCAACCAAATGAATCATTTTGTCACTCTGCTGCATGTCTATGAATTGAATACGATGACAAAAGAAGAAATGAAAGAGGAAATCACCGTATCCGAAGAAGAAATCGAGGAACACCGGATGCGGTACGGTAATCTTGGAGATCAAGTCTCCAGCATTGGCATGCAATATGAGGGTCAAATTCAAGAGGCGATCAATTCTGGCAATAAAGCCGTCGAAGAAGCGCTGAAAAAGGAAAGAGACGCCAAAGTCGCGGATATAACGGAGAATTTCAATAGCGATGAATATGTAAGGGCTAAAGTGGTCAAGGAAAAGGAAAAAAACATCGACGAGTTTTTCCTCAAACTGGAGGAATACCGCCATGAATTCCTAAACCTTGAGCAAGCCTACAAATACTATATAAAAGACAGGAATACTGACGCGGTCTTCACGAATCTTAATCTTGGTAAAAATGAATCCGTTTCTAACATTATGAATAATAAAGAAATGTATTTTGTCCAGGATTACACGGCGCTGCAAAACATCATTGCCTACACAGGACATATCGAGAATTTCATGCCATATAATGAGGTGGCCGAGGAAATTTTGCGTAAGCAAAACCGTGATTTTACGGGACAAATCGGATTATCGAAACAGGCACCTGACAAACACTTTGCCGTCAGCAATTATAAAGACTATCAGAAACGGCAGATGCTTTTTATCGGGTATCTGATTTCCAGTATCGGAGCGCTGATCATCAGCTATTTTCTGGCAAAAAGAAAACCGGCAACAGTGTTCGGCTCATTTGAACACATGAAGCCTCTTTATGGCAGGATTCCGCTGGATGTAAGGGCAGTAATGCTTTTATTGACCGGAGTTTTCTTATTGTTATCGATGACGCTGATCAGTGAACAATTTGTCTATTACCATTCAGATATTTTCTCATCACTTATCGAGCTGATCATCAGTTTAATAGCTGCCGCTTCCCTACTGGCATTCGGATGGGTCCAGCTGAAATTCCTTTTGGAATATCGGAATGACTGGCAGCAGCTGAAGGAAGATGCCAGGAACAGCCTATTGGTAAAAGGTTATTACGCAGTACTTGATGCGTTCATAGTCAAGAGCATTGGGCTGCAGCTGCTAATAATCCTCGGGATTGCATTTGGAATGGGCATGCTTTTTGTTGCCGTCCTTGCAGCGGGCGGAGGAGATATAATTGTCATTGCTTTCGCTTTTGGGGTGATAAGCCTTCCAATTTTCATCTTCATCATGAGGAAAGCGGGCTACCTTAATAAAGTTTTGAAGCATACAGAAGAGCTCGCGGCGGGCAATCTTGGTGCGGACATACCGGTGAAAGGGAAATCTGCGATCGCGAAACACGCGGCTAATATCAATGACCTTAGGAACACGGTAAATGTCTCCCACAAGGAACAGGCTAAAAGCGAGCGGCTGAAAACGGAGCTGATCACGAATGTCAGCCATGATCTCAGGACTCCGCTGACATCAATCATCACGTATACAGAGCTTCTGAAAACGCCTGACCTCGCTCAGGAGGACCGAGATTCCTACATCGAAATCCTCGACCGGAAATCCAAGCGGCTGAAGGTGCTGATCGATGACCTGTTCGAGGCGACAAAAATGGCGAGCGGCAATATCGAGCTGCACAAGGAAAAGGTCGATCTCAACCAGCTGCTGCAGCAGGCTTTGGCCGAGCATAATGAGGCACTGAGCCAGTCGTCCTTGCAGATGCGCGTGTCACAGCCCGAGCAGCCTGTTTATGCCTATGTTGACGGGCAAAAGCTATGGAGGGTTTTCGATAATCTCATCGGAAATATCTTGAAATATGCACTTGAGAATACGAGGGTATACATTTCGGTAAAAGAGGAGCAGAACCGCGTTGTGCTTACTTTTAAAAACATCACGAAATACGAGTTGGGCGAAGATTTGAACGAGCTGTTTGAACGATTCAAACGCGGCGACCAATCCCGTCATACAGAAGGATCCGGGCTTGGTCTGGCAATCGCCAAATCAATCATCGATCTCCACAATGGCTCGCTTGATATAGAAGTCGACGGTGACCTGTTCAAGGTGACAGTCATCCTTGAAAAACTAACTTAAACCAGAATTTACCCCCTTTGCTATGCAGAGGGGGTTTCTACTTTTTTTGGCGTATGCTTAAATATAAAAACCTTGAAATAACGACCATGATTACATGGAAAGCAAGGTTCCAGAGCTTGTCTAAGCGCAGTTTCAACAGGCCGGTCCGTTCGAGAATCATATCGGCGAGGAACGAGCCCAGGAACATGGTGAGTCTTGGCATCAATCCAGGTTTTGATGAATACTTAACAAGGAAGATGGAACGGATCAAGCTATAGAGCGGCGCAAGGATAAAGTGCTCGCGCCATGAATGATAGAGCCCGCGGCCAAACCTGACCTGCCTTTTGACCGCAGATATATAAAGCAATGTAACCCCGATTACTTCAGTCGACAAGTATTGGGCAATGACCAGCGCCCATTCCTTTTTCGCGTTCAGCGCTTTGTAAAACCAGTCGCTGATATAAAAGTAAATATTCATGAAAAATACAGTATAGTAAGGCTTCCACCAATACGCTTTATAGATCTTTAAACGCAGGAAATACTTTTCAATTGCATAATAAAACAGTGTGCTGCCAAGCTTCCAGTACCGATTCTTGTCATTCAGAGTCAAGAGGGTAGCGGTAATGGGAACATATAATGCCTGGGAAAAGATTGCGCCAAGAATCTGGTCATGGGCCCGTTTTTTGAGGATGTAAGGTTTATAAGAATATCCTTTAAACAAATTAAGGACAGGATACTCAAATAGATAGGCCATTCCTATATTTGAAAGCAAGAGGATCCAAATATTCTTTTGGCGGCTTCGTTTGGCGAATATGAAAAAAAGCAGAACATGAATGACTGCAAGCAGCAGAAAGGGTATGGAGTTCTGTTTAACGAGCCGGTTTTTTCTCAAAATACATCCACCTTTTCAAGATTGTATTTATAATGTCCGCTTATTCTCTGAAATTATTTACGGCTTACTTTTATCATGACTACTGTAAAGACACATGGTAATATTAAGTAGCATCGGAATCGTTATGTTAAAACTAACAATTTTAGGGAAACTATTTGTATCGCTGCAATGGTGTAGGAGGGTTATATGAAAAAAACTGAGGAAATTTCGGAAAAGAAGCTGCTCGGAATTGCAGGTCTTGGCTGGATGTTCGATGCGATGGATGTGGGGATCTTGTCCTTTATCATCGCTGCATTGCAGGTAGACTGGAATTTGACGGGCAAAGAAATGGGCTGGATCGGCAGTGTGAACTCAATCGGAATGGCTGTCGGGGCATTTGTCTTTGGTTTGCTGGCTGACCGGATCGGCCGAAAGAATGTCTTTATTATTACGTTATTACTTTTCTCGGTCGGAAGCGGGATTTCCGCGATGGCAACCACTTTGTCATTCTTTTTATTGCTAAGATTTTTTATAGGAATGGGGCTTGGCGGAGAGCTGCCTGTAGCGTCTACTCTTGTTGCAGAGAGTGTGCCTGCTGAGAAACGGGGACGTGTCGTTGTCCTGCTCGAAAGCTTCTGGGCTGCAGGCTGGCTTGTCGCGGCGTTGATCTCCTACTTTGTCATCCCGAAATTCGGCTGGCAAATGGCACTGATTCTTAGTGCGCTGCCAGCATTGTATGCCCTGTACCTTCGTGTAAATCTTCCTGATTCACCAAGGTACCTGGCAGTCGCGAAAAAAGAAAGGCTCACAATGAAAGAGAGCATCGCTGAAGTCTGGTCAAGGGAACACTTCAAGAAAACGGCCATGCTCTGGATTTTATGGTTCAGTGTCGTATTTTCCTATTACGGAATGTTCCTCTGGCTGCCAAGCGTGATGGTCATGAAGGGCTTCACTTTGATCAAGAGCTTCCAGTATGTACTGATCATGACACTTGCCCAGCTGCCGGGTTATTTTACAGCGGCATGGCTGATTGAAAGAGCCGGCAGGAAGTTCGTGCTGGTTGTCTACTTAATAGGAACAGCACTGAGCGCCTATTTCTTCGGGACGGCAGACTCGCTTGCATTGCTTATTATTGCGGGTGTCCTGCTGTCATTCTTCAACCTGGGTGCCTGGGGAGCGTTATACGCTTATACACCGGAACAATATCCAACAACAATTCGCGGATCCGGTGCAGGAATGGCCGCATCCTTTGGCCGCATCGGCGGAATCGTCGGCCCGCTGATGGTCCCTTATCTGTCCGCGCAAAATTTATCGATTACAGCCATCTTCACGATTTTCTGCATAGCTATTCTCATTGGTGCCGCCGCAGTATTCTTCTGGGGTACGGAAACGAAGCAGAAAGAGCTTGCATAATAAAAATGAAAAATCGTCCGCCAGAACATTTGGCGGACGATTTTTTTTCTGATGCATGCCATATTGCCTGGTAAGTAAGTCCCTTTCTGGAGTTTAAAGTGAAAATGTAGTTCTAAATATAGTTATAAATTCTCTTATTTCTGAAAATTTAGCATGTTAAGATTTTTATAGTTATTTCGTAGCACGAAAGGAGAAAGAGGATGAAATCGAAAATACTATCAATCTTAACAACAGGAGCTTTGGCTCTTTCACTAGTTGCACCAGCTGTATCTGTACCGGAAGCTGATGCCGCGACAACAGCTAAATGGGATATTGAAAGATATGGGGACAGGGTTGATATTGACAGCCGTTTGGACCAGCTTTCCAAGGATGAAGACTTCTTGAAAAAAGCGGAGCAATCTATTAAGGAACAAGCGCAAGGAATTCAGTTTGATGAAAATGCAGGAAGTGAAAGCGGCTCTGCAAATAGTACTTTTAGTTACGATGGGGGAACGAAGAAATTTTTGAACAGGAACTTGAAGTTCAAAGATTTCACGCTTCGCAGTGTCGGTGAAAATGTCGAGATTTGGGTAGCGAATAACCTTGGTTTCCCTGAGGGCGATCCAAGACCTGCCCATGTAGTCACACAGGAACAAGTGGACAAGCTTCGTGATGAGTTTGACAGCAATATTTACCCAAAGGCGACTGAATTTTTTGGTACACCGGATCATCATGATGGATCGCAGTCTCCACTGCCAGGGATGGTAGGCTTGCCTGATGGCTACTATGAAGGCAGCGATAAAGTCGTCATGCTGGTCGATAACATCCAGGATGATAACTATACGAATCCTGACTATCCGTTCTTCGTTGCCGGCTTTTACTGGCAGACACTGGAGAATTACATGGACCGCAATATCATCACAATCGATACAAACAGCTGGGAAACACGCCTGGAGAGCACGTTCTTTGGTACAACAATCCATGAGCTTCAGCACTTGATCCATGCGGATAATGACTCGGCGGAAGAAACATGGATCAACGAAGGTATGTCCACGTTCTCTGAGTACCTTGGCGGATACGGACATGATGACCGTTCTATCAATTTCTACCTTGACCACCCGGAAAATTCACTTGTGAACTGGGATGACCACCGTACAGCTGAAACTGGACCAGAAACAATTGCCGATTACGGACAGGTATATCTTTTCACACTTTATATGAATGACAAATACGGCAAAGAATTCATCCGTGACCTTGCTACGAGCGATGTAATCGGCATTGACGGCGTGAACAAAACGCTTGCGAAGCATGGCTATACAGAAGACTTCACACAGGTATACCAAAACTTCATTACAGCATTGGCGCTTGACAGCAACCAGCCTGGCGAAGGCTTATATAACTTTGACAGCATCAACCTCCGTGACCTAACTGTAGACAACGATGGTACGAAGCGTGGCTATACAGTTGATTTTGAAGGTGCCCTGCAATTTGAAAAAGATGGCGTTCCAGCATGGGGCGGGGATTTCAAGGAGCTCAAATTCCAGGATAAAATTGACGGCATTTCATTCGCTGGCATCGACTTCTTGCCAACATTGTGGAAATCAGTGGCCGATCCGACAGATGCTGCAAACCAAGTTCTTTGGGGCAACCAGGGAGATGAGGCAGACAATACATTGATTTTTGAAGCAGATCTCTCCAATGTCGCTGACGCTACATTGAACTTTGACCATTATCTTGATATCGAAGAGCATTGGGATTTTGGGGTTGTCCAGGTGTCAACGGACGGTGGAGAGACATGGACAAGCCTTGAGAATGAGAATACTACATCTGATGTAGTGGAAGAGGGCTATCCTAAGATCAAGGAAAACGTGCCAGGTTTCACTGGAAACGTAAAAGAATGGGCAAGTGAAAGCTTCGATTTAAGCGAATATGCAGGACAAAAAGTGCTTGTATCTTTCCGTTATCTGACTGACTGGGGCTATAACGACACTGGGTGGTTCATTGATAATGTTTCAATCCCGGAAATCGGCTTCAGCCAGGACGGTTCATCTACTGAGGCATTCACGTCAATGAACGAGATTTTAGGCAAGTACGTAGAGTACACAGTAACCTTCATTAATGAAAAACAAGCTGCTGGCAAAAAGCCTGTCTACAAGGTTGTTACGGTAGATCCGTTCAATGTAACTGAGGAAGATGCCCTGCAGCTAAGACAGCTGTTCAAAGACGGCAAAAATTTCATGATCACAAGCTATGCAGCACCTGCAGATGATAAGAACCCGGTAGACTTCAGCTATGAAGTTCAATTAAGTGAGAAAAAAGGAAAGAAATAAGCGAAAAAGCTGCGGCCAATTTGATGGCTGCAGCTTTTTGTCTTTTTACAGATGTTATGCGTTAACATGCTTAAACACATTGACCAAGAAGAGAACGCCCCCGATAACAACGACCAGTGATCCAAGGATGGCAAAGACGGTGAAGATGACACCTCCTACCAGCATGGATAAAGTAATCCCGCCTTGCATGACTGGGACCCCGATGTTATGCAGCCAGAAATGAGTGCTGGCAAGCTTGCTGTTCCCGGCTCTTGGAAAAAGATAATAAATCGTCCCGAATAGAGCCATTGAAACCCAGCCCAGAAGGTTTAAATGTGCATGAACCGACGTTAAGGTGAAATCATGCACGATGCCCATAATAATCCCTAAAATAATAGCAATAACAAAATAAACCGCAGCTACCTTGAAAAATCTTATGCTCATATTTTTCCTCCTCCCTTAATTAGTACTTTTAGATTATATTAGTTTTCTGAAAATTTATAACATATGTACTAACTAAATAGGTGAAAATTATTTTTGCCAGAATATAATAGTAAAATAATAATAAGTTCAGCATGACACAAAAATATCACCATTGGTTTTATCTTTTTTGCAGAAATTCATGATATAATAGTGCAAACGTTTGTACAACTTCTAAAAGGAGATAAAAGCTATGAAAAGATTATTTGGAATTGATAGCTGGAAGATCGTCGAAACGGACTTGCATAAAGAGGATTTCCGGCTTGCGGAAAGCATCATGAGCCTGGGAAATGGCCATATGGGCATGCGCGGAAACTTAGAAGAAACATATACTGGAGACTTTCATCGAGGTTCATATATTGCAGGAGTCTGGTTTCCGGACAAAACACGTGTAGGCTGGTGGAAAAATGGCTATCCGCACTATTTTGGCAAGGTGATTAACTCAACGAATTTTATCGGCATCAAGGTATTGGTTGATGGAGAGGAATTGGATCTTCACAACGCTGAAGTAAGCGATTACTATCGAGAGCTTGATATGCAGCATGGTGTCTTGACACGTCGTTTTACAGTCGTCCAGAACGGCAAGGAAACAGAAGTGGAAGTCATTCGCTTCCTATCGGTTGCTGACAAAGAACTGGCTGCGATCAAGTATTCAGTTACTGCCAAGAACTATAATGGAAACGTTACCTTCGTTCCTTACCTTGATGGGGACGTGCGCAACGAAGATTCCAACTATGATGAGGACTTCTGGTATGAAGTGAGCAGGGATGCTTCAGAACATAACGGCAGCCTTGTGATGAAGACAAAAGACAATCCATTCGGAACTCCAACTTTCCAGGTGGCGACAACTATGCAAACGGTTGTCGAAGGCAGTGTGGCAAAAGTGGAAATCAACGAAAAAGAAGAGTACGTTGAAAATGTCATTGAAGTGAAAGCTGAGCAGGGGCGAACTGTAACCCTTTACAAGTATGTCGCTGTTACAACAGACCGTGATTACGAAGCTAGCGAGCTTGTTTCTAAAGGTCGCGAAGTGCTTGCGCGTTCCATTGTAAAAGGTTTTGATAAGCTATTGGAAGAACACAGGAATGGCTGGCTGAGCCGTTGGAATATCGCTGATGTTGAGATTGCAGGCGATGATGAAGCACAGCAGGGCATCCGTTTTAACTTGTTCCAGCTATTTTCGACATACTATGGTGAAGACTCACGTCTGAACATCGGACCTAAAGGTTTTACAGGTGAAAAATACGGTGGTGCAACTTACTGGGATACAGAGGCTTACGCCATCCCGCTATACCTTTCTACGGCAGAGTCCGAGGTTTCTCGCAACCTGCTGATTTACCGTCACAACCAGCTTGATGGTGCCTACCATAATGCGAAACAGCAGGGTCTGAAGGGTGCGCTTTACCCAATGGTTACTTTTACAGGCGTCGAGTGCCACAATGAGTGGGAAATCACGTTTGAGGAAATCCACCGAAATGGTGCGATTGCCTACGCGATCTATAACTATGTAAATTACACAGGAGATAAAGATTATCTCCATGAATACGGAATTGACGTGCTTGCGGGCATCTCCCGTTTCTGGGCAGACCGCGTCCACTTCAACAAGTCTAAGAACGTCTACATGATGCATGGCGTAACAGGGCCGAATGAATACGAAAACAATGTCAACAACAACTGGTATACAAACCGTATCGCTGTCTGGACATTGCGATACACGCTTGAAGTCATCGAGCTTCTTAAGCAGAGTGGCCATGAGAACCGCCTCGCAGGCCTTGAGTTCTCTGACGCCGAGCTTGCGAAATGGCAGGATATCATCGAGAAAATGTATTTCCCTTACGATGAAGAAAAAGGTGTATTCGTCCAGCACGATACATTCCTTGATAAAGATTTGATGACGGTGGATGAGCTTTCAGCAGAAGATCGCCCGATCAACCAGAACTGGTCATGGGATAAAATCCTGCGCAGCTGCTTCATCAAGCAGGCGGACGTACTACAGGGCCTATACTTCTTCAACCATGAGTTCACGGAAGAAGAGAAGCGCCGCAACTTTGAATTCTATGAGCCAATGACGGTCCATGAGTCATCATTGTCACCAAGTATCCACGCAGTACTTGCAGCAGAGCTTGGCATGGAAGAAAAGGCGTACGAAATGTACAACCGCACGGCGCGCCTTGACCTTGATAACTACAATAACGATACAGAAGACGGCCTGCACATCACAAGCATGACTGGTGCATGGCTGGGCATCGTCCAAGGCTTCGCAGGCATGCGCACAGCGGAAGGCACCTTGTCATTCGCACCGTTCATCCCGAAAGCATGGAACCAGTACAGTTTCAACATCATCTACCGCGACCACTATATTAAGGTAGAAGTGAACCAGGAAAACGTCGTCCTCACGCAGCAAGGCCCAGAACTTGCCATGAAGCTATACGGTGAAGACGTAACGATCCCTGCAGATGGCGAGCTTTCTGTAAAATTGAAATAAGCAGCAGAGAGATCTTTGGGGAATCCTGAAGGTCTCTCTCAATAAAGAGACCGTGCGGCACCATATGGCGGTTTTAATAGACATCTAGGATTGTTAATGGAATCAAAATGTCTAAGAAACAGGTTTTAATGGACATTTTAGAGTGTTAATGGAATCAAAATGTCTAAAAATCACCGCAAAAATGTGTATCGTGAAGATGAGAAAGAATCGTGAAAGGAGTTTGATCATGACTAGACTACTAAAAGCTTTCATTTTCGACCTTGATGGGGTCATTACGGATACTGCGGAATACCACTTTTTAGCGTGGAAGGCGCTGGCTGAGGATTTGGGCATAACTTTTACCCGCGAAGATAACGAGGAGCTGAAGGGTGTATCCCGGATGGATTCCCTCGAAAAAATTCTTGAGCTTGGCGGCCGTTCCGGGGATTTTTCAGCTCAGGAAAAAGAATCACTAGCTGAGAAGAAGAATGAGCATTACCTGACTTTGATCCAGAATATCACTCCTGAGGACCTGCTGCCGGCTATCAAGGTATTGATCTCGGATATCAAGGCAAAAGGTCTTAAGCTGGGCCTTGCGTCAGCAAGCAAAAATGCGTTCACCGTGATGGAGTCGCTTGGAATGAAATCCGAGTTTGATATCATTGTTGACGCGAAAACAGTCGTGAACGGCAAGCCGCATCCTGAAGTATTCCTTCGCGCTGCAGAAATGCTTGGTGTTGAGCCAGAAGCATGTATCGGTGTCGAGGATGCCGCAGCAGGGGTAAAGGCGATCAAATCAGCCGGAATGTTCGCTGTTGCTGTCGGTCCAAAGGAAAGCTTCGAAAATGCCGATATCGTCTATGCGAGCACGGCTGAGCTTTCGTTGGAAAAAATCGTTGAAGTATATAATGGCTAATAGAGTATTGGAACCCAGTCGCTTTTGTGCGGCTGGGTTTTTACTTTTTTGGATAAATGAGAGAATATATCACCTGAGTGAGAGATTACAGGCATACATGGGGAGAATAACATGTTTCACCGAGAGAATATTGATTTTAACTAAGAGATTATTGCTCTTTTTTGAGAGATTATCGTCTTTATCTGCAGATTATTAATATTGCTTGGGAAATGTAGCAATAAAAAAGCGATCACTCAGGGAGTGACCGCTGTAATTCATGGTAAAAAACATCTGAGTCGTCGACATTCAAGACGATTCGGTCCACTTTTCGCTTCAATCCATAGATGAGATGAACATCCTGCGGCTCATGCAGCAAGATTTCAAACATCGGCTTTTCCTGGATCAAATCTGGCACTCTGGCATCAAAAAGTCCTTTTTGCTCTTTCTTGCTGAATTTTTCCGGCCCTTCATAATGTTTGATTACCTTGATATTGCTTAAAGGCAGGTGCATCGAACTTGAAAAACCTGTCTGCAATAACAAATGGTCCGTTGTCAGCAGGTATGGGGTCAGGCGTGTGGCCTGAAGCTCGGCCAGCATGAACAGAATGCCGTATATGTTCAGGAACAGCAGGATATAGGAAACAACTGGATTCCAGCTGTGCAGGAAGTAATGCAGCCCTACCGATTCGATCGCGATGGCATGGATGATCATGATATAGACAGCATTCACACTTGTTTTTTTATGATAGGTAAAAGCAATGCCATGATCAATCTGAACTTTCTTTTTCCAAGAGAACAGAGCGTAATGAAACATAGAAAACTCGGTGACAAGGATTTTGGCCGCATTATGATCTGGCAGGCTTTTTTCTACAGCTTTCCGTATGTTGAAAAGAAAGAACGAATTCTTGCTGGCCAGGGTCTTATACTCTTTAAGCAATTTTGGCAGCCTTGTGATGGCGGTGTAGGCTATATAGAGCTCAAACAACAGGAATGCGCCTTCCGAAACCAGCAAGAGATAGGGAAGGAAGGGGTAATCTGATAGATGCTGCTGAGGGACAATGAAGTAGGCGGCAGCAAAGCCCGCTAAGATGACAATCCCCATATATTTCAGCGAATATCTTTTGCGAATGACCATGAAGTACGTCAGGAGAGGCAAAATGATCAACAGGTCCAGCAGGGAACCGATAACAGCACCCTCGGGTACTGGGCCGAACATCGATGTACGGTACAGAATGAAATTTGTTGATAGAATCAAAGAGGCTAAAACTACATAAAGCAGTAATCTTGATTTTTTCGCGATAGTATTTGTCATTATTATCCACCTCGTTTTCATTATACCTGATTTCATAGTGCTAAAGTAGTAATTTAGGGGCGTTCGACAAAACAAGTGTTTATAGGAAAATTGAGAAAATTAGTTGTAGATTTTCAAGTAGAAATAAACCGGATTACACCCCCGTTAAAAAGGGAAACATGCTATTATGATACTTTTTAAGAAGGCGGTGGATCGGTATGTATGATTGCCTAATAGTTGGAGGCGGGATTGCCGGGCTCCAGGCGGCGATTCAGCTTGGAAGATATGATCATAATGTCATGGTTCTGGATGCAGGTGATGGCCGGTCGGCGATATGCCAGAGCTATCATAATATCCTTGGCTATCCGGATGGAGTAAGTGGACCGCATTTAAGAGAAATCGGCCGCAAGCAGGCTGAGCAATATGGTGTGGAATTCGTGATTGGCAAGGCTGAAAGTGCCGAAAAGATGGAGAATGGATTCGAAGTCAAGGCAGAGAGCGGCGACACATACAAGGCGAAGACTATGCTGTTGGCTACTGGCGTCATGGATCGGATTCCCCCATTTCCTGAGCTGATGCCGACGCTTGGAATCAGTGTGTATATTTGTCCGGATTGCGACGGCCATGAAGTGAAGGACAAGTCCACTATCGTGATGGGGTCGGGTAATCCTGGTGCGAATATGGCACTGACCCTGAATTATTTCACGGATAAACTAACCTATGTAAATCACGAAAACAAAGAAGTGGATGAGAAAAAAATGGCAGCATTGAAGGAAAAAGGCATTAAGTATGTGGAAGGGCCGATTGAAAAAGTGCTGGCGGACGGTCCTGACTTCAGGGGAGTTGCGCTTGCAAACGGTGAGGAGCTGACTTCAGAACGCGGCTTCATGGCCTTTGGCGGCAATGAAGTGAAATCGCAGCTCGCACAACAGCTCGGAGTCGAACTTCATAAAAACAAGCATGTATTAGTGGATCCGCGGACCAAAATGACCAACGTCGAGAACGTCTGGGCTGCAGGTGACGTAGTCGCTCATTCGGAACAGACAACGATTGCAATGGGAGACGGCATGCAGGCAAGCATTTGGATTCATAAGACACTTTTAGCGGATAAGGGATAGTGATTAGTGTTGTGCTTATTTCCTGTTTAGCTGGGTCTATAACGAAGTAATCTCGGTTGGGAGGGCGATATATTCCATGTTGGGAGCAAGATAATCCCAGTTGTAAACAACTCAATAAATTCATTTTGGGCATAATGAAAGCCGCCACTCAAATATGAGTGGCGGCTTCGTTTATTCAAAATCAACTTTTTTCAGCGGCAGTTCGGCTGGACCTTCAAGGACATCTCCTTTATAGGAGAATCTGGAGCCATGGCATGGGCAATCCCATGTACGTTCGCCGTTATTCCACTCGAGCTCGCAGCCCATATGGGTACATGTTGTATCGACGACGTGCAGCTGGCCGTTTTCATCGCGATAGGCGCCGGCGCGCTTCCCGTTTACTGTCACGGATGCGCCCTCATCATTTTCAAGTGATGTCGCCTGGGTTGATGGGCGTTCCAGCTTTCCTTTCACAAGGGTTTTCGCAATGTGTGCATTAGTTGAAATGATTTTGCGCAGTTCAGGATCTGCCTTGAAACGCTGCGGATCAAATACCTCTTTATAAGGGTTATCCTTCTTCAGGATCTGGTCGCTTAACATGATGGCGGCATTGATGCCATTGGACATTCCCCACTTGCGATAGCCGGTTGCTACATAGATATTGTCTGTCGCTGTTGAGTACTGGCCGACAAATGGAATCTTATCGAAAGGAACAGGATCCTGCGCAGACCATCTGAACGGGATTTCCTTTACGCCAAATGTCTGCTGGGCGAATGCCTCGAGTGCTTCATAGTATTGGTGCGTATTCGTTTTATGGCCGACTTTATGGCTGTCACCGCCAAACAAGACGATTTTTTCACCGTTCCAATCAGTATAACGGAGCGAGCGGGTAGGCTGCTCGGCATTGATGAACATTCCGCCCGGAAATTCCTTCTCGGTTTTTACCGCAAGCACATAGGATCTTTCGGGAGTCATTCTTGAAAAATAGAACCCTTTTAAATCATAGAAAGGATAATGCGTGCTGACGATCATTTGCTTGCAGCGCACCTTATGGCCATCGCGGGTTGTAACGACAGGCTCAGAGCCTTCCTCCATATCCACAGCAGTTGTATTCTCGAAGAGTTGGCCTCCCATTTCTGTAAAACGTTCAACAAGATGCTTTAAAAACTTAAGCGGATGGAACTGCGCCTGGCTGCGCATCACAATTCCTGCTTTTGCTTCCACAGGCAGTGGAACCTCAGATACATACTCACTGCCGTCTACACCAAGCTTTTCATATGCCTTGAACTCTTTTAACAGCTTCTCCATTTCCTTTTCGGAATTCGTATAGATGTAGGCATCCTCAACAGATAAATCACAGTCGATTTGCTGCTCTTTTACAATGTTTTTGACAAATTGCATCGCATCATAGTTGGCCTGGTAATAAAGACGTGCCTTTTCCTCCCCATGATGGCTGATCAGCTCATCATAAATGACACCATGTTGGGCGGTCACTTTAGCGGTTGTATGGCCGGTGGTGCCGTTCAATATAGAGCCAGCTTCAATGACGGCAACCTTGACCCCAGCCTTGGCAAGCAAATAGGCAGAGGTCAATCCGGTAATCCCGCCGCCAATGACAGCGACATCGACCTTCAAATCCTCCTGCAGCTTTGGAGATGTTGGCAGCTCGGCGGTTTTTCGCCAGTAGGGTTCAGGAAAACGTGGCAGCTTTGAAGTATAATCGTTCATCAACAATCCTCCTTAAAATTCTTCATAATAACTAATTTTTCCTTGTTTAGTGAAAATCATGCTATTTTTCCTTTACCCGTTAATAATCCGGATGAACAAGTTTTTGCCAAATAGAGCGAATTGAAGAAGGAAGGAACCGCAACGTGATAAAATAAGAGCAACAGAATGGAGGGCCAATATGGAAATCACAGTTGTCGGGACAGGCTATGTTGGCCTTGTCACCGGAGTTTGTTTTGCTGAAATAGGATACAGTGTAACTTGTTTTGATATAGATGAAAGTAAAATTGCTGCCCTTTCTGAAGGGAGATGCCCAATTTATGAGCCTGGCCTTGAAGAGATGCTCAAAAGGAATCTAAAAGAAGGCCGCATTCGTTTTACATTCGATGCGAAATTGGCCTATAAGAATAAGGATTACCTTTTTATCGCTGTCGGGACGCCTGGAAATGAGGACGGGTCGGCGAACCTTGAATACCTGGAGGCAGCGGTTGATCAAATTGGCTTGAATTTAAACAGAGATGCAGTCATAGTCATTAAAAGCACCGTGCCGGTAGGGACAAATGAGAGGGTTTATAAGAAGCTTCAAGAGAACATTCCGGACAAGATCCAGGTGAAAGTCGTTTCAAACCCTGAGTTCCTGCGTGAAGGCTCGGGGATTCTTGATACATTCCATGCAGACCGGATTGTCGTCGGGTCAGACGATCATGAGGCGGGCCGTGCGGTCTCTGGCTTATATAAACCTTTTGGACGGCCTATTTTGCAGACAGATATCCGCAGTGCAGAGCTCATTAAGTATGCTTCCAATGCATTTCTCGCTACAAAGATCAGTTTCATCAATGAGGTGGCCAACCTTTGTGAGCACACAGGCGCAAATATTGAAGATGTCGCAAAAGGAATGGGCATGGACGAACGGATCGGCAGCCAATTTTTAAAAGCGGGGATTGGCTATGGCGGTTCATGCTTCCCAAAGGATACAAAGGCACTTGAAAAGCTGACAGATTACTATAATTATGATTTTAAAATCCTCCGGTCCGTAATCGAGGTGAACAGCAGGCAAAAGCAGCAGCTGTTTTATAAAGCCTGCGAACTGCTTGGAAATCTTCAGGGAAAAAGGGTGGCTGTTCTTGGCCTCGCGTTCAAGCCGCATACTGATGACATTCGCGAGGCGCCAGCGGTTGAGCTGATTGTCCGTCTGCTGGAAGCTCAGGCTGACATCTCTGTCTATGACCCGGTTGCTTACGGCAATGTCGCAGACCTTTTTGGCAGCAGGCTTTACTATGCAGAGACAGTGGATGGTGCAATTAAAGGGGCTGATGTGGTCTTCATCATGACCGAGTGGCCGCAAATCGCCCAATATGATTTAGAGCGTTTCCCACTATTCATGCGTGAGCCGGTTATTTTTGACGGAAGGAACTGCTATGACCTGGCCGAGGCGGAGTCAGCTGGTTTAACGTATGTTTCCGTTGGCAGGAAGGCGGTTAATGTGAATAGGAATCTGGAAAACTCCGGACTTCAGAGCTAAGCCTGAAGAGAACGTGATTGAATCGGTCACCTTCTCTAAGGTAAAATTATCCTAAATACCTTCAATCAAGGAGGAACCAGGATGGCTAAGGTCAAAACGAATGCAATGCGGATTCTCGACACGCAGAAGGTGCCGTATGAGATTCTGACTTATGACTCGAAGGATGGCAAGATTGACGGTGTTGCTGTGGCCGGGAAAATTGGTCGCGAAGCTTCACAGGTCTACAAGACGCTTGTGGCAGTGGGGGCAAGCAAGGGTTTATACGTCTTCGTCATCCCTGTCGAAGCCGAGCTCGATCTGAAAAAGGCAGCGAAGGAAGCAGGCGAAAAGAAAGTGGAAATGCTCCCGGTCAAGGACATTCAGAAATTCACCGGCTATATCCGCGGCGGCTGTTCTCCAATCGGCATGAAGAAAAACTATCCTACGTTCTTGGATGAAAGCGCCCAGGAGTTGGATTCCATCATCGTCAGTGCAGGGAAGATCGGCTTCCAGGTCGAATTGGCGCCCGAGCAACTGATCCAGGCGACTGAAGGGAAGTATGCCGACCTGGTTACGGTGAAAAAAGGTTAACCATGCCGGATCAGGTGACGGTTCCGACAGGTTTGGGTGTGAGAGCCGAAAAGTTGTCAAGAAAACCTCGGAATCGTGACAGGTTTGGGGTGTGAAAGCCGAAAAGTTGTCAAGAAAATGCGGGAATCGTGACAGGTTTGGATGTGAAAGCCGAAAAGTTGTCAAGAAAACTCCAGAATCGTGACAGGTTTGGGTGCGAGAGCCGAAAAGCTGTCACTATAAGTCAGACAGCTTCTTGAAGAATAGCAAAATATTTGTGAGAAGGTCTATCTCTCCAATCCAAAAACAGCCTTAGCTATGAGCACAGGCTGTTTTCCATTTTACTGAACTATCTACGATCAGCTGCGTTGATTTTGATCTCCAAACTGGCGATTTGCGATTGATACAGGCCTTCATAGTTTTTGGCTGTGTCATAGGCGACTTCTTTTTCGGAAGCATCAGGCTTCTCTTTTAAGACATCGGCTTTTAAGGTGTCGTAAATCTGCAGTGTGAGCAGCTTTTCGGTGAAGTAGTTGTTCAGCCGGTTCTGGTACGCATCTGAAGGGAAGTCAGAGACAAGCTGTGATGCGGCTTCGTTCTGTGCGACTTTGGCTTGGAATTCTTTGACTGTCTTGCCCACCAAATCAGCTTCTGCGTCCAATCCTTTTTCCCTGGCAAGCAGATACATGGTATGCTGCTCCATCATTTTTGATAGATTCACGTTAAAATTATCATGATACTTTAGCTGTTCATCCCAGTAGGCGAGTTTTTCCTTCAGCTCTTCACCTTCAAGGTTCTTTTCATCTGCAGCGCGGTTCAGTTCGATATCGACCTTGTTCATCAGCTGGTAAAATTGCAGGTCCTCATACGAAAGCACCTTGCCATTAATGGTGACTACTTTATCATCTGCCCGAAAACCGTCCTTCGAGGATTCCTCTGCGTTCTGCTCACTTGGGCTGACCCCAGCCACAGATTCTTGTTTTTGCTCACTTGAACTAACATCAGCCACAGCGTCTTGTTTCTCCTGCTGGCAGCCTCCAAGAATCAAACCGGCAACAAGCAGCACGAACATCAGTAGTGTCTTAAGTTTCATGCCTGATCATTCCTTTTCCACTTCGAATGTAATCACATGTTCAAAAGCAGAGCCATCGCCTTCTCCTTCGATATTGGCAATCCATTCTCCGGCCATCGGCAATTCAACACTGGATTCATAAACACCATTTCCTTTATCCTCAAAATCAAGCTCAATGGTCCCATGGTCCATTTTGGCCATTTCAAGATAGGCAACGAAATCCAGTTTGGCAGCGGGCTCTCCATCCTGCAAAACCTCAATGACGACAGGATAGCTTTCGCCAGCCTTATATTTAGGGGCTTCCTTTAAATTAATTTCAAAATCTGAACCTGAGCTGCAGCCTGCAAGAAACAACATTAGGAACATAAAGACTGGAAGTAATTTTTTCATTTGTAATCCGCTCCTTTTAAGTGTTCATTCAGGAATTCATCAACGGTGTATTTTGTCATTTTGCCATCTTCCAGGAAAGCGACATGGCTACAGATTTGCTTGATTTCATCCATATGATGCGATGCCATAAATATCGTCTTTCCGGACAGGGATTTCAGTATTTGCAGGATTTCCTCGCGCCCAAGTGGATCCAGGCCGCTTGTCGGCTCATCGAGGATCAAGACATCTGTATCGTAATAAAGCATGACACAGAGCCCTAGGCGCTGGAGCATTCCTTTGGAATAGCCCTTCACCTGGTTATGCCGGTCCTCCCATAAAGAAACCATCTTCAGCTTTTCCTCGATCTTCTTTTCATCAATTTCACCGCTTCCGAGCGATGCGAAAAAGCGCATATTCTCTTCGCCAGTCAGATGAGGATAGAGGTGGAATTTTTCGGGGAGATAGGAAACAATTTTTTTCCAGTCTCCTTTCGAATTTGGAAATCCTCCCAGCATAATCGAGCCTTTTTTTACCGGCTGCAAACCGAGAATGGACCGGATCAGTGTCGACTTCCCGGCACCGTTCCTTCCAACAAGTGCACAGTATTCATTTTTCTCAATCGTTAAACTGATATCTTTCAAGACTTGCTTGTTTTTATAGGATTGTGAGAGATTCTTGATTTCAATCATGATTTTTCCCCCTTGCTGCGGAACAGGATCGAGAGCTCGAAGAAAAGGATCATCCAGAAGGCCAGGTCAATCAAGAGAAACTTCCACGGGGCCATCCAGATCATTTTTTCCATCAGTCGTGACATATTGTTCAGCGAGAATAATCCAAGAGATGTCTCCAGGAAAAAGCGCAATGTGTGCAATGGGTCCAGGAAGTAGAGCCACGAGAACAGTTTGACATTTTCATAGGATACAGAAGGTACGTACTGAATGAAAGCCAGGTCGATCAGGAAGACGAACAGGAACCATGTAAAAATGGTGGCGCCGATCAACTGCATCTTTGTATTGGCCATGTTTCCCAAAAACAGCCCGAGCTGGTTGAAAATCAGCAGCAGTACAACAACTGTTATGAGGAAATAAATGAAGCTGGTTAATTGGAATTGCAGAAACCATTTCATCGCGATGGCGAGAACAAAGTACCAGCCGACAAAGACGCCGATGACGACCGCCTGGATTGCGATGGATTTCTTTAGCAACAGGCTGCGGTTTGATTCTTTTTTCGTCAGCAGGATCATCGATGTCTTCAGCTCTTTTTCCTGGAAAATCGAGAACGAGGAAATGAAGAGAGCGAAGATTGGGACAAGGTATATATTCATGTCATATAGCGAGAGAAGAAAGGCGTCAAATCCGAGTTCATCTGGATATGAGCGTGCTTCCATCAACAGGAAGATGGAAGTCAGCATGACCATGACCAGGCCGAGCCAGAGGCCTTTCCCGCGTGACTGTTCAAGCCATTCCTTCCAAATGTAGTTCATGATAAACGACTCCTTCTCTTTTTGGTAAAAATCCATCCCGCAATCGCGATTGTCGGAATGAAAAGCAGCATCCATGGGGCGGATTCCTTTTCCTGCTCAATCAGCGGGGATTCATCGACGACCATCACTTTCTGGGTGCTTAAGACTTCATTGATTTTTTCATAGATTTTGATGGCCGGGCTTTTTAAAAATAAGTAAGCCAGTTCATTATCCTCTACTAGTTTGTAAAGGGATGATCTATATTCAACAGGAGAGTCGCCAATCTGGTTCTGGTCCAGGTCGAGGACCGAGAGCTCTGTGCCCCAGTAGTTGCCCATCCCGTTTAGATTCCATTGATTATAAGATTCAGCGCCAATCGTCAGGACATTGGCAATGTTTTGCTCGAAATAATTTTTCGTAAATACCTGGGAAGTGGACGTGGTCCATAGCTCCACACCGATGTCATTGTGGAAAAACTTGTTTCCCTCAATCCTGTTCTGCGTGGACTGCTCCAGGTAAATGCCGCGCTGGTTCAGGTAAAATTCATTATCCAGGATGGTGTTGCTGGTGCTGGTCTGGATGATGAGCCCGAATGAACGGGATCCCTGGTTAAAAGAAAATTGGTTTTCCTTCAACACGATGTTCTGGGAGTGCATGATTGCTGCACCGCCCGTGTTTTTATTGAAACGGTTTTTGTAAAAAGTATTATCGTTTGAGTACATATAGTGCAGGCCGTAGCGTGTTTCACTTACATAGTTATTGCGGATTTCATTTTTATCGGCGTATTCGACATAGATGCCGTCGCGTGTTTTGGAAATAGTGGAATCTTCAATAATGTTATTGGACGTGCGCACAAGCTGGATGCCATTTCCCTGGCTGCCTAGCTTTCCTGTGCCTTGCCCGGTGACTTCTACATTTTTTACAAGAGTGTGTTTTGAACTATTAATATAGAGGCCATGGTAAACATCGTGGATAACTAGATTAATAAACTGATTATGCTCTCCCATCGTGCGGATCCCCGAATATTCCTCGTCGGAGCTCCTGTTCAGGCTGCCGTGTTCAATCTTTAAGTTCTTTAACGTGACATTGGAGGCTTTGATCAGGACAACATTTCCTTTTCCGTCGCCGCGGATCGTTGTGTCATTTTTGCCGATAATCGTAATTGGTTTCGTAATCTCGATATTGCCATCGTATTGCTTATTCTCTAAAATCAGTTCACCGTTTATTGGAGTTTCATCAATCAACTGCTGCAGGGAGGCATCTGCCGAGACAGGCAGGGTGGATAAAATCCAGACGCCTATCCCAACAAATAAAATCAATAGCCTGTTCATTTGCGACGCTCCAGCCAGAATGGCAGAAGAGTAAGCAGGAAGGCTGCTCCAAGCAGGAAGGATCCTGTTGTGAAATAACTGTGTGTGACGAAGTTCGCAAGGATGTTCTCTCCAATAATCGGCGGAACAAATGGTTCAAGCTCGATTGGTGCCTTAGGGTCAAGCTCTGTACCAAATTTCTTGAGCCAGCGCTTCATATCGTAAATGCCAAGGGCACCTCCGACTACAAGCAGTCCGACCGGTACATATAGAAGGCTTTTTCTTCTTAATAAAGCGACTATGATAATGATTGCCGCAAGCCCCATGATCAGGCCAGGCAGATATTGCAGCTCAGGAAAGCTTTCATTGCTGAAGGGCGCCATGCCAATGTAGTGATTCAAGCCGTTAACAATATCGATGTCTCCGTCAAGCTTAGTCGGATAAACAATGATATCGAGCCCTTCCATATATTGCGGTGCGTAAAACTTCATCCCCCACCAGGGGAATTTGATAGAGGCAAAAATCAATGCTGCAGCCCCGATAAGACTAGCCATAGAACCAGCAGATAATTTCTTTGCCATCTGAATCATCTCCTAAAAGAAATCTGCAAGCGTCATTCTGAGCTGCTAAATTTCTAGACTTAAAACTTTTTAAAAAGGGAGAAAGGGTATCGGCTGAAAACTCAATACCCTTTTCCATATTCAGCCTCTGCCAGGTTACTTTGGTTCAACTAACAGGTAGCCGCTCATTTCCTGGTGGAGTGCTGAACAGAAGTTTGTGCAGTAAATTGGGAATGTACCAGCTTTTTCAGCGGTAAATTCAATTGTGCTTGTTTGGCCTGGCTGGACTTCGTAGTTCAGGTCGTGGTCCATAATGCCGAAGCCGTGGGTGATATCCTGGTCAAGGTCAATGTTTGTTAAGTGGATAACCACCTTGTCGCCCTGCTTAACCTTGATTTCATCTGGACGCTCTGCTTTTGCGTCAAAGACAAATTTGGAACGCATGGCGATACCATATACATGGACTTCATTGCCCTTGCGCTCGATCCTTGTGTCTTCCTGTTTCCAAACGGAGTGCTCGCGGTTTTCATCTTTCTCGTAAATCTTGATTGTCTTAATCTTGTCACGGTGGATCGTCTGCGCGTAGTGCGGTTCAGGATCGACCGGAGCCGTGTAAGTCAGGGACATTTTGTCGCCGGAAATATCGATCAGTTCCATGGATTCAGGGTGTGACGGTCCAACTGAAAGGAAATTGTCCTTCGCGATTTTGTTCAGAGATACAATCCATTTGCCATCCGGAGATGCAGTGTCACCCTCCGTTGCTGTTGAGTGCCCTGGTGAGTAGTGGACAGGAGTACGGTCAACAATTTCACCAGTGTCGATTTTCCACTTAACGATTTCAGAAGAAATGAACATTGTATTGTATGCATGGCCTTTGTCATCAAATTGAGTGTGAAGAGGTCCCAATGCTCCTGGAGGATCCACTTCACGCTCTACAACCTTGTCATAAGGCAAAATTGGAATACCGAACTTTTCCGTTTCAAAATCGCCAGACTTGATGGCTTCAAACGCTTTTTCGAATGAGAACACAGTCATCAACGGTGCCAGCTTACCAGACGCGATGAAGCGTGTTCCGTCCGGAGTGACGTCAACGCCGTGCGGTGATTTTGCAACTGGTACTGCGTAAATTGAACCCTTGTGTTTGCGAGGGTCGATCATTTTCGCGCCATTGACTTCTTCATACTCACCAGCTGACACTTTCTTCTCAAGCTCTTTCCAGTTCAGCAGGACGATGTAGTCACGGTCATTTTGTGATGCGTTGATTTCGTTGTTCGTTGTTGCGAATTCTGTGTTGTAAGTTGTCATGACAATCCAGTCGCCAGACATCTTCTTGCCAGCGTCGGAAAGGTCATAGGACCATGGCGGGAGCATGATTTGGTAAGCCATGTCGAGCTTCTTTTTTTCCTGGTCGAAAGTGACCATTGAAACGACGCCTTTATACTTCTCTTCAAACTCATCCAATGGAGCGTATTCTTTTCCAATCGGAACCGAGAAGCGGGTAGGCATGATGATATATTCTGTATTCTGAGTAACGAATGTACCTGCGTGCGGTCCGCCCATATTTGGCAATTCCATGATATCGGCTGTGTGGAATGTGCTTAAATCGACTACCCCAATGCGGTTGTTGGCGACATCATTTGCAAACACGAATTTGCCATCATATTCACCATCTGTCTCAGAAATGGCCGGGTGGTGGAAATCGCCCCAAGTATAGCCGCCAAGCATTTCCTTTGTTTTTGTGTCAAATCCATATCCAGTGGCGGATCCGGCGTGAATACTGGTACAGTACGGATCTTCCTCATGGAAGGTAGTCCGTATACAAATAGCTGGCCTGAATGGCCGCCTGATGAAAGCATGTAGTACTCGTCTAGCTCGCCATAAGGAACATAGACCTTTTCAGCATTTGACTTGTTTGCGGTGTCATTGCTTGCCGTTCCTTTAGGTCCTGTTGAAAAATCAGCAAAGAATACAGTTGCCGCCATGAAGCCGGCAAGCAGCCCGGAAGCTGCGGGAACCCATTTTTTCATTAACACTGCACCACCTTTGGTTTATTTTTCTGAAGCTTCCTTCAGAATTTCAACTACTTGATTTATTTCTTCCTCCGTCAGCGGGTTGCCGCCGATTACGCCGGACATGACTGCTGAAGTAGGTTCTTTAAGGAATTCATCGATCGCTTTGCCGTGCTTGCCCTCGACATTGGTGAAGGCACCGGAAAGATCTGGTCCGGTTGCTCCGCCTGTAAGGTTTAAGGCTTCTACAGAGTGGCATCCAAGGCAGCCTTTCGCTTGAAGGATGTTCTCCTCGCCAGCTGAAGTGGAAGTAGTTTCAGTCGACTCTTTTTCTTCCTTGGCCGGTTCTTCAGGTTTTGAAGACTCATTGACAGCCGTTACTTCTTTTTCCTGGCCGTCGTTTCCGGGAATGACATCGAAGGCTATATAACCAATTCCGAGTCCAAGAAGAGCACTGATGATGAAATGGATAATAGGTTTATTCACTTTTTTCCCCCCTTGATTTGTTTTCCAAGGTTCTTTTCGCAAACATGATGACAATAATGCAGGATAAATTCAGACGTGACTTCGAAAGGAACCTTTCACACTTACATCCTAACTTTTTGAAAAAAACAGAAGTGTGACCTACTGCACACTTCTTTGTGTTTATAGTGAATGATTTGTGAAAGCACTGTGATGGGATGTGAAGAACATCACTTGCCCGGGAAATAGTTTTCAAAATAGACAAATTTGGAGTGTGATCTGGGCAATCACCCAGAACAAATTCCCTGCATATAGTAAGGAGGAAGCGAAAAATTGCCGTTTATACGAACGGTTGGAGGGAGTGCGATTAAATGTCAGGAAAAATCCTGAACTATTTTGCCGGCGGCAACACGGCCCGCGGATTTTACAGCTTATATGATTCCAGCTTGCAGGGCTTGTCCCGGCTATTCATATTGAAGGGCGGACCAGGAACAGGAAAATCCTCGCTCATGAAAAAGATCGGCAATGAATGGCTTGAAAAAGGCTATGATGTTCAATTCCTGTATTGTTCATCAGACAATAAATCAATCGATGGTGTGCTGATTCCTGAATTGAATGCCGGAATCGTTGACGGGACGGCTCCTCATGTTATCGAACCGAAAGCTCCTGGAGCGGTAGAGGAGTACATCAATCTGGGTGAAGCGTGGAATTCCGCCAAGCTTCAGGAACATAAGGAGAAAATTCAGCAGCTTAGTGGGGAAATCAGTGAGGCATTTAATTCTGCTTACAGTCTTTTTGCCGAAGCACTGAGAATTCATGACGAATGGGAAAAAATCTACATTGAGAACATGGACTTCGATAAGGCGAATGAGCTGACAAACAGATTGATGAATCAATTCTTTGGAGACAGTACATCTTCAGAAGGAAGCGGCCGGGTGTACGACCGATTCCTCGGTGCTGCCACTCCGGCTGGCGCAGTCGACTTCGTTCCGAACCTGACTGAAACAGTGGGTAAAAGATACTTCATCAAAGGACGGCCAGGCTCTGGAAAGTCGACCATGCTGAAAAAGCTGGCAGCCGAGGCACAGTCACGCGGTTATGATGTTGAAGTCTATCATTGCGGATTTGATCCGCACAGCCTGGATATGGTTATTGTCCGCGAGTTAGACTTCGCGATTTTTGACAGCACCGCTCCGCATGAATATTTTCCGGAAAGAGAGACAGATGAAATCATTGATATGTATACAGAATTAATTACTCCTGGTACGGATGAAAAATATGAGGCGGAGATTAAGGATGTCGGCGGAAGGTATAAAGCGAAGATGAGTGAAGCGATCGCCTCACTGGCCCAGGCAAAAGAACTGCGTGACCAATTGGAGGCCATCTACATCGAAGCCATGGATTTTTCAAAGGTAGATAAAATCACCGGCCAGATTCAAAAAGAAATGGAAAGCCTGAGTGCCAATTAGCACCGAATTGGGCGTATTGCATACATTACAAGGAAGACTTTTAGAGAGGGGATATGAGTTTGTACTATAATAACTTCAACCCATATGCGCAGAATCAGCAATTTGAGGATGATTATGGCTTTAATAATGGCTTTTACCAGCAAGAAGACTTGAGGACGTTTGGCGGATTCCCTGGAGGTCCCGGCGGTGCACCAGGCGGAGGCCAGGCAGGAGGGCCGCCGACAACACCACCGCCAGCCTATGTCCCTCAAGAACAGATGACAGCCTTCGCAGTCGACCCAGGCGGAATCAGGAGATGCATGTATCGCTTTACGTATATCTGGCTGATCGATGGCAGAAGCTTCTGGTTCTACCCAATCTTCCTCGGCCGCAATTCCATTGCCGGATGGAGATGGAGCCGCCGCCGCGGATGGGTTTACTACGGCATGGATTTGAGACAGATCCGGTCATTCCAGTGCTAGAAAAAACAAATGGAGCCCCTGAAAATCAGGGGCTCCACTTTACCGTTATCTTAAAAAATAATATGCGCAACCAATACGATGATTGGCAATGTCACTAGCGTACGCTGAAGGAAAATGATGAACAATTCCCCAAAGCTGACAGGAATTTTCGATCCAAGCAGCAGTCCGCCAACCTCAGACATATAGATCAGTTGTGTAACGGAAACCGACGCAATAATGAACCTTGTCATCGGGCTCGCGATATCAGCACCGATAACGGAAGGAAGGAACATGTCCGCAAAGCCGACGATCAATGTTTCTGATGCTGCCTTCGCCTCAGGTACCTGCATCAGCTCAAGCAGCGGTATGAACGGCATTCCAAGCCATTGAAATACTGGCGTGTATTCAGCGACAATCAGCGCCAGTGTTCCAAGAGCCATGACGATTGGCGCAACACCCATCCACATATCAAGGATATTGCGTACACCGGCAAGCAGGAAATCCTTGAAGCTTTTATTGCTGCTGGCTTTTTCAACAGCCTGTGCCATACCCCAGGAGAAAGGTGTATAGCCATCTGGGATATTCTCCTCAGAATAGTCGTTGTTCTGCTCCACATAGTACGTATCCGGCTTCCTGGAAAGAGGCGGGATTCGCGGAAGGATGACGGCTGCAACCACACCAGCCAGTGTTACAGTCAAATAGAATGGTACAAACATTTTAGCAAGCCCTACCTGGGAAATGACGACCAGGCTGAAAGTGATTGAGACAACAGAGAATGTTGTTCCGATGACAGCTGCTTCTCTTCTAGTATAATAGCCTTCTTCATATTGCTTGCTTGTCAGGAGGACCCCGATTGTGCCATCGCCGAGCCATGACGTTAGAGTATCGATGGAAGAACGGCCAGGCAAAGTGAAAATTGGGCGCATGATTTTAGCCATCAAGGTGCCGAACAATTCAAGCAAACCGAAGTTCAGCAGTAAAGGCAGGAACAATCCTGCAAAAAGAAACACAGAGAAAAGGATTGGCAAAAGGTCATTGAGCAGCAGTCCGCCTGTGTTAGCTGACCAAACTGCTTCCGGTCCTAATTGAAACAAAGTCATAACTGCAAAAATAGCTCCTAGTATACGGGCAACGAGCCAGACAGTTGGAACATCGAATAAAGATTTAAGAAAATGATTGCGATTAAGGACTTCTGGTCTAACGCTTTTAATCAATAATGTTCCGATTAACGTCAGGACAATGATCACAGTCATGATCGCAGGCAGCGTTCCGCCAAGCAAGTCCTGGAGCCATCCGGATAAGACGGCGATTGGTATCGTGATTTCTCCATTATAGGAGATTGGTAACATAAAGAAAAATATTCCTATTAATGAGGGGATGATAAATGCTAAAAAGTCCCCGGTAGATCTTCTTTTACGTAATGGTTTTTCCAAAATGATTTCACCCTTAAGAATACATATTTATAAGCCAAAAATTATTTTAATGCATAACCCCTGTTTTGCCAATACTTTTCTCTCCCCAATTCCTTCCTGTGTTATATTCTCCTAAAGCAAGCAAGCTAAACGTCAATCCGCCACCCTCATGTAAAATTCAATTTTTTTCAGCAGGATTCCTCCTATTTTGCGTGAATTCTTAATAGGACTATTACCTCATTTAGATAGGGAGTATATTGAATGAAAGTAAATTTGAAAGTAATCAACTCAGATAAAAAGGAAGTATTGCATAATTTATATTCACTCTACCTGCATGATTTATCCGCCTATACAGAGGGATTGCAGATCAGTGATTCTGGCCGCTTCGAGTTTGATTCATTTTCGCTTGTATGGGAAAAAGAAGGAGTCACTCCATACTTCATTATCGCCGGCGGAAAACTGGCAGGGTTCGTCTTGATTCTTGAAGCACCCTTTACGTCAAAAGTAGATAAAGTGATCAATGACTTCTTTATTCTCCACCCATATCGCGGAAAAGGGGTCGCAAAAGCAGCCGTAGCTGAGATATTTAGTCAGAACAAAGGAAGCTTTTACATCTCTCAGCTTGTCGAGAACAAGCCCGCAGTCCGTTTTTGGAATAAAATCTACCAGCAGCATGGAATCGAATTTGAAGAACACACAGAAGTGCAGGACGGGGAAGAGGTTTTTTATCAGACCTTTGTTGTTAGGTAAGATGTGGAAAAATAAAAGGGAGTGCCGTCATATCAGGCACTCCCTTTAAAGATTACTTCAAATATACTCTAGTTTCATACGGCTTCAATGTGAATGCAGCTTCCTGTTCCTCAGCCTTGTAGTTGTTCAGCAGCAATTTGCTTGATTCAAGCGGGAATCCATTGAATTCGAAATCTGCTGGCTCGCCGGAAATGTTTGAGATGACCAGGGCTTGCTTGCCGTCCAATGTTCTTGTGTAAGCATAGATTTGTGCATGGTCTTCAAGAACCAAATCGTATGTGCCATAAGTGAAAATTTCATTAGCCTTCTTCATTTCAATCATTTTTTTGTAAAAATGAAGGATGGAGTTCGGGTCTTTAAGCTGGGCTTCGACATTGATCTCTGTGTAATTTGGGTTCATGCCAAGCCAAGGATTTCCTGTTGTGAAGCCGGCATTGTCAGCTTCTGACCATTGCATCGGCGTCCGGGAATTGTCGCGGCTTGTGGCCCAGATGAAATCCATGATCTCTTCATGCGGCACACCGTTTTCGCGGCGAATGTTATAAAGGTTCTTGATCGCGACGTCATCGTAATCCTCGATTGAAGGGAACTGGACATTGGTCATGCCGATTTCCTGGCCTTGATAGATGAAAGGCGTACCCTGCATCAGGAAGTACATAGCAGCGAGGGCTGTCGCACTTTCGCGCCAGTACTCCTTGTCATCACCCCAGGTTGAAACGATCCGCGCTTTATCATGGTTTTCGATGAATAATGCATTCCAGCCGTGGCCTTCAAGACCTTTTTGCCAGCGGGTAAAAGTTTTCTTCAATTTTGCCAGGTCGAGTGCCTTCTTTTCAGAGTCCCAAAGATCAAGGTGCTCAAACTGGAATACCATATTGAACTTGCCTTGTTCCTCTCCGACCCAAAGATCGGCTTCCTCGATGCTGACGCCATTTGCCTCGCCGACTGTCATGATGTCGTATTTAGAGAATGTTTCTTCCTTCAATTCCTCGAGGAATGTCTGGATTCCGTCAACATTCATATGCTTGTCAAAAGAAGAAACATACTGCAGTCCTTCGGGATTAAGCATGTCCTTAAAGCCTTCTTCTTTTTTGATGTGACTGATCGCGTCGACACGGAAACCGTCGATTCCCTTATCGAGCCACCAGTTAATCATATCGTATAATGCTGTACGGACCTCTTTATTTTCCCAGTTCAAATCAGGCTGTTTGCGGGAGAAAATGTGCAGGAAGTACTGGTCTGTCTTCTCATCATACTCCCAGGCAGAGCCGCCGAAGATGCTTTCCCAGTTGTTCGGCTCAACGCCATCCTTGCCGTCGCGCCAGATATACCAGTCACGCTTCGGGCTATCCTTGGATTCACGGGACTCGATGAACCATTGGTGCTCATCGCTCGTATGGTTGATAACAAGATCGATAATCAGCTTCATGCCGCGTTTATGCGTCTCAGCTAGCAGCTGGTCGAAGTCTTCCATCGTCCCGAATTCATCCATGATATCCTGGTAATCACTGATATCATAGCCATTATCGTCATTAGGGGACTTGTACATCGGGCAAATCCAGATCACATCAATCCCTAAATCCTTTAAGTAATCAAGCTTTGAAATCATTCCTTGCAAATCGCCGATGCCGTCGCCATTTGAATCCATAAAGCTCCTCGGATATACCTGATAGGCAACAGCCTCTTTCCACCATTTGTGTTTCATTTGAACCCTCATTTCTTTGTTTGATCCTGATGTATTCCGTTATTTTACATTAGTCATTTTGTGCTGTCCAAGAGCTACTTATGAATTGGACTGCATGATTTTCGCTCTATCATTTTCGCCGGGATTGTCACTCTCTTAGGCAGTGCATCCGGATTTTTAATGATTTCTATTAAACAGTTAGCCGCTTCGAAACCTAACTGGAAGATGTCAATATTAACAGAAGTCAGTTGCGGCTTCATATGTTCCGCGAGCGGTACATCATTGAAGCTTACTATTGAGATTTCTTCCGGCACCTTGATATTCAGTTCCTCGGAATAACTCATAAGCTCGATGGCGGTAAAATCATCTGCCACTACCAGGGCAGTAGGCGGCTCATGTGAGGAAAGAAATCTGGTGATGCCTTCTTTTCCTTCAGATTTTAAGCATTGCTCGTGGATAATATATTTTTCGTCAAATGGGATGCCAGCTTCGTGCAGGGCTTGCTTATAACCCTCCAGCCGGTCGATTGTAAAAACATGCTCTAAATTGAAACCGATGAAAGCAATTTTTTCATGCCCCAGCTTGATCAAGTAGTCAGTAACCTGTTTGGTAATATAAATATTGTCATTGTCGACATAGGTGATCCGCTCAGCGTTCCTGCTGGGGCGGCCTATGACAGTAAAGGGAAAATTACGCTCCAGCAAGTAGTTCATGATTTTGTCATCCGTCTTTGAATACAATAGGATGATGCCGTCAACCCTGCGGCCCTGCACCATCGATACCACCTGCTGGAAGATTTCCTCGTCCGTGATGCCAGTCGTTAAATACACCCCGAATTGATGTTCATGGGCCTTCATGCTGATACCCCTAATGACCTCGGGAAAAAATGGATTTTGCAATGCCTGGGTAGCCGAATTTGGCATAACGATACCGATTGTCTCAGTACTCCTTACCACCAGGCTGCGTGCTTGGAAGTTCGGGTGGTACCCCAGTTTCTCCATCACCTTCCGTACACGCTTCTTCGTTCCTTCATTGATATGAGGGTGATCGGCAATCACCCTGGAAACGGTAGATGGTGACACACCGGCTGCCTTCGCTACATCTTTGATTGTGACTGCCATTGGTCGTCTCTCCTATAGTATCGATTATTTTACCGAGCCTTCTGAAACTCCCTTGATGATTTGCTTTTGGAGGAAGAAGTAAATTATGATGACCGGAATGATCGCGATCGTCAGTCCTGCCAGTGCCAGATGCCATTGTTTAGTATATTCCCCAAAGAAGAAGAACATCTTAAGCGGAATTGTTTCCATTCCCGGCTTATTGATGACAAGGGAAGGAAGCAGGTAGTCATTCCAGATCCAGATGATGTTCAGGATGGCCACTGTAACGGACACCGGTTTTAGCATCGGGAAGATGATGTGCCAGAAAATTTGGAACCGGTTCGCTCCATCGATTGTTGCCGCTTCATCAAGCGATTTCGGAATTCCGCTCAATGTTCCGTGATATAGGAAAATGGACAAGCTTGCGCCGAAACCAAGGTACATGAAAATCAGTCCGCCCCTGTTCAGCATTTCAAGCTTACCAAAAATCGACACCAGTGGAATCATGACAGACTGGAAAGGAATAAGCATTGCTGCGACAAACAGCATGAAGATAATCCCGCTGGTTTTGCCGCCGCGTCTTGAAAGGGCATAAGCGGCCATTGATGAAAAAATGATGATGACAGCCACAGCCAGCACTGTAATCAGTACAGAGTTGAAAAAGGTTTTTAGAAAATCCAAACGCTCAAAGGCAACTGTGTAATTCTCAAATGAAAAAACATCCGGAAGCTTTAAGGTATCCTCAAACATTTCTCTTTTTGTTTTAAAAGAGTTGACGATCATCAAGTAAAACGGGGAAAGCCAGATCAGGGCAAGGATGATGCCGAGAATTTCAAGAATGATTCTGCTCTGCTTCTTCTTTTTCATTACATCTCGACCTCCCGTTTTTTATTGATGTAAACCTGTGTAAGCGAAATAGCCGCTACGATCAGGAAGAAAATAACCGCTTTTGCCTGTGCGAATGCCATCGCGTTTTCCACAAATGCCGTTTTGAAAATTTCCATCGCGACCATTTGTGTCGAATTGTATGGACCGCCGCCAGTGAGTGACAGGTTCTGGTCATAAAGCTTGAACGAATTGGAAAGTGTCAGGAACAAACTGACTGTGAACGCCGGCATGACCAGCGGGAAAGTGACGTGATAAAAACGCTGGAAGCTGTTCGCGCCATCAATTTCTGCTGCTTCAAGCAATTCCTGCGGCACTCCTTCCAGGAATGAAATATAGATGACCATGATGTAACCGGCCATCTGCCAGCTCATCAGAATCGCCATTGCCCAGAAGCCCGTTGTTTCAGTGGACAGCCATCCCTCCAAAGCTTCGACGCCAATCAGTTCTCCGACGCTCGCGAAAACTTTTGTGAAAATGAACTGCCAGATGAATCCTAAGATCAGTCCGCCAATCAGGTTAGGCATGAAGAAAATCGTTCTCAAGATATTATTCGTCCTGAATTTTTGGGTGACGAGCAATGCAAGTGAAAGGCCGAAGAAGTTGATCAGGAACACGGAAACAACAGTGAACTTTGTTGTGAACCATAATGCATCTCTGAATTCTTCCTCAGCAAAAAGCGCTTTATAATGTTCAAGGCCTACAAATGAAGGTGTCTTGATCCCGTTCCAGTCAGTAAATGAGTAGTACACACCGAATGCCAGCGGCAAAATGACCACGACAGCAAGCGCGAGCAGAGCGGGAGCCAGGAAAAGCCAGTACCAGAGGTTCCGGTTTCGCATCTGTAAATCCTCCTATCTTTGTGATATCAGGGGAAGTAAATTTTCCGAAGCAAATGGAGCACCGCTTCAAGGAAAAAAGATAGGAAACAAAACAGCCGCGGCCGTTCTGTTTCCTTCTTTAGTTAACACTTATTACTTACGAGCTTCCGCCCAAGCTTTGGAAGACTCTTCTACTAATTCGTCCCAAGTCATTTCGCCGCTCACATATTTTTGGATGTTGATTCCAAGCTTTTCTTGTCCCCATCCAGTTGGGTAACCCATGAATGTCCAAGCCAATGTTTTGCCAGCTGAAGAGTATTCATAGATTTCTTTTGCAAGTGGATCAGAGATCTTGCCAGCATCATATCCTTCATAAGCAGGAATGAATTTGAAGTCTTCGATTACAGCTGTTTTACCTTCTTCAGAAGTATATAACCAATCAAGGAATGCCTTAGCTGCTGCTACTTCTTTTTCGTCCTTGTTGCTGTTTACAGCCCAGTACATTGGCACGCCAACTGGGATTGAATCTTCTTTGTAGCCTTCAACCGGGATTGGAAGGATGCCTACGCCGCTGTTAGCAAGCTCTTCATCGATACCTGCGATTGAACCTGCTACCCAGTTACCTTGCTGGATGATTGCCGCTTTGCCAGTAGAGAACAACTCTTCAACCTGCTTAGCATAGTCAAGGCTTACAGTAGGCTGGTCAGAGTATTCGTTTTGCAGGTCAAGAATCTTCTTGAATGCATCGCCATGTTCAAAAGTAACTTCCTTCGATTCGAAAGCGTTGATGACGTTCTGGTCGAATTCAGGTGCAAGGAACACGTTTGACAGGTGAAGTCCTGTTACCCAAGTTTCTTTTGCAGGAAGAGCAAATACAGATGTAAGACCAAGGTCTTTTTTCTTGCTGTCAAGAGTCTTAACAGCTTCTTCTAAAGCACTGTAGCTAGTGATGCTCTTTGGATCGATTCCTGCTTCTTCAAAAATTGCTTTGTTATAGATGAAGCCATATCCTTCCTGGTTATATGGAAGTCCAAGTACTTTGTCGTCTTTTGTTACGCCTTCAAGAGTTCCGCTAAGAGCAGCTTTTGCAGCATCTGTGTCAGAAAGGTCAGCTAGCTTATCTTCCCAGTCTGCAACGTCCTGCGGTCCGCCTACGTTATAGATGGTTGGTTCATTGCCTGAAGCGAACTTGGATTTAAGTGCAGCACCGTAATCCTCGCCGCCGCCAACAGTTGTGATGTTGATATCCACATCTTTATTAGCTTCTTCATAAGCTTTTGCGATGTCTTCGAACTGATCCTTGAACTCAACCTTGAATTGGAAAATGTCAACGGTTACTTTTTCGCCGTCTTTTCCACCTTCTCCAGATGTCTTGTCATCGCCTGATGAACATCCTGCAAGACCTCCGCCAATCAAAAGTCCAAGAGAAAGAACTGCTGGAAATAGCTTTTTTGCTTTCATTGTTGAGATACCCCCAAATATTTATATTTTTTTTGCATGCAACCACATGCGTTCCGAAAGCGTTTGCATATTTTTGCATAAAACTCTTGCTGAAATTGATTTTATACAACACCTTTAAAACGCTTACATATTAGGAGTGTGGATAGTAAAAACATTGATTTAACTGGGTTTTTACGAATGACACCTTAATGCTACCCATATATGCAAACGATTGCAGCTTCGGATTCATAATAGCATATGAATTTTACAATGACAATATGTAAGTTTTTAAGATAATTAAATTTATAGACTATTAGTTTAAGGCTGAATTGAAGGGATACTTCATGGTCATAATAATTGGAAAATTAGTATATACACGTATTATTTGCTGTCATGTGTTTGAAGGTCTATCATGGTTGTTAATACTGAAAAAAATAACTGAAGGTGAAAACATGATTAAGTGCATAGCAACAGATATGGATGGAACATTCTTGACTGCCACCCAGCAGATCACTGATGAGAATCGGGAAGCAGTTTTAAAAGCAAAAGAGAGCGGAATCGAGGTTGTGGTCGCAACCGGCCGTTCCTATCAGGAAGCGAGGTTCGTGCTTGAGGAATCCGGCCTAAAACTGCCGATGATTTGTGTAAATGGAGCCGAGGTCCGTTCCGAGAATGGGGAAATCGTTTCTTCAAGTCCGTTGAACAAAGCGAAGGCCCGACAGGCTGCATTAAGGCTTGTGGAAAGCGGCGTGTATTTTGAGGTTTACACAAACAAAGGTACCTTCACTGAAGATGAGGACAAGGCAATCTCGATTATCGTTGATATTTTTTCAACCGCAAACCCTGAAGTGCCGATTGAAAAAATTGCTGAAGCTGCCGAAGAAAGGATGCATAAAGGACTGATTACGAAGATCGAACATTATGACCGATTATTCGAGGACGACCAATATGAAATTTACAAGCTGCTTGCTTTTTCGCTGGATGATGCCAAGCTTGGTGCTGCAAGAAATGGCCTGAAGGAAATCACCGGGCTTGCGGTCAGTTCATCTGGCCGTGAGAATATCGAAATCACAAGCCTGGACGCTCAAAAAGGGGTAGCTCTGGAAAAATTCACAGCATCAAGAGGAATCACCATGAAGGAAACGATGGCGCTTGGCGACAATTTCAATGATGTATCGATGCTGGAAAGAGTCGGCAAACCGGTCGCAATGGGCAATGCTGCAGAGGAAATCAAAGCTTTATGCGGCGAAGTGACATTGTCGAATGAAGAAAGCGGCGTTGGAAAAGCGATCATGAAGGTGTTGGAAGGCTGAATTTTGATTGCGCAAGATTGATTTTCAAAACGTTATGAAAACCAAGGAGAGGGTGTCATGAAAAGAGTCTTGTATGTGTTACTGGCAATGCTGATGTTGATGGCAGGCTGTTCTGGCGGTGGCGATGAAACAAAGCCTGCAGGTGAAGGTGGTCCAAAACCAGAAGAAGGCAAAGAGGCTGTTGCCCAGGCAGACCAGCTTGAGGTTGTCGCGGAAAATCTGGAAGTGCCTTGGTCCATCAATAAAAGCGGCGAAACATTTTATCTGAGCGAACGCCCGGGGTCGATTGTAAAAGTGGAGGGCGGCAGCACGGAGCGGCAGAAGGTTTCTTTTAAAAAGGAATTGTCCCAGGCGGCAGAAGCTGGATTTCTTGGCTTTGTGCTTGCTCCTGACTTCGAGCAGTCCAACAAGGCATTTGCTTATTATACATACGAGAATGGCACCGGGCAGTTCAATCGGATTGTCGAACTGATTTTGAAAAATGATGAATGGGTGGAAGGCAAGCTGCTGCTCGATAACATCCCGAGTGGACGCTTCCATCACGGAGGCAGGCTGAAAATCGGCCCGGACGGAAAGCTTTACGCCACGGCAGGCGATGCGGCAACCAATCCGGAAATCGCCCAGGATCTAGGTTCACTTGGCGGCAAAATCCTCCGTATGAATCTTGATGGATCGGTTCCGGCAGATAATCCATTTGAAGGTTCCTACGTATACAGCTATGGTCACCGCAATCCGCAGGGATTGGCCTGGTCGGAGGATGGAATGCTCTATGCCAGCGAACACGGCCCATCCGCACAGGATGAAATCAATTTGATCAAGGCAGGCAAAAACTATGGCTGGCCGGAGATAACCGGTGATGACACGAAGCAGGGCATGGAAACGCCAATTTTCCATTCAGGAAGCAATACATGGGCACCATCAGGGATGGTGGCACATGGCGGGAAGTTATATGTGGCTACCCTGAGAGGCAACGCGCTCCGTGAGTTTGATCCTGCGGCCAAAACTACAAGGGAAGTAGTCACAGGATTAGGCCGAATCCGCGATGTCATCGTTGAAGACGGTAATCTATACTTTATCAGCAATAATACCGACGGCCGCGGCACTCCGGGTGAGGGCGATGACAAGCTTTATCGGGTAAAAGTTGATGAATTGCGATAATTAAGTGAGATTTTATTGATTTCTAAAGCAGTTTCATAAAAAAAGCTCTAAAAACCTAGAAGATAGGCTGGTTTATCGATAAAAAGAAAACCATAATATGAAGGGAATAGCGAGAATCTTTTTTTATAGCGAGAATTTCAATTATATAGCGAAAATCCCATTTATATAGCGAAAAATCGAATAATATAGCGAAAATCTGATTTTTATAGCGAAATCTCAATTTATATAGCGAAATCTCAATTTATATAGCGAATTGGAAATTATCGATGATTTTTTCCAGTCTCCACAATAAAAAACCGGGCACCCAAGCCCGGTTTATTTTTTGCTGCTGTTCGGTCCTGCCAATCCATGCATGATGAATTGAATTGTCCGCTCTGTTTCTGCTTCATCATCCCAGTCTGCTTCAGGCAGGATCATATATCGTGCAATCAAATAGCCAAAAATTGTTGAAAATGTCATTCTAAACACGCTGTAGGCCGGAATATCCATGATCTGGCCTTTTGCCTGATAATACTCAACAAGCTTTATGAATTGAGCATATACTTTTAGGGCGATATGCTCCTTGAACAATTCCTTTAACTCAGGGTGGAACGGAATTTCCTGCACCAGGATTTTAACAGTTGAAAGATTTTTAACAAGGAAATCACGGCGATTTAAAAGCATGGCAGTAAGAAAATCTTCAAAATGCTCGTAATCCTGATGAAGAACCTTCTGCAAGTCTTTTATGATAAAAGGTGCCACAAACTTTGCCATTACTGGAGCGACAATTGCCAGCAGCAAATCCTTTTTCGTTTTATAATGCCTAAAAATCGTACCTTCAGCAACGCCTGCCTTTTTGGCGATTTCGCTGGTTGAAGTGGCGGAAAACCCTTTTTCGGCAAAGGATTCAATCGCCGATATGATGATTTTCCTTTGCTTCTCGGTCAGGTCTTCGCCATCGATTAGTTCATCAATGTTTAAGTCTTGGTCACTCATGTGCTGCTCCTTTCGCCCGTGGTCAAACTGCGCGGTGTTTCCGCAATGCCAAAATATTAAGGAAGATGAACAGTGCTGAAAATCCGGCCAGCATCAGCATATTTCCGTAGATGGCATCCCATCCGTATCCTCTTACCATAATATCACGCAGTGCTTCGGCAGCATAATAGAGCGGCGTAATTGGCCCCAGCCAGCTCAGCCAATCGGAAATCGTATCGAGATTGATCAGTCCGGAAAAGAAGAACTGCGGTACGATGATGATCGGGATGAACTGAATCATCTGGAACTCATTGTTTGCGAATGCGGACAAAAGTGTACCGAGCGTCAGTGCTGTCATTGACAGCATTAAAGTGATCACTAACACATAGACAAAGGAACCTTCCATCAGCATTCCAAGGACATAGATGGCATACCAGGCAATCAGCGTCGCCTGCAGCATCGTGAAGATTCCGAAGCCAAGGACATAGCCAATGACGATTTCCCATTTCCGCAGTGGGCTCGCCAGCAATTTTTCCAGTGTACCGCTTGTTCTTTCTCTTAAAAAAGAGATTCCGGATATGATGAAGACGAAAAAGAAAGCGAAGAACCCTAATAGAACCGGTCCGAAATAATCGAACTGTCCCATATCATCTGAGCCATGAAGATAATCGACAGCCAGATTTCCCTGTGATGGCGTCAATGGCTTCGTTGCTTGCTGGATCCATTTAATAACCGAACCATTAACTGTTGGGTCGCTTCCTTCTAAAACGATTTTATCTATTATAGGGCCATTAAAGGTGATATACCCGTCAATTTCTCGTACCAAAGCATCCTCTTTTGCTATTTTTGCAGAGTCATATTCTTTCACTGTGGCATCCTCGAGGTCCAGCTTCTCCATTACAACAGCAGGAGCATCCACAAAACCGACCTTTGGAACATAGTTTTCACCGTTAAAAACAAGGTGGAGCATCGTCAGGATCAGGAGCGGGGCGACAAGCATCATTGCAAGTGTCCTTTTATCCCTTAGGAATTGCCGGATAATCCTGATCACTAAAGCTCTAATTCTCATGCTGGACACCTCCGTATGCTAAAAATGCTTCCTCAACGCTGGCAGACCCAGTCTTTTCCTTCAATTCTGCAGGAGTGCCGACCGCGATCAGACGTCCATCTCGAATCAGTCCAAGCCTGTCGCATTTTTCGGCTTCGTCCATGACATGTGTTGTAACGATCAGCGTCTTTCCCTCTGCCTTTAAATCATAGAAACCTGACCAAATGCTCTGGCGCAGAACAGGATCAATGCCGACAGTCGGTTCATCGAGGATCAGCAGCTCTGGCTCATGAAGCAGTGCGGAAGCGAGCGATAGACGACGCTTCATGCCGCCAGAATAATTGGTTACCAGTTTGTTTAGATGATCAGACAAGTCGACAAGCTGCAATACTTCTAAAATACGTTTTTTCCGGTGCGTGCCCTTGAGCCCGAACAAGGAAGCAAAGAATTCAAGATTTTCTTTCGCAGATAATTCAGTGTAAAGTGCGTCCGATTGGGCCATATAGCCAATCCTTTCAATAAGCTTTAAGGAAGGCAGTTTTTCGCCGAAAAGAAAATTTTCACCTTCACTCGGCATTTCAAGCCCAACGAGCTGCCGGACAAGCGTAGTTTTTCCTGCTCCAGAGGGACCAAGCAGTCCAAAAATTTCTCCGCTCTCAATCTCTAGATTGATATTCTCTAAAACCTTATGTTTGCCATAACTTTTACTTACGTTTTTGATTGATACAATCATAGGACCTTCACCATCCTTTTATAAAAGTGAGTAATCACTCACTCAGATCATATCGCAATTATTTGATTTTGTATAGTGAGTAATCACTCACAAATTAATCTATAATTCTACATCATTATGCAAATATCTTATTCGATGTTTATGTGCTATCATACGAGGTAGAGATAACTGAAAATTTTTAAAATAGGGGAAGTGATCTCTTGTTTTTTAAAAAGAAGCGTCTGGTGCTGATTCTTGTTCCGGTTCTGCTGATAGCGGGCCTGTATTTCTATGATGCGAATTTGGATGTGTACATGAATAAAACAGACGGAGTAATAGTCCATAAAGACAAAGAGTTCCATCGAGGCTATGAAACGTATCAAAAATATTATGTGAATGGCGAGAAAACCTTTGAAATTGACCGCTTGATTGGCAAGACCGATAACAGCAAGTTTCTCGGATTCAAGGAATCGGTGTGGAAGATTAAAGGGGAGCCGGAGGATAAGGTTGTATTCGTAAAAGGCTTGATGATTGAGGGAGTTTATGAACGAAAGTGAAAAATCCACCTTAATAAGGTGGATTTAATCATGAGAACTTATAGGTCCAGAAGCGTTCATTGTTGAGCCACGCCAATGTTTTTGGATCTTTTTCCTTCAGTTTATCAGCCATTTCTTCCAGCATCAGCTCAGTCTGGGAGCGGTGTGCACGGATTGCATCAAGCTTGATGTCTGCGACAGCACTTATATCATAAACGATATCCGGCTCGCCAAGCTCTTCGACACAGTTTCGTGAGAACGCTACGCAATGGAGCTTCGGCCTGTCTGCTTCAGGAATTTTTTCAACTGCTCGCACCACAGCTGCACCGGTTGCCTCGTGGTCCGGGTGGACGGAGTAGCCGGGGTAGAAGGTGATGACAAGCGAAGGATTCAATTCGGTGATCAATGAAGACATCAGGTTGGTCAGCATATTTTCATCCTCGAACTCGACCGTCTTGTCACGGAACCCGAGCATGCGCAAATCATTGATTCCCATCGCGCGCGCAGCGTCCTTTAATTCCTTTTTCCGTATAGCAGGAAGGGTTTCCCGGTTTGCGAACGGGGGATTCCCCATATTCCGCCCCATCTGGCCAAGTGTCAAACAGGCATATGTGACAGGCGTTCCCATGTTTATATGGGATGCGATTGTTCCGGAAACACCGAATGCCTCATCATCAGGATGAGGGAACACGACAAGAACATGCCTTTCTTTTTCCATCGTAAAATCTCTCCTTTCAGCCAAGTCCAAATAACTTATTCGAACGGTGTTTCACTTATTTCAAGGGCGACGGCAAGCTTTCCGTTAAAATCATGGCCGGCAAGCAGCAGCCTTCCTTTGTCATCAATTTCGAAGTGTGTGATTCCTTCAGCATAAACCCAGCCAAAAGGTATTTTCAAACCAGTCCGATAAGGGCCTTCACCAGTTATCTTCGCGCGTTCATAGGTTACCTTCGCATTGCGGATATAAGCGCCTGATGAGAAGAATGATTCGTTGTTGTGGGATGCGTATGCTCCATTTGTTGTTTCTAAATGGATATAGACTTCTTTGTCTTTAAAACGGTCCAGGGCTTCCTGGACTTCGGATATAATCACCGGATCCATCTTTGTTCCTCCTTCCTGGGCTTAGAAGTTTTCAGTTTATAATAGCCGAATGAATGGCCTTCTATGAATGTCCAGTTCCAGCGCCTAACCCCTCGAGTCGCTTCGGTCCGCCCAATGAAGTCAAAGAACGACTTCACTGGTCGGCCCTCCAGCGCTTGTCGGGGTTGACCAAGGCGCTTGCACTTTTCTTATAAAAATCAATAATACCTATATTACTAAAAAATACTTTTAAAAGCGAAATGTACGCTTAGAAGATTATTGAGGAAGGCCCATGATTTATCTAATCAAAAATGAAAATTACCTATTTTAATTGGAAATATACAAAAACAGTGAGCATGTAAGCGAGTTTTACATAAAGTGTTTAATCAGGAAAGCAAATGGAAATAGTGAAGGAAAAGGAGGGAGCTTATGAACCATGCAAAGGCATTATTGATAAAAGGCATCATGACATTTGCAGTTCTTCTTCTATTAATAGGGAGTTTTGCTGGGATCGGAGATATTCTCGTCATTACGCTCGTTCTTGGAGCGATTTCCTATCTTGCCGGTGACTTGTTTATTCTTCCGAAAACAAGCAATCTTACCGCCTCTTTATCCGACCTGGCCCTTTCATTTTTCGTGATATGGGGACTTGGGTTGATGTTGTTCGAGCAAAGTAATGGTATTGTTTTCGCTGCTCTATTTGCTTCCGTATTGATCGCTTCTGGTGAATGGTTCTTCCACAGTTATATGGCAGATCGGGTTCTTCGTATTAATCGGAAGATATAGTAACTATCGGACAAAAGTATGAGGATTCCCAGAAAAGTGTCCGTTAGAAGGTCTCTATCGGACAAAAGTATGAGGGATTCCCAGAAAAGTGTCCGTTAGAAGGTCTCTATCGGACAAATTCATGAAGGTTTGCGAGAAAAGTGTCCATTAGAAGGTCTCTATCGGACAAACGCATGAGGGATTCCCGGAAAAGTGTCCATTAGAAGGTCTCTATCGGACAAACGCATGAGGAATTCCCGGAAAAGTGTCCATTAGAAAGACTCTATCGCACAAAAGCATGCCGTTTAATGTCTATATCATTCAGTAACAGAAAAAAGAGGCTGCCGAAAGCTCAAAATAATGAGCTTTGGAGGCAGCCTCTTTTTGTTTTGCCTTTTATTCCCCGCGATTGCCGCCTGCGTACTTGTTGTACGCGAGGTGTGCGGTTGGGCCTACATATTCATTCAGCCTGAAGCCGTGCTTGATGGCTTCGGTGATGAATCCCTTCGCCACTTCCAATGCTTCAGGTACTGTTTTGCCTTTTGCCAGCTGTGCAGTGATCGCGGAAGCGAATGTGCAGCCTGCACCATGTGTGAAGCTTGTTTCGACCTTTTCGGATTCGAAAAGAGTGAAATCTTTTCCATCATATAGAAGGTCCACTGCTTTTTCGTGGTTCAGCTTGTTTCCACCTTTAATCATAACGTTCTTCGCGCCTAGATCATGGATTCTTACCGCTGCTTCCTTCATGTCATCTATTGTACGGATTGGCCCGGTTTGAGCGAGTTGCCATGCTTCAAACAGGTTCGGAGTGACAACTGTTGCTCTTGGCAGAAGCAATTCTCTCATTGCATCTGTGTTTTCAGGCATGAGAACCTCGTCTTCCCCTTTACATACCATTACAGGGTCGATGACTACCCTGTCCAATTTATGCTCATCGATTTTACGTGCAGATAGCTCGATGATCTCGACTGTTCCGAGCATACCTGTCTTCATTGCATCTATTCCAACGGAAAGAACCGTTTCAAGCTGCTTTTCGACAAGCTCAACTGGCTGTGGGAAAACTTCATGATGCCAGTGATTTTTAGGATCCATTGTCACAATCGTGGTAAGAGCGGTCATTCCATATACGCCCAGCTCCTGAAAGGTTTTAAGGTCAGCCTGGATGCCAGCGCCGCCGCTTGTATCGGAACCCGCGATTGTTAACACCTTTTTCAAACTCATCTATACTACCTCCATTTTAAGAATGGTGACTGCTCATTAGAACAAGACAAGTCACCTTCATCACTTTCTTATGATTATACCAATTCTATAGATTTAGACAAAGGATTGGATTGGTATCTTTTTTAAGTTGGTTAAAATTAACTTTTGACGATTTTGTGGCATTAGTGCTTTGACGTGATGAATGTTACTGAGGGAAAATAAATTGAATTACAGTTGACTATGTGAAAATTGACCCACTAGGGATTTTTCGTAAATAAAAAATCTCAATTTAAGAGTTTGTTAAAAAATAGACAATTTTCATCTATATTATTGTAACAATTGAAACGGTTACAACCATGTAATTTCCAGTACATTAAAGGCATAGGGGTATTAACCCTCTTTGCATAGTGGAATGTTTTTTTAATATAAGGTTCTTAACTTTTGGCTCTGTTATAACCCAATGTTGATCTTTACATCCTGTTGATTGTAGTGGAAGGCGAGAAGACTCCTCCGAAAATGCTAACGCATTTTCATCGTGCGTGGGCAGGTGCAGGAAGCACAATCAATGTCCTGCGGGATGAGCAAGTCATGGGGAGACCCCGCAGGCGCTTGAAGCGCCGAGGAGGCTCCCCGACTGCAAGGAAGAATTATGAAAAAGCCGGCAGTTGGGCTTTTTCATAATTCTTCCCCGCGGAAAGCGAAGCGCCTGGAACGAAAATCAACAGTCAAATTTAACAGAGCCTAACTTTAATGAACCGAATATAGCTTGCAAGATTCATAACAGTCTTTCAATCCCATCACACCGATGATGGAAGGGAAGAAGTCGATAGTTGCAGCGGAGCCCGGGGATGAAGTACCAGATAAGGGGTGAAGAACATGATCAAGAAAGGCTGTCCTGAAGAATATCCAATCAGCCTGAAGCTGAATGGGTATGAGATTGCGGTATTCCAGCTGACAAATCAAGATTTGGAAGACTGGGTTTATGGCTACCTTTTTTCAGAAGGTTTGATTGATGGGCCGGAGGACGTTGTCAGCGTCCAATTCAACGAAAAGACCGGAACATTGGATGTAGCATTATGCAATTCCTTTGATCCTGAGCAGATGTTTTCGAAAAAGAAGCATTATACAGCCGGCTGCGGTCGGGGAGTGACCTTCTTTTCGATGACGGATGTCAAGAAGTTCAATAAAGTGAATTCCGATGAAACCTATTCGATGACATATTTGTTGAAAAAACGCGCGGAATTTGCGCAAAATTCGCCGCTATACCTTGAAACGGGCGGCATGCACGGTGCCTGTATCATCCTCGAGATGGTAGCATTGAAGTCAGGGAAGATATCGGCAGGCATAATGCTGTTGACAAGATTATTGGCCACGCAATTCGAAAGCGTTTGCAGCCTGACCGTCTCGTCCTTTTGACGACTGGAAGGGTTTCATATGAAATGCTCTCAAAAGCTGCTAAATTTGGTTTTGCCGTCATTGGCTCGCGTACTGCGGCCACAAAGCAGGCCATCCAGCTGGCCCGCTTCCTCAACATTGAGGTCGTTGGCTACTTGAGAGGAAAAATGGCGACTGTCTATACATCTGCCAGGAGGATTAATGATGATTTAACTCCGGCGGCTGCCTCTGAGGATTTACTTGAAAGGGGGGAAGCCCAGCAAGTACTGAATTGACACCACCTGTGGGATTAGGGATGTTCTAAGCAACTATTGGGAAGGAGAGAGAGAGATGGTTGAAATCAACCTGAATCGCCGGCAGTTCTTGAAGCTGTCAGGTGCCACTGCGGCGACCCTGGCGGTTGTCGAGTTGGGCTTTAACGAAAAAGAGGTCCATGCAAAATCAAAAGAACTCAAGATTGCCAAAGCTACTGTTACACCAACCATTTGTGCATTCTGCGGCGTAGGCTGCGGAATCTTGGTACACACAAAGGACAATACTGTGGTTTATACGGAAGGGGATCCGGATAGCCCAGTCAACGAAGGTACACTTTGCAGTAAAGGTACAACAATCAGACAAGTCTACACATCTGAAAAACGCTTAACAAAGCCATTATATCGAGCTCCTGGCAGCAAGAAATGGGAAGAGAAAAGCTGGGACTGGATGTATGAAACAATTGCAAAACGTACGAAGGAAACACGCGACAAAACATTCATTGAGAAAGAAAATGGCATGTTTGTCAATAAGACCGAAGCCATTGCGAGCTTAGGCGGAGCAGCTCTTGATAATGAAGAGACTTATCTGCTTGCGAAAATGATGAGAGGGCTTGGCGTCGTTTATCTCGAACACCAGGCACGAATATGACACAGTTCTACGGTTGCCGGTCTGGCACCTACAGTAGGGCGTGGAGCAATGACAAACCATTGGAGCGATCTGCAAAATACCGATTGTGCATTGATCATGGGCGGGAATCCTGCCGAGAATCACCCAATTTCTTTCAGATGGTTGACTAAAGCGAAAGAAAAAGGCGGCAAAATCGTCTCTGTTGACCCTCGTTTCACGAGGACCTCATCAAAGGCTGACGTCTATGCTTCGCTTCGCTCAGGAACGGATATTGCCTTCATGGGCGGAATGATCAACTATGCGTTAGAGAATAACTTGATCCACAGAGAGTATGTTGCTGAATATACAAATGCATCTTTCATTGTAAAAAAAGATTTTGAGTTCAATGATGGACTATTCAGCGGGTATGACGAAGCAACCCGCAAGTATGACAAAACGAAATGGGCTTTTGAAACAGACGAAGAAGGCAATCCGAAAAAGGATAAAACCCTTACACATCCGCGATCTGTATTCCAGCTGCTGAAGAAGCATTTCTCACGCTATGATGTCGATTCAGTAATCGCGGTAACAGGAACACCAAAAGAAGATTACCTGAAAGTCTGTGAGACTTTCTGTTCAACAAGCAAGATTGGCAAATCCGGTACGATCATGTATGCGATGGGTACGACCCAGCATACGGTTGGAACACAGAACGTCCGTGCTTTTGGAATCATCCAATTGCTGCTTGGAAATATCGGTCTGCCTGGCGGCGGAATCAACGCGATGCGCGGAGAGTCCAATGTACAGGGATCCACTGATTTTGCTCTGCTTTATCACCTGCTTCCAGGATATGTTGGAACGCCAACTGCAATCCCTGAGCATGCGACATTAGAAGGCTACAACAAAAAGGAAACACCATCTGGCGGTTACTGGAGCAACAAACCTAAGTTCCTAGTCAGTATGCTGAAGGCCTGGTATGGCCCGAATGCGACAAAAGCGAACGAATTTGGATACCAGTACCTTCCGAAAGGAAACAAGAACTACTCGCATATCAATTTGTTCAATGCTATGTATAAAGGCGAACTGGAAGGCGCGTTCTTATTTGGAACAAACCCTGTAGTCGGCGGCCCGAATGCAGGCAAGGAAAAAGAAGCGCTGTCAAATCTTAAATGGATGGTAGCGGTTGACCTTTGGGAAACCGAAACATCTGCTTTCTGGCAAGAGGAAGCGGGCAGTGACCCATCGAAGATCGATACAGAAGTTTTCCTTCTGCCGGCAGCAAGCTCTTATGAGAAAGAGGGCAGTGTGTCTAACTCTTCACGCTGGATGCAATACCGCTGGAAGGCGATTGATCCAAAAGGAGAATCTTTGGCTGACTTGGAAATCATTCACATGCTGGTCAAGAATATCAAGGCCCTTTATCAAAATGAAAGTTCAGCTGCAGCCAAGCAGATCAATGCGTTGTATTGGAACTATGGTGAAGGCCACCATCCGGATATCGACCTTGTCGCAAAGGAAATCAATGGCTATGACCTGAAAACAGGACAACTCTTGAAAGGCTTCGGCGACCTGAAGGATGATGGTACAACAAGCTCTGGTAACTGGATTTATTCAGGCTTCTATCCAGAGGAAGGCAAGAACCGCTCCAAGAATCGTGACAACAAGGATACTGGCGGCGGGAACTTCCTGAACTGGGCATATGCATGGCCTGCGAACCGCCGAATCCTTTACAACCGTGCATCTGCTGATCCAAGCGGAAAGCCATGGAGCGACAAAAAAGCGGTCATCTGGTGGGATGGAAGCCAGAAGAAATGGACTGGAAATGACATTCCTGACTTCAAGCCAACAGTAGCACCTTCAGATGCAGGCGGAACGAATCCGTTCATCATGATCAACGGCGGAGTCGGAGGTCTATTCGCGCCAACGCTGAATGACGGTCCGTTCCCTGAACACTATGAACCGTTTGAAAGCCCGGTGAAAAATACCTTCTCTAGCCAGGAAATCAACCCGGCAGTTGTCATCATTGAGGGCGAGTTCAACCTGAAAGGCGACAGCAAGAAATATCCGATCGTCGGTACAACTTACAGGGTTTCTGAGCACTGGCAGTCTGGTTCGATGACACGTAATCAGGAATGGCTGTCCGAGCTGTCAGGCCATATGTATATTGAAATGAGTGAAGAACTCGCAAAGGAAAAAGGCATCAAGAACAAAGATAAAATCATTGTCAGCTCGGCCCGTGGTGATATCACAGCCTATGCAATGGTTACCAAGCGCTTCAAGCCTCATATGATGAACGGCAAGAAGGTGCATCAGGTCGGCATGCCTTGGCACTTTGGCTATAAAGGAATTGCAACAGGGGATACAGCAAACCGCTTGACACCTCATATCGGGGATGCGAATACGACCATTCCTGAATATAAGGCATTCCTCTGTGATATAAGGAGGGCTGACTAATGGCGGAGTATATTAAATATGTCGATGTAACCAAGTGTGACGGCTGCCGCGCCTGTATGGTCGCCTGCAAAAACTGGAACGATCTTCCGGCTGAGCCGGAAGAGTTCCAGGGCAGCGTCCAGTCTCATGCGAAGGTAACAGCAAACACATGGAACGTCCTGTCATTCATTGAACACGAAGATTCAAAAGGCAATCTGGACTACCTTTTCCGCCATTCTTCATGCTTCCATTGCTCGGAAGCGGCTTGCGTTAAGGTTTGCCCTGAAGAAGCCATGCACTACACAGATTTCGGAACAGTGGATGTCAATACGGACAAATGCGTAGGCTGCGGCTACTGTGTGCAGAACTGCCCATTCGATGTTGTCCAGCTGGCGACTTACAAAGACAAAAACGGCAAGGAATACAAGAAGGCGCAGAAATGCACAATGTGCGTCGATCGTCTTGAAGAAGGCATGCAGCCTGCTTGTGTCACTACCTGCCATACAGACGCAATGGAATTTGGCACGAAAGAAGAAATGCTCAAGAAGGCTGAAAAGCGCCTGAGCGAAATCAAGGATAAGTATCCGAACGCAATGATTTACAACCCAGAAGGAGTCGGCGGTACACACACTGTTTATGTACTTGCTGAAAAACCATCTGTCTACGGGCTTCCTGAAAAACCAAAGGTTCCAACATCAGCTGTTGTCTGGAAGGACTACGCACAGCCAATCGGCAAGATGATGCTTGGAGCAACAAGCATGGCGCTTGTAGGGGCATTCGTGTCCAACAAGCTATTCAATAAAGAAGGCAAAGGCCATGAAGAGGATGGAGGTGGCAGCCATGAGTAATACGCAGTATTCAGGTGTGAAGGTTAAGCGTTTCTCGAAAGGTTTTGTTATCGCACATGCTGTGAACGCCCTTTCATTCTTTGCACTGTATATCACGGCCCTGCCAATGTATACAGAGTGGTTTGACTGGCTTTATCCAGTACTAGGCGGACCAGAAGGAGCGCGCCTGCTTCACAGGATATTCGCGATCGCCTTCATTACGCCTACTTTCATCTGGCTGATCATGGATCCTAAGGGGTTCCTGCGCTGGGGAAAAGAGCTTGTTACTTGGAAAAAAAGAGATATCCAGTTTTTCACTGAGTTCGTCAAAGAACTATTTGGCTTTAAGTTCAAGCATGTAAAACAAACATTCTTCAACGCTGGTGAGAAAATCAACTCAATCATCCAGATCCTGACTGCGATCCTAATTATCGGTTCCGGCTTCCCAATGTGGTTCCCGGACCTGTTCCCGAAAGCGGTCGTCCAGTGGGCATATGTTGCCCATAACGTTGGCTTCGGTCTGGCAATCGCGGTAGTGGTCGGCCATATCTATCTGAGTGTCATCCACAAAAACTCAAGACCGGGATACACTGGAGTCATTACAGGTGAGGTTCCTGCTGAGTGGGCGAAGGACCACTATACAGAATGGTATGAAGAAGAAGTCAAGAAGGGCAATTTCCCTGACCTTGATAAAAACAAGAACAAGAAAAAAGGCGCGTAAAACATTAATAGAGGGAATGGCTGCTCTGACAGGGCTCCATTCCCTTCAAAATTTAGAATAATAGAGCGAAAGAGGGGCTGCAGCAATGAAAAAGTCCGTTGTCTCAAAAGAGTATCAGAAATTGCAGAAGGATATCATTCAATTGCAGGAACAATGGAAGACATCTCTGGATCCTGACTGTGTCCGTCCCAAGATTGATAAAGCTGCGATGGAGGCAGGAGTGCCTGTCACTGCGTTAGCGGCTATTGATTTTGATATTTCCCTATTCTTACAGTGGATAGAGGATATAGGTGGGCTTTTATCGAAGTATCAACCAGAGATAGAAAGTTCGATGCAGACTATTAAAAGTCTTATGGATGAAGAGACAGCTAAGAGATGGATCGATGAAGCATTTGCTTTTAACTATATTTACTTTGCCAGTTTTGCTGAGGAAAATGAGCTGGATGGCTGGATTCCGCAATTCGTTGCAGAAACAGTGCTACGTCCATACCTTCAGCTGACTGCTGCCAAGGTCCAGGATGAAATTCATCACGGTGTACACGGCGCTGGCTGCCCTGTATGCGGAGAACCTGTACGCCTTGCACAGCTTGAGGGAGAAGGAAAGAAAGTACTCCACTGCCCGCGTTGTTCGGCTCACTGGAATGACCGCCGCGTAGCTTGCTCACATTGCGGAAATAACGATCATGAAACAGTGAAAATCCTGACAATCGAAGGCGAATCAGCCGCGCAAATCCAGATTTGTGAAGAATGCAAAGGGTATACTAAAGTAATCGATACAAGACAATATATCGTAAAGCCAACACCAGCAATGCTCGACCTGAACACTATCCATTTGGATTTTGTTGCCCAGGAGCATGGATATAAATCTGCTGGAGAAACAAAACAGACAAACTAAAAGAAGGTGCTGTGGGATGAAAGCCGGAGCGATCATTTTATCAGGCGGCAAATCTAGCAGGATGGGAACAAATAAGGCTCTCCTGAAATTTCATGAAAAAACGAATATTGAAAGAATTAAGGATGAGTTACAGCACGTATTTGATGATATAATTCTAGTAACGAATGATCCTGAAACCTATCAGTTTTTAAATATAAAAATTGTAACAGACCAGTATCCGGGTTCCGGACCGCTCGCGGGAATCCATGCAGGGCTTGAGGCATCAGACTATGAGGAAAATTTCGTTGTAGCCTGTGATATGCCATTTGTATCCGCTGAGCTTGCTTCAAGCCTTGTAAAAGCGCTTAAGCACCACGATGCGGTCGTGCCGGTAAGTCATGGCCGTCAGCATCCGCTTTTTGCCGCATACCAGAAACGGATCTCGCGAGAGGCTAAGTCCTGCATTGAAGAAGGAAATTTGAGGATCAGGCACATGCTTGAAAAGCTGAATGTTCGCTTCCTCGATGACACAGATCTGCAGCTTTATTTCGAGGGCAGCCTTGATCGAGTCTTTTACAATATGAATCATCCAGAAGAGTATGAAAATGCAAGAAAATGGGCGGAGTCCGGAGAATAGTTTTCAGGTGCTAGAAAGGAAGTAAGTCAGCATGCAATTTTTCAAAGTGAAAAGTGTTGAGGAGACCTTTGCGTTAATTGATGAGAAAATCGGCAAGATCACGGAAACCGAAATCCGTCTGCTGGATGAGGCGCTTCATTACATCCTGGCAGAGGATGTCACTGCGTGCGAGAATGTTCCTGGTTTCGACCGCTCCACCGTCGATGGCTATGCCGTCATCGCCCGTGACACATATGGTTCTTCCGAATCGATGCCAGGCTTCTTGAATGTAGCCGGCGAAGTCCATATGGGCGAGGAAGCGGTAAAGCCGGTAGGCAGAGGCGAGGCTATTTACGTACCGACAGGCGGAATGCTGCCGCCGGGCAGTAACAGCGTGCTGATGATCGAGCATTGCGAGGAAATTGGCGGGCTGTTGAATACGTACAAGCAAATCGCGCCGGGTGAGAATGTCATCAGGAAAGGTGAAGACATCAAAGCAGGTGAAGTCCTGTTATCTGAAGGGACAAGATTGCGGCCGCAGGAGCTTGGAGCACTGGCGGCACTTGGTGTTTCCGAGGTGAAAGTCTACCGAAAGCTGAAGGCTGCATACCTTTCTTCAGGGGACGAAATTGTTCCTTTTGAAACAAAAACACTTGAAACAGGACAAATCCGCGATATCAATTACTTGACCGTAAAGGGCCTGGTCAATGAGTGGGATATCGAACTAATTTATGGCGGAATCACACGCGATGAATATCAGGAATTCGCCCAGAAAGCCCGCGAATTGTATGAACAGGCTGACTGCCTGATTTTATCCGGTGGAAGCTCAGTCGGCGCGAAGGACTATACAACCGAAGTCATCCAGTCTCTTGGAGATCCGGGCGTCTTTGTCCACGGAATTTCTATCAAGCCAGGGAAGCCGACAATCCTCGCTGTTGCGGACGGAAAGCCCGTCATCGGACTGCCGGGTCATCCAGCATCTGCGATGATCATTTTTAAGCTGTTTGGCGAAAGGGTTTTCAGAAGGCTGAAGGGCGAGAAAATCGAGCATAAGCCTGAACGGATTTTTGCCCGGATTGTAAAAAACATAGCCTCTTCACCAGGAAGATCTGATTATATCAGGGTAAGACTTGAGGAAAAGAGTGGAGAATGGTGGGCAGAGCCGATCATCGGCAAGTCAGGCCTGATTACGACATTGGTAAAAAGCGATGGAATCGTCGAGATTGTATCCGAAAAAGAAGGAATTTCTCAAGGCGAATACGTTCCAGTCATTTTGACAAGATAGGGGGAGCCGCATCATGGATAAGATACGCTATAATCGAAAAATTTATCTTGAAGACAAGCCGAGAGCAAAAGCCAGGAATGAAGTGCTGGCCGCATTCGACCTGCCTCAGGAAAAAGAGTGGATACCGGCTGCCGCTGCACTTGGACGTATTACTGCTGAACCTGTTTTCGCCAATGTCTCGATGCCTTTTTACCATGCATCCGCGATGGACGGCGTTGCTGTGAATGCCGAGGATACGTATGAAGCGCATGAACAGCACCCTCTTCATTTGAAAAAAGGCGAGCAATTCGCATACGTTGATACCGGTAATGCGATACCGCCTCAATATAATGCCGTGATCATGGTGGAAAACATCCAGGTCATTGACGATGAGACGATTGAGATCATTGAGCCGGCCACACCATGGCAGCATATCCGCCCGATTGGCGAGGATATCGTCCAGGAGGAAATGCTGTTCACACAGGGACATCGACTGCGGCCTGCGGATCTTGGGGCGCTTCTTGCAGCCCAGGTCACCGAGGTAGCGGTTGTCAAAAAGCCGCTGGTGACCATCATCCCGACTGGAAATGAGCTTGTCAGCGCAGACGCATCGTTGTCATCAGGCCGGATTATTGAATTCAATGGAACGGTTTTCAGCAACTATGTAGATGATTGGGGCGGCAACCCGTATTTGCATCCAATCGTGAAGGATGAGCCGGAAAAAATCAGGGAAGCACTCCTGAATGCGGTGGAGACATCGGATATCGTCGTCATCAATGCCGGATCATCCGCTGGGTCAAAAGATTATACAGTTCATATTCTTGAGGAGCTTGGCACTGTTTTTACCCATGGAGTCGCAACAAGGCCGGGTAAGCCAGTCATTCTCGGGAAAATTAAAGATAAGGTAGTCGTCGGTGTACCGGGCTATCCAGTTTCCGCGTACATGGCACTTGAGTGGTTTGTAAGACCGCTCGTTTGTAAATATCTAGGTGTACCGGAACCAGAAAGGCCAAAGCTCAAGGTAAAGCTTGGCCGCAGGATCGTCTCCACAATGGGGGCGGAGGACTTTGTCCGAATGAATATCGGCTATGTGGATGGGCAATTTGTCGCCAATCCGCTGACACGCGCAGCGGGCGTCACCATGTCGCTTGTACGTGCAGACGGTTTACTCGTCGTACCGCCTGAGGAGCTGGGATACGAACAAGGAGATGTTGTCGAGGTCGAACTGTACCGGCCTGTCGAAGAGATCAAGAACGCAATCGTCTTCAGCGGCAGTCATGATCTGACGATTGACCTTCTGTCCTCCCAACTCAAGAAGCAGCGTACCGACATGAAAATTGTTTCTTCCCATGTTGGCAGCATGGCCGGTTTAATGGCAATCAGAAAAGGGGAAGCCCATGTAGCGGGCATTCATTTGCTGGACCCGGAGACAAAAGAATATAATGTTACCTATGTAAGGAAATTCCTTGCGGAGCAAGGCGCAGTCCTTTATCCATTTTTAAAAAGAACCCAGGGGTGGCTGCTTCCAAAAGGCAACCCGCTTGGAATACAGAACGTCAGCGACCTTGCCGAAAAGGGCATAGATTATGCCAACAGGCAAAAGGGCGCTGGCACTCGCATATTGTTTGATTTATTGTTAAAAGAAGCAGGCTTGTCAGCAGACGATGTGAACGGCTATGACCGTGAAATGTTCTCGCATCTGAGCGTCGCCGCTGAAGTAAAAGGAAATGACAATGCGGCAGCCTCGGCATCTTCCCGGCAGCCAGGGCTATGGGCCTTGACTTCATCCCGGTCTCTGATGAAAACTACGATTTACTGATGACAAAGGCATTTTTCGATAGCGAAAAGGGTATCTGGTTAAGGAACGTGATCCAGTCTGAAGCCTTCAAAGCCGAAGTCGCCAAAATCGGCGGCTACGCCGTCGTCGAAAACCCAGAGCCGGTTTATTTTTAAACATAGCTGTGCATAGAAGAACTCTAACGGACAAACTTTAGGCAGAATCCGGTGAAAGTGTCCGATAGAAGGGTCCTAACGGACAAACCGGAGGCAGAAACCGGCGAAAGTGTCCGATAGAAGGGCTCTAATGGACAAATCGGAGGCGGAATCCGGTGAAAGTGTCCGATAGAAGGGCTCTAACGGACAAACCGAGGATAGAATCCGGTGAAAGTGTCCGATAGAAGGGCTCAAATGGACAAACCGGAGGCGGAATCCGAGAAAAGTGTCCGATAGGAGGGCTCTAACGGATAAATCGGAGGCGGAATCCGAGAAAAGTGTCCGTAAAAATATTAAATCTGACCCGGATCAGTTTATTGAGGTGATTTTGATGAATTATGAAATAGCGAAAGATCCAATCAACGTTCAATCTGTCATTGATAAAGTGGTCCAGCGTGAAGCGGGAGCAATCACAACTTTCATTGGCACTGTCCGTGAATTGACAAAGGGCAAAAAAACCCTTTACCTTATATATGAAGCATACGAGCCGATGGCAGTGAAAAAGCTGGAGCAAATCGGTAAGGAAATCCAGGAGCGCTGGAATGGTGCCGAGGTTGCGATTACGCACCGCGTCGGCAAGCTCGACATCACGGATATCGCCGTGGTGATCGCTGTATCCACACCGCATCGCAACGATGCCTATGAAGCGAATCGCTATGCAATCGAGCGCATCAAGGAAATCGTCCCAATCTGGAAAAAAGAGCATTGGGAAGATGGCGAGGAATGGATCGGCAATCAACTAGAAACTGTCCCATATCCGACAGGGAAACCGGAGGAGAAGGATCTCAATGAATAAAATATTATTCTTTGCCCACCTAAGAGACGAAGCAGGTCATGAATCAGTGGAAATCGAAGCAGCCGGCAAAACGGTTGCTGAGTTAAAAGAAATGGTTGCTGATAAGTACGGTGTACAAAAGCTCGATACATCAATGACAGCAATCAACGAAGAATTTTCATCCCACGATGAAGTCATTAAAGAAGGAGATACAATCGCCTTCATTCCGCCTGTATCTGGCGGTTGATCCGACATAGCAACTGCGGCGCCCGTTCTGTTGACTTGATGGTCGATGGAACAGGGCGTTTGTGCTTTTCTTATTTTCTAAGTGAAGTTTTAAACTCTGATTAGTGTCTAGCTCCAGCGCCTAGCCCCTCGAGACGCTTGTCTAGCTGCGGCTCCTAACTCCTCGAGACGCTTCGGTCCTGCCAATGAAGTCAAAGAGCGACTTCACTGCCAGGCCCTCCAGCGCTTGTCGGAGTTGGGCAGTCGCCTCCGCTTTTCAAGTTCGGTCCTGTCAATGAAGTCGAAGAACGACTTCACTGCCAGGCCCTCCACCGCTTGTCGGGTCTGACCAAGGCGCTTGCGCTTTTCTTACAAGGAGGGGTAACCCATGTCAGAAAGATATTCACGTCAAACGCTGTTTCCTCCAATTGGCAAGGCCGGACAGGAGAAAATCCGCAGCAAGCATGTATTGATGATTGGTGCCGGAGCGCTCGGTTCAGGCAATGCTGAGCTGCTGGTAAGGGCAGGTGTTGGCCGGCTGACGATTGTTGACCGTGATTATGTTGAAGCGAGTAACTTACAGCGACAGCAATTATATACAGAGGAAGATGTTGCCGAGAAACTTCCGAAGGCCGCGGCGGCGGAAAAAAGGCTCAGAGCGATCAACTCGGATGTTGAAATCAATGCCTATATCGCCGATGCTACTCCTGAAAAATTGGCCGAGCTTGTTCATGGAGTCGACCTAATCATCGATGCCACGGATAATTTTGAAACACGGATGGCGATTAATGATATTTCGCAAAAATACCAGATTCCCTGGATTTATGGTGCCTGCGTTGGCAGCTTCGGCATGAGTTTTTCGATCATTCCTGGGAAAACGCCATGCCTGAACTGTTTGCTGAAAACCGTTCCGCTGCAAGGGATGACCTGTGATACAGGAGGCATTATCGGACCAGCTGTGCAGATGGTCATTGCCCATCAGGGAGCGGAAGCGCTGAAAATCCTTGTTGAGGACTGGGATGCCGTGCGAACGTCATTCGTCAGCTTTGATTTATGGCGAAACCAGTACACCAGCATGAAAATGTCCAAAGCGAAGGACCCGGGGTGCCTTAGTTGCGGTGAACGGCCTGAATATCCTTATTTGAATGTGGAGAACATGACCAAGACGACGGTTCTATGCGGACGCGATACTGTCCAAATCAGGCCGCCGAAGCAGCAGCAGCTTAACCTGCAGGAAACCGCTGGAAAAATGAGGGATTTAGGCTATCAGGTTAAGGGAAATCCATACCTGGTATCCGTAGACATGGTTGACAACAGGATGGTTATTTTCCAGGATGGACGTGCTCTCATTCATGGAACAAAGGACCTGGCTCAGGCACGGAGCATCTATCAAAGATTTTTCGGATAAATCCCTATACACGCGCAAACCCCCTGCCAAATCGGCAGGGGGTTTCTATATAAACGATCTCTATGGATCGGTTATGCTATTACGTCCCAAGTTGATTACTTTTCGTCAGTCGCCACTAGCACAAGACGGCCTTTATCCAGTTCAACTTCGTATTGTTCAGCTTCTTGCTTGGAAAGGCCTAGGGATTCAAATTTATTGCGAAGCTCGTCTCCGCGGGATTTGAACATATTTCCGATGGAATCAAAGAAACCTTGCTCCTTGAAGCCCATGTCGCCTGTTTCAATAGCATCTGTCAAATGCTTGCTGCGATCTTCATCATGTGCGAAGACATAAATATTTTCTTTGCCAAAGCCTGCAGCTTCAAGAGAGTTGATTTTTTCTGTAGCTTGGACTCCGTTTTCTACTACTTCTACTTTCATCATAGTATCTTCCTCCTTATAGTTTTATTGCCTATACTAGTTTTGGGAAGCTTTTTTAGCCTTCACCGTCTACACTATTTATATAACCGGTACAGGCACTTTTAAACATGCTGGGAATTGTTCACATATAGTTTCAGAAAACGGGTAGTTTGATAGAAATGAAGGGAGATGTTCGCAATAGCACTTATAAATAATGGCTGGGAGCCGCTGTTGGCTGAGGAATTTGAAAAGGCCTACTATCTGGATTTGAGAGAGTTTTTAATTGAAGAATATCGCACTAAGACAGTCTATCCAGAAAAAGATGATATATTTAATGCTTTGAAGTTCACCGATTATGAGGACGTAAAAGTGGTGATTCTTGGACAGGACCCATATCATGGCCACGGGCAGGCCCATGGCTTGAGCTTTTCGGTGAAACCTGGTGTCAAGATCCCGCCTTCGCTCCGGAATATTTATAAGGAGCTGAATGGTGACCTTGGCTGTGAGATTCCGGACCATGGCTATCTGAAAAAATGGGCAGACCAGGGAGTGCTTTTATTAAATACGGTCCTTACAGTAAGGGAAGGGGAAGCCAATTCACACAGGGGAAAAGGCTGGGAACATTTTACCGATAAAGTGATCACCCTGTTGAATGAGCGTGAAAAGCCGGTGATATTCATTCTCTGGGGCAAGCCGGCACAAAGTAAACTGAAGTTGATTGATGAGGACAAACATAAAATCATCATGTCTGTCCATCCAAGTCCGCTGTCAGCCAGAAGAGGCTTCTTCGGCAGCAAGCCATTTTCCAAGGTGAACGAACTGCTGAGAGAACAGGGTGACCATGAAATCGACTGGCAGATTGAAAAACTGGAAGGTTAAAACTCTGGGAAACCAGAGTTTTTTATATGGGCAAAAAACGACATGTTCCACGTGGAACTGTCATGATTTTTACACGAGGGCAGATTCGAAGCAACAATGTTTGGGCCTGGCATTATTCCTAAAGTCGAAAAAACGTGTGAATTGTTGTAGAATGGAACGGTATAAACATTAACTGATTTTCAAGATATACATATATAACACCCTATGGAGGTGAGTCGATGAATATTTCACTGCAAAAATTACTGTTGAAAATGGAAGAGGAATTAAAACGGGCAAAATCTGCGGAATCGGAAGCAATAAAGCGTGAAAGGATCTATTCGATCAAAACGCTTTGCGAGCTTGTCCTTGATGAGCCGTCAGAGCATAGCAGAGGGTATGCTGAACCTGTGAAACAGGCAGCACAGCCTTTTATTCCGCCACAGCATAGCATTCCTCAGCAGCAGATGCCGATAAACCAGCAGTCTGCCATGATTCCGCAGCCAAAGAAGCTGGAAATGGAAGATAGTGCAAACGGAGACTCGCTCTTCGATTTCTAATTTTAAGAGGTGAAAGTGATGAAATTATTTATATTGATTGGAGCTATCAATGCTTTCCTGGCAGTCGGGCTTGGAGCATTTGGGGCACATGGACTTGAAGGCAAGGTTGAGCCAAAATATTTAGAAACATGGAAAACAGGCGTTACATACCAGATGTTCCATGCGACCGGAATTTTAATCATAGGAATTCTTTTAGGGAAGCTTCCGGCTAGTGCTCTTCTATCCTGGTCCGGCTGGCTGATGCTAATTGGCATTGTATTGTTTTCCGGCAGCCTGTATGTCTTGAGTGTCACAAAAATAAGCGTACTAGGTGCAATTACCCCGCTTGGCGGTTTATCCTTCCTGGCAGCCTGGGTATTGCTGATGATTGCGGCTGTGAAGTATTTATAGTTAAAACAGTTTTAAAGACAGAGAAAAGGAGCACGCCGTATTGGTGTGCTCCTTTTAGATTCCTATTATCTCGGTGGATAAGCAGTCAATCCCGCTCCGCCGAATGGATAATCGTACTCGATTTCTTCATCAAAAGTGACGTAATCAAGGTATATCATTGGCATCAAAATTCGTTTACCTGTTTGCGGGTCACTGAGAATGAGGTGATCTCTACCGGCTGCTTCGATGATCCCCTGGAAAATTTTCGCGTTCCATTCCTGGTTGTTTTCAAAAGTAGCGTAGACGGTAGCGAGCTTGCCTTTATTCAGGCGAAGGATATTTTCAATATAAGAAGCTTCAATTGGAAGCATACCCGGGACCTGGGCACCTGCTCCTGCACCTGGCATAGCACCACCTGCCACACCTGGCATGGCACCGCCAGACTGGGCAGGGAAAGGTGTTGCTTGTGGGAATCCTGCTTGCCCCATTTGTCCCATTTGTCCCATCTGCGCCATCTGTCCCATTTGGCCTTGAGCAGTTGCCTGTTCTTCAGTGCCGCTATACGGCTGATACATTTGCGGATAGGTTCTGTAGTTATAGTATGGGTTATTATATTGAGTCATTGTGTAGCCTCCTTCAAAGTATTTTTTCCTTTCCATCAAATTCACCTTTATATATGTAAATGGTGAAGTTGAGCTTTTACAGGTTGAGAGTACAAGTAAAATGAATCCTCACTTCAATACATATGAAGGAAGCCTGATTTTATGACTCGAACATTTTAATACAAAACTCTTTTCTAGAGTTGAAATTTCACACAAAAATCCCCAGACAAATGCCTGGGGATTCATTTTTTTTATTTTAGACGTTCAAGTATTCAGCTACACGGTCTTCTTCAAGCAGGTTTCCTACGAAGAAAGAACCGAATTCACCATAGCGTGCGCTGACTTCGTCAAAACGCATTTCATATACAAGCTTCTTGAATTGAAGGACATCGTCCGCGAACAATGTAACGCCCCATTCGTAGTCATCAAAGCCTACAGAACCAGTGATGATCTGCTTAACTTTGCCAGCATACTGGCGGCCGATCATGCCGTGGCTGCGCATCATGTTGCGGCGGTCTTCCATCGGAAGCATATACCAGTTGTCTTCGCCCTGACGGCGCTTGTCCATTGGATAGAAGCAAACATGCTTCGCCTTTGGAAGCTCAGGGTAAAGGCGCGCAAGGATCTGCGGGTTCTGGTATGGATCTTCGCCTGCTGGCAGATAGTTGCTCAGTTCGACAACGGAAACATAAGAATGAGCAGGAATTGTGTATTCAGCAAGCTTAGACTTGTTGAATTCAGTCTCGATCTCATTCAATTCTTCCATAGTTGGGCGCAGGATCATCATCATGAAATCTGCTTTTTGGCCAACAATAGTATAAAGGGCATGGCTTCCCTGTTTTTCTGCCTGTGTTTTATTCCACTTTTCAACAAGGCCGAGGAATTCCTGGATAATCTCCTGGCGCTCTTCTGCCGGGAGCATCTTCCAGGTTGTCCAATCGACGGTACGGAAATCATGAAGGGAATACCAGCCATCCAAAGTCACTGCTGCTTCAGTCATTTTATATCACTCCTAAAAATCATCAATATACCAATATCATATCATAGTTTCTCCATTCGTCATGTTTATAAAACCTGGTTTGTTTATACTGAACGGAAAAAGGATATTTTGTTAAAGATTGCAAATAGTAAAAGGGGCAGGAAAACATGCTAGAAAATTTTTAATAAAAAGACTTCAGAGGTGTAAACGGTAACATTCTTGAATTTTAAGGTTGGTAAAGTATGCTATAAGTATAGATTAAAGGAGGAGTCAGCATGAGTGATTTATTTGAAGGCTTAAAAGCCAAATTAAGCGGACAAAATTTACGGATCGTGTTTCCGGAAGGCCTCGACGAACGAATTCTGGCAGCAGCGGGAAGACTGGCAGCAGACGGAGTATTAACACCAATTTTAGTAGGCAATATTGAGCAGATTCAAGCAAAAGCAGCCGACATGGATGTATCGCTAGAGGCGGCAGAGATTTACGACCCTGCTAACTTCGCGATGATGGATGAGCTTGTCGCTGCATTCGTAGAGCGTCGGAAAGGGAAGGCGACAGAAGAGCAGGCTCGCAAAATTCTTCTCGATGAAAACTACTTCGGCACGATGCTTGTGTATTCAAACAAAGCAGACGGTCTTGTCAGCGGTGCGGCACACTCTACTGCGGATACGGTAAGACCAGCATTGCAGATCATCAAGACGAAGGAAGGCGTGCGCAAGACTTCGGGTGTCTTCATCATGGTACGCGAAGATGAGAAATATGTATTCGCTGACTGTGCAATCAATATCGCGCCTGACAGCCAGGACCTTGCAGAGATCGCGGTTGAAAGTGCGAAGACAGCAAGAATGTTCGACGTCGAACCGCGCGTGGCAATGCTAAGCTTTTCTACAAAAGGCTCAGCTGTATCTCCTGAAACGGAAAGAGTTTCAAAAGCAGTCGAAGAAGCCAAGCTTCGTGACCCGCTATTGATTGTTGATGGCGAGTTCCAGTTTGACGCAGCATTCGTTCCATCCGTTGCGGAAAAGAAAGCTCCGGATTCAGTCATCATGGGTAATGCCAATGTCTTCGTATTCCCAAGCCTTGAAGCAGGCAATATCGGCTATAAAATTGCTCAGCGCCTAGGCGGATTTGAAGCAGTAGGACCGATTTTACAAGGTCTGAACCGTCCAGTAAACGACCTGTCCCGCGGCTGCAGCGAGGAAGACGTATACAAGCTGGCATTGATCACCGCAGCACAGGCACTAAGCAAGTAAAATAAAGAATTCTGGCCGGTCGGATTTTTCGATCGGCTTTTTTGCAGTGTTAGCCGCTCTAGCCCTATGTGCTATAATATCAACGATAAAGCTACAGAAAGAAAAGAGGAAATCACGATGGATGAGGCGCTCAATTTATTGCGTCAGGATAAGTGGAGGTTGATCGACCAGTCGGTCCTGGGTGCACACTTCCATGCTCTTCAGTCATTCGGGACGGATGATACATTATGCGAATCGGTCGGCACAGGCTTGTCACCGGCTACGGCAAGAGCATGGGTTCACCATGACACGGTCGTCCTCGGCATCCAGGATACACGTCTCCCGCATCTCCAGGATGGACTGGATTATCTTGAAGAGCAGGGCTATCAATATATTGTCCGCAACTCTGGGGGACTTGCTGTTGTGCTTGATGAAGGAGTCCTGAACTTATCTCTCATTTTGCCTGAGAAGGAAAAAGGAATTGATATCAACCGCGGCTATGATGCTATGTGGTTATTGATCAAGGAAATGTTTGCTGATTTTAATAAAAATATAGAGGCAAGGGAGATTTCTGAGTCATATTGTCCGGGAAGCTATGATTTAAGCATTGGCGGAAGAAAGTTTGCCGGAATTTCGCAGCGCCGCCTGAAAAAAGGGGTCGCCGTGCAGATTTATCTTTGTGTCACCGGGAGCGGCAGCCAGAGAGCTGAACTGATCCGTGAATTTTATGCCCGCTCTAAAAAAGGAGAGCAGACTAAATTCATCTATCCGGAGGTCCAGCCAGAAGTGATGGCATCGTTATCTGAACTGTTCGGAACAGAAATGACGATTCAGGATGTGATGCTGCGGTTTTTGAAATTCCTGAACGCCCACAGCAATGAACTGGTATCAGGCTATCTGGACAGCCATGAGATTGAGATGTTTGATCATTACTACAACCGGGTCATCGAACGGAATGAGAAATTTCTTGAGCCACGGGAGTGACCTGCTGGAGGCATGACCATCTAAATGAAATATATAAAAGCCGGAAACCATGTTTTCCGGCTTTTTTTAGGCTCTTTGGAAACCTAAGTATCTATTTACTACCAGTACCAATTTAAAGTCTCCTAAGAGCTTAAGAGGGGGCTGTTGCCATTTCTTCTCCATTTGCCATCTATCTATTTATAAACTAGATTTCTATTCGGCCACTTTTTCGAGGTTGCCGTTGCGGTCCATCTTGAACTTCGTTGCCGGGCGCTCTTCTTCATCAAACAGAGCCAGCTTTCGGGCACGGTTCATGATTTTCATCAGAGTTTCGTAATCTTCTTGCATTGTGTTGGTATTTTCCTCAAGCCTGCTTATCTTTTGCTGAAGCTCTTCGTTCTGTTTCCTTAAACTATGAATTTCACGCTTCAATCTTTCATTCTCGCTCTTATAAATATCTACTTGGAGCGTTGAGCCGTTCAGGCTTTGCAGGTAGGCAATGACATGTCCCATTGTCAGGCCTGTTGGCGGAACTGTATGCCGGGCAGGTGATGTTTGGGTTGTCTGGGTTACTCTTGGCTGTGTCTCCCGGACAGGCACTTCTGCCATTTCCACAGCGGCTTCAGTAGAGTAATCCTTTTGTTCCTGATTCTTGTTCACTAAATCTTGCATTTCAGCCATGAGAACTGCGTCAAGCTGTTTGTCGTCCTGCTCAAGCATGGACAGGTCGAAGGTTGGCTGAGCTTCTGGCTGGTCCGTTGCTGGTAGAGAACCTGTCAAACTTTCATCCAGCGCAGGCACCGGAGGATTGTAAAGCAGTTTCTTTTTGCCTCCCTGGTCTTTTCCTAGGATTCTCTGTCTCTGTTTTCGCTGCTTTTTCGCAAGCTGCAGTGCTTTTTCATAGTTATGCCTCACGACTGCGTTCCAGCGGAATCCACAGGCGGCTGAAGTGCGGTCAAGCTTGTCGCCCACCTCTTCAAATGCGTTCAATTGTGTGCTGCCTTCCCTTACATGTCGCAGCACGGTTTCAGCTAGCAATAAATCATTCTCTTCCGTCCAGGCATCCTGGCGTGTCTTCATTTTCTTCAACTCCCTTTTACTTTGGTCAACATTGAAACTTATATTTCAATCTTGTCCGGAAATTGGAAAGCTTATACATCATAAAATGGAAGGATAGTAGATTTTTTGCCTAAAATACGTGTTTTTCATTTAAATAGATAAGCAATAGGTCCTGTTCAACAGCTTGCATTCATTTTAAATAAGAGGTAAAATACGCTTTAGTCTAAAACGAAAAGCGGAGGCGCCATATTTAGAGACAGGCTTTCCTGATTTTGCAGGGAGATGCTTGTGAATGGATGAGACTGGCGCTGGAGCTGGACAGTATTTATAGAAAGGGTTGTCCTAAATGGCAAACGAATTCCGTGTTTGCGACGATTGTCAGGCCGTAAACCTTAAAACATTGATTCCAAAGCTGAAACAGCTGGATCCTGAAGCGACTGTCGACATCGGCTGCCAGTCATATTGCGGACCAGGCAGAAAAAAAACATTCGCATTCGTCAACAACCGGCCAGTAGCTGCACTGACTGAAGAAGAGCTGATGGAAAAAGTCCAGAAGAAACTTAAGTAGTTTTTATATCTTTCATATAACGGCTTCCGAAAAGCCTAAATAAATCACACCTTTAAACAACCGTTTAGAGGTGATTTTTTTTCCAGGGAAACTTGCAAACTACAATCTTGTTTATAAATCCATGAATGTTGGAATTAAAGGTAGTAAGACAATCAGACATGCAATTTTTGTAAAAATTTGCAGAAAATCGAGATGAATTGACGAACGAAACAGGCTATAATAAAAACAAGCTAATCAGGAAGAAGGAGAACGATGGGATATTCGGAAGAAAAATTACTTGAAGAAAAAGTATTCAAAGATCCAGTACACCGCTATGTCCATGTCCGTGACCGGGTGATCTGGGATTTGATCGGGACGAAGGAGTTCCAACGTCTGAGAAGGATCAAGCAGCTCGGCACAACGTACCTGACCTTCCACGGAGCTGAACACAGCCGCTTCAATCATTCACTGGGCGTCTATGAAATTACGCGCCGGATTGTGGACAATGCGTTTGCTTCCCGTCCGGAATGGAACGAAGGAGAGAGACTGCTCTCACTATGTGCAGCCCTGCTCCACGATCTTGGCCATGGGCCGTTCTCGCATTCATTCGAGAAGGTATTCGATCTGGACCATGAGGATTTTACAAGGGAAATCATTCTTGGCGATACCGAAGTGAATCAGGTGCTGACAAGAGTGGCGCCGGACTTCCCGAAAAAGGTCGCTGAGGTTATTGAAAAAACGTATGAAAACAAGCTTGTCATCAGCCTTATTTCGAGCCAGATAGACGCTGACAGGATGGATTACCTGCAAAGGGATGCCTATTTTACCGGAGTCAGCTACGGACATTTTGATATGGAACGGATTTTGCGCGTCATGCGCCCGCGTGAGGACCAGGTCGTCATTAAGCAGAGCGGGATGCATGCTGTCGAGGACTACATAATGAGCCGCTACCAGATGTACTGGCAGGTTTATTTCCATCCAGTGACAAGAAGTGCCGAGGTCATCCTGACGAAAATCCTGCACCGTGCCAAACACCTTCATGAGCAAAACTACACTTTTAAACATAAACCGCACCATTTTTACTCAATCTTTGAGGATCGTATGACACTGCAAGACTATTTAAAATTGGATGAAGCCGTATTCCTCTACTATTTCCAGATTTGGGAGGAAGAAGAGGACGCAATCCTGAGCGATTTGTGCCGCCGCTTCAATAACCGTAATCTCTTTAAATACGTCGAGTTCGACCCGGCCAAAGAATACAAGAAGCTGGCTCAGCTTTCTGTGTTATTCGAGCAGGCGGGATTAGATCCAGAATATTACCTGGTTGTCGACTCATCATCAGACCTGCCTTATGATTTTTACCGTCCGGGTGAAGAGGAAGAACGGCTTCCGATCCATTTGCTGAAGAAGAACGGGGAAATCCGTGAGCTGTCGCGCGAGTCTGAGATTGTCGATGCCATATCTGGTAAAAGGCGAACAGACCATAAACTATATTATCCTTCCGATTTCCTGGAAAAGGAGAAGGCACGCCCTGAGATTGAAAAGATTGCACAGATTCTTGAGCTGAACTTAGACAATGGGACCATTTGATACAGGAGTTGACGCGTTTTGTTAAAAGACCACGCTAAAATCATACATGCCATTTCAGTTTCCGGAGAGGTCATCGGCAGAAAAAAGCTGCAGAAAATGATCTATATCGCAAAAAAGATGGAGTTTCCTTTCCAGGAACGATTCCAGTTCCATTTTTACGGACCATATTCAGAAGAACTGACATTGCGAGTGGAAGAGCTTTGCAACATGGGCTTTTTGGACGAAGTGAAAGAAAAGAAGGGCGGCTATTACCAGTACCGCTATACCTTGACCGAAGCAGGCCAGGAATTCCTCGGAGAGAACAGCGTCGAGATGCCATGCCTTGGTGACTGCTTGACCGATATCAACGACCAGAATGCAAGATTCCTTGAACTCGTTTCAACTGTTTTGTATTTTGATAACTTACCAGAAGCCGAGGTCCGGGAAAAAATCCAGACCGTGAAAAAGAGCCAGAAATACACCGACGAAGAAATCGACGAAGCTTACGCGTATATTGCGAGTTTGAAAAATAAGTCCAGGCAATTGTTGGCATAAGAGGATTTTTATTATGAATCGAGTATGGGACCTAATAGACGGTTTTGTGCTCGATTTTTTGTTATGTGGAAGATGGGGTTAGTTAGGCAGTATACAGTTTGTGCCCGTGAAAAGAGGAAAACATGGTTCACGGTCACAAGAAAGGAAATCTTGTGACCGTGAAAAGGGAAAACCGTGATTCACGGTCACAAGAAAGGGAAACATGTGCCCGTGAAAAGGGAAAACCGCGTATCACGGTCACAAGAAAGGGAAACATGTGCCCGTGAAAAGGGAAAACCGTGATTCACGGTCACAAGAAAGGAAATCTTGTGCCCGTGAAAAGGGAAAACCGTGATTCACGGTCACAAGAAAGGGAAACATGTGCCCGTGAAAAGAAAAAACCGCGGATCACGGTCACAAGAAAGGGAAACATGTGCCCGTGAAAAGGGAAAACCGCGTATCACGGTCACAAGAAAGGGAATCTTGTGCCCGTGAAAAGGGAAAATCGCGGATCACGGTCACAAGAAAGCAAAAAGCCCAGAATCCTCTGAGCTTTAAATCCATTCTATTCGTCACTCAATCGCTTGCCTGCGACAGCATAGTGGTTCTTTGACATTTCCTCGATGAACACGACGACTTTCTCTTTTGGCGCGCCTGTTGTTTCGCTGACAGCATCGGTTACTTTTTCAACTAGTGCCTTCTTTTGGTCCTCTGTGCGGCCTTCAATCATTTTAACTGTTACGTATGGCATATGTATTGCCTCCTTGAAATGGTTGATAGATTCTAAATTGAGTTTTTCATAATTCGCGGAAATTCGCAAGTCCGGTGAGAGATTGTCTTTTTCACATTCAAACCAGAATGAGTTATACTTTAAGGAAAAGATTAAAAAGGGGAATGGAATGTGAGCTTACCCTATTCGTTAGAGGAAATTCCGTTTGTAGCAGCGGCGCTGATGATCGCTTTTGCGGTCCATGAGTTCGCGCATGCCTGGGTGGCGTATAAGTTTGGCGACCCGACTGCCCAGAGACAGGGGCGGCTGACGCTGAATCCAATCAAGCACTTGGACCCGCTTGGGACTATCTTAATTTTCATCGCTGGATTCGGCTGGGCAAGACCGGTTCCGGTCAATCGTTTCATGTTCAAAAATCCGAAGCTGGCCGGAGTGCTTGTGTCTGTTGCCGGGCCAGTAAGCAATCTTATTCTGGTCTTCCTGGCATTTGCCATCTGGTACATATTTGTCATGCTTGGACTGGCACCTGGGGTTCCGGAATTTTTCCTGACTTTCCTCAATATCTTCATCGGGCTGAATGCGATGCTTTTCGTCTTCAATTTATTGCCGTTTCCGCCGCTTGATGGCTACCGGATCATCGAGGATCTGGCACCAGCGGATATCAGGGCAAAAATGACCCAGTATGAAGCGTACGGCTCGATCATTTTCTTGATCCTGGTCATCACGCCGCTCGATCAATATACAATTCAGCCGATTTTCTACTATTTAATTCCGGCTGTGACGGATGGAATATACAATCTATTTTTCTGATATATTTTAAGGAGGTTTCCAACATGGAAGAAAAAAAGGGCAAGAAGAATATTGGCTTCAATATCATTAAAAATGACCCGATGGATGGCCATAAGGGTTTTGGGAAAGGTGTTCTCACACTTGATAATGTTTCGCCAGTCATCATTGATGTCGATGCAGGAGAGGCAGCTGTAGAAGTGGGTGCAATGCATGCGCGGAGTGATGTCGAGAAAGGAATTAAGTTTCTTCCTGACCGAAATGAAGTGCCTGATGCAAAGCCTTACTGGGTTGTCTGGGTGACAATTGACAGGAAGGAAGAGGGGCCTTATTACGCTGGTGTCACTGCCTGCGAAATGACCGTCAACCGTGAAATCCGCCGGGGCTATAAGTCGCTGCCGGAGCATGTGAACCGTCTTGATAAGTCGATCAAGCGCCATATCATCGTGGATCATATGGATGAAAAATCCAAACAGATCCTTGCTGATTTCCTGAAAAAACATGATTCAGGAATGTGGGAACGGTCTGAAGATAAGCTGAAAAACGACTTACTGGCCAATTAATATATTTGGATTATTTTCCTAATAATTTGTCTAAATTGTGACACTTCTTAGCAAGTGACAATATCTGGCTTGCTCAAATGCAATAAAAAAAGTAAACTGATAACAGCGTAAAACACATTTTATGCTAGGACGAGAAAAACCCCGGAGGCTTGCTTCCGGGGTTTTTCTTTTGGCCTTGACGCTAAGGTTTCCCTTATTATAGTGAGATAATTGTTGTTGACACATTATGTTATAGAAGGCTCCTCTATAGTCCGAAAATCCTTTTGTACCATGGTTTCTTTTCCTTATCTGGCTCAGGTTTTTCTTCCTTGTGTTCCTCGTGGTCCAAATGGTCTGTACAGTATTCAGTAGGTTCTGTTCCTGCAGCAAATAATGTCAGCCTTTTTACAGGGCATCCATCAGAGGCGAGCATGCCATTTGCTGGATCAACATAGACGGCTACAGTCCCTTTTGCTGCCTTGAATTTTTTCGCAGGCTCATTATCCAATGCTTTTTCCATAAAATCCATCCAGATATTCTTCGCATAGGATTTCTCCACTGTCAGCTCAATTGGCTTTCCTTTATCGTAACCTGTCCATATGGCGGAAACGAGCTGAGGGGTATAGCCAATCATCCAGCTGTCTGTTTCCGTCGTTCCAGACTTGGCTGCGTACGGTCTTGTCATCTTTTTAATCAGCGTGCTTCCTGTTACGGAAGAATAGCCATTCAATTTTTTATCAAAAATGCCTGTCAGCATATGGGTCATCACCGAGGCAAGTTCGGGCTTCAAAACCTCTTCTCTCTCAGTCTTGTACTCGTAAATCACTTCGCCTTTATGGTTTTCGACCTTCTTGATCAGCACGGGTTCCACTTTCTTGCCGCCGTTCGCCAGAATACTGTAGGCGTTGGCCATATCAATCACCCTTACACCGGATGTGCCGAGGGCAAGTGATGGAACCTTGTCCATGTCCGTCTTGATGCCAAAACGCTTCGCTGTTTCAACGAGAGTTTCCTCTCCCAGGAACAGGTGGGTTTTCACGGCGTATACATTATCCGACAATGCCAAAGCCTGAGCCATCGTAATATCATCCTCGGCATATTTATTGTTAAAATTGTGCGGCGTATACTCTGAGCGTCCATCATCGAACATGAACGTCGTCAGCTGGCTTTTCATTGTGGAAGATGGAGTGAAGCCATTTTCAAGTGCCGCATAGTACAGAATCGGCTTCATGGTCGATCCCGGCTGTCTGACAGCCTGTACAGCACGGTTGAACGGGCTGTCTTCATAATTCCTGCCGCCGACAAGCGCAACCACATGTCCATTTTTCGGATTCATAGCCACAAAGCCGGCCTGGATTTCCGAATCGGAAGCAATCATTTTATCCATCGACTTTTCCGCAATTTCCTGCTGATCAAGATTAAGTGTCGTATAGACCCTCAATCCGCCGAGCGAAATGGTCCGGTCATCAAAATTTAATGAATTCTTTAGCGCATTCTGGACAGCATCCTGGAAGTATGGCGCCGCTCCAATCCGGGAATGCTGGTGCTCTCCGACAAGCTTCAGTTTTTCAATGCTCGCTTTTTGAGCGGCAAGTTCGGTGATATAACCGTTTGCCTTCATCGTACTTAAAATGGTCCGCTGACGCTGCTTTGCTTTTTCCATAGAAGCGAAAGGAGAGTAAATGCTCGGGCCTTTCGGAATTCCCGCAAGCATGGAAGCTTCCGCCAGGGATAAGTCCTTCGCGTCCTTGCCAAAATAATAACGGCTCGCTGCCTGGACCCCGTACGCACCATTGCCATAATAAATCGTATTCAAATAGCCTTCCAGGATCTCGTCCTTGGAATAATTCATCTCCAGCCGCAAAGTATATAGCGCTTCTGTCGCTTTCCGCTTCCACGTCTTGTCATGTTCAAGGTAGAGGTTCCTTGCATACTGCTGGGTAATCGTGCTCGCACCCTGGACCTTGGCCATTGCCTTTATGTCAGCAAGCGCAGCACCGGCAATCCGCTTATAATCAAACCCATTATGGGTAAAAAAGGTTTTATCCTCTATAGAAACCGTTGCATTAATCAAATGAGGCGAGATATCCTTGAGCGCCACCCAATAGCGCTTCTGGCCGGAGTGGCTTTCGCCAATCACCGTTCCATCATCTGAAAAAAACAAAGTTGATTGCGGTACAGCCAGGGGAGGCGGTCCCTGAAGCTTCGCGTAGCCAATCAGCGAAAAATAGAGGATTGTCGCCAGTGCAAGCCCCGCAAGCCCGAAAAAGATCAAAGCACGCAAATATTTAATTGTCTTGCGAAACCGCTGGTCTGTCATCAGCTCCATACTGCTTCCCCCTCAAAAAGATAGATAATATCAGTATGAAAAAAAACAACAGGTTTTAAACATAGAATCAAAGTTAATTAAATTTTGCTTGCATTTTTGCTAGATTCAACTATACTTTTTCTGATGTTTGTATTTGTGATGTTGGGGAAACATAAAAAATAATATGAAAGCGTCATGCTTGCACAATATAAAATTGGACAGTTCAGCAGTCCATCACCTGAAATTCGCCGCATCATAACGGAAATTTTTTTGCCGAAAGGAAGGAAGAAAAATGGGTCTTTGGTTTACAGAAAAACAGACAGAGAACTTTGGTATCACAATGAAAGTGAACAAGACGTTACATACAGAACAGACAGAATTCCAGAAGCTTGATATGGTGGAAACAGAAGAGTGGGGCAATATGCTTCTTCTTGATGACATGGTCATGACTTCTGTTAAAGATGAGTTCGTTTACCACGAAATGGTTGCGCATATTCCATTATTCACTCACCCAAACCCTGAGCATGTACTAGTAGTAGGCGGCGGCGATGGCGGCGTAATCCGTGAAGTGCTAAAGCACCCTAGCGTGAAAAAAGCGACTCTTGTTGATATCGATGGAAAGGTAATCGAGTACTCTAAAAAATACTTGCCTGAAATCGCAGGCAAGCTTGATGATCCGCGCGTTGATGTCCAGGTTGGCGACGGCTTCATGCATATCGCCGAAAGCGACAACCAGTACGATGTCATCATGGTTGACTCTACTGAACCAGTCGGACCGGCAGTAAACCTGTTCACAAAAGGGTTCTACGCTGGAATTTCAAAAGCATTGAAGGAAGATGGAATTTTCGTTGCACAGTCTGACAACCCATGGTTCAAGGCTGACCTTATCCGCAATGTCCAAAAGGATGTGAAGGAAATCTTCCCGATCACACGCCTTTACATCGCGAATATCCCAACATACCCAAGCGGAATGTGGGCATTCACACTTGGATCAAAGAAGCATGACCCGCTTGAAGTGAGCGAAGACCGCTTCCACGACATCGAAACAAAGTACTACACGAAAGAACTTCACAAAGCCGCTTTCGTATTGCCTAAATTCGTTGGCGACCTTGTAAAATAATTAATTCTAGCTCAAATATTCAATACGGCTTCCCGGTAAATCCGGGGGCCATTTTATTGTGAAAAGCTAGACATTTATCGAATTGATATTGAACTTTTTGAATTCGTAATAAAACATTTTTTGAAAGAGGTGCTTGATATGCGTTTTGATGAAGCCTATTCTGGCAATGTTTTTATCGGCAGCCATTCAAACTATCAGGAAAGCAAGGCGGTCCTTTATGGTATGCCTATGGACTGGACTGTCAGCTACCGTCCTGGTTCACGCTTTGGCCCGACTCGTATTCGCGAGGTATCGATCGGCCTTGAAGAGTACAGCCCTTATCTTGACCGCGAGATGGCTGATCTGAACTATTTCGATGCAGGAGATATTCCGCTGCCATTCGGCAATGCCCAAAAGAGTCTTGATTTGATTGAGGAATACGTGGACAAGCTTTTGGCTGAAGAGAAATTCCCGCTTGGCATGGGCGGAGAGCATCTGGTGTCCTGGCCGGTCATGAAGTCAGTCGCGAAAAAGTATGAAGACCTTGCCATCATCCACTTTGATGCACATACAGATCTTCGCGAACATTATGAAGGTGAACCATTGTCGCACTCAACGCCGATCCGCAAGATTGCTGAGCACATTGGCCCTAAAAATGTGTACTCATTCGGTATCCGTTCTGGCATGAAGGAAGAATTCGAGTGGGCAAAGGAAGTGGGCATGCATATTTCCAAGTTTGAAGTTCTTGAACCTTTAAAGGAAGTATTGCCGACACTTGCCGGCCGTCCGGTATATGTCACAATCGACATTGACGTCCTTGATCCTGCACATGCGCCTGGGACAGGAACCGTTGACGCTGGCGGAATCACTTCCAAGGAGCTGCTTGCATCAATCCATGCGATCGCAAACTCCGGTGTGAACGTTGTCGGAGCTGACCTTGTCGAAGTCGCTCCAATCTATGATACATCCGAAATGACCGCAAACACTGCAAGCAAAATCATCCGTGAAATGTTGCTTGGGTTTGTAAAATAATTTTATCAGCCGCTCTCTTTTTTAAAAGGGAGCGGTTTTTATTTGTGAAAAAATAATGACCTGTTACTAATAGTTACTTTTATAAGAAGGAATATTCAGAACAATATAGAAAATATAATGATTATGTGAGTAATCACTAAAAAGGAGGTAAAAAGGATGAAAACATTGGTTTCTTTTTTCAACCGCATCATGCAGCGGTATTTGCCTGATCCGTTTCTTTTTGTCATCATCTTAACTTTTGTTGTATTTGGGTTAGGCCTTATTTTTACCGACAGCGGTCCGTACCAGATGGCACAGCACTGGGGAGGCGGCTTTTGGAGCTTGCTGACGTTCTCGATGCAGATGGTGCTTGTCCTTGTGACAGGTCATGTTCTCGCAAGCAGCCATATTTTTAAAAAGGGTCTTGGCTCACTTGCTTCGCTGGCAAAATCACCAGGGCAGGCGATTATCATTGTTACTGTCGTATCGATGATTGCAAGCTTGATCAACTGGGGCTTCGGTCTGGTTATTGGTGCTCTTTTCGCGAAAGAGTTGGCGAAAAGGGTTCAAAATGTAGACTATAGGCTGTTAATTGCAAGCGCTTACGGAGGGTTCATCGTCTGGCATGGCGGTATTTCCGGGTCAATTCCGCTGACAATTGCGACGGAAGGCCACTTCTCGCAGGATTTGATTGGTATTATCCCGACAGATCAGACCATTTTTGCCGGCTTCAATCTTCTGATTATCTTAATTATGCTTATTGTATTGCCTGTGGTTAACCGCTTGATGATGCCTGGTAAGGATCTTACCGTGACAGTTGACCCTGCATTGCTTGACGCGGATGTTCAGGCAGCAACAATTGAGCAGGGAGCGATGACACCTGCTGAAAAACTGGAAAACAGCAAAATCATTTCTTTGTTGATTGGTATTCTTGGCCTTGTTTTTCTATTTTACTATTTTGCAACAAACGGATTTAAGCTGAATCTTGATATCGTCAACTTCCTGTTCCTGTTCCTTGGGATCCTGTTTCATGGCACGCCAAAGCGTTTCCTTGAGGCGGTCGTGAACGCGGTAAAAGGAGCGAGCGGGATTATCATTCAATTCCCTTTTTACGCAGGAATCATGGGAATGATGACAGCATCTGGCCTGGCCGCGGTCATGTCAGAGGGCTTTGTGTCGATTTCAAATGAATTCACTTTCCCATTCTTCACCTTCCTGAGTGCAGGTGTGGTGAACTTCTTCGTTCCATCTGGCGGTGGACAGTGGGCGGTACAGGCACCTGTCATGCTTGAAGCAGCCCAGACACTGGGAGTATCCATCCCGAAAACGGCAATGGCCGTTGCCTGGGGCGACGCGTGGACCAACCTGATTCAGCCATTCTGGGCACTGCCTGCACTGGCGATTGCCGGACTCAAGGCAAAAGACATCATGGGGTACTGTGTGCTGATGCTGATTGTTTCTGGGGTGATCATCTCGGTTGGAATGCTATTTTTCTAAATAGAAGATTAATGAGGAGGAGCTGAGGGCTTCTCCTTTTTTGCTGGAAAAAACCTTGTGGAATTTCCAGTTTGCGAATAAATGGTGGTTTTTTGCGAATAAAACCAGCTAGTTTGCGAATAAAACCAGCTAGTTTGCGAATAAATGAGTTTTTTTTCGAATAAACTTCGAAATTTACGAATAAAAACAATGCGATTCGAAAAAATCAGGAGTCTTGCCTAAAATTTGGCCAGAAAATAAAAACTGGATAGCCAAATCGCCATCCAGTTCGGTTTATTACATCTTTTCGAATGTATCACAAATGGTTTCACGTTCATTTAGTGCCTGTTTTCCGGTATTCGCTACTACAAGGATGGAATCGGCAACACATTGATCGCCTTCAGCCCAATATTTGCAGTTTTCTACTTCGCATTTAACTTCGATCTTCATGTAGGCCACCTCCTTAAAAGGTTTTGATAATCAATACCCGCTTTGGTGTTGGGCTAATCCTAAAGACTGATTTTTCCAGCTTAAATAACCATGCAAATCCCTGCGAACCTTGCACTTTCAAAGGAGAATATTTATACTTATAAAGTTATAATGAAGAAGAAAAGCTTCAGCTATTTGGCCAAATGTGCAAAGTGCTGAAGCTGGATAAGAAAAGGGCGTGTTAACGGTGTCTAGTAAACCCGCTGATCAGATTCCTGTCAAAGTGACGGTAAAAACGGCGATTTACAGTGGCAAAGAGAAGGAAACTTTTGAATTGACCACTTTTGGCCGATACTATACAAAGGCGAACAGCTCTTACCTCCAATATGATGAAGTGACGGAGGAAGGAGATGTCAATACGACGGTTAAGATATCAGGGGACGAAGTGCTGATTTTGCGCAGCGGCGCGATCAAGATGAGGCTTCATTTTCTGCTGAATAAAAAAACTCCGGGGAATTATAAGACCCAATATGGTCTTCTCGAGACCTCGGCGCTCACGAAGCGGCTCGATACTGATTTTAACGAGACAAAGCAGGAGGGCCATGTGGACTTGCTGTATGATATGGCGATACAGGGCGCGAGTGCAGGTACATACCATTTAACGATCAATTATAAGGAGGAAGGCAAATGAATATAGTTGAACAGGTTCAATTGAAGCTGAAGGAAGAAATCAAGCAGGCGATCATCAAAGCTGGCCTTGCAGGGGAAGACCAGATTCCGGCGGTAATCCTGGAGACGCCTAAGGAAAAAGCGCACGGGGATTACTCCACGAATATGGCGATGCAGCTTGCGCGAGTGGCGAAAAAAGCCCCACGACAGATTGCAGAGCAGCTGATCGAGAACTTCGATAAAAGCAAGGCATCCATCGAGAAAATTGAAATTGCCGGACCTGGCTTCATCAATTTTTACATGGATAACAGCTATTTAACGGACTTGATTCCGGCAATCCTTGAAGCAGGAGACAACTATGGTGAATCGAAGGTAGGAAATGGCCAGAAGATCCAGATCGAGTTCGTTTCTGCCAACCCGACTGGCGACCTTCATCTTGGCCATGCACGCGGCGCAGCTGTCGGTGATTCACTTTGCAATGTGCTTGCAAAGGCTGGATACGATGTTTCCCGCGAGTATTATATCAATGATGCCGGAAATCAGATTAATAACCTGGCGCTGTCTGTTGAAGCCCGTTATTTCCAAGCGCTTGGCATGGAAAAGCCGATGCCTGAGGATGGCTATCATGGTGCTGATATCATCGGCATCGGGAATACTCTCGCTGAAGAGTTTGGCGATAAGTATGTGAATGTATCCGACCAGGAGCGCTTCGATGCTTTCCGTGAGTACGGCTTGAAATATGAAATGGAAAAGCTGAAGCAGGACCTTGAAAACTTCCGTGTTAAATTCGATGTTTGGTACTCGGAAACTTCTCTATATCAAAATGGCAAAATTGACGTTGCACTTGATGCATTGCGTGAAAATGGCCATATCTACGAAGAGGATGGCGCGACATGGTTCCGTTCATCAGAGCTTGGCGATGACAAGGACCGCGTGCTGATCAAGCAGGATGGCTCGTACACTTACCTGCTACCGGACATCGCTTACCATAAGGACAAGCTGGAGCGAGGCTTTGAAAAGCTGATCAACATCTGGGGAGCGGACCACCACGGTTATATCCCTCGTATGAAGGCAGCGATCCAGGCGCTTGGCTATAATCGCGAGGCGCTTGAAGTTGAAATCATCCAGCTCGTCCATCTTTACAAAAACGGCGAGAAGATGAAGATGAGCAAGCGTACAGGAAAGGCTGTCACAATGCGTGACCTGATTGATGAAGTAGGTCTGGACGCCGTTCGTTACTTCTTCGCAATGAGAAGTGCAGACACTCATATGGACTTCGACCTTGATCTAGCCGTATCCCAGTCAAATGAAAACCCAGTATTCTACGCACAGTATGCGCATGCCCGTATCAACAGTATCCTGCGTTCTGCTGCAGAACAAGGGTTGATTTTTGACATCGAGGCAGATTTCAAGCATATCCAGTCCGAGAAGGAAATCGACCTGCTTAAGAAATTAGGCGAATTCCCGCTGGCCGTTGCCGAAGCAGCCCAGAAGCGCATGCCGCATCGAATCTCCAACTATATTTTCGAACTGGCATCCGTATTCCACAGCTTCTACAACGCTGAAAAAGTATTAGATCTGGAGAATAAAGAAAGAACAGTGGCCCGCCTGTCGCTGATCAAGACAGCGCAGATCACTTTAAAGAATGCACTTGAGTTGATTGGGGTTTCGGCTCCGGAGAAGATGTAAAAAACTTAGGCATGAGCTCCTCAAACCAGGGGCTTATGCCTTTTTATAATAGGATCGTCATTAACCCGGAAAGAGCAAGGAAGAGAAATAAAGTTCCTGGCCCTCCTAGTAAAACGAAGATGAGGACAACTTCAATGACCTTGTTAAGTTTAGAAGAAAAATAACTTCTTCCTGCTTTTCTTTCTTTAAACAGGAACCAAAGTGTCTTTAAGCTCACTATTCCCAGAAATAAATACAGTCCTATTAACAAAAAGTCTATTAAAATTTCAAAGCCTGAAATGATCATGGGATTCCATCCTTTTTTTACAAAAAGTTCTCCTCCCCCACCGCTAATCAAGCCAATTAATAAACCAACAATGGCAATAGGAACAACAAAAGCCAGATTGTATAAAATGTCGCTCATTCTCTCCCGGATAGTACGTGCTGAGCGAGGGTCCTTGGCTGTTTTTGTCACGCCGCAACGACCTCCTAAAATCAGGTTAATACACTAATTTTACCATTTTTTTATTATTTGCACTTTTACTCCTGATTAAGTAAAAAAATACCAGTTAATACTATAATTTTTTATATTTCCAATAATCTGCTAATAGCTTACTATATCAATATATACAACAGATTGGGAGTTGGGGGAAATAAGTATTTTGCATAATGAATATGTCTGTCCTGACTGCAGTTCAGCTATACCGTTCAATAAAGGCTATGTTTCATGGTGTGATTGCGGATATAATATGGATCACTCACCATCAGAAAAGACGGGCTCAAAGTTAAATGCTTTATATGAAAAGCTGGGAAATAAGCGGGGTCAAAAAGTTTTTCAAGAACTGGTTTCCCAACAGGAATTACGGCAGAGGATTTCTTTTTCAAAAAGCCTAGCTTTCATGGCAGCCACGATTGTTCACTTAATTAGCATCAGTTTATTTTTACTGGGCTTATACTTTCTTATCTTTCAAAACGATCATTTCATGTTCATCGCGGCAGGTTTAATTCTTTTGGGTATAGCCTGGCTGGCCAGGCCAAGAGTGCCAAAGCTGGACAAAGATGAGCACTTGATTTCCCGTCAGGAATTTCCGTTTTTATTCGAGGCTGTGGACCAATTAGCTGATGCTATGCAGGTAAAAAGGATTGATGGAATCATTATTGATGATGAATTCAATGCATCAGTAGTACAAGTTGGCTGGAGAAGAAGGAAAATCATTAAGATAGGGTTGCCGTTATTTTCTATTATGGAACCGGAAGAGCAGCTGGCAATCCTCGCACATGAATTTGGCCATATATCAAATGGTGATTTAACAAGATCATTTTATATTGGAACTGCCTTATATACGCTGCAGACATGGTATGAGCTTTTAAATCCTGTGCCAATCGATGAATATGACAGCATGGGATTCTTTGAAATACCTGTATACTATTTTATGGCATTTCTTGCATTAATCCCTTACTCAATATTCTTATTACTCGTACACCTGTTGTTTGACGATTCCCAGAAGGGTGAGTATCTAGCCGATGAAAGGGCTGCAAAAGCAGTAGGCTATAAATATTTAATCTCGTCAATGGAAAAATTCCAATACGCTGATACCTTTTATCTAAAGATAAGGGAGTTAGCGGTGCGGAAAAACACAATGAATTTATTTCATGCTGTTCATGAGCAAATAAAAATAATGCCAGACCGTGAGAAAGAGCGGCTCTCCCGTCTTGCACAACATGAGACATCTAAACTGGATTCGACTCACCCGCCGACAGCTTACCGCATCAACCTGCTTGAAAACTTGAAAGCTGCTCCTACTTCTTTAGCTGTAGGCAAGGGTACCTTAGCAATGATGCAGAAGGAACTTGAAACGCAGCAAACAAGGATTCAAGAGGAAGTAATCGAAAATTACCGGTACGTTTTGAATATGTATTAAATAAAGGCTGCTGGATGGTCCAGCAGCCTTCAGCTCATTTCCACTCCAACACAGCTCCGCCAATCCGTTTCACGCCGCGGATACTGGCCAAATCCTCAACCAGTTTTAAAGCAGCTTTATCCTTCTCCTTCGCTTCAATCATGAAATCGACATCCTGGCCGATGCCACGGAGGATATCGATCAATGGCAGAATGAATTCAGGGTCAACGTAATCCGCGTGCGATCTATACGCTTTTTCCGTTTTAGGGGAAGAAATATGGATTTTAGGTTTCAAACCAGTCCGTTCCCAGGTTGTGAAGCCATCGGGAAGCAGTTTTTCCAAAGACTCCTCACAAAGATTCGCCATGTGATGATGATAATCAAACATGAAGGGGACGTCTTCTTTCAAACAGGCAGTGAGTGTTTCTTCTGCATTGTACGTTTTATCATCATTTTCAAGTGTGGTGATTTTTTTGATATGCTCTGGAAGTTTGGCGAAGTTTTCATGGAAGCGCAATATCGTTTCTTCTTTGTTACCATATGCCCCGCCAATATGGATGTTGATTAGCGCTTCGTTTTCCAGTCCCATTGCTTCGAGCATGCCATAATGGTATTCCATATCGATGATTGCATTAGCCGTCACTTCCTCCCTCGGAGAAGTGAACAGCGTGTATTGATTTGGGTGGAAACTTGTCCGGATTCCATGCTTTTTCACCAATGCACCGATTTCGAGCCATTTGTCGCGAAACGGCGTGACATAATCCCACATGACCTCCGGATGGGTCGCCAGCGGGGCAATCGAGCTTGAGAACCGATACAAAGGTATATCGTGGGCGATATTGTAATGAATCATTCTTTCTGTATTCACAAGGTTCTGGTAGGTTACGGAAAGCAGCTTTTCACGCCGTTCGTCTTCAGGCAGCTGTCCATAACGGGCGAATGTAAGTGCCTTGGATGGAGATGCATCCCACAGGCTGATGGAGGTGGATACATAGCCCAACCGAATAATCATAGCGACACTCCTTTATTGTCGAGCAGGCCGGTTCATTATAAAAAATAGGAAATGGTACTCGCGGCTTTTTCCTTCAGCAAGGAACGGGTGAAGTCATCCAAAGCGGCCTTCCTTGAGTTCAGGATATCTTCTGTCAGAATCAGCTTAATTTTTTTGATAAAATCAACATCATAAATCAGGCAGTTCAATTCATAATTTAAGAACATGCTTCTTTTATCAAAATTGGCGGTGCCAATGTCACAAACCGTATCATCCACGAGCAGGGCCTTTGAATGATAAAAGCCATTTAAATACTGATAGACCTCTGCGCCATCCCTGATAAGAGTCCTCAGATAAGGATAGGAAGCTTCTTTAACAAGGGCATGGTCGGAAACGAGCGGGACAAGAACCGTCACTGAAACACCTCTTTTGATTGCATCCCGCAATAAGCTGAATACCCTTTTGCTCGGAATGAAATACGGTGTCCCAATAAAAATCGAAGTCTTTGCATTGCTGATCAGGTCTGACATCATTTCCTCCAGAAGAATGCCTTCAGTTGGAACAAGCTGCTGACGGATCGTGCCTTTTTCGAGGGAAGGGAAATAGGCTTTATTTTGCAGCAAGTTGACCTTCGCAGCTGCACGCCAATCTTCAAGGAACTCTGATTGCAGATCGGTAACGCCTTCCCCGGTCATTTTCAAGTGATAATCGCGCCATGGCGACAGCTTTGGATCCTGATTGTTATATTCATTGCCGATATTGAAGCCGCCGAGATAAGCGATCTTTCCGTCAATGACGGTGATTTTCCTGTGGTTCCGCACCTGGGACGAGTAAAATAAGAACGGCAATTTAGGCATTTGGGAATAAGCGAATTCCACGCCGGCAGCCTTCAGCGATTTAATCGTCTTGCGCTTCAGTCCGCTGCCCACCCAATCGACCATAAGGCGCACCTCGACCCCGTCCTTAACTTTTTGTTTTAAAATGGAGAGAAATTTCTGGCTGATTTTATCATCCTGGACGATATAAAACAAAATATGAATGTGCTGCTTTGCGTTTTTTAATTCGGAAAAAAGATCCTCGAACAATTTAGGGCCTTCGGCAAAAATGGCAAGGTTGCTTTCCCGGACCGGCAGTGTATTTGTTTTCGCGTTTGCCAGATGCTTCTTTCTGCCGAGCATGAAATCAACGTAGACCCAGAGGAAAAGGCCAGCTATTATTGCAATCAAAATCCATCCAAAATCCATAGCAATCCGGCTCCCTTAAAAGTATTTCCTTTATTTTTGCCGAAATCGCTTCATATATGTTAAGTTCCTGTAAAAGAGGAAGTGTAAACAATTTTCAGAAATGATAGGAAATGAGTTGACTGAATGCTCATTCATTATATAATGTAGTTAAAGGTATATTCAGAAAATTTGTTTGGTTAAAAATTTTCCATCCAAAAATCAGCATCGAAAGGGGTAAATGATTTTTATGAACGGTCTGCTATGGATTAATCTTATCGCGTTCTTACTTGTAACCGCTTACGCTGTCAGCTTGTTTGTATACGTGGTAAAGACGAGAATCGAGTACATCAAGCTCGGCAAGAAATCAGAGTTTGATGATGATATCAAGGATCGCTGGAGAAGAATCCTTGTCCATGTATTTGGCCAGAAAAGGCTATTAAAGGACAAGAAAAGCGGTGCGATCCACGTTATGTTTTTTTATGGATTCCTCCTTGTCCAGTTTGGAGCAATTGATTTTATCTGGAAAGGAATCAAGCCTGGCTCACATTTGCCTTTAGGCCCTCTATATCCAGGTTTCACGTTTTTTCAGGAACTCGTTACGCTTACGATTCTAGTAGCGGTTGTATGGGCTTTTTACCGCAGATATGTAGAAAAGCTTGTCCGTCTGAAGCGCGGCTTTAAAAATGGACTTGTACTTCTGTTCATTGGCGGACTAATGCTTTCTGTATTGCTCGGAAACGGAATGAGCATGATCTGGCATGGCCATGAAGGAACTTGGACTGAACCGGTCGCATCTCTGATTGCGGCAGCATTCAGCGGAATTCCTGAGGCAGCTGCCATCACGATTTTCTATATCGCATGGTGGATTCACCTATTATTCCTGCTTGCGTTCCTGGTGTACGTACCGCAGTCCAAGCATGCTCACTTGATTGCCGGACCGGCCAATGTTTATTTAACAAGGGTTGATTCACCTGGAAAAATTACAAAGATCGATTTTGAAGATGAAACACAGGAAACATTCGGTGCAGGTAAAATCACTGATTTTAATTATGAACAGATGATCGACTTCTATGCTTGCGTAGAATGTGGACGCTGTACGAATATGTGTCCGGCAACAGGCACTGGAAAAATGCTGTCGCCAATGGACCTGATCGTCAAGCTGCGTGACCATTTGACACTTACGGGTGCAGCTGTCACTTCAAAACAGCCATGGGTGCCGACATTTGCTTTCTCCAACACAAAGGGCAACCAGCTCGCTTTGGCGGCTGCCGGCCAGGGTGCGAATGAAGCTGCTGCAGGCCTTGCTTACAGCCCAAGCATGATTGGCGATGTTATCACAGAAGAAGAAATCTGGGCTTGTACAACTTGCCGTAACTGTGAAGACCAATGTCCGGTCATGAACGAACACGTTGACAAAATCATCGACCTTCGCCGTTACCTTGTTTTGACTGAAGGTAAGATGGATGCTGACGCACAGCGTGCTATGACGAATATCGAGCGCCAGGGCAACCCATGGGGCTTGAACCGTAAGGAAAAGGAAAACTGGCGCGAGCTTCGCGACGATGTTGTCATTCCTACGGTAAAAGAAATGAAAAAGGCAGACGAAGAATTCGAATACTTATTCTGGGTTGGCGCGATGGGTTCCTTTGACAACCGCAGCCAGAAGATTGCCCTTTCGTTCGCTAAGCTATTGAACGAAGCAGGCGTCAAGTTCGCTATCCTTGGAAACAAGGAAAAGAACTCTGGTGATACACCACGCCGCCTTGGCAACGAGTTCCTATTCCAGGAGCTTGCGACAAAGAATATTGAAGAATTCGAGAAAAATGAAGTGAAGAAGATCGTGACGATCGACCCTCACGCATATAATATCTTTAAGAATGAATATCCTGATTTCGGCTTTGAAGGCGAGGTTTACCACCACACTGAGCTTCTGGCGCAATTAGTGAAAGAAGGAAAGCTCGTTCCGAAGCATGCAGTGAACGAAACAATCACTTTCCATGATTCCTGCTACCTTGGCCGCTATAACGAAGTATATGACGCACCGCGTGATATCCTCAAAGCGATTCCAGGAGTGGATCTAAAGGAAATGGAACGCAACCGCGATACGGCAATGTGCTGTGGCGCAGGCGGCGGCTTGATGTGGATGGAAGAAGAAACAGGACACAGAATCAATGTATCCCGTACAGAACAGGCCCTTGCAGTGAACCCATCCGTCATCAGTTCCGGATGCCCATACTGCCTGACAATGCTCTCCGATGGAACCAAAGCGAAGGAAGTAGAAGAAAACGTCGATACACTAGACGTAGCAGAACTACTTGAAAAATCCGTTTTTGGTGAGATTAAACCGCTTGTTTCTTAATACAATTTAATACTTAAAACATGAATAGTAGAAGTTGACTCACAGTAAAAATTCGACATAAGACAGAATTTTTAGCAAAGTGTTTCAATTTCTACTATTTTTAAAGTAAAATGAATAATATGATAAAGCGCTTACATTATCCTTCAGCAAGAAACCACCTAAGAACCTCATAACAAGACAACTGCTTGCATATTTTTTTGGACCAGTTTCGAGCGAGCGTTCAGTCACTCAAAGACACTGGAAAAGAGATTTATTTTTCAATTTCAAAGATTAATAGATTGAAAGGGAGAGATGGCAATGGGAAAGACAGTTATTTTAGCAGGTGCAAGAACTCCAATCGGCAAGATGGGAGGAGCGCTCAGCAGCTTTACAGCAAGCCAGCTTGGCGGAATCGCCATTAAAGAGGCTTTGTCCCGTGCAGAAGTAAAACCGGAGGATGTCGGAGAAGTCATTCTCGGCTCCGTCCTGCAGGGAGGCCAGGGACAGCTTCCTTCACGCCAGGCAGCAAGAGCAGCAGGAATTCCATGGGAAGTTAAGACAGAGACCATCAACAAAGTGTGTGCATCCGGTATGCGCAGCCTGACACTTGGCGACCTGATTATCCGCGCAGGAGAAGAAGAAGTCATCGTTGCTGGCGGAATGGAGTCAATGAGCAATGCTCCTTACATTCTTCCGAAAGCACGGTGGGGATTCAGGATGGGCGACGGCCAGGTGAAGGATTTGATGATTCACGATGGATTGACTTGCAGCTTCAAGGGAGTCCACATGGGCACTTACGGAAATGAAGTAGCGAAAGAATATGAAATCAGCCGCGAAGAACAAGATGAGTGGTCTTACCGCAGCCACCAGAGAGCAATCCAAGCGATTGAATCAGGAAAGCTTGCTGAAGAAATCGTTCCTGTTGAAGTCCCGCAGCGCAAGGGAGACCCAATCCTCGTTCAGCATGATGAAGCGCCAAGAAAGGATACTTCGCTTGAGAAGCTGGCAAAGCTCAGTCCTGTATTCAATTCAGATGGCACGATCACGGCAGGAAACGCACCAGGCGTCAATGACGGTGCGGCTGCCCTCGTATTGATGAGCGAAGAACGCGCCAAGAGTGAAGGCAGGGTGCCGCAGGCAGTCATCCTTGGGCATACAGCCATCGCGACAGAGGCGAAGGATTTCCCGAAAACTCCAGGGATTGTCATTAACGAATTGTTGAAGAAGACAGGCAAGTCACTTGAAGAAATCGATCTTTTCGAAATCAATGAAGCCTTTGCAGCAGTCGCATTGACAAGCGGCCGCATAGCGAACCTCGATCCTGAAAAAATCAATGTGAACGGCGGTGCGGTCGCACTCGGACACCCAATCGGAGCGAGTGGGGCACGCATCATCTGACCTTGATGCACGAACTGAAGCGCCGCGGCGGCGGGGTCGGCATTGCGGCCATCTGTTCAGGCGGAGGCCAGGGAGACGCAGTGATGATCGAGGTCCCGAAGCAATAAGAAATTGATAGGAGGGCAAGGTGAGAGTTGCCCTCCATCGACAGTACTTATTTAGGAGGAAAATATAATGAGTGTGAAAACAATTATGGTAATCGGTGCAGGACAAATGGGTTCAGGTATTGCACAAGTATGCGCACATGCAGGGTACGACGTTTTTTTAAATGACCTTAAGCCAGATTTTGTGGAACGCGGTCTGGCTGGCATCAAGAAAAACCTTAACCGTCAGGTGGACAAAGGCCGGATGACAGCTGAACAGTTGGATGTAATTGTTGGCAGAATCACTGCTTCAACTGATCTCCAAGATGCCGGAAAAACGGACCTTGTTATCGAAGCGGCTGTAGAGAATATGGACATCAAAGCGAAAATCTTTGCCCAGCTTGATGAAATTGCACCTGAACATGCAATCCTTGCTTCCAATACATCATCACTGCCAATCACGGAAATCGCTGCAGCGACAAAGCGTCCGGAAAAAGTCATCGGCATGCACTTCATGAATCCGGTGCCTGTCATGAAGCTCGTTGAAATCATCCGCGGACTGGCGACAGCTGATGAAGTCTATCAAACAATCGAAGACATCACCAAAACATTGGAAAAAGTCCCAGTTGAAGTCAATGACTTCCCAGGCTTCGTTTCAAACCGCATCCTGATGCCGATGATCAATGAAGCGATCTACACATTATACGAGGGTGTAGCGACGAAGGAAGCAATTGACGAAGTCATGAAGCTTGGCATGAACCACCCAATGGGACCGCTGACACTTGCAGACTTCATCGGCCTTGATACTTGCCTCTACATCATGGAAACACTTCACGAAGGCTTTGGCGATGACAAATACCGCCCTTGCCCGTTGTTAAGGAAATATGTAAAAGCAGGCTGGTTAGGCAAAAAATCAGGCCGCGGTTTCTACACGTACGAGTGATAATTTTTCGTGAATCCGTCCTTACATAAATTTTTGTCTGGACGCGGGGAGGGTTAAAAATGAATCTGAGATTTACAGAAGAGCAGGAAATGATGCGCAAAATGGTACGGGATTTCGCGCAAACCGAAATTGCACCATTTGTTGAAAAGATGGAAGAGGGCGAGTTCCCGAGAGAGATTTTAAGAAAGATGGGCGAGCTTGGCCTGATGGGAATCCCGGTTCCCGAAGAGTATGGCGGATCGGAGATGGATTTCATCTCCTACATCATCGCGATCCATGAAATCTCAAAGGTCAGCGCCACGGTCGGCGTCATCCTTTCCGTCCATACATCCGTCGGAACGAATCCGATCTTGTATTTTGGTACGGAAGAGCAAAAGAAGAAATATGTGCCTAAGCTTGCAGCAGGCGACTATCTCGGGGCGTTCTGTCTGACAGAACCAAGCGCCGGATCGGATGCGGCCAGCTTGAAAACACGTGCAGTCAAGAAGGATGGGCACTATGTGTTGAACGGTTCGAAGGTATTCATCACCAACGGCGGCGAAGCAGACGTCTATATTGTGTTCGCTTCGACTAATCCGGAAGCTGGCACCAAAGGTGTATCCGCTTTTATCGTAGAAAAAGACACTCCAGGCTTTATCGTCGGCAAGGATGAGCACAAAATGGGTCTTTACGGCTCACGCACAGTCCAGCTGACATTCGAAGACATGAAGGTGCCGGCAGAAAACTTGCTTGGCCAGGAAGGCGAAGGATTTAAAATCGCGATGAGCAACCTCGACGCCGGGCGAATCGGGATTGCCGCCCAGGCTCTTGGGATTGCCGAAGCAGCCTTGGAAGCGGCTACTGACTATGCAAAAGAAAGAGTCCAATTTGGCAAGCCCATCGCTGCCCAGCAAGGCGTCGGCTTCAAACTGGCCGATATGGCAACATCCGTCGAAGCTGCAAAACTATTAATCTATCGCGCTGCCCAGTTACGCTCAGAAGGTCAAAAGTGCGGAATAGAAGCCTCCATGGCAAAGCTGTTCACATCACGCACAGCAGTAGAAGTCACCACAGAAGCCATCCAGGTATTCGGCGGCTACGGCTATACAAAGGATTATCCGGTAGAACGCTACTTCCGCGACGCCAAAGTAACCGAAATCTACGAAGGAACAAGCGAGATTCAGAAGATTGTTATTAGTAAGCAGTTGTAAGGCTGGTATTATGACAGGTTTGAGTGTGAAAGCCGAAAAGCTGTCAAGAAAACTCGTAATCGTGACAGGTTTGGGTTTGAAGGCAGGAAAGCTGTCAAGAAAAACTCGTAATCGTGACAGGTTCGGGTGTGAAAGCCGAAAAGCTGTCAAGAAAACCTTGTAATCGTGACAGGTTTGGGGTGTGAAAGCCGAAAAGCTGTCAAGAAAACGCTGTAATCGTGACAGGTTGGGTGTGAAACCCGAAAAGCTGTCAAGAAAAGCTCGTAATCGTGACAGGTTTGGGTGTGAAAGCCGAAAAGCTGTCAAGAAAACCCGTAATCGTGACAGGTTTGGCAGTGAAGGCCGAAAAGCTGTCAAGAAAAGCCCGTAATCGTGACAGGTTTGGGAGTGAAAGCCGAAAAGCTGTCAAGAAAACCCTGTAATCGTGCCAGGTTTGGGTGTGAAAGCCGAAAAGCTGTCAAGAAAACCCCGTAATTGTGACAGGTTTGGGTGTAAAAGGCGAAAAGCTGTCAAGAAAAACTCGTAATCGTGACAGGTTTGGCAGTGGAAGCATCAAAGTAGTCAAGAAAATCCGGGAATTAGCAAGTTAATGTAACAGCTACCTATATAAACTAATCCAACAGTAACGGAGGAAACAAAAATGAATTTTCGATTATCCGAAGAACATGAAATGATCCGAAAAATGGTCCGTGATTTTGCAAGGAATGAAGTGGCTCCGACAGCTGCAGAGCGTGATGAAGAGGAACGCTTTGACCGCGAGATTTTTGACAAGATGGCCGAACTTGGCCTGACTGGTATTCCGTGGCCTGAGGAATACGGCGGCATCGGATCTGACTATCTTGCTTATTGCATCGCAGTTGAAGAGCTGTCACGTGTTTGTGCTTCAACAGGCGTTATGCTGTCCGCGCACACATCGCTTGCTGGCTGGCCGATCTACAAGTTCGGAAACGAAGAGCAGAAGCAAAAATATCTGCGACCAATGGCTGAAGGAAAAAGTATCGGTGCATATGGCCTTACTGAGCCGGGCAGCGGTTCAGATGCAGGTGCAATGAGAACGACGGCAAAAGAAGACGGCGACCACTATGTGCTTAACGGTTCAAAAATCTTCATCACAAACGGTGGTGTAGCGGATATCTATGTTGTGTTTGCATTGACTGATCCATCAAGCAAGCATAAGGGAACAACTGCATTCATTGTTGAAAGCGACTTCGCTGGATTCTCTGTCGGCAAGAAAGAGAAAAAGCTCGGCATCCGTTCATCTCCAACAACAGAAATCATCTTTGAAGATTGCCGCGTTCCGAAGGAAAACATCCTTGGCGAAGTGGGCGAAGGCTTCAAAATCGCGATGATGACGCTTGATGGCGGCCGCAACGGCATCGCTGCACAGGCGGTTGGAATCGCTCAAGGTGCGCTTGACGCTGCAGTGGATTATGCGAAAGAGCGTCAGCAATTCGGAAAGCCAATTGCGGCGAACCAGGGAATCGGCTTCAAGCTTGCAGATATGGCAACATCTGTTGAGGCTTCAAGGCTATTAACCTACCAGGCGGCATGGCTTGAGTCTGAAGGTCTTCCATACGGCAAGGAATCTGCGATGTCCAAGTTGTTTGCCGGCGACACTGCGATGAAGGTGACAACTGAAGCTGTCCAGGTATTCGGCGGCTACGGATACACGAAGGATTATCCGGTTGAACGCTTCATGCGCGACGCGAAAATCACGCAAATCTATGAAGGAACTCAGGAAATCCAGCGCCTCGTAATCTCCAGGATGCTGACGAAATAACAAGGCGGGTAGATGTTGATGAAAAAGCGAGAAGTGCAGGCGTCGGTAAAAGATGAGCGTCTTGTGAAAAAAAGGCGCGACCAGATGATCAAAGGGGCCGTAACCCTTTTCAAGCAGAAGGGCTTCCACCGAACGACGACCAGAGAGATTGCCCGGGCTTCAGGCTTTAGCATCGGCACCCTTTATGAATATATCCGTACGAAGGAAGATGTGCTTTATCTTGTCTGTGACAGCATCTATGACGAGGTCCGCGACCGCCTTCAGGAAAATCTTGATACGAACCAGGGAACGCTTGAGAGCCTGAAGGTCGGGATCGCCAATTACTTCAAAGTAATGGACGATCTGCAGGATGAAGTGCTTGTCATGTACCAGGAAGTTAAATCGCTGACAAAGGATGCCCTTCCTTACGTGCTGAAAAAAGAAATCGAGATGGTGGGGATGTTTGAGGATGTCATCCAGCGCTGCGTCGAAAATGGCGAGCTTGACCTGGATGAGAAACACGTCAAAATCATCGCACATGATATTTTCGTTCAGGGGCAGATGTGGGGATTCCGCCGCTGGGCGCTAAGAAAGCTGTATACGCTTGAAGAGTATACAGAGCTGCAGACCGAACTGCTTTTTAAGGGGATAAAGGGGTCGGAAATATTATGAACAGGGGGAACAAAATGAGTATGCCGGAAATGTATAAACCAAAGAATCATATTCGCTTTGTGACAGCTTCAAGCTTGTTTGACGGTCATGATGCCTCAATCAATATTATGCGCAGGATTATCCAGTCACTGGGCGGCGAGGTCATCCACCTTGGCCACAACCGTTCTGTTGAGGAGGTCGTCAATGCCGCAATCCAGGAGGATGCACAGGGGATTGCGATTTCTTCCTATCAGGGCGGCCACGTAGAATATTTTAAGTATATGTACGATCTTTTGAAGGAAAAAGGAGCATCACATATCCGCATTTACGGCGGTGGCGGCGGCGTCATCATTCCGCGGGAAATAAAAGAGCTTCATGAATACGGAATCGCCCGGATTTTTTCACCGGAAGACGGCCGGAAATACGGCCTTAATGGCATGATCGAACAGATGATCAAGGAATGTGATTTCCCGACAGTTACTCCAGAAGGCGTCGAGGAAATCGAAAAGCTTGAGGCTGGGGACCCGAATGCAGTAGCCAAGCTGATTACGCTTGCCGAGCAGCATGTCGGTTCGGAAAAAGAAACAGCTGCGGCTGTTGAAACACTGATGGAAAAAGTAAAGACCTTGTCAAAATCTGTTCCGGTTGTTGGAATCACGGGTACAGGCGGAGCTGGTAAAAGCTCATTGACGGATGAACTGATCAGGAGATTTATCAATGAAATTCCTGAAAAGCGTGTAGCAATTTTATCTGTAGACCCTACTAAGCAAAAAACAGGCGGAGCACTTCTGGGCGACCGGATCCGCATGAACGCGATATTCTCTCCGCGCGTTTATATGCGCAGCCTTGCGACAAGGCAATCCAGATCAGAATTGTCGTTGGCAATTAAAGATGCGATCGATGTTGTCAAAGCAGCAGGCTTTGACCTGGTCATCGTCGAAACAAGCGGAATCGGACAGGGCAATGCTGGAATCACCGATGTCTGCGATGTCTCCATGTATGTGATGACAAGCGAATTCGGTGCGCCTTCACAGCTTGAAAAAATAGACATGATTGATTATGCAGACCTGATTGTCATTAATAAATTTGAGCGCAAGGGCTCAGAGGATGCAAAACGCCAGGTGCAGAAGCAGTATCAGCGCAGCCATATGTTTTTTGACAAAGACCTTGATGAAATGCCTGTGTATGGCACAATCGCCAGCCAGTTCAATGACCCGGGCACAAACGCGCTTTTCGCAGCCCTCGTCAATAAAATCAATGAAAAAGCAGGCACAGACTGGACGACATCCTTCTCTACCAGTGCAGTAGTCGAAAAACAGAATGTCATCATCCCGAACGACCGCCGTTACTACCTGCGTGAAATTTCGGAAACAGTTCGCGGGTACCATAAACATGCAGCCGAGCAGGCAGACCTTGCCCGCAGATTGTTCCAGCTGGAAGGTACAATCGAGGTGGTAAAAGAAAGAGAAACAAACAGCGAAGTAGTTTCCTCACTTGAAGTATTGAAGGAAGAAGTGGAAAAGAAGCTGACTCCTGAATCCAAATATATTCTCGAAAACTGGGAATCCCTCAAGGAAAAGTACAGTGCTGACCAGTTCGTGACGAAGATCCGCGATAAGGAAATCGTCACTGAGCTAAGGACTAAGAGCCTTTCAGGTTTAAGCATCCCTAAAGTGGCATTGCCAAAGTACAAGGACTATGGTGAAATTTTGCGCTGGGTATACATTGAGAACGTACCAGGAAGCTTCCCGTATACAGCGGGCGTATTCCCGTTCAAGCGTGAGGGTGAGGATCCAAAGCGCCAGTTTGCTGGTGAAGGGACACCGGAACGGACGAACCGCCGTTTCCATTACCTGTCCAAGGACGACAACGCGAAGCGATTGAGCACAGCTTTTGACTCTGTGACTTTATACGGAGAAGATCCTGATTACCGTCCGGACATTTATGGCAAGGTCGGCGAGAGCGGGGTCAGCGTTTGTTCGCTTGACGACATGAAAAAGCTGTATGCAGGATTTGACCTTTGCCATCCATCAACATCCGTGTCGATGACGATCAACGGACCGGCGCCAATCATCCTGGCCATGTTCATGAACACGGCAATTGAACAGCAGGTACAAAAGAAGGAAGAAGAGCTAGGGCGCAAGCTGAATGACGAAGAGTTTGCGCAAGTGAAGGAAATGACGCTCCAGACCGTTCGTGGAACGGTGCAGGCAGATATTTTAAAAGAAGACCAAGGACAGAATACTTGTATCTTCTCTACTGAATTTGCGTTAAGAATGATGGGCGATATTCAGCAGTATTTTATCGACGAAAAGGTCCGGAACTATTATTCTGTATCGATTTCCGGCTATCATATTGCCGAAGCAGGAGCGAACCCGATATCGCAGCTGGCCTTCACGCTATCAAATGGCTTCACATATGTTGAATACTATTTGAGCAGAGGCATGAACATCGATGATTTTGCGCCAAACCTGAGCTTCTTCTTCTCAAACGGTCTTGATCCTGAGTATTCTGTGATTGGCCGTGTTGCCCGCCGCATATGGGCGACAGTCATGAAGAACAAGTATGGCGCAAATGAGCGCAGCCAGAAGCTGAAGTATCATATCCAGACTTCCGGACGTTCACTTCACGCACAGGAAATCGACTTCAACGATATTCGTACGACACTTCAGGCATTGATGGCTTTGCATGATAACTGCAACTCGCTTCATACAAATGCTTATGACGAAGCAATCACAACGCCGACTGAGGAATCCGTCCGCCGCGCGATGGCCATCCAGATGATCATCACGAAGGAGCACGGCTTGACGAAGAACGAGAATCCGCTGCAGGGTGCGTTCATCATCGAAGAGCTGACGGATTTGGTAGAGGAAGCAGTCCTTCAGGAATTCGAACGGATCAATGACCGCGGAGGCGTGCTTGGCGCAATGGAAACACAGTATCAGCGCGGAAAAATCCAGGATGAGTCGATGTACTATGAGATGAAGAAGCATTCAGGGGAGCTGCCGATCATCGGTGTGAACACATACCTGAATCCAAATCCTCCATCCGAGGAAGAAATCGACAAGATGGAGCTGGCACGAGCGACGAAAGAGGAAAAAGAAACCCAGATTCAAAACCTTGAAGCCTTCAAAGGCAAAAACAAGGATCAATCCGAAGATGCACTAAAGCGCCTGAAAGAAACAGCCGTCAGCGGTGGCAACATTTTCGCTGAACTAATGGAAACGGTAAAATACGCAAGCCTTGGACAAATCACAAGGGCGCTATATGAAGTAGGCGGCCAGTTCCGCAGGAATATGTAAAAGCAGCATAAGTATATGGCTTGTTTAAAATCATTAGAGATTGTGTATAAAAGTAGGACGTGGCATTAGAAATTTTGCAATGGACCTGGATTGGGCAAGGTGGCTTGTAGGAAAACTATGAGCCATCTTGCATTTTGTTAAGCTCTTTTTCGTAAAATAGCATTAGGTATTGCTGCTTTGTACCAGTTTTTTCAAGAGAGCAAGAATGTAAGATGAGGTTTGGTCCGGAAAAAACATCATGCAATCACAGCTTTTATAGAAAATTTTCATATCATTTACCAAATAATCTTATATAATCTAGGTATCAGCTAATACATACGACCTACTTCAGGATGTGAAATTTGTGAGATCTGTGTTGTTAACGGCAGGAGCTGTCATGGCAGCTGCAGCCATGTATTATCTTTACCAGCGTCAGCTCGGTGCGATATCGTTTTTCATTCTTTCGATTGTCTTCTTTTTCATGGCATATGCCCAGCTTAAAAAGCGAAAAAGGACTGGCAGCGGGAAAGTGGACGATGAAAGTGAAAAAAGGCAAGAAAACGACAGATAAAACTGGCATAAAGGTTTAGAATTTGTTTATAATGTAGAATATGCATTCTGGGATATTTTCCTTGTTTTCGGACGCAGGGCCGGGTAAGGCCTGGAATAGAGAAAGGAAGTGCGAAGATTGAGTTTAAGTCAATACTCAAAAGAAGAGCTTCAAGAAATGTCATTGATTGAAGTTGCCTACGAAATTTTAAAAGAAAAGAAGCAAGCGATCACGTTCCAAGAGCTGATGGCTGAAATCAAGAGCATTCTTAAGTTGGACGAGGCCGATGTAAGCGAAAAAATGGTTCAGTTCTATACAGATATAAACATAGATGGACGTTTCATGTCCCAGGGTGAAGGCCGCTGGGGACTTCGCGTCTGGTATCCTGTTGACCAAATCGAAGAAGACAATGTCACGACAGTCAAGCCTAAGAAGAAGAAGTCGAAGAAGGCAGTGGATGAGGATGACCTCGACCTTGACGAGTTCGATGAGATCGATGAGGAAGATCTTGACTTTGATGACATCGACGAATTTGATGAAGACGACGATGATGCCCTGGATGATGACGATGATGATGATGATGAAGAATTCGATGAGGATCTTGAAGACACTGACGATTTCGAGGACGATGACGAGTTGTTGGAAGACGAAGAAGAAGACGAAGAGCTGGCACTGGAAGATGAAGATGACGAGGACGAAGAACTGTAATTAACAGCTTGACTTTTACCAATACCGGCTGTAGAATACTTTTTGGGCTCCTTAAAAAAGGACGATTATGTAAAACAGCAACAAAACGCTCCCCATACTATGTATGTGGGGCGTTTTTTTTTATTTTGTCCAGAACCCCCCATACAAATAGGTTTGCATCATAAACAGCAGACCAATGAGATCGTTAAAAATTTTTTTAATAAATCAATTAAACAGGTACATATTGTACAAACTGTTTGATGAGGGGGATTACACAATGGCAAAGTATATTTTTGTAACAGGCGGCGTAGTTTCGTCATTAGGTAAGGGGATCACGGCAGCTTCTCTTGGCAGATTGCTGAAAAATAGGGGCATGAACGTAACAATCCAGAAATTCGACCCATACATCAACGTGGACCCAGGAACAATGAGTCCTTACCAGCACGGCGAGGTTTTCGTTACAGACGATGGAGCTGAAACGGATCTGGACCTTGGCCACTACGAGCGCTTTATTGATATCAATCTTAATAAGTATTCTAACGTGACGACAGGAAAAATCTATTCAACTGTCTTGAAAAAAGAGCGTCGCGGGGACTACCTGGGCGGAACAGTGCAGGTTATCCCGCATATCACGAATGAAATCAAAGACCGCGTTTTCCGTGCTGGAAAAGAAACAGGCGCCGACGTAGTCATCACTGAAATCGGCGGTACAGTAGGGGACATCGAATCACTGCCGTTCCTTGAAGCGATCCGCCAGATCAAGAACGATGTTGGCCGTGACAATGTCATGTACATTCACTGCACATTGGTTCCTTATATCAAGGCGGCTGGTGAAATGAAGACGAAGCCAACCCAGCATAGCGTAAAAGAACTTCGCAGCCTTGGCATCCAGCCTAACATCATTGTTCTGCGTACAGAAATGCCAATTTCACAGGACATGAAGGATAAGATTGCTCTATTCTGTGACATCGATAAGGAAGCGGTAATCGAAGCTGCAGATGCTGATACATTATATTCAATTCCTCTTGCCTTGCAGGAGCAGAAGATGGACCAGCTTGTATGCGACCACTTCAAACTCGATTGCGGTGAAGCGGACATGACAGAGTGGAATGCTCTTGTTGAGAAAGTAACGCATCTTTCTGGTAAAACAAAAATTGCACTTGTCGGAAAATATGTTGAGCTTCAGGACGCCTACATTTCAGTGGTTGAATCATTGAAGCATGCAGGTTACGCATTTGACAGCGATATTGAAATCAAATGGGTAAACTCTGAAGAAGTAACAGAAGAGAATGTCGTTGAATTGCTGAACGACGTTGATGGCATCCTTGTTCCAGGTGGATTCGGTGACCGCGGTATCGAAGGGAAGATCCTTGCTACCAAATACGCTCGTGAAAACAAAGTGCCATTCTTCGGAATCTGCCTGGGCATGCAGCTGGCATCCGTTGAATTCGCACGCCATGTTCTTGGCCTGAAAGACGCTCACTCTGCGGAAATCATGCCAAGCACGCCATATCCGATCATCGACCTTCTTCCAGAACAGAAGGATGTCGAAGACCTTGGCGGAACACTTCGTCTTGGACTGTATCCATGTAAACTTGGTGAAGACACGAAAGCATTCGCGGCATATGGCGATGATTTGATTTACGAGCGCCACCGCCACCGTTATGAGTTCAACAATGAATATCGCCAGGCTATGGAAAAAGCAGGCTTTCTATTCTCTGGTACAAGCCCGGATGGCCGATTGGTAGAAATCATCGAACTGAAGGACCACCCATGGTTCCTGGCATCCCAGTTCCATCCTGAGTTTACATCAAGACCAACACGCCCGCAGCCATTATTCAGGGACTTCATCGAAGCATCAATCAAGTCACGTAAATAATCCGCGGAAAATAAGTAAAAAGCCGGTGGAATCACCGGCTTTTTTGTGTTTATATGGGATTTTTAGTTGGATCCATTTTAATACCGGTTGTCCAAGACCCGCTCTGTTAGTACTCCTCCAAAATTTCCTCAATCGTGAATTTCAACCCGAAGTAAATGAATAATGCGACGATGGAAGTAGGATAGCCGACTCTGTTGCCCATTTCATCAGGCAGAAGGCCTTTTTTGATCCTTAAGTCGATGTGCACGTCAGCCATAGTATCGAGACTTTCAGCTTCTTGATCGTCGCGGATAGTGGAGATGGACACAAATGGAATCCCTTTTTCCTGTAAACCACGTGCTGCTTCCACAGCCTCTTTGTCATCTGCGTACCGGCTTACAATCAGAACGCGATCAGCAGCCTCAAGATCAACTTCCTCTGTGAAAATCGCAGCTGATTGCAGCGGCTCCTCGCCATAGACGGCTTCAAGGGCAACTGCCTGCATCTCCTTTGTACCATAAATATAAACCGTGCCCTCACCAGCTGCAGCTTGAGCCAGCAAGCGTGCTCCATCCTCGATTGAAAACTCTTCTTTTTCCTGAAGTCTGTTGAACAAACCTGTCAGCTGTGTCGAAAACATTTTTAACATAACAGCACCTCCGTTTTTGCCAATACTGATTATAAAGTACTACAATGGAAATGAAAAAGCATCTGTCGAAAAATATGTTTGAAAATATGGGAGGAATTTCAAGCTTTTTAACGAATTGTGTAAATGGGGATAAGACGAAACCGTTTCCTGGACAAATACATTTAACAACATACTACATTTATTAGGGGGAAGAGGCGGCATGAAAGAAAAAATACTTATTGTAGACGACCAGTTTGGCATCAGAATTCTACTTAATGAAGTGCTGCAAAAAGAAGGTTATCAAACGTATCAGGCTGCAAATGGCGTCCAGGCCCTGGATATCGTGAAAAAGCATCCACCGGATCTCGTTCTTTTGGACATGAAAATCCCTGGTATGGATGGAATTGAAATTCTAAAAAGAATGAAGGTAATCGATCCGGATATCCGCGTCATCATCATGACCGCCTACGGCGAGCTCGATATGATCCAGGAAGCAATGGATTTGGGGGCGCTGACACACTTCGCCAAACCATTCGATATCGACGACATCCGGGCAGCTGTAAAGAAATACTCACAAACCGTTTCGTAAATTGTATACAGGATTACATAGAAATGCCCTCTCGAACTTTCAGAGGGCATTTCCTTTTAAAAAGTAGAGAAAATCCAAGTTTCCAGACTAGTGAAACTATTGGTAGCGCTTGCTTTATAGCATTTTTATGACACTTGCAAAAACAAGGCTAGAACAATGGCAATTCTGATTTTCTTTTGGTATGATACTTATGAATTCCACAGGATCATTTCGTTTTGATGAATGCCATCTCGGGTACATAATCAAAAGCAGAGAAGGAAAACCTTTTAAAGGGTAGCATAGTCAAAAGACGATTGATCATAATGAAGGAGGAAATGATATGCCTTTAGTTTCAATGACTGAAATGCTGAAAAAAGCGAATGCGGAAGGCTACGCTGTTGGGCAATTTAACTTAAATAACCTTGAATTTACTCAAGCGATCCTTCAGGCTGCAGAAGCTGAGAAGTCACCAGTTATCCTTGGTGTTTCCGAAGGTGCTGCACGCTACATGGGCGGCTTCAAAACTGTAGTAAAAATGGTAGAAGGACTGATGGAGGACTACAAAACAACAGTTCCTGTCGCAATCCACTTAGACCATGGTTCAAGCTTTGATAAATGTAAAGAAGCAATCGATGCTGGTTTCACATCTGTCATGATTGACGCTTCTCACGGTCCTTTCGAGGAAAACGTTGAAATCACTTCAAAAGTGGTAGAATACGCTCACTCAAAAGGCGTTTCTGTAGAAGCCGAATTGGGAGTAGTTGGCGGACAGGAAGATGACGTCGTTGCTGACGGAGTTATCTATGCTGATCCTAAAGAGTGTGAAGAACTTGTTCAGCGCACTGGCATCGACTGCCTGGCTCCTGCACTTGGATCTGTTCACGGCCCTTACAAAGGTGAGCCAAACCTTGGTTTCAAGGAAATGGAAGAAATCAACAAGACTGCCGGCGTACCATTAGTATTGCACGGCGGAACTGGAATCCCTACAAAAGATATCCAGAAAGCTATTTCTTTCGGTACAGCTAAAGTCAACGTTAATACCGAAAACCAAATTGCCTCAGCTAAGGTTGTTCGTCAGGTATTGGCTGAAAAGCCTAACGAGTATGATCCACGTAAATATCTTGGACCAGCTCGCGACGCAATCAAGGAAACTGTAATCGGCAAAATGCGCGAATTCGGTTCCTCCAACAAAGCGTAATAGCAATAAAAATTTGTTATAATTAAACCGCCTTACAATAAGGCGGTTTTTGTCCATTTATATGTGTTTGAAAATTTTGTCGACTGGAGGCGTTTACAAATGAAGTTTTTTATCGATACTGCGAATATGGAAGAAATCCGCGAGGCCTATACACTTGGAATTTTATCAGGGGTTACAACCAACCCATCACTCGTGGCAAAAGAGAAGAATGTGAAGTTTGAAGACCGCTTGAAGGAAATCACTGAACTAGTTCCTGGCTCTGTCAGTGCGGAAGTCATCGCGCTAGATGCAGAAGGCATGATCAAAGAAGGTAAAGAGCTAGCTGCAATCGCTCCTAACATCACAATTAAAGTTCCGATGACACCAGAAGGATTGAAAGCAGTCTCTGTCTTTTCAAAAGAAGGAATCAAGACAAACGTAACATTGGTCTTCAGTGCGAACCAGGCATTGCTGGCAGCAAGAGCGGGAGCTACATACGTTTCCCCATTCCTTGGCCGTCTGGATGACATCGGCCATAACGGACTCGACCTGATTTCAACGATTGCCGACATCTTCACCATCCACGGCATCGACACAGAAATCATCGCCGCGTCCATCCGCCACCCACAGCACGTAACAGACGCAGCACTAAGAGGCGCGCACATCGCAACCGTACCATACAAAGTCATCCAGCAAATGTTCAACCACCCGCTAACAGACAAAGGCATCGAAGCATTCCTGAAAGATTGGGAATCACGCGGGCAGTAATTTGTAACACACATTAACGCATTACAGCACTGGGGGTCAGACCCCCAGTAGTTTAAAGTATTAAAGTGACGCATTAGGAAGTTTTACCCAATTTAAACTTTTTTGCATTTTATTACATGATTTTGGGAATATCGTGTAAACTAAAGGAATAGAAAACTCCCGGAATCTGAATATTTTTAATGGAAAAATATACCTAGTTGATTTCGGTATTCAATCAAATCTAAGTAGAGCCTATATCGGTCTTAGCTGTAAAAAGTTTGCATCTCCAGCTTGACCTTAATACATCACGGCTTAGAAGGGAGTCAAAAATGGAAAAGCTTAAGATTGCAGGCGGCTATCCTTTAAAAGGGACTGTTCGGGTCAGCGGCGCGAAAAACAGTGCAGTGGCCTTAATCCCAGCAACGATTTTAGCTGAATCGCCTGTGACCATTGAAGGTTTGCCGGATATTTCCGACGTTCATATGCTCAAGGACTTGATGGAGGAGATCGGCGGTTCTGTTGAATTCTCGAACAATGAAATGACGGTGGATCCGTCTTCCATGATTTCCATGCCTTTGCCGAATGGAAAAGTGAAAAAGCTGCGAGCTTCATACTATTTAATGGGAGCGATGCTGGGCCGTTTCAAAAAGGCTGTCATCGGACTGCCCGGCGGCTGCCATTTGGGCCCAAGGCCGATTGACCAGCATATAAAAGGATTCGAAGCGCTTGGTGCAAGCGTGACGAACGAACAAGGCGCGATTTACCTGCGTGCTGACGAGCTTCGTGGTGCGAGGATTTATCTTGACGTCGTCAGCGTTGGAGCGACGATCAACATCATGCTTGCTGCTGTCCGGGCAAAAGGGCGCACAATCATTGAAAATGCAGCAAAAGAACCGGAGATCATTGATGTAGCAACCCTACTAACCAATATGGGTGCGAAAATTAAAGGCGCGGGAACGGATGTCATCCGCATCGATGGCGTTGACGAGCTTCATGGCTGCCGACATACAATCATACCTGACCGGATTGAGGCAGGGACGTACTTGATCCTTGGCGCTGCTATTGGTGATGGTGTGACGATCGATAATGTTATTCCTCAGCATATTGAATCACTTGTGGCCAAGCTGAAGGAAATGGGTGCTAAAATTGAAGCAAGCGACGAGCAAATTTATGTTGCGCCTGCGGATAAATATAAAGCAATCGATATCAAGACGCTTGTTTACCCTGGCTTCCCGACCGATTTGCAGCAGCCATTCACTGCGCTGCTTACGAGAGCTGAGGGTTCTAGTGTCGTGACAGATACAATATATGGCGCACGCTTCAAGCATATCGACGAACTGAGAAGAATGAATGCGAATATCAAGGTCGAGGGCAGATCGGCGATCATCAGCGGGCCGGTTAAGCTTCAGGGAGCTAAAGTAAAGGCCAGTGACCTCCGTGCCGGAGCGGCGCTTGTCATTGCCGGACTTATGGCTGAAGGAGTCACCGAAATCACCGGTGTCGACCATATCGACCGCGGCTACAGCCATATCGTTGAAAAGCTCAATGGACTCGGTGCCACAATTTGGCGGGAAGATCTGACCTCTGAAGAACAAGAAGAGATAAAAAAATCATAAAAAGTATAGTACAATAGAGCTGTACAATACAAAAAGCGGTGCTATTGTTTATCAAAAACGCAGAATAGTATAACCTAATTGGTCATCTAGCCGCCAATTGCGGCAGTATTAAATCCGTTTCCTAAGCAGTTCCGAGACATAATCGGTTAACGAGGAGAAAGCTGATTATTGGAACGGGCTGAATAGGAAGGGATTGAGAGGTATACTTTTTTGGTAGGCATTAGCCCCTTTCATGATTAGGGGATGATCATATGGAACGTAGCTTGACGATGGAGCTTGTCCGCGTGACAGAAGCGGCGGCGCTTGCTTCAGCCCGCTGGATGGGACGCGGAAAAAAAGACGAAGCTGACGATGCTGCAACTTCGGCAATGAGAGATGTGTTCGACACCATCCCGATGAAAGGCACAGTCGTAATCGGTGAAGGAGAAATGGACGAAGCACCGATGCTGTATATCGGTGAAAAGCTTGGGACAGGCTATGGTCCGCGTTTGGATGTTGCCGTCGACCCTTTGGAAGGAACGAACATTGTAGCATCAGGCGGCTGGAACGCCCTTGCAGTCCTGGCGGTAGCGGATAACGGCAACCTGCTTCACGCTCCGGACATGTACATGGATAAACTAGCCGTTGGTCCTGAAGCAGTCGGAATGGTCGATATCAATGCTTCTGTTCTTGATAATCTGAAGGCTGTGGCTAAAGCGAAGAACAAGGATATTGAAGATGTTGTGGCGACAGTATTGAACCGTCCGCGCCATGAACATATCATTGCCCAGCTTCGTGAGGCAGGAGCAAGGATCAAATTGATCAATGACGGAGATGTAGCTGGCGCAATCAACACGGCGTTCGATACTACCGGAGTGGATATCCTGTTCGGTTCAGGCGGAGCACCAGAGGGTGTCATCGCTGCAGTAGCTCTTAAAAGCCTCGGTGGAGAAATTCAGGGTCGGTTGCTTCCGCAAAATGATGCTGAGCTCGAGCGATGCAAAAAAATGGGCATCGATGTCAATAAAGTCCTCCTTATGGAAGATTTCGTCCGTGGCGACGATGCCATTTTCGCAGCAACAGGTGTAACAGATGGCGAGCTGCTTAAAGGAGTCCAATTCAAAGGCTCTTATGGCTCAACCCACTCAGTCGTCATGCGAGCAAAATCAGGCACAGTCCGCTTCATCGAAGGACAGCACAGCCTGAAGAAAAAGCCGCACCTAGTAATGAAATAATATTATTTTTTTAAAAGAATCGTAAACCCTTACAAAAAAGCTCCCTTTGCCGCATGATGCAGCCAAAGGGAGCGACTAAATAAAAAGATTGATTATTTTTCCTGTTTAAGGGTAAAATGAAAATTGTTTTAATACTCATGTTTATTAGAATGAACACAAATCAGTTGTACACCTTCATTAATTCCTTCTTACAACCTTCAAAGGTAACTCATTTCTTCTTTTTCCATCCATACGCTGATATTCTTAATACATTTTTTATGGGGGAAATCGAAATATTTTAAGGCGTGGTGACATTATGGAAGTAAATATTTCAAGCTTAGAAAATATGAAATTAAAAGAGCTTTATGAACTCGCAAAGGAGTATAAAGTCTCTTATTACAGCAAATTAACGAAAAAAGAACTTATTTTTGCTATTTTAAAAGCACGTGCTGAACAGCAGGGCTATTTTTTCATGGAAGGTGTCCTGGAAATCATCCAGTCAGAAGGCTTCGGTTTCCTGCGCCCAATCAATTACTCGCCAAGCTCTGAGGACATCTATATCTCAGCTTCGCAGATCCGCCGTTTTGATTTAAGGAACGGGGATAAAGTCTCGGGTAAAGTCCGTCCTCCAAAAGAAAATGAACGTTATTTCGGCTTGCTCCAGGTTGAGGCAGTCAATGGAGATGACCCTGAATCGGCGAAGGAAAGGGTCCACTTCCCAGGCTTGACTCCCTTGTATCCTGACCGCATGATGAAACTGGAGACGACTCATAAACATGTATCAACCAGGATCATGGATGTTATCGCTCCGGTCGGATTTGGCCAGCGCGGCTTGATTGTTGCGCCGCCAAAGGCTGGTAAGACGATGCTTTTAAAAGAGATCGCCAACAGCATTACGACAAACCATCCGGAAGCAGAACTGATTGTTCTATTGATCGATGAGCGTCCGGAAGAGGTAACGGATATTGAACGTTCTGTTGCCGGCGATGTTGTCAGCTCCACTTTTGACGAAGTGCCTGAAAACCACATCAAGGTTGCTGAACTTGTGCTTGAGCGCGCGATGCGTCTTGTTGAGCACAAGCGCGACGTCATCATCCTGATGGACAGCATCACTCGTCTAGCCCGTGCCTATAACCTTGTCATCCCGCCAAGCGGTCGTACATTGTCCGGTGGTATTGACCCTGCGGCATTCCACCGTCCGAAGCGCTTTTTCGGTGCTGCCCGTAATATCGAGGAAGGCGGCAGCTTGACGATCCTTGCGACCGCGCTTGTAGATACAGGCTCACGTATGGATGACGTAATCTATGAAGAATTTAAGGGAACTGGAAACATGGAACTTCACCTGGATCGTTCACTTGCTGAAAGAAGGATCTTCCCGGCAATCGACATCCGCAGATCAGGAACGCGTAAAGAAGAACTTCTTATTCCAAAGGATCATCTGGACAAGCTGTGGGCTATCCGCAAATCGATGTCGGACTCCCCGGATTTCGCGGAAAAATTCCTTCGTAAGCTAAGATTATCCAAGTCGAATGAAGATTTCTTCGCTGTCCTTGGTGAGGAAATGAAAGGCAATACCAAGCGTTCATAGTTCCAGATTCTGGGTTGAAAAACTGACTTGAAATATATAGATGGACTTGTTATAATGAGGTCAGTGTGTTTTTCCAATAACGGTATAACCGTTGATTATAACTCTGTTTCGGATATGATTCAGGGCGGAAGGAGATGAAAAGAATGAAATCAGGAATTCATCCAAACTACAAAACAGTTAAGGTGACTTGCGCATGCGGTAACGAATTCGAAACTGGTTCTGTAAAGAACGAGATTCGCGTTGAAACTTGCTCTGAGTGCCACCCATTCTATACTGGACGTCAGAAGTTTGCTGAAGCTGGCGGACGTGTTGACCGCTTCAACAAGAAATACGGTCTTAAAAACAACCAGTAATAGTAATATAAGAAACCACCAAACAGGCAAGAAGCTTTGTGACTTGCCTGTTTTTTATTTTGCTTTTTTTGAAAAACTGCCTGTGTTTTGGGTACATAAATTTATTTTGTGAACTTTATTAATGTGTCTGGATTCAGCACTGATTTTTGTTATAATGGAAAAAGCTGAAAAAAGTGTCGAACTTTTAATCAGGCTTTTTTCGTACCTTTATGGCATGAAAAAGCCGTAATTCTACGAAAGCAGCTTTTTGTTTAAAGCCCGCTCCAGCGCCAAAAGCGCATGAGCGATTCATTTTTTCCACTGAGGAAGGAGAGGCCGACCATGTACGTTATGAAACAAAGCGGTTGGATCGAATTGATCTGCGGCAGCATGTTTTCGGGTAAATCCGAGGAACTAATCCGCCGCGTGCGCAGAACTCAATTCGCCAAGCAAAAAATTGCTGTATTCAAGCCTGCGATTGATAACCGCTACAGCGAAGAATCGGTTGTATCACACAACGGAACTGCAGTTACTGCAAAGCCTATTGCCAACTCTACTGATATTTTTAAGCATATCAATCCTGATATCGATGTCATTGCCATTGATGAAGTGCAATTTTTTGATAATGAAATCCTTCCGGTTGTCCAGCATCTTGCAGACAGCGGCTACCGTGTTATCGTTGCCGGCCTGGATCAGGATTTCCGCGGCGAGCCATTTGGGTTGATGCCTGCGCTGATGGCTGTTGCCGAAAATGTGACCAAGCTTCAGGCTGTTTGTGCAGTCTGCGGATCGCCATCTAGCCGTACACAGCGTTTGATCAACGGCAAGCCAGCCTCTTATGATGACCCAATCATCCTCGTTGGCGCGTCTGAATCCTACGAACCACGATGCAGACATCACCATGAAGTACCTAAATCACCAAACGAGCTGAAAATCGAGAAAACGACTGAAAGCTTAACATAAAATGATTTGATCCTCCCGTGAGCGGGGGGATTTTTTTATGTCTGAATTTCTCCTTATATTGGATTAAAGTGCAATTACGTAACTTTTTGGTGTAATTATTACCGTTGAATGTGCAATTAATGGTTTTGAAACCGTAATTATGGCCCTGTACGGTGCAATTATTGCTGCTGAGTAAGAGAATAATTTTTCCAGTTAAAGATTCTGAAGTGAAAAAGTCCTATTTTAATCAAATTAAGCTGCATTCTTACCGAAAACGCATGAAATGCCTCTGAAAAGGGCAACTTAACCACGGGAGGTGCCATAATTTGAAAAAATTACTCATGTTGCTTATGTTTGCTGTGATTATGGTCGCTGGATGTGGCCAGGATAATACCGAATCAGTTTATGACAAGGATGAAGACCAGGCTGGCGTGGATCTGAATAGAGAGGGTGACGGTGTCCGCGAAGGAGACGGTCCGAATTTCACGAGGGACCAGGATGACGGCATGACAATGACCGACCAGAATCCGAATTTGCTGAATACCGATAATGAAAACCACTATAGTTTTTCCCAGGACGTCCAAAAGGCGAAGGATGTCATTTCTGATGCAGGCTATGAGCCGGGCACGATCTGGATCAACGGCGGTGAAATGAACGTAACCGCACAACTCCAAGGCCGCGTGACGAGAAAAGATCGTGAAAATGCACAAAAGACACTTCAGGAAAAGCTGGCAAGAGCATTGCCACGCTATGACATTAACGTTGATATTCAATAGAAGTTTGCATTGCAGCAGCATGCTCTCATAAAAGGGCATGCTTTTTCCGTTGTATCGAACAAGTGCGCTCCAAATTATTTTAATTTAGATTAGTGTCTAGCTCCAGCACTTGCCAGGGCTGACCAAGGCGTTTGCACTCTTCTATTCACAATGGCTTTGACTGAGGGTGTCACCTATACTATAATTAGAATGTTATGCTATGTAATTGCACTTATTGAATAACCGGTAATATAACCGTGAATAGAGTAATAATCCATTTTAAAGGATATTAAAATAGAGGTGAATGTCCGTGTTTGATCGTCTTCAAGCAGTAGAGGATCGTTATGAAAGATTGAATGAGCTATTGAGTGACCCGGAAGTTGTCAATGACTCCAAAAAGCTCCGCGAGTATTCAAAAGAGCAGTCTGACATCCAGGAAACTGTCATGGCTTATCGTGAATATAAGGAAGTTAAAGAGCAGCTGACAGATGCAAAAGCGATGCTCGAGGAAAAGCTCGATGCTGAGATGCGCGAGATGGTAAAGGAAGAAATTTCTGAGCTGGAGCCGCGAATCGAGGAGCTTGAAGCTCGCATCAAGGTCCTTCTGATCCCTAAAGATCCTAACGATGACAAGAACGTTATCATGGAAATCCGCGGCGCTGCAGGCGGCGATGAAGCTGCTCTGTTTGCCGGCGACCTTTACAGGATGTACAGCCGTTATGCGGAATCACAAGGCTGGAAAACGGAAATCATCGATGCCAGCACGACTGGCGTGGGCGGTTTTAAAGAGATCATCTTCATGATCAATGGAAATGGCGCTTATTCCAAAATGAAGTTCGAAAATGGTGCGCACCGCGTCCAGCGTGTTCCGGAAACGGAATCAGGCGGCCGTATCCATACTTCGACAGCTACTGTTGCCTGTCTTCCTGAAGCGGAAGAAGTGGAAATCGAGCTGCATGATAAAGACATCCGTTTTGATGCATTCGCGTCCAGCGGTGCCGGCGGACAGTCTGTTAACACGACAATGTCAGCGGTACGTCTGACGCATATCCCAACTGGAATCGTCGTATCGTGCCAGGATGAAAAATCTCAGCATAAAAACAAAGACAAGGCGATGAAGGTACTTCGTGCCCGCGTCTATGACAAGTTCCAGCAGGAAGCACAGGCGGAGTATGACCAGGTTCGTAAATCTGCTGTAGGTACTGGGGACCGCTCTGAGCGTATCCGTACGTACAACTTCCCGCAAAACCGCGTGACCGATCACCGTATCGGCCTGACGATCCAGAAGCTTGACCAGATTCTTCAGGGCAAGATGGATGAGATCATCGAAGCGCTAATTATGGAAGACCAATCTCAAAGACTTGAGAGTGCGAACAATGACTAATTTGAAAATATTTGAAGCCCTCAATTGGGCTTCTTCTTTTTTAAAAGAACATAATCGTGAGGAATTTGCCCGTGAGCTTTTGCTGCGGCACTATTCGGGGCTGTCCCGCACCTCCATGCTGATGAAGATGCGCGATGAACTGGATGGCGAAGTATGGACCGAGTTCCAGAACGCTGTAAAAAGGCATTCTGCCGGGGAGCCGATTCAATATATCATTGGCAGCGAGGAGTTTTACGACCGCCGCTTCATTGTGAATGAGCATGTACTGATTCCCCGGCCTGAGACGGAAGAACTTGTGCAAGGAACGATTCAGCGTCTTGAAATGCTTTTTCCAGGAAAAAATGAAATCGACCTTGTCGATGTCGGCACCGGTAGCGGCGCGATTTCAGTTACCTTGAAGCTGGAAAAACCAGAGTTGAAGGTAACAGCGGTCGACCTCTCTAAAGATGCACTAGAGGTGGCGCGGAAAAATGCCAGCGAACTTGGTGCGGATATCGAGTTTTTACATGGAGACCTGCTCCAGCCGCTCATTTCACAAGGGAAAAAGGTCGATGCCGTCATCTCAAACCCTCCATATATCCCGGTTGCAGACCAGGAGTGGATGTCTGATATCGTCACTGAGCATGAACCGCATATGGCGCTTTTTGCAGGCGAGGATGGATTGGACCTGTATCGCCGCTTCATGGACGAACTTCCGCTTGTTTTAAAAGAAAAAGCATTGGTTGGGTTTGAAATCGGCGCTGGCCAGGGTGAAGCGGTACGAGGATTGCTGGAAAAAACCTTCCCGCATGCCAATGTTGAGGTTGTTTTTGATATTAATGGCAAGGACCGGATGGTTTTCGCTGAGTTGGGCTCCTGATAAAAAGGGGTCCATTTTTTTTTCAAAATTACTAGTTTAAGAATCTATCAAACTGTCCACACTGTTTACTAGTGAAGGGACGGTGCGAGAGATGATGATGAAAAAATCAGCCGCTATTATATACATATTATTACTATGTGCAGGTACTATTTTAAGTTTATATACACCAAAAAATGAAGTGACCGCGAAGGAAGCGATGGTCATCCCGAACGAGGCGATCCGCCTGAGGATCCTTGCCGACAGCGATCTGGAAAAGGACCAGAATATCAAACGCCTGATCCGCGATGAAGTGAACAAAGAAATCACGACATGGGTCCAGGAGCTGACGTCAATCGAGGCAGCGAGGGAAGTCATTAAGTCCAGGCTTCCGGAAATCCAGGCAATCGCGGAAAGAGTTGTTGCAGCTGAAGGCTCTAATCAATCTGTAAAAACGGAGTTTGACAAAGTCCAGTTTCCTACTAAATTATATGGTCAGTTCCTCTATCCGGCAGGTGAATACGAAGCAATCCTGATTACACTTGGCGAAGGTGAAGGCGCAAACTGGTGGTGCGTCCTCTATCCGCCGCTATGCTTCCTTGATTTCTCAAACGGTGAAGCAACAAGCGAAGGCTTCGATGAAAATGACAGCAAAGGCGATGTAAAAGCGGACGCAGAAGACGAGTCTGCTGATGCCAAGCTTGCTGATGAGAAAAAAGATAGTAAAAAAGGCAAGAAAAAGGTATATGAAGGCGGAGAAGAAGAAGAAGTTGAGGTATCTTTCTTCCTCGTCGAGATTTGGAACAGGATTTTCGGATAAAATAAGCCCCTGCGATGGCTGCAGGGGCTATTTTTTAACAGAACATTAATTAACAGGGCCATATATCGAGCTAAATGAGGTGCCTTTTTTCGCCGATAGAATTTATTCGACCACATTTTCGGATAATTCGACCACATTTTGAATTAATTTGGCGGATTTATAAATAATTCGACCACTTTTTCTATTTATTCGACCACATTACAGAATTATTCGACCAACTGGGGATTATCCACTCATGATCGACTGCTATCTAGAGTTCTGTTCTTTAAATATTCTGCGCAAACCTCTCATCCGGAATCTTGTTGAGCATCACATAAAGTGAGACTGGCTCTGATCCGGTATTTTTATAGGCAAGTTCTTCGGTGCCGCCCAGGTGGACGGTTTCGTTTGCTGCTGCCACGACCTCTTCTCCGTCGACAATGAAAGTGCCTTCGCCCTGCATGGTTAAAATGAACACTTCTGTACCTGGATGCTTATGCTTAGGCAGCTCCTGTCCGGGCATGAAGTTCAGCAGGAACACGGTGCTGTCACCTTTTTTAAATACAATTCTTTTCGTAAAACGTTCTTCGCTGAATTCCTGGTATTGTTTCAGTGACTGTTTTTCCATCGTAAAATTCCTCCTTATTGTCTGTTGATCATAATAGGTGCAATCTGGCTCAGACGCTCGAACAGGGCCTTCCCGCCGTCGGTTTCAATCAAGCCTGTTTCCGTCAATGTTTCGTGCATCAGCTTCAGCCATGCCTGGGCGCGAACCGGTGTAATTTCGAATGGCATATGCCGCACCCTCATATTAGGCGGCCCGAATTCCTCGCTGTAAAGGGCACCGCCGCCGGTCAGCTGCGTGAGGAACATCCACTGCTTCCGCTTGATTTCCTCCATATCGCCCTCGAACAAGGGGCTGAGTTCCTCATTTTCGTATACCTTTGGATAAAAGGTATCGACAATCTTCCGGATTGATTGATCTCCGCCAACCGCTTCATATATTGTTTTGATTTCCATCTCGTACCCCCTTTTTGAGAAAGGTTTTCAATTGATTACCTTTATTATAACCATACAAAATGACCGACATAGTGACTTAAATCACTCACTTATGAATTTTTCACTATGAGAAGCTAGGAAACATTAGCTAGCTTCTCTTAAGAAATACTTGGTAAAAGAGGAAAAATGGCTGTCGGAATTTCCAAAAATATTACATTATTCGAACAAGCATATTACATTCCCCGGATAATAGTTTCATGATGGGAGAATCCGGATATTTAAAGTAGTGTAACATCAAAACTTAGATTTCAAGGAGGATGAGTAATAATGGCTAAAAACAATAATAATGATAAGATGTCACGTGAAGAACGAGGACGCATGGGCGGCGAAGCAACAAGCCAGAACCATGGCAGCGAATTCTATCAGGAAATCGGCCGTAAAGGCGGCGAAGCAACTTCCAACAATCACGATCAAGATTTCTATCAGGAAATTGGCCGCAAAGGCGGAGAGGCTACTGCTGAAAGCCATGACAGCGAATTCTACCAGGAAATCGGTAAAAAAGGTGGCGAAGCAACATCCGAAAGCCACGACAAGGACTTCTATCAGGAAATCGGCCGTAAAGGCGGCGAAGCGACTTCCAACAATCATGACCGAAGCTTCTATGAAGAAATCGGTGAAAAAGGCGGCAATGCCCGCAATAACAACAACAATAACTAATCAGTTGGCTTAGAAAGCCTGGAAATTAAGAATGCACGGCAGCTTTGGAGGCTGCCGTGTTTTCTTTTTGTCCTCTTTAGGTTCTACTTTTTCATGTCTCTCATATCTATTTACTAGAATCTTATTTTTGAGGTGATAGATATGACGTGGAAAATCAGGAGTGCGAATCAAGAGGATTTACCTAAGTTGGAGGCTTTTTTAACAGAGGCTGGAGTAAGCCCGGAAGGATTGAATGACTCAATCCAAAACTTTTCGCTTATGGAAAACCAGGAAGGAGAGCTTAAGGCATGCCTTGGAGTAGAGCCAGTGGATCAAGCAGGCTTGCTTCGCTCATTTGTCGTGTCCCCGCAAATCGGCCAGCCGGATTTGATGCTTCTTTTTAAACGGGCATTCCTGACAGCGAAAAATCAGGAGCTTGAAGAGCTTTATCTGGTTACGAACAAGATGAGCGCGGTTTCTTTCTTCAGCAATCTGGGATTTGAGATGGTAAACCAATCAGAGCTTCCCGATTCTCTTCTGGAAAAAAGCCATTTAAAACAAGCTCTAACTGTGGATAACTCTGCAATTATGAAAATAATTCTGTGGATTGTGGATTAATCCACAAAGTTATCCACGGATTCGCTAAAACTGTACACAATTTGTGGATAAAAACTTGAGTTCTGCTTATTCTTCTTTTATACTTTCATAGAAATAGACTAGTATAGCGAGAAGTAAAAGGTGGATGTACATGCAAACACAAATGTGGACAGTGGATAAGAATGTGGATAATTTAAAAACATATCCACAAATCATTGAAGCTGCACAAAAAATGAAGCAAAATGAAGTCGTCGCTTTTCCGACAGAAACGGTTTATGGTCTTGGCGGGAACGCCAAAAGCGATGAAGCTGTCTTAAAAATATTCGAAGCAAAAGGAAGACCTGGGGATAACCCGTTGATAATCCATATTGCCAATCGCGAGCAAATTCATTCCTTTGTAAAAGAAATCCCCGATCAGGCAAAAGTGCTGATGGATGCTTTTTGGCCTGGTCCTTTGACCATTATTTTGGAAAAAAAGGCTGGCGTGCTTTCAGAAAAAGCAACGGCTGGGTTATCCACAGTTGCCGTCAGGATGCCGGACCATCCGGTTGCTCTGGCGCTTATAGAAGCATCAGGCTTACCGCTGGCTGCACCAAGCGCAAACCTGTCAGGAAAGCCGAGCCCCACGACTGCTGATCATGTTGCCGATGATTTGACCGGCCGGATTGCCGGGATTGTCAATGGCGGAGCGACCGGCGTTGGCCTTGAATCCACAGTTGTCGATTGTACGGGCGTGATTCCGGCAATTTTAAGGCCGGGCGGCGTCACGAAGGAACAGCTGGAAGAAGTAGTAGGAGAAGTCTCGGTAGATCCGGCCCTGAAGGATTCAGACCAGGCGCCAAAATCTCCAGGGATGAAATACCGCCACTATGCACCGAATGCTCCATTCTATCTTGTTGACGGAGCAAGGGAAGAAATCCAGCAGCTCGTCAATGAAAAGCGGAGCGAAGGCCTGACAGTCGGCGTGATGACAACGAAGGAAAACAAAGAGTTTTATGACGCTGATATTGTGATTGCCTGCGGTGAAAGAGCAAAACTGGAAACAGTGGCAGAAGCTCTTTATGACACACTCCGTGCCTTCAACCAGGAAGAACTCAATATCATTTTCGGCGAAATTTTCCCGGAACATGGCGTCGGCCAGGCCATCATGAACAGACTGTCAAAGGCATCCGGCCTGCCGATTATTAAAAAATAATACATTTAAGAGAAGCGCTTCAGATTATGAGGCGCTTTTTGTATTGCGATTGTGATTTTATCATTTCGAGACCGGAAAATTCCATGCTTCTAAATCCTATTGGACGTGCATATGCTGAATTAGCAAGTCCGAGGGGGCGAAGACATGACAGCAATAGCCGGCGAATTATTCACACTGATGTTGATGGCATTCGCGTTGGGAATGGATGCATTTTCCGTAGGTCTCGGAATGGGCATGATCAGACTGACGAAAAGGCATATATTTAAAATTGGCGTCACAATTGGTTTGTTCCATGTGTGGATGCCGCTGCTAGGAATGGTGGCAGGGCGATTTTTGTCCGAGCAGTTCGGAGCAATAGCCGGATATATTGGCGGCCTGCTCCTGATTGTGCTGGGAGTCCAGATGATTTGGGCTAGCTTCAAGGAAGATGAGACAAGCGTGATCACTCCGGTTGGCAAGGGTTTATTTATTTTTGCCCTCAGCGTCAGCCTTGACAGTTTTTCAGTAGGATTAACCCTTGGGATCTACGGAGCAAGGACGCTGCTTGTTCTGATTTGTTTTGGAGTTGCGGCAATGGTCCTTACGTGGGCGGGCCTCCTGATTGGAAAAAGAGTGCAGGGATGGCTTGGTACATACAGTGAAGCATTAGGCGGCAGCATTCTGCTTGCATTTGGGCTCAAATTGCTTCTTCCGCTATAAAACTTTTAACGCACCTGCTTGTCAGGTGTATTTTTTTGCAGAAAATGAAATTGCTGAACGATTATCATATAATAGAGAAAAGTTATTCACAGGAGGGACAAGCATGGCGCGCATTTTATTTGTCTGTACCGGAAATACATGCCGCAGCCCTATGGCGGAAGCGATTTTAAAAAGCAAAAAGCTGCCTGGAGTAGAGGTGAAATCGGCAGGAGTATACGCCCCGAATGGTGCCGAGGCTTCTGCAAACGCGAAGACCGTGCTCGAGGAAAACAATATCAGCCATGATCATCGCTCCTCGATGTTAACAAAGGATGAAATCGATTGGGCAACCCTCGTTCTGACGATGACACAGAGCCATAAAGAGCTGGTCATGAGCCAATATCCATACGCTGCGGACAAAATTTTCACATTGAAAGAATTTGCTGATGAAGCGGGAAACCTGGATGTGGCAGATCCGTTCGGCGGAAATGAACAAATTTATCGTGAAGCTTTTAAAGAAATTCAAAAAAGTATCGAAAGAATCCTGGATAAAATCCGATAAAACCCTTGAGGAATATTTATTATTTTTTCAGGGGGATTATCAGTGGGGTCTAAACGTAGCTACAAAATGGGATTAAGAAAGAAAATGGTCATGCTGACGACTGTGTTGGCGATCATCACTTATTCAACGAGCGCATTTTTTATTTATTTCCTGTATCCTTACGTTCAAAATTTCATTGAAATCAGTTCGGTGGTTTATACTGTAGCAGTTCTTGGAATGGGGATTTTCTGGTCAGGTCTGCTAGCGTATATGGCTGCCGGCCTGATCATCAAGCCTTTGCAAAAGCTAGAGCAGTCCGCTTTAAAAGCAGCGCAGGGTGAAATTGGCGAGGATGCGGAAGTCTCGAAATCTGATGACGAAATCCGCTCATTAGGTCTGGCATTCAACAATATGCTCGCAAACTTGCGTGAAATGGTCAGCCAAATTGATAGCAACTTCAAGGAAACAAATGAAAAAGTCATCCAGATATCCGGACAATCTGCGGCAGCATCGGAGCAGGCGTCAATCATCTCGACAACAATCAAAGAGATTGCCGCGGGAGCTGATTCTTCGGCGTTGTCGACACAGACAACTGCTGAGTCTGTGGATGAAGTCATTCGCATCGCTGAGGATGTCCAGGAAAAAGCGCGGACATCTGAATCCATTTCCGTGGAAATGGTCAAAGACCTGCAGGAATCGAAGAATGCGATTCACTCGCTGATTTCCGGCATCGAAACACTGGCAAATGACAACCGTGAATCGCTTGGCACGGTCAAACGATTGGAAGAAAACGCGACAAAAGTGGAGCAAATCATCCAGCTTGTTGGCGATATTGCGGCGCAAACCAACTTGCTTGCCTTGAACGCGTCAATTGAAGCAGCTCGTGCAGGCGAGCACGGAAAAGGATTTGCTGTCGTCGCCGAAGAAGTCAGGAAGCTTGCTGACCAGAGCGCGGGCGCAGTTCAGGGAATATCTGAACTAATCCAGAACATCCAATCTGAAGTTCAGAACGTTGTCGGCCAGATCGGCAGACAGGTTGAAACGGCGAACGGAGAAGCGAAAAAAGGCGAGAGAACGAACCAGGTGATCGACGCGATGACATCCACGATTCATGAGATGGCAGACGTCATCCACGCAATCGCCGCGCTGGTCGAAACTCAAATGGAAACAATCCAGCACACATCTACCCAATCGCAAGAAATGGCGGCAATCGCCGAAGAAACCTCAGCCGGTGCACTCAGCGTGGCATCAGCAGCCGAACAGCAGGCAGAAGTCATCGCTAATGTCGAAGAGTTAGCGGTAGACCTGAAAACTCAGGCGGAAAAATTAAAAGGCACGATTACGAAGTTTTCGTTATAGTTTTTTGGACCACAGCTGAATGAGGCTGTGGTTTTTTTAAAAACTGGAAAAAATGAAGCCGAATTTCCAGTTAGCTATAAAAACCAGAATTTCGCTATTAAAATGAAAAAATCGCTATAAAAAATGATTTTTCGCTATAAAATTTCAAAATTCGCTATAAAAAAGTTATTTTCGCTATAAAAACTAATTCCTTGCTAGAATATATGAGACATTAGTAGCGGGATGGCAAAATATGACCCGTTTTCTTTATAAATCGAACCGAATATGAGAAAATAACGATAGATTTGATCGCCCCGCACGCCGGGAATACATAGGAGGATTTTACAATGAAAGTTGCTATTGCTTCAGACCATGGCGGAGTGAATATCCGCGAAGAAATTAAGAATTTGATGGACGAAATGAATATTCAGTATGAAGATTTCGGCTGCGAATGCGGTACATCTGTTGATTATCCAGACTATGCGCTTCCGGTTGCCGAGAAAGTGGCGAACGGTGAGTTTGACAAGGGGATCCTGATTTGCGGAACAGGAATCGGCATGAGCATTGCCGCAAACAAGGTAAAAGGAATCCGCTGCGCGCTCGTGCATGACGTATTCAGCGCAAAAGCAACACGCCAGCACAATGACAGCAATGTCCTGGCAATGGGCGAACGGGTAATCGGACCAGGATTGGCGCGTGAAATCGCAGCCGTTTGGCTTTCGGAAGAGTACGAAGGCGGCCGCCACGAAAACCGCGTCGGTAAAATTAAGGAGTATGAAAATAAATAACTCCCAACCTAAGGACTATCAAATACCAATGTAAAGGAGGCGTTACAACTGTCTATACAACAGTGGAAAGCAGAATTGAACTCCATCCTTACTGAATTTAATGAACAGGTGCAGCTGAAAAAAGGCCAGGTGCTGGTCGTCGGCTGCAGCACGAGTGAAATCATTGGAAAGCGGATCGGCACAGCGGGAACAGATGAGGTGGCGGAAATGGTCTTCAGCCAGCTCCGTGAACTGCAGGCGAAAACCGGCGTCCAGCTGGCGTTCCAGTGCTGCGAGCATTTGAACCGTGCGATTGTCGTCGAGCGAGAAACGGCCGACCGAAAACAGCTGGAAGAAGTGACGGTCATCCCAGTGAGAAATGCGGGCGGCGCAATGGCAGCTTACGCCTATAAAAATCTCAAAGACGCTGTGGTCGTCGAGTTCATCGAGGCTGACGCCGGCATTGATATTGGCGATACGCTGATTGGCATGCAAATGAAGCATGTCGCTGTGCCAGTAAGAGTGAACCAAAAAAGCATCGGTCATGCCCATGTGACACTGGCGAAGACGAGGCCGAAGCTGATCGGCGGCGCCAGGGCAGTTTACGAGCAAACAAAAGAAAACGAATCTTGCTGACAGGGGAAAGGCAATGGAGGAAAAACACAGGCCTGATAAACAGATCTACTTTTACCTTCATCCTTTCCTTTCATTATAATATCGGCTAAAATAAGAATGAATTTTCTAATAACGGAACAAGCAATACATATAAGAGGGGGAACTTAAGTGAAGCACTTGTCACAGCAGGACAGCCAGCTATACGCTGCAATGCAGGATGAATTGAAGCGTCAGCGCACGAAAATCGAATTGATTGCATCAGAGAACTTTGTCAGCGAAGCCGTAATGGAGGCACAGGGGTCTGTACTAACGAATAAGTATGCAGAAGGCTATCCGGGCCGCCGTTATTATGGCGGCTGCGAATACGTCGATGTTGCTGAAAACATTGCCCGCGACCGCGCGAAGGAAATTTTCGGCGCAGAGCATGTCAATGTCCAGCCGCACTCAGGCGCGCAAGCCAATATGGCGGTTTATTTCACGATTCTTGAGCAAGGAGACACGGTACTTGGGATGAATCTTTCCCATGGCGGGCACCTGACGCACGGAAGCCCGGTCAACTTCAGCGGCGTCCAGTATAATTTCGTTGAGTACGGTGTCGACGAAGATACTCATACGATCAACTATGATGTCGTTCTTGAAAAAGCTCGCGAACATAAGCCGAAGCTGATCGTTGCCGGTGCAAGTGCTTATCCGAGAGCGATCGACTTTAAGAGATTCCGAGAAATCGCTGATGAAGTGGGCGCATACCTGATGGTCGATATGGCGCATATCGCTGGATTGGTCGCAGCAGGCCTTCATCAGAATCCAGTGCCGTATGCTGACTTTGTCACAACGACTACTCATAAAACACTTCGCGGCCCGCGCGGCGGAATGATCCTCTGCAAAGAAGAATTCGCGAAGAAAATCGATAAATCCATCTTCCCTGGTATCCAGGGCGGCCCGCTTATGCACGTCATTGCGGCTAAAGCAGTTGCATTCGGCGAAGCGCTACAGGATTCTTTTAAAGAATACGCACAGAATATCATTTCCAATGCCAACCGCCTTGCTGAGGGCTTGAAGAAGGAAGGTATCGACCTTGTATCGGGCGGTACAGACAACCATTTGCTGTTGGTTGACCTGCGTTCACTTGGCCTGACTGGAAAAGTAGCGGAAAAAGTTCTTGATGATATTGGCATCACCGTCAATAAAAACACGATTCCATTTGATCCAGAAAGCCCATTCGTTACAAGCGGAATCCGTATCGGTACAGCCGCAGTCACAAGCCGCGGCTTCGGACATGCAGAAATGGACGAAATTGCATCACTAATCGCCTTCACATTGAAAAATCACGAAGACGAAGCGAAGCTGGAAGAAGCGAAGAATCGCGTCGAAGAGCTAACTAGCAAGTTTGAACTATATCCTGAGAGATAAGATTTTACCCGGCGGTCCTCCATGAATGAGGGCCGCTTTTTCAGGGGAAAATCATTAAGCGGTAGCGGTTGCTTGTACGCATGTTTTTCTGTAAAATTAGACGAAGTGTGATTCAACAGATCTTACATATAACAGACAGGTGTCCACAACTCATTTACCTTTAAAAGGAGCGATACACATGGCAAAAGTATACGTATTTGACCATCCATTGATCCAGCATAAACTTACTTATATCCGCGAAAAAAGCACAGGCACGAAGGAGTTCCGCGAGCTTGTAGATGAAGTAGCAACGCTGATGGCGTTCGAAATCACGCGTGACATGCCGCTTGAGGAAATTGAAATTGAAACACCGGTCGAGAAGACAAAATCGAAAGTACTATCAGGCAAGAAGCTTGGCATCATCCCGATTCTTCGCGCAGGCATCGGAATGGTTGACGGCATCCTGAAGTTGATCCCGGCTGCGAAGGTGGGACATATCGGACTTTACCGCGACCCGGAAACATTGATGCCGGTTGAATACTATGTAAAACTTCCGAGCGACGTTGAGGAGCGCGATTTTATCGTCGTCGATCCAATGCTTGCGACAGGCGGATCAGCTGTAGAAGCGATCAACTCTCTTAAAAAGCGCGGCGCGAAGCACATCAAGTTCATGTGTTTGATTGCAGCTCCAGAAGGGGTAGAAACGGTTAAAGAAGCGCACCCAGATGTGGATATCTACATCGCTGCCCTCGATGAAAAGCTGAATGACCACGGATATATCGTACCTGGACTAGGAGACGCAGGAGACCGTTTATTCGGGACAAAATAAGGAGTGTTTGAATTGACTAAGCCAATTAAAGTAATGACAATTTTTGGGACACGCCCGGAAGCAATTAAAATGGCTCCGCTTGTCCTCGAATTACAGAAACACCCTGAACACTTTGAATCAATCGTTACGGTAACCGCCCAGCACCGCCAAATGCTGGACCAGGTACTGAACATTTTCAATATCACGCCAGACCACGACCTCAACATCATGAAGGATCGCCAAACTTTGATTGATGTAACAACAAGAGGTTTGGAAGGCCTGGATAAAGTAATGAAGGAAGTTAAGCCGGATATCGTGCTTGTGCATGGAGATACGACAACTACGTTTGTGGCGAGTCTTGCGGCGTATTATAACCAGATTGTTGTTGGCCATGTCGAGGCAGGCCTGAGAACGTGGAATAAGTATTCTCCATTCCCTGAGGAAATGAACCGCCAGTTGACAGGAGTCATGGCAGATCTTCACTTCGCTCCGACTTCCAAATCGGCGGCTAATTTGCTGCAGGAAAACAAGTCTGAAGAAAATATCTTCGTAACCGGCAACACGGCCATCGATGCACTAACGACGACGGTAAAAGAAACCTATCAGCATGAAGTTCTCGATAAGTTGGGTAATGACCGCTTGATCCTGATGACTGCACACCGACGCGAAAACCTTGGTGAGCCAATGCGCAATATGTTCCGTGCCATCAAGCGAATCGTTGACGAACAGCGTGATGTACAAGTTGTTTATCCAGTTCACTTGAATCCTGTGGTCCGTGAACTGGCTGATGAAGTGCTTGGCAATGACCCGCGCATCCATCTGATCGAGCCTCTTGACGTCATTGATTTCCATAACTTCGCTTCACGCGCGCATCTCATCCTGACTGATTCAGGCGGTGTGCAGGAAGAAGCGCCGTCATTAGGCGTGCCTGTACTCGTTCTTCGCGACACAACCGAGCGTCCAGAAGGCATCGAGGCAGGAACATTGAAGCTAGCTGGAAACGAAGAGCAGCCAATTTACCAAATGGCAACAGAACTGCTGACAGACCAGGAAGCATATGAAAAAATGGCCAAAGCCTCAAACCCATACGGTGACGGACGCGCATCAGAACGAATTTGCGAAGCAATTCGATACTACTTCAAGCGCACCGAAAATCGTCCTGAACAATATAAATAAGAACTTTTTAGACACCTCTTTTTTTAAAAAAAGGGGTGTTTTTCTTTGGAGCAGGGGATTACTTGGTAAAAGTAGATGTAAATTGCTCTAAATCTTGGCTGGAATAACACAAAAACGACTGCTGGATAATTTTTTAAATCCCATCCACGAGATAATTGCCCAAAACTCATCGATATTCTCCTGATTAAACACAATAATCTCCCGAAAAATCTGATTAATTGCCCAAAACTTGAGAATAATCGTGCCGTCATCCTATATTTGGTAAAAAACTTCAACCCAAACGTCAGCTGGAAAAATTTTAAAATCAAATAAATTCACTAATTGCACCAAACCCAGTAATAATTGCACACTCAACTAAAATAATTGAACGAAAAACTACCATAATTGCACGAACATTAAGCATAATTGCACGTTCACCCTACTTTTGGAAAAATCACCTCCGTATATTAGCACCCATTAATTGAAACGCTAACGGAAAAAGGGGGATTCCGTCTTGATGAAGCGTACGATCTTAATCATTTTTCCCATTATCCTGATACTCGCTGCTTTTCAACAACCGCAAAAACTGCAGCTACCGCCGATTCCTCAGGAAGATCCCCAAACAGAAAAAGTAGCGATTGTATTAACGAAACGCCAGCCCAAAGAGCAAGAAATCCACTCTCAGCTAAAGAAGCTCAAGAATACAAAGCTCCGCCGCATCTTCACGCATGCGGTCACTGGATACTCTGTTAAGGGGCCAGTTTCCGAGCTTCAAAAATTAAAAGAGTTGAATGACATCCAACTTTTATCTGAAGTGAATACGTACAAGGTGGAGAACTCAGCCCATCTGCCAACCCCATACAAACGCAGCGATAGCTTTATCGATCATTTTGAATTGATTGGAACGGAAGCGGTCCATGGAATTCTCGATGAAAAAGGCAATCGACTGACAGGAAAGGGTATAACAATCGGGGTAATCGATACAGGAATTGATTATGATCACCCTGACTTGCGAAGGAGTTTTGCCGGGGGGCATGACCTGGTTGATGGAGATGATGACCCGATGGAAACGAAGGGCGCCGGATTTCGAAGCACTCTGCACGGCACGCATGTGGCTGGCGTCATCGCGGCGAACGGCAGGATGAGAGGAATCGCTCCTGATGCGAAATTGGTTGCCTACCGGGCGCTTGGCCCGGGAGGAAGCGGCACTACAGAGCAAGTCATCGCTGCCATTGATGAAGCGATCAAGGATAAAGTCGATATCCTCAATCTATCGCTCGGAAATGATGTCAATGGTCCGGACCTGCCCATCAGTCTGGCGCTTAACAAGGCGGTGGACGAAGGAATCGTCGCGGTCACTTCATCGGGAAATTCTGGTCCTAATCGGTGGACTGTAGGATCGCCAGGCACCGCATCAAAGGCCATCTCGGTTGGCGCGTCAACTCCTCCGATGAATGTGCCGTATCTCAACGCCCCAGGCATATCTAAGGAAATAAGGCTCGAACTATTACAGGGCTCGGACAATTGGAATATTACCCAGAGTGAAAATCTTGTTTTTGCAGGACTGGGTACGAAAGAGGAAATGAAAGGTGTAAGAGATAAGATTGTACTCGTCGAACGGGGGACGCTTACTTTTACCGAAAAAGCGAAGAACGCATTTGAAGCTGGAGCAATCGGGGTGATCATCTATAACAATACGAAGGGAACGTTCTTTGGCAACCTGGAAGAGAGGATGCCGATTCCCGTGGCTGCGATCAGTAAAGAAGAAGGACTGGCGCTTAAAAAACAGCTCGATAAAAATTCGATGCTGATTCGCATGAATTTAATAGAAGAAAAAGATATTCTTGCTGACTTCAGCTCCCGCGGCCCGGTAACGGTCACCTGGGAAATCAAGCCGGATATTGTTGCGCCCGGCGTGGCGATCAACAGTACGATTCCAGGAGGATACCTCCCGCTTCAGGGAACAAGCATGGCAGCGCCCCATATTGCAGGAGCAGCAGCCCTGATCAAGCAGGCGCATCCAGACTGGTCACCGGCTGAAATCAAGGCAGCCATCATGAACACGGCCAAGGATATTACCGATCGTGAAGGCAAGAGATATCGGACATTCGAACAAGGGGCAGGAAGAATCCAGCTGGAGGCAGCAATAAACACCGAAAGCCTGATCATTCCGGGGTCTCTGCAATTTGGCAAATTCCAGCTTGCCGATAACATGCACCGGCACAGTGCGAAGCTGACAGTCAAAAATACAGGTACAGCAATAAAAACCTATTCATTTTCCATTCCAAAAAAGGAAAAGGGGATCGAGTGGGAGCTGCCAATGAGCTTTTCGCTGAAACCGAACGAAGCAAAAGTCATGGAGCTCGCGATGATAGCCAACCCTGCCTTGCTGAAAGATAAAATCCATGACGGGGGACTTTTTATAGATGATGGAAAAAATAAAATCAGGATTCCATATATTTACGTTGTAGAAGAACCGGACTACCCGCGGGTGATGGGCTTCGACTTCGCGCCGGCGGATAATGGGGAAGCGTATCGCTATGAAGTCTATTTACCTGGTGGAGCTGAAGAGTTTGGCATCGCTCTATTTGATCCGGACCAATACCGCTTCGTCGGGTTCCTTGATTGGGGAAGGAAGCTTGAAAAGGGAATGGTCGGAAAAGAAATACCATTGGAAAATCTGCCGGATGAAGGAATGTACCTTGCGAAGGTTTTTGCAAGAAAGAAAGGGCGGGAGAGCACGATCGACGCAATGATTTTCATAAGTAAAAATACAGCGGCCGGACAAAGGTGATTCCTTCCCGGCTTTTTATTATTTTTTTTGAATTTCTTAATACAATTCGCATCTTGAAAACTTCATTTTTCGGGAAAAAAATCACGGAAACCGAAGTTTTTATAATATAATACTAAAATAGGGATAATGGTATATATTCACAGTGAAAACTTTGTGAATTTTTTCACCCCAATGGATTGACATTGACAATTGCCTATTGTATGCTTACAAAGGGCATAAAATGATAAGGTTTTCAACGTTGATATGCAAGCTTTTTTTAGTGAAAATATTATTTTTTCGAAAAATGATTTTTCACCCCCTGAAGCTCCCATTCTCTAATGTGAGGATGCGTTTTTTATGCGCCGAAACAACCGCCACCCTTTTCAAGCGATGGCACTCATGTCCGCTATACTATCTCAATTGGTAGGCTCCATTTTAATTGGCATTTTCTCCGGAAGATGGCTTGACCGTACCCTTGGTACAGAGCCACTTTTCTTAATATTCGGATTGCTGATCGGATTGGCGGCAGGTGTTTATGCCATGCTCCGCCTCATCCAACACTTCTTTTCGGGAGACTAGCCATCTATGGAAATACAGGACTTGTTTATTCGTCAGCGCAAATACATATTCACCTTGTTGTCTTTATACGTACTCGGGTACGGCTTTACAAGCTATCAATCTGTTTTTGCTGGGTTGATCTTTGGTACAAGCCTGAGCCTTTTTAATTTATGGCTGCTTGCGAGGAAAATGAACAACTTCGGGGATTCGGTGGTACAGGGGAAGAAGGTGCGCTCGCTCGGCTCGTTGTCGAGGCTTGCGACAGGTGCGCTTGCTGTAATCGTTGCGATGGAATACCCTGATCGCATTGACCTTGTATTTACGATTTTGGGATTAATGACAGCTTATATTGTCATTATGATAGATTTTTTTGTCCAGTCTTTTTTACGTAAATAGCGGGGAAGAGAGGTGAATTAACTGATGCATCATGAAGCTCCATTATTAGATTTATTTGGGCTTACTTTTAACTTAGCAAACATGCTGATGATCACAGTGGCATCTGCTGTTGTTTTCATCATTGCAGTTCTTTCCACTCGTAAGCTTGCGATGAAACCGACGGGAATACAGAATTTCATGGAATGGGTTATGGATTTCGTCAAAGGGATCATCAACAGCACGATGGACTGGAAGGATGGGGGAAGATTTCACGTCCTTGGAATCACATTGCTTATGTATGTGTTTGTTTCCAACATGCTGGGACTGCCGTTCTCTGTCGTATACGACAATTACCTATGGTGGAAATCACCGACAGCTGACCCAGTCATCACACTGACTCTTGCAGTCATGGTGGTAGGACTTTCCCATTATTATGGCGTCAAACTTAAAGGGACTGCCGAATACGGCAAGGAATTCTTTAAGCCGTTTTGGTTCATGTTCCCGATCAAGATCATTGAAGAGTTCGCGAATACGCTCACTCTTGGTCTTCGTCTTTACGGTAACATTTACGCAGGTGAGATCCTGTTGGGTCTGCTTGCAGCCAGCCTCGCAACCGGAGTAGGTGGACACTTGGCCGCAGCACTTCCGATGCTTGTATGGCAAGGTTTCTCCGTTTTCGTCGGAGCAATCCAGGCATTTATCTTCACTATGTTAACGATGGTTTATCTCTCCCATAAAGTGAGTCATGACCATTAATATATACCTGTTCATTTAATGAACAAAACTTAAAAAAACATTTTTTCATACATTAAAGGAGGAACTTTATAATGGGTCTTTTAGCAGCAGCAATCGCAATCGGTTTGGCAGCACTTGGTGCAGGTATTGGTAACGGTTTGATCGTATCACGTACAGTAGAAGGTATCGCTCGTCAGCCAGAAGCTCGCGGTATGCTTCAAACTACAATGTTCATCGGGGTTGCATTGGTTGAGGCGATTCCAATCATCGCTGTAGTTATCGCGTTCATGGTTATTGGTGGTTAATAAATAAGAACTAAAGATGGCGAAGATCATTCCGCGCGAACCTTCGCCATTCTATTATGTAGGCTTTGTGCCGGTTCAATCCGGCGCGGAGCATACCTGAATTTGAATGTAAGCAATCGTTTGAAATAAAATCGGGCAAGCCCCGGGTTAGGAACGGGAAGCCTTATGCGTTGGCTATGAGCTACTGGCTTTTAAGCCAGATAGCGCATGTTGGACCTTTTTTAATCATGGTACAACTCTTGAAGGGAGTGAATCGAGGGTGTTAACAATGAATTTTGTATTGGGAGCGGCTGCCGGCCTTAACACTGGTGACATCTTGTTCCAGCTTGTTATGTTCCTTGTTTTGTTAGCATTGCTTAAGAAGTTCGCTTGGGGTCCATTGATGGGCATCATGAAGGAACGTGAAGAGCATATTGCTGGCGAAATCGGAGCGGCTGAAAAGAGCCGTGCTGAAGCACAGAAACTTATGGAAGAACAGCGTGAAATGCTTAAGCAGGCACGCACAGAAGCACAGGGCCTAATTGAAAACGCAAAGAAACAGGGAGACGTTCAGCGTGATGAAATCATTGCACTGGCACGCACTGAATCTGAAAGAATCAAAGAATCTGCGAAGCTTGAAATTGAACAGCAGAAGGAGCAGGCTGTTGCGGCAATCCGCGAGCAAGTTGCTTCACTATCTGTCTTGATTGCTTCTAAAGTGATCGAGAAAGAAATCTCTGCAGCTGACCAGGAAAAGCTCATCAATGAATACATTCAAGAGGCGGGTAATGCCCGATGAGCAACTCGACAGTAGCAAAGCGCTATGCCCTGGCACTTTTTCAACTCGCTTCTGAAAAGCAGGCTCTACCACAGGTTGAGGAAGAGCTTCGCACTGTAAAAGAAGTTGTTGCGAACAATCCGGAGTTGACTGCCTTTTTAAAGTCTCCAAAGCTTCCGAATGAGAAGAAGAAAGAGGTTTTAAAGACAGCTTTCGGATCTGTAAGCACATATGTCCTTAATACACTGATGATCCTGGTTGACCGCCACCGCGAAGACCAGATCGCAGACGTTGCTGACCAGTTCATCGCCCTTGCAAATGATGCAAAAGGCGTGGCTGAAGCAAAAGTTTATAGTGTCCAGCCTTTGACGGCTGAGCAGGCTGAAGCACTTTCAGCTTCGTTCGCACCGCAGGTTGGCAAACAGGCACTTCATATTGAAAACATTGTAGATTCCAATTTGCTTGGAGGCATTAAGCTTCGCATTGGAAACCGCATTTTTGACGGCAGCTTGCGCGGCAAGCTAGACCGCTTAGAACGTAAATTGCTAGGCTAAGATTCGTAGATAGGGGTGAAACTCATGAGCATCAAAGCTGAAGAAATCAGTGCGCTGATAAAATCGCAAATCGAAAATTATCAGTCGGAAATTCAAGTGAGTGATGTGGGTACAGTTATCAGTGTTGGTGACGGTATCGCCCGTGCTCATGGCCTCGACAATGTCATGGCTGGAGAACTTGTTGAATTTTCAAACGGCGTTATGGGTATGGCACAAAACCTGGAAGAAAATAACGTCGGTATCATCATCCTTGGACCTTTCACGGACATCCGCGAAGGTGACGAGGTACGCCGTACGGGCCGCATCATGGAGGTTCCTGTAGGGGAACAGCTTATCGGCCGCGTCGTAAACCCTCTTGGACAGCCAGTGGATGGCATGGGTCCAATCAACACAACAAAAACTCGTCCTATCGAGTACGGTGCACCAGGCGTTATGGATCGTAAATCCGTTCATGAGCCATTGCAGACTGGTATCAAGGCGATCGACGCTCTTGTGCCAATCGGCCGCGGACAGCGTGAATTGATCATCGGTGACCGCCAGACTGGTAAAACATCTGTAGCGATCGATACAATCCTTAACCAAAAAGGCCAGGACATGATCTGTATCTACGTTGCAATCGGACAGAAGGAATCAACTGTACGTAATGCAGTTGAAACTCTCCGTAAGCACGGCGCGTTAGATTACTCTATCGTTGTTACAGCATCAGCATCACAGCCGGCACCACTCTTATACCTTGCTCCTTACGCTGGTGTAACGATGGGTGAAGAATTCATGTACAATGGCAAGCACGTTCTTGTCGTATATGATGACCTTTCAAAACAAGCGGCAGCATACCGCGAACTTTCCTTGCTGCTTCGCCGTCCTCCAGGTCGTGAAGCTTACCCAGGGGATGTATTCTACTTGCACTCACGCTTACTAGAGCGTGCTGCTAAGTTGAGCGACGCTAAAGGCGCTGGTTCAATCACAGCACTTCCGTTCATTGAAACACAGGCAGGCGACGTTTCTGCTTACATTCCAACGAACGTTATCTCGATCACAGACGGACAGATCTTCTTGCAGTCTGACCTATTCTTCTCTGGCGTACGCCCAGCGATCAACGCAGGTCTTTCTGTATCCCGTGTAGGTGGATCCGCTCAAATCAAAGCGATGAAGAAGGTATCTGGTACATTGCGTCTTGACCTTGCTTCATACCGTGAATTAGAAGCATTCGCACAGTTCGGTTCTGACCTTGACAAAGCAACTCAGGCAAAACTTAACCGCGGTGCCCGTACGGTAGAAGTACTTAAACAAGATCTTAACAAGCCGCTTGCTGTTGAAAAGCAAGTTGCGATCCTATATGCACTGACTCGCGGCTTCCTTGACGATATTCCATTGCAGGATATCCGCCGCTTCGAAGGTGAATTCCTTTCATGGTTAGACCACAACCATACAGAAGTGTTAGATCATATCCGTTCAACGAAGGAACTTCCTTCAGACGACGATATGAGTGCTGCAATCAACGCTTTCAAAAAGACGTTTGCAGTTTCTGAGTAATTTGAAAAGCGGAAGTGCCTCGATCAGCTAGGCACTGGAGCTAGACATGTGATGCAGAGCCAGCCACTGGCTGGTCCTGCTTAACCTTGGACTAACAATCTATGTAAAAGGGTGGTGAGAACCGAAATGGCATCTTTACGCGATATAAAAAACCGTATTACTTCGACTAAAAAGACGAGCCAGATCACCAAGGCAATGGAGATGGTATCCGCAGCTAAATGGAACCGTGGAGTCATGAACGCGAAAGCATTCGTTCCTTACATGGAAAAAATCCAGGAAGTGACTGCCTCAATCGCAATGGGCAGCAAGGATTCCAACCACCCAATGCTGAACAGCCGTCCAGTCAAGAAGACGGGATATCTAGTAATCACTTCTGACCGTGGACTTGCAGGGGCATACAACAGTAACGTCCTTCGCCAGGTTTACCAGACGATCCAGCAACGCCATAAATCAAATGATGAGTTTGCGATTATCGCGATCGGGCGTGTCGGCCGTGACTTTTTCCAAAGCCGTGGCATGAACGTTGTCCTAGACATCGTCGGCATTGCAGACCAGCCGTCCTTCGCGGAAATCCAGGATATCGCCAGCAATACAGTTGGCATGTTCTCAGATGGATCATTTGATGAATTATATATTTACTACAGTCATTACGTCAGCGCGATCGCTCAAGAAGTAACAGATAAGAAGCTGCTTCCGTTAACGGATATTGGCGGCGCTTCAACAAAGCTTACCTCTTACGAATTTGAGCCGAACGCTGAGGAGATCCTGGAAGTTCTCTTGCCGCAATATGCAGAAAGCTTGATTTACGGAGCACTGCTTGACAGTAAAGCAAGTGAACATGCTGCTCGTATGACAGCCATGAGAAACGCAACGGACAATGCGAAAGAGCTGATCAATTCCCTCAGCTTGAGCTACAACCGTGCGCGTCAGGCTGCTATTACCCAGGAAATCACCGAAATTGTCGGTGGAGCTGCAGCACTCGAATAGATTTTTCAATGACAATCGGGGATGTGGCTTAATGCCGCATCCCATCATGATGTATATATTTCAACTAGTACGATAGGAGGGAACAAGATGAACAAAGGACGCGTTCTCCAGGTTATGGGTCCGGTTGTTGACGTTAAGTTTGAAAGCGGCAATCTTCCAGAGATCTATAACGCTTTGAAAATTGTAACCAGCGATGCGGATGTGAACATCGAACTAACTCTTGAAGTAGCCCTTCACTTAGGCGATGACACAGTTCGTACAATCGCGATGTCTTCCACAGACGGCCTTAAGCGTGGCGTGGAAGTATTAGATACAGGTGCTCCAATCTCCGTTCCGGTTGGGGACGTAACACTAGGACGTGTATTCAACGTATTGGGTGAGTCAATCGACCTTGACGCTCCAGTTGCTGCTGATGCACGCCGCGATTCAATCCACAGGGAAGCTCCAACATTCGAACAGCTTTCAACTGAGGTTGAAATCCTTGAAACAGGTATCAAGGTAGTTGACCTTCTTGCTCCATATATCAAGGGTGGTAAGATTGGATTGTTCGGTGGTGCCGGTGTAGGTAAAACTGTTCTTATCCAGGAATTGATCAACAACATCGCTCAAGAGCACAGCGGTATCTCCGTATTCGCAGGTGTTGGTGAGCGTACACGTGAAGGTAATGACCTTTACCACGAAATGACTGACTCTGGCGTTATCAAGCAAACAGCGATGGTATTCGGACAGATGAACGAGCCGCCAGGAGCACGTATGCGTGTTGCCCTGACTGGTTTGACAATGGCTGAATATTTCCGTGATGAGCAAGGACAGGACGTTCTTTTCTTCATGGATAACATCTTCCGTTTCACGCAAGCAGGTTCTGAGGTTTCTGCCCTACTTGGCCGTATGCCATCAGCGGTAGGTTACCAGCCGACTCTTGCTACTGAAATGGGTAAATTGCAGGAACGTATCACATCTACTAACGTAGGTTCTGTTACTTCCATCCAGGCGATCTATGTACCAGCCGATGACTACACTGACCCGGCTCCGGCTACAACTTTCGCTCACTTGGATGCAACAACGAACCTTGAGCGTAAGCTTTCTGAAATGGGTATCTACCCTGCGGTGGATCCACTTGCTTCGACTTCACGTGCATTGACACCTGAAATCGTTGGCGAAGACCACTATTCAGTAGCTCGTCGCGTACAGCAAACATTACAGCGTTACAGAGAACTTCAGGATATCATCGCGATCCTTGGTATGGATGAGCTTTCTGACGAAGATAAGCTAACTGTACACCGCGCTCGCCGCATCCAGTTCTACCTGTCACAAAACTTCCACGTAGCCGAACAGTTCACAGGACAAAAAGGTTCTTACGTGCCAGTTAAAGAAACAGTTAAAGGATTCGCTGAAATCCTTGACGGCAAATATGACCACCTTCCAGAAGATGCATTCCGCCTAGTTGGCCGAATCGAAGAAGTTATCGAGAATGCAAAACGTATGGGTGTAGAGGTCTAATAACGGACCAGGAGGGTAAAAAATGAAGACGATTAAAGTCAGTGTTGTTACTCCCGATGGGCCGGTGTATGAATCAGATGTTGAAATGGTAAGCACAAAAGCGAGCACAGGCGAGCTTGGAATCTTGCCAGGCCACATTCCTATGGTTGCACCGCTACAAATTGGCGCTGTCCGTTTGAAAAATGGCAGCAATAGTGAGTTCATTGCAGTCAGCGGCGGCTTCCTCGAGGTCCGTCCTGAGCAGGTAACCATCCTTGCTCAATCTGCAGAACAATCATCTGAAATCGATCTTGAACGTGCATTAAAAGCAAAAGAACGCGCTGAGCAGCGCCTGCATGAAAGAAAGCAGGAGAACATCGACTTCAAGCGTGCAGAACTTGCCCTGCAGCGTGCGATCAATCGTATTTCAGTTGCAGAACGCAGAATTTAATTTTAAGATTAACACCCTCCGGCGCTGCTGGGGGGTGTTTTTATTATGTAGAGTAAGGGGCGGCGGTGGATTTTTTGTTGTGTTGCTGCCAGGTGATTTACAAATGACGCTTCCAGAAAGTTTACAAATCTAGGAGCAGATTCCGTTTCGCTATATAAATAGAAAAGTCGCTATATAAACTAAAAACTCGCTATAAAAATTAAATAATCGCTATAAAAACTAAAAATTCGCTATAAAAACCAATTTTTCGCTATAAAACATATTACTATCAATGTTTAGCCTGGAAATTATGCTGATAATTCAAGTGTGAACTCAAATTTCGGCTGTCTTAATAAAAAAACCCATGTTCAGAGATCAATTCACCACTCAATTCTTTACTCATCGCTCAATTCATTGGCCCAAGCATCACTCAACACTCAATTCACCACTCAACTCCTAAATAATTACCCTCTAAAACTCCCCCTAACCAAAAGTCCACAATTCCGCCATAAACTACGCTGTCACAGAACTTATCAATGTTGACAAACGTCACTGACAACTTAATCCAAATTGTATTTAATATAGAATGTAACCGATTGTCTGCTGCGTTTTACCGTTAAAAGCGCATGCTTCGGAGGCTGCACCCTCCAACCAGGCAGGCGCTCGAAAAAGGCCTGGGCAAAAGAGTAAGAATATATTGTCTTCCATGCAACTAAGTATGAAAGGGGACCCTCTTTCCTCCCGTCTATACAAGCTCAATCAAGAAACTATTTTTCTATTGAAAAAGGCTTGGAAGAAGGTTGCCAGATTGTTCAAAGGCTTGTCGACACACTATTGTAACAATGGTATAATTGTTATCGGTTACAAGATTAAAAAGTATGAAAATTTCACAACATTGGAGGGATGGGCATGGAGCAGTTGAATCTATATCAAAATAACTATTTGATAGTCTTTGTGTTCCTATGTCTCGGGGTATTGCTTCCGATCGTAGCCTTGTTTGCGGCTAAGCTTCTGCGGCCGAAATACAAGCAGGACGAGCGGAAATATACCACCTACGAGAGCGGGATGGAACCGTTCAGCGATGCGCGGGTCCAGTTTAATGTCCGTTATTATGTTTTTGCTCTTATGTTCGTTATTTTTGATGTAGAAACAGCGTTTTTGTATCCATGGGCTGTCGCCTATGAGAAGCTGGGAATCTTCGCATTGATCGAAATGCTGATTTTCGTCGTAATGCTTCTTATCGGACTCATCTACGCATGGAAAAAGAAGGTGCTAAAATGGATTTAAAGTTGGATGATTTCTCACCTGAAGAAGTAGCAGAACTCCAAAGGAATGTATTCGTGACAACTCTTGAGCAGGTAAAAGGCTGGGCCCGCAGCAACTCGATGTGGCCAATGACTTTTGGTCTTGCGTGCTGCGCGATTGAAATGATGGCATCCAGTTCAGCTCACTATGATCTGGACCGTTTCGGGACATTTTACCGGAACTCGCCTCGTCAGTCCGATGTCATGATTGTTTCAGGCACTGTTACGAAGAAAATGGCTCCGACTGTCCGCAGGCTGTACGACCAGCTGGCAGAACCAAAGTGGGTAATCGCGATGGGGTCATGCGCGACAGCAGGCGGTCCATATGTAAAATCATACTCAGTTGTAAAAGGTGTCGATCAGATCGTGCCGGTCGATGTTTACATACCGGGTTGCCCGCCGAATCCAGCAGCATTGATTTACGGGATTAATAAATTAAAAGAAAAAATCCGTTATGAGGCGAAAACCGGGAAGAAGGTGATCTAACCGATGAGCGGGGAAAAGGATTTAGAGCAGATAAAGAGAGAAGCAGCCGAAAAGGCAAAGGAGCTTGCGAAGCAGCGACAGGCTGCTAAACAGGCAGGGGAAGGAAACGACCCGAAAGAGGTTGCCGACAAAGTCGCAGAACCTGAAGTGAAGGAAACCGAGGCAAAGGCAGAAGCACCAGCAGGTGATGACGCCGAACTTGCCAAGAAGAAAGCCGCCGCAGCAGCGAAAGCGAAAGCAGCTGCACTGGCAAAAATGAAGGCGAATGGCCAGGCTGACGAAGCATCGGAATCCAAAGAGGAAGTATCGGCTCCGGTAGAAGGCCAGGACGCTGAATTAGCCAAGAAAAAAGCAGCAGCCGCAGCAAAAGCAAAAGCAGCCGCTCTTGCAAAAATGAAGGCATCCGGACAGGCAGAGGAAAGCACTGAAGAATCTGCAGCGCCTGAAGCTACAGCGGGCGACGACGATGATCTGGCGAAAAAGAAGGCCGCAGCCGTAGCAAAAGCAAAGGCAGCAGCGGCAGCGAAAAGAAAAGCTCAGGAGGCAGGCGCAGCCGGAGAGACAGATGCTCCAGCAGGCGACGATGACCTGGCGAAAAAGAAAGCCGCAGCCGTAGCGAAGGCAAAGGCAGCAGCGGCAGCGAAAAGGAAAGCTCAGGAGGCAGGCGGAGAAGCAGACGCTTCAACGGACGATGATGATCTGGCGAAAAAGAAAGCCGCAGCCGTAGCAAAAGCAAAGGCGGCCGCAGCAGCAAAAGCCAAAGCCGCAGCCGGCGGAGGATCAGCTGACGACGAGAAAGCGAAAGCGATTGCAGCAGCGAAGGCAAAAGCAGCCGCAGCAGCAAAGGCGAAGTCAGCAGCTGGCTCAAAGGCAGGAGCAGAAGAACCTGTTGAAGAGCAAAAGCCATCTCCAAACCAGCCTTACTTGGATAAATATGTAAAAGCGATTACCGACAACCTTGGTGATGATATTTTGGAAGATTCGTATATTAATCCTCTTTCAAAAGATGTCCCGACGCTTGTCGCAAAGAAAGAATCCTATTACCGACTGGCTGAATTCCTGAAGTACAACGAACTATTAGGCTTCGATTACCTATCAGAGCTGCACGGCACTGATTTCCAGACACATATGGAAGTGTATGTTCACTTGTACTCATACAAAAACAGGCAGTCTGTTGCGTTGAAAGTCAAGCTTGACCGCGATGCACCTGTTACCCAGTCCGTCCAGCCTTTATGGGCAGGCGCTGATTGGCCGGAGTGTGAAGCGTACGATCTGCTTGGCATCAAATTCGAAGGCCATCCAAACCTCCATCGCATCATGCTTGGTGAAGACTGGGTAGGCCACCCATTAAGAAAAGACTATGAACCGTATGATGTGGAGGTGTAGCCCGTGATACGCACAGAAGAAATGCTCTTGAACGTGGGCCCGCAGCACCCTAGTACACACGGTGTATTCCGCCTCGTTCTGAAAATTGACGGTGAAATTATCGTTGAAGCAAAACCGGTTATCGGTTATTTGCACCGCGGGACAGAAAAGCTTGCCGAAGACCTGCAATATACACAGATCATTCCATATACAGACAGGATGGACTACGTTTCGGCAATGACGAATAACTACGTAATCGTCCATGCAGTCGAAACGATGATGGGTTTACAGGTGCCTGAACGCGCCGAGTATCTAAGGATACTGGCGATGGAATTGAACAGGGTTGCCAGCCACTTGCTGTGGTGGGGAACATTCATCCTCGACTTCGGTGCGACAAGCCCATTGCTTTATGCATTCCGTGACCGTGAGATGATCCTGAACCTGCTGAATGAATTATCAGGTGCTCGTCTGACGTTCAACTATATGCGTGTAGGCGGCGTTAAATGGGATGCTCCGGAAGGCTGGATTGAAAAGGTGGCAGAGTTTGTCCCTTACCTGAGAGGTCAGCTGAAAGGCTACCACCAATTAGTTTCAGGAAATGAAATCTTCCTTAACCGTACAAAAAACATCGGTACATATACAAAGGAAGACGCAATCAATTACTCATTGAGCGGACCGAACCTGCGCTCAACAGGCGTGAAGTGGGATCTGCGCAAGGATGAGCCGTATTCAATCTATGACCGCTTCGATTTTGACATTGTCACTCGCGAAGAAGGCGACGCGCTTGCCCGTTACCATGTAAGGATGGGTGAAATCGAAGAATCTCTTAAAATCATCGAACAGGCTGTGCAGCAATTCCCGAAAGACGGAGAAATCATAGCCAAGGTTCCAAAAATCATCAAGGCTCCAAAAGGGGAAGCGTTTGTCCGGATCGAAGGCTCCAGGGGCGAAATCGGCTGCTATATTTCCAGCGATGGCAAAAAAGAGCCGTACCGTCTCAAGTTCAGACGACCGAGCTTCTACAATCTGCAAATCCTCCCTAAACTGCTTGAAGGTGAAAGCATCTCAAATCTGATTGCTATTTTAGGAGCGGTTGATATCGTTCTTGGGGAGGTAGACGGATAATGGTTCAGGATCTACTCGAATCAAGCGCAGGCCTAATGAACTTCAGCATCTTCTTCGTCCTGGCTGTCGTCCTGCTGTTCGTAATCCTTGGATTCGTAACGATGGCGATTCTAGCAGAGCGGAAAGTGCTTGGTTTCATGCAGGGCCGTTATGGTCCATCCCATGTCGGCGGTAAATGGGGGCTGTTGCAATCCGTTGCCGACGTTGTGAAGCTACTTGTAAAAGAAGACTTAATTCCAAAAGCAGCGGATAAGCCGCTGTTCATTATCGCGCCGGTCATCGCGTTCGCGCCGTCCTTCATGGTCATGGCGACGATTCCTTTGACTGACAAACTGCAATTCGCTGACTTGAATGTCGGATTCCTTTATTACATCGCCATTTCAGGACTGACAATCGTCGGCATGCTGATGGCAGGCTGGGCATCCAACAACAAGTACTCATTGCTTGGCGGTATGCGTGCTGCGGCACAGATGATTTCCTACGAAATCCCGCTTGTCATGAGCGTGCTTGGAATCGTCCTGTTGACAGGCAGCCTGAACCTCAATGAGATTGTTGCAGCACAAGGTGACAATGGCTGGTTCATCCTATGGCAGCCAATCGCGTTCATCGTGTTCTTTATTGCTGCTACAGCCGAACTGAACAGGGTTCCATTTGACCTTGCAGAAGCGGAAAACGAGCTTGTTGCCGGTTTCCACACAGAGTATTCTGGCTTCCGCTGGGCGATGTTCATGCTTGCTGAATATGTGTATATGTTCGCAATGTCTGCGTTGATCACTGTATTATTCCTTGGAGGCTGGCTGCCGCTGCCGTTCCTTGGCTTCATTCCAGGAGCTGTATGGTTCTCGCTCAAGTTCAGCCTGGTGGTCTATATCCTCATTTGGTTCCGTGCTACGTTCCCGCGTATCCGCGCAGACCAATTGATGGAGTTCGCATGGAAAGTGCTTCTGCCGGTTGCGCTGGCAAACATCTTCCTTACTGCTTTGATTAAAGAATTTTTTCTAAAATAGGAACGGAAGCAGCATTGCTTCCTGCATTAAAGGGGTGAATTACGTGCTAGGATGGACTAAAGGATTAGCTTATACCCTTAAACAACTGACTCGCGAAAAGCTGACTTACGATTATCCAAACGAACCGATTCCGCTTCCTGACAGATTCCGCGGGATCCAGAAGTTTTATCCTGAAAAATGCATCGTCTGCAACCAGTGTGCCAATATTTGCCCGACCGATTGCATTAACTTGACTGGTAAAAAGCATCCTGATCCAACGAAAAAAGGCAAGATCATTGATACGTATGATATCAACTTCGAACTTTGCATCCTCTGTGACCTGTGCACAGAAGTTTGCCCGACTGAAGCGATCATCATGACGAACAACTTTGAGCTTGCTGAATACAGCCGGGATGACTTATTCAAGAACCTGGAATGGCTTGACGAAAACGATGAGAATATACGGAAGGTGAATAAAGCATGACGTTAACAGGCGAATTCTTTGCGTTTATGTCACTTGCTTTAGTGGCGGTAATCGGCGGCGTGCTTTTATTGAACCTCACCAAGGTCATCCACATGGTCGTAGCGCTCGTCTTTACATTCGTCAGTATTGCAGGTATTTATGTGTTGCTGTCCGCTGAATTCCTGGCGGTCATCCAAGTAATGATCTATTCCGGCGCCATCACGATCATGATGCTGTTCGGAATCATGCTTACCCGCCACCATGGGGACGAAGCTGAACCAAAAGGCGGGGTGCTCCGCAAGCTTGCATTACTGCTGGGCGTACTTGGCTTTGGCGCAGCTGTCTATTTCGGAATTTACGACTTGAATTTCGAAGCAGTGCCAAATACACTGCATGAAAATAACACAGAACAAATCGGGGTATCGCTGTATTCGAAATACATCATCCCGTTTGAACTGACATCCGTGATCCTGCTTGCTGCGCTTGTCGGTGCGATCGTATTGGCGCGCAAGGATGACGAAAAGGAGGGTGATCAGGAATGAGTTCTGTTCCGGTTTCAGCCTATCTGGCACTTGCACTTATTCTTTTTTGCATCGGCCTTTACGGTGCGCTGACAAAAAAGAACACGGTTATTGTGCTGATTTCCATCGAATTGATGCTGAATGCGGTCAATATCAATCTGGTAACCTTCAGTAAATACGGAGTGAATCCTTCGATTACTGGCCAGGTTTTCGCGCTGTTCTCCATTGCGGTGGCAGCAGCGGAAGTAGCGGTAGGACTGGCGATCCTGATTTCGCTTTACCGCAACCGCAGAACGGTCAATATCGATGAAATGAATCAGCTGAAAAATTAGGATTGATGGATTTTTCATAGACGGCATTTGCCGCTAAAATCAGAAGATTTCTGTAGCTGGACTGCCCCGTGAAAGACGGGCCTCAATCTGACGGGCGTATATATGATAGATAGCGCGCGTTCAAAAAAGGGGATTGTGATATTAATGGAGAATGCTTGGCTCATTCCGCTGTTCCCGCTTGTATCCTTTCTATTCCTGCTGCTGTTCGGTAAAAAGCTTAAAGAAGCGAGCGCATTCGTTGGGATTCTTGCGACGCTTGCCTCTCTTGTATACTCCATCCTTGTGCTGATCGAGCGCTTCTCGGAGTCTACATTCAAAGCTGAAGCCGTATGGCTGACAATAGGGAATCTGGAACTTACTGCGGGCTTTGAAGTAAATCAATTAAACGCACTGATGCTGGTGATCGTGTCTCTAGTCAGTTTCCTTGTGCATACCTATTCAAAAGGGTATATGCATGGTGATGAGCGCTTCCCGGTTTTCTATGCTTATCTCGGACTATTTACTTTTGCAATGCTTGGTCTTGTAATCTCGCCGAATCTTTTGCAGACCTATATTTTCTGGGAATTGGTCGGTGTAGGTTCATTCCTGTTGATTGGATTCTATTTTTACAAAGAAAGCGCCAAAGCGGCTGCAAAGAAAGCCTTCATCATGACCCGTATCGGGGATGTCGGGCTGCTGATCGGGATGATTCTCTTATTCTGGCAAACTGGCAGCTTCGAATATGATGAAATCTTTGCTGCGGTTGAAGAAGGCGCGATTTCCGGAACGATGATTACCCTTACTGCAATCCTGATCTTCATCGGAGCGGTTGGTAAATCAGGTCAGTTCCCGCTTCATACATGGCTTCCAGACGCGATGGAAGGTCCGACGCCAGTTTCTGCGTTAATCCACGCAGCAACGATGGTAGCGGCCGGTGTTTACTTAGTCGCATCGCTGTTCCCGCTGTTCAATGCGAGTGAAACAGCTATGCTGACTGTTGCAATCATCGGTGCTTTCACAGCGATTTTTGCGGCAACAATCGGCCTTGTCCAGACTGACATCAAGCGTGTTCTTGCATTCTCGACTGTCAGCCAGCTTGGCTATATGATGCTTGCTCTAGGTTCTGCCGGTTATGTTGCCGGAGTATTCCACTTGATGACTCACGCTTTCTTTAAAGCATTGTTATTCCTTGCAGCAGGTAGCGTTATCCATGCTGTACATACTCAGGATATTGAAAAAATGGGCGGGCTTTGGAAAAGGCTTTCGTTCACTGGACCTCTGTTCCTAATTGGAACACTGGCAATCAGTGGTGTCCCATTGTTCTCAGGCTTTTTCAGTAAAGATGAAATTTTGATCGCTGCATGGGCAAGTGGCAATTACCCTTTGTTCTGGCTGGCAGTGATCGCGGCATTCTTCACAGCATTCTATATGTTCCGCTTGTTCTTCATGGTCTTCTCCGGTGAAGCGCGCAGCGAAATGAAGAATGTCCATGAATCGCCATCCGTCATGACTTTGCCTATGGTAGTTTTGGCTGTACTGGCTGTTGTAGCTGGTTATGTCAATACACCTTGGTTTGGCACATTCCTTGGAGACTGGCTCGTTGAAGGCAACGAAGCACTTGGCCACGGCCATATCGAAGGCCCAGCCTGGATCATGATTGTCGCTACAGTTGTCTCCTTGCTCGGCATCCTGCTTGCCTGGATGATGTACAGCAAGAAGTCAATTTCACGCGACTGGCTGTCCAGCAGAGCGCCACTTGCCTATGGCATCGTGAAAAATAAGTACTATATCGATGAAATTTACAATCAAAGCATCGTGTTTGGAGTTAAAGCGATTAGCTTGTTCCTGCGCTTCATTGAGGTATTCCTTGTTGAGGGACTCGTCAAGCTGACAACAGCAGCTGTCCAGGGACTTGGCAAAACCGGTGCGAAAATCCAGAACGGCCAGGTACAGACATACGGCACAATCGCCTTTGTCGGCCTTGCAGTCCTGATTGTCATCTATGCGCTGACAGGGGGGTATTTATAATGGATTTCAACTATTTTCTTACCTTGCTGGTATTCTCCCCTTTACTAGGAATCCTGCTTTTGGCATTCATGCCAAAGGCGAATGAATCAGGCATCAAAATGCTTGGCGTACTGGCAACGCTGCCGTCATTGATCCTTGCGCTGATCGCATACTTTTCGTATCGCGGCGGCAATGATCTCGCTAATTTTTCGGAAAAATTCCGCTGGATCCAATTCGGAGGCCAGGGTGCCGAGCAATCCGGCATGTTCACAGTGAATTACGAACTAGGAATTGATGGATTCGGTTTGATCATGGTGGTTCTCACAGCAGTAATCGCGACGCTTGCGGCTATCGCATCCTTCCATATCAAAAAAGAATGGAAAGGCTACTACATGCTGTTCCTGCTTCTCGAAATCGGGATGCTGGGAGTATTCACATCACAAAACTTGATCCTGTTCTTCCTTTTCTTCGAGATTACCTTGATCCCAATGTTCTTCCTGATTGGAAAATGGGGCTATTACGAAAGAGAAAAGGCTGCTTACAGCTTCTTGATTTATAACGGACTTGGCTCAGCAATTTTGCTGATCGTCATAATGGTGCTATTTGCAAGAACAGGCACATCCAATATCGAAATGCTGTCAGTCATGATGAACACAGAAAACGCGCCGTTGTTCGCGCCGGTTTCCGATTCATTGAAAATGGGATTATTGATCGCATTGCTTGTCGCATTTGGTGTCAAGCTGCCAATCTTCCCGCTGCACAGCTGGATGCTGCGCGTCCACGTTGAAGCGCCGCCATCCATCGTCATGATTCACTCAGGGATCTTGCTGAAGATTGGTGCATTCGGTTTGATCCGCTTCGGGATGGGGATCTTCCCAGAACAATTCGCGGAACTAGCCGTGCTGCTTGCAGTACTGGGTGTTATCAATCTGCTTTACGGAGCATTCCTTGCTTTTATCCAGACAGATTTCAAAATGGTCCTTGCTTACTCTTCTATTTCCCATATGGGGATCGTTTTAATCGGACTTGGAGCATTAAATGAAGCTGGAATTCAAGGTGCTATTTTCCAGGTCGTATCACACGGCTTGATTTCAGCATTACTGTTCTTCCTTGTCGGTGTGCTTTATGAACGCACACACACGACAACACTTGCCAACCTTGGCGGCATGGCAAAAGGAATGCCGCTTGCATCAGGCTTCCTGCTTGCAGGCGCGATGGCATCGCTTGGATTGCCTGGCATGTCAGGATTCGTCAGCGAATTCATGGCATTCCTTGGACTATTCGAAGAAATGCCAATCCTTGCAGCGGTCGGTACAATCGGCATCATCATGACAGCCGTTTACCTGCTGCGCGCAGTCCTCGCCATCACGTATGGCATTGCAGAGCGCGAATTCGTTGGAATTTCTGATATCCGCTCATTTGAATGGGCTCCAGTTTTGGTGCTTATCGGCTTGATCGTTTTGATCGGTGTATATCCAGCTGTTCTAAGCGAACCGCTTCAGGCAACATTAGAGACTATCATGATGGGAATAGGGGGGTGATGAAGGATGGATTTAGATACACTTCTATCATTTGAATGGGGGACGATGACTCCGGAATTCATCATCCTTGGAATTATTGTACTTTTATCAGTCGCTGATTTATTCATGCCAAAGCATGTTGACCGAAAAGTCCTTGGCTGGGTCGGTTTTGCAGGTGTGGTATTGGCGCTGGTTTCACTTGTTACCTTGATTGGTACCGAAACAACATCCATTTTATACGATACATTCCGATTGGATTCATTCGCCATCGCTTTCAAGCTGATCCTTCTTCTGGGAGCAGCACTCGTCATGCTGTTGGCGATCGACTACCGGACGAATGACGGACTTGAGGAATATAAGGGAGAATTTTTCTACCTGTTCCTCACAGCACTGCTTGGTACAATGTTCATGGCATCAAGCGGCGACTTGATCACATTGTTTGTCGGCCTTGAATTGCTGTCCATTCCGTCTTATGTACTTGCCGGAATGCGCAAGCGCAATCTGAAATCGAATGAATCGGCTATGAAATACGTCATTAATGGCGGAATTTCTTCCGCGATCACATTGTTCGGTATGAGCTATGTGTACGGAATCGCCGGATCAACAAACTTGAGAGAAATCGCTCAAGTCTTTGGCGGCCTGAATGACCCGCAGCACATCTACATTCTTGGACTGGCATTCTTCATGATTTTCGTCGGCCTGTCATTCAAGCTGGCATCCGCGCCATTCCATATGTGGGCACCGGATGTTTACGAAGGAGCACCAACTCCAGTGACTGCGTTCCTAAGCGTTGTCTCGAAAACAGCTGGATTTGTGATTATCCTTCGTATCCTGTTATCGATCTTCGGTTATATTCCTGTCGCACAGGAAGACGGACAGCCAATTCCGCTGCTGTTCGCAGTTCAGGATTACATCGCATTCCTGGCTGGGGCAACAATGATCATTGGTAACGTCGTCGCCTTAAGACAGCGCAATATCAAGCGGATGTTCGCCTACTCAAGTATCGCGCATGCCGGTTACATCCTTGTCGCATTGACTGCCATGTCATTCGTGACATTCGATGCCATCTGGTTCTACATGCTGGCCTACGTACTAATGAATTTAGGTGCATTCGCCGTGATCCAGGTTATCACAATGAAAACTGGCTCAGAAGATATCAGCCACTTTGCCGGTCTTTACCGCCGCTCGCCTTTATTAGCTGTCGGAATGGGAATCTTCATCCTGTCACTCGCAGGAATCCCAGGTACAGCAGGCTTCATCGGTAAGCTAAACATCTTCTTGGGAGCATTAATGGTCGACCAGGCACACTACGTCCTTGTATCGATCATGATCGCGACAACAGTCGTATCCTATTTCTACTACTTCGGAGTCATGACGCAAATGTTCTTCCGCCCGGCAGCAAGCGACGAAAAAATCCAACTGCCAGCAGGAACAATAGCCGTCATCCTGATCACAGTAGTCGGAACGATCCTGTTCGGAGTCATGCCAAACCTGGCCATCGACTTCATGCACAGCAACTTCAACCAGTTCGTTGATTTTATGAGATAAGCTCTTTTCGTTAACTTATTGCTTTGATAATTGGGTAGTAAGCTCGAAAAAGCACCAATCATGTTTGGATTTTGGGGAAAATCAATTCATGGAAACAAAGGGGTAAATTCAGCTGGCCTTGCTTTAATAGCAGGCCAGTTTTTTAATTTGTGCCCGTTGAAAGAGGCAATTGGGAACTACGGTCACATGAAGGTTGAACATGTGCCCGTCACAAGAAAGGAAAACCTGTGCCCTTCAGAAGAGGAATCAATAATGACAATGACAAGAAGGAGAAACATGTGCCCAAAAGAGACAATCAAGAACATGAAACTTTCCCGTTTCTGAAACGTCTATATAACAGGTAATCATCGCGTTTATGTTAAAATAAACATGATAAGGGGGGACGATTTATGATAACAGGTTTTGGCGGTTTTGCGCTTACCAGCATTCTTACACATTTGATTTTTATTGCGCTTTCATGGTGGGCCCTTCAGGCACTGCAGTTTGATAAATTGCTCAGAGCTAATCATGTTCTTCAAGCTCGCGTTCTATACATCCTACTTTCCATCGCACTGGGATCCACAGTAAGTAATTTCTTCCTTGATTACCTCCAATGGTCACAGCAGCTCCCGATGATTTTTCAGTAAAGGTCTTTTCGAAAATATTACTGTGCTTTCCACTTAAGAAGTGGCATTATGCCTTCTGAAAGTAGAACTTTTCTGGAGAGAAACCAGCAATTACTGCACGCATTTTGGACTTTTTGTCATACATTACTGTAAAGTCTAAACAAATTGGTAAAAAATTAGGTCTTCATACATGTTTTCAAAATGATTTATTTTGAGTAAAATTGGCTTTGTGCTTGTTTTTTTGCATAAGCATGTTTATTTTTTCACAAACGATAAACACCCGGCCAAGTTGGTACATAGAATGATGTCAAAAAGTGACGAGAATTCCCAAGTATGCGATTTGCTCTCCTGGTAAGAATGGTAATAAGGGGAGAGTGAAAGACATATGAAGAAGATTCCATTTATTTTATCAATTTTTGGCATTATTGGTTTTATTGTGCTTCAAGCTGGGAATAAGACGACTGTAGCTGACGCTAATCACGAAATAAAAACTCTGGCCTCAGTTTTGCAGGACGAAAATATTTTGATCACTGGGTGGTCGGTATATGCAAGGGAAACCCTGGAAGAAGAAAATGTCGACAGACTGGTAAGGGACTTGAAGGCTCAGCTTCCAAATTGGACATGGGAAGGGAGCGATGGAGAAATTACAGCCGTAACGAACTCTCCAGAACTTCAGGAAAAAATTAAAATTGTTTCTACGGACACAAACGGGCCGATACAAACGTATGTCATGTATGAGGTCAGAGGTCGCTACTGGAATAAAAATACAGAAACCTTTTTAAACAAAAATTTACCAGGCAGAATATTTGACATTTTTCGAGGAAATGCCACAACTTTCTCTTGTATTGAAGGCGAGTTCAATGATAAGATAAAATCGGCTTTACCTGTTTATAAAAGTAAATTGCTAAAGGCTTTTAAAGCGGAGGAAGTCGAAGGATTGGAAGAGGAGACATTCATTTCCACATCCGCCGTTTCGCCTTTATTCGACAAGTCACTGAGCAATGAACATGAGATGAATATGCAGCTTGGATTACGGAAAACTGAACGATTGGGCGCAAAGACTACCCTCGTAGTTGGCACACCCATCATAACGATTGAATATTAATATAGAGAAATTGGACGCGGAGGGGAATACACTTGGAAAAAATCATCGTCCGCGGCGGACAAAGGCTAAGCGGTTCTGTAAAGGTTGAAGGAGCTAAGAATGCCGTCTTGCCTGTTATCGCTGCAACATTATTAGCAAGTGACGGAAAAAGCGTAATTCGTGATGTGCCAACTCTCTCCGATGTATATACCATCAACGAAGTATTACGTTCTTTAAACGCCGTAGTGGAGTTTGAAAATAACACGATTACAGTAGATGCATCCAGAGAGTTAAAGATAGAAGCGCCTTTTGAGTATGTACGAAAAATGCGTGCTTCTGTATTGGTAATGGGATCCCTGCTAGCCAGGAATGGCCGTGCTCGCGTAGCGCTGCCAGGCGGCTGCGCAATCGGTTCCCGTCCTATTGACCAGCACCTTAAAGGCTTTGAAGCAATGGGTGCGACTGTCAAGGTAGGAAACGGTTTTATCGAAGCTGAAGCAGTCAATGGTCTGCACGGAGCTAAAATATACCTTGATTTCCCTAGCGTAGGAGCTACGGAAAACATTATGATGGCGGCTGTCCTTGCAAAAGGCACAACGATCATCGAAAACGTCGCAAAAGAACCAGAAATCGTCGACCTTGCCAACTTCCTGAACAAAATGGGAGCGAAGGTCAGAGGTGCCGGCACTGGCACAATCAAAATCGAGGGTGTTGAAGTACTGTTCGGTGCTGACCACAATATCATTCCTGACCGTATTGAAGCAGGAACCTTCATGGTTGCGTCTGCCATCACTGGCGGCAACGTCCTTGTAAAAGGCGCTGTACCTGAACATCTTTCTTCATTGGTTGCCAAGATGGAAGAAATGGGCGTTACGATCATTGAAGAAGAAGAGGGCCTTCGTGTCATCGGGCCTGAAAAATTGAAAGCAGTAGACATCAAGACAATGCCGCACCCTGGCTTCCCGACAGATATGCAATCCCAGATGATGGCATTGCTGTTGCGCGCTCAAGGCACAAGCATGATCACGGAAACTGTTTTCGAAAACCGCTTCATGCACGTGGAAGAATTCCGCCGCATGAACGCAAACATCAAAATCGACGGACGTTCTGTTATCATGAACGGACCATCAAACCTTCAGGGAGCAGAAGTGGCAGCAACTGACCTGCGTGCCGCAGCATCACTGATCCTGACTGGACTTGTAGCAGATGGAGTAACTCGCGTGACAGAGCTTTACCACCTGGATCGCGGCTATGTGAACTTCCATCATAAGCTTGCTGCACTTGGGGCCGACATCGAACGCGTAAGCGAAGTAGAAGAACAGCCAGTAACTGATAAATTAGTCTCAGACATGAACGCATAAGCTAATTTAGTCTCAGACATGAACCATTAAGAATACTACTCAATGAACCGGAGAATTGTGCTTTAACGTATAGTTCTGCGGTTTTTTGATTTTTGGTTGGCATTATTTTAAAAATATCTGTCCAATTTCGACCGACTTATTATGAACGTTTTAAAAGAAAATATACAAATACAGAGCTTTTTCGAAATCTGTCATAAAAGCTTGTCTGCCTCCATATGAATGGAATGAGACGGTTAACGACCGTGAAATTTCATAATGGAGGCTTTTTCTATGTTAAAATTCAAACCACTCATCGTACTAGCTGCAATTCTATTCGCCGTCACACTACTGATCCCATCATTGCTCGTCCTCCCTTTTATGGAAGAAAAGGCAGGCGGAAAGCTGGGGGAAGAGCTGCAAAGCGAAGCGAAGGATGCTGCTGCTGTCCCGACCGCAGACTCTGCTGTTGAGGTAGCCGTTTACAGGACAGCTCTATCAAAAACCGAAAAGCTTCCGCTTGATGAATACTTGATTGGTGTCGTTGCTGCTGAAATGCCCGCCGAGTTCGAGCTGGAGGCATTGAAGGCACAGGCACTGTCGGCAAGGACTTATTATGTAAAACAAATGCTGAGCCCCAATAAAGTAGGCGTACCTGAAGGCGCTCAGTTGAATGATACAGAGATCCACCAGGTATTTAAAAATAAAGAAGAATTGAAAAAGCAATGGGGCGTCGACTACAAATGGAAAATGAAGAAGATTGCAGAGGCTGTGAAAGCCACTGATGGCCAGGTACTCACCTATGACGGCTCACCGATTGATGCTACCTTCTTCTCTACCTCTAATGGCTTTACGGAGAACTCAGAGGAATACTGGTCAAACTCGCTGCCGTATTTGCGGAGTGTAGAAAGCCCATGGGATCTGCAATCGCCGAAGTTCCGGAGCCAGTCCGTGATGACCGTAGCCGAGGTCGAATCTAAGCTTGGCGTCAAGCTGCCGAACAGTCCGGAGATCGGCAAGGTCATCTCAAGAACATCAGGCAACCGCGTTGCGAAAATCGATATCGGGGGCAAAGTCCTCACAGGTAAAGAAGTCCGTGAAAAACTAGGCCTTCGCTCAAGCGACTTCTCCTGGGAATTAAAAGGCGGTAACGTCGTCATCACCACCGAAGGCTTCGGCCACGGCGTCGGCATGAGCCAATACGGAGCCAACGGCATGGCCACCGAAGGAAAGAACTATCAAGACATCGTCAAGCACTACTACAAAGGCGTTGAGATCAGCGAAGCCGATAGCATGCTGACGAAGGTGACAGCGAAGAAATAATTACCAGGCCAGGGCAAAAAGCGCCCTGGCTTTTTAGCGCGATTGGCTGTGCGTAGGAAATTTATTTTTTCGCAGGATTAAAGAACGTTTCGATGTCTGGTGGCATGTGGTAGATGCGGCCATTAGTCATGCCTGTGAAGGGGAGATTCAATGAAATTAAAAGATCACTGGCTGTTTTTGATGAAATGCCGCTGCAAAATTCTCTGCACCTCTGATTCTTAATTGTTGGACTAATAAGGAGGAAAAACTCTTTTACAGTCTTATGGTGAGCATTTTTGGACTTATGCCCGCACACCGGACAACGCCAGACCCATTTTTCGCGATTCATTCCATATGATAAACAAGACGGACATTGTACGCCTTTTTGGAGATCATCCGGGGTAAGTGAATATTGTTTAAGAATGTCAGGGTAGTGAGGAGTATGATTCTTTAAAAGTGACTTGGATAGCTTTTTTACTTCTTTATCAGTAAAGTTTGGATTTGAAGTGGTATCGTCGATTTGAAGAACGCGGCTTAATAATACATCACCTTTCACAATTATATTATTCAGGGAGCGGTCACTCACCTTGATAATGGTAGAGGAATTACTGATGGCTACAAACTGGTATATCGGAGGGACAGTGAACTTATGGTTTTGCAGCCATCCTTTCAAATGCCATGCTTGCATACGAACCTGGTTAATGGGATTATCGTATGATTTCTCCTGATCATTCTTTGTTTGAATCATTTGTTCGGAATGCTTGTCGAAGAAAAGGGTTCCGGAAAAGGCTTTTGTTTCAATTAGTAGGATATAACGAAGAGTTAGGATGAGGGTATCTATCTGGAAAGGCCATTCTCCATCTAGGAGGCGTAAATCACGAAAAATATGGAACCCTTTTTCGGGTAAAAAACTCAGGCGGTAATCCGTTTGCAATTCACCCTTATATCCAGCGCGTCGAGCTTTGTAATCTTGTTCAATTAGTGGGATTTTTGGATGATTTGGTTTAATTCTTTCCATTAAAGCCTCATACATGAGAAGACGGATGGGATATGTCCTTCCTTTTTCAATCAATTTGGTCACTTCCTTATTAGTTTTCATTTGAATTCTTTATCTACACTGAAAATACCTACCGAAATAACCGTTTTATTATGAAAGTTTTATGTCAGAACTATTAATTCTACGGTTGGGAGCAATAATTTAACGGTTGTAGCGAGGAATTTAACGGTTGAGCAAAAAAATTTAACGGTTGCAGCACTTTTTTTAACGGTTGGAGAAATGAGTCACTACTAAAACACAAAAAGCCAGCCCCATTAACAAGGCCAGCCCCTTAAAAACCGTAAATAATTACAATCTAAATACTAACCCCAGCTAATATCCCCGAACTCTCTCCTCAATCCCACGCAAAACCCTCCCCAGCCGCGGGAACTTGCCGCTGAAGTATGCATGATGGATGAAGTGTGAGGCCGCTAAAACCCCAATTACGTCTTTTATAAAATCAATCACAGTTGCGGATCGGTACGGGACGAAGCTTTGGTGAACCTCGTCTAGCAGTCCGTACAGGATCGCCACGCCCATGAAAGCAAAGCTCATTACCGGTGTAAAGCGCCCGGTCGTTAACGCGGCCAGAACAAGCAGCACATACAGAATCCCGAACTCTACAAGATGGAGTGATTCTTTTATAAAACGATCCACGCCCTGATTGGGCAGCTCGACCAATGCATCAGCAGGATTGCTGGACATGATCCAGATAGCCGCCATATAGAACAGCGGAAGAATGCGTAAAAACCATACTAATAACTTTTTCATGGTGATACCTCACTTTATAGTAGTAACCCGTACATTGATAAAAACAGACTTGTTATAGTAGTAACTCGTCATTGCGGAACCCCCGAATCAACTGTATCTCAATCCCCAAAACCCACCAAAAAAACTTTTTTGCATAAAATCCTTACCTTTGTCGAAAAATAAGCAGTAAAAAATTTTTCAACTCTATGTATATATTTTTTCGCTTCTGTTCAAACTGATTGCTGAGGTGATGAAAATGAGAGAGGAAGAAAAAAGATCTTCTCAAGACAAAAGCAAGAACAGCTTTTTCAAGAAGCGGTGGGTGTATCCAACAGTTTATATTGCTAGTGCCGCAATCATTCTAACTGGTGTCCTATGGTATCAAAACAGCGGAACCGATCAGCTGGATCAGTCGGAATACAAAGCGACTGACATGCCTGGCAAAAAGATGAATGACCAGCCAGCAGTTGAAGTGAACCGCGCGATGGAGAACTTTGTAATGCCAGTGGTGAATGAAGACGATGCAGTCGTCCAAATGCAATTCTATGACAATGACGGCGACGCGGCTGAGCAAGAAGCAGCTCTAGTGTTCTATGATAATACGTACCATCCGAACACTGGGTTAGACATTGCTTCAAAAGATGGCAAGGAATTTGATGTAATCGCATCACTAAGCGGTACCGTCAAAAATGTCATGGAAGACGCAGTGCTTGGAAATGTCATTGAAATCGAGCATGACAAAGGTATTGTAACACAATATCAGTCAGTGAAAGACTACCAAGTTAAGGTTGGCGACCAGGTTGAGCAAGGACAAGTCATTGCGAAATCCGGAACAAGCTTGATCAATGAGAAGGCTGGCAACCACGTTCACTTTGAGATCCGCAAGGACAATGTACCAGTCAATCCGCATGAGTACTTCAACAAGCCTCTAAGCGCATTGCAGGACGCAAATGTGACAGAAGAGAAAGCTTCTTCTGATGCAGATGCAGGCAAGTCTGAAGATGCTGCCGAAGAAGATGTGGAAGGAAGCTCAGAGGAAGACGCTGAAGGCACAACTCCATCAGAGGAAGACGCTGAAGGCACAACTCCAGCGGAAGACAAGCCTGCTGAAGGCGGCTCTGATAAAAAAGACGAAGATAAGGATGCAGGAGAAGATACAGACAAAGACTCTTCAACTGACTCTGACACTTCAACCAACTCTTAATAAAATCTAAATTCTCGAACCTGCCTTGCTATAAAGGCGGGTTTTTTTATTGGATTAATCAGAATAGCTCTAATGTATTGAAATAGAAATTTTTAAGAAAGCCGGAGGTTTATCTAAATGGAAATTGTATGGTAAAATCAGACAAGAGGAGGGATACATATGAAACGGGTACTATTAATACTTTTGTCGGTTGTCATTGCCGCCATCATTTCCGGCTGCAGCAAGGAGCCGACTCCCGAAGAACGGTTTTCCCAATACGTAAAGCTCTGGAATGATCAAAAGTTTGATGAGATGTATGGATTTTTATCAGAAAAAGCGAAGGATTCCATCTCCAAGGAGGATTTCGTCTCTCGCTATAATAAAATTTACAAAGATTTAGAGATCGGCGAGCTGAAGGTCAGCTACAATCAGCCTGAAGAAGAGCAGGAGCATGAAGCAAATGCAGAACTTCCTTTTTCGGCTAAAATGAACAGCGCTGCTGGTCCAATCGAATTCGACCATAATGCTGCTCTTGTAAAAGAAGAACGTGAAGATGAGACCAATTGGTATGTCGACTGGAATACGACGTACATTTTCCCAGAGCTCGAAGCAGGGGATAAAATCAGCTTCAAAAATGTTCAGGCAGAACGCGGCAGCATCCTTGACCGCGCCGGGAATGGACTCGCGATCAATGGGACGGCTGTCCAGATCGGAGTGGTCCCTGGCAAGTTGGGGGAGCCAAAAGAGCAGACAATCACCAAGCTTGCGGAGCTGCTCGACATGTCGGAGGAGCAAATCAACAAGGCAATGAATGCCGGCTGGGTAAAACCTGAATTGTTCGTGCCGCTGAAAAAAGTTTCGAAGACAGATAAAGGGCTTCATGAAAAATTATTTGCACTTAATGGCGTGACAAGTCAGATGGTCGGTGCCCGTGAGTATCCATACGGAGAGGCATTGTCCCATTTGATCGGGTATGTCGGCCCAATCCTCGCCGATGACCTGGAAAAACTGGAGGGTAAAGGCTACACCGCAACCGACCTAATCGGCCGCCGCGGCCTTGAACAGGTTCTCGAAGAACAGTTAAAAGGAACAAACGGAGTCAGAATCTCGATTGTAAAAGAGGATGGAACGGTCAAGACGCTTGCTGAAAAGCCAGTGGAAAATGGGAAGGATATCCAGCTGACGATCGATGTTGTCGCACAGCAGCAATTATACGACCAGCTAAAAGGAAAAGCAGGCACAGCATCGGCCATCAATCCGACCACAGGTGAGACGCTGGCATTGGTCAGCTCGCCCGGGTTCGACCCGAATGAAATGGCACTCGGAATCTCGCAAAACAGACGGAAAATGCTAGAAGACAATCCGCTCATGCCGACGCTTAATAGATTCAAGATGACTTATGTGCCGGGCTCTGTAATCAAGCCGATCACAGCGGCAATCGGCCTTGAGAGCGGAAAGCTCCAGTTGGATACTGCTTTTGAAATCACCGGGAAACAGTGGAGTAAGGACGCTTCATGGGGCGGCTATAAAGTGACGAGATATTCCAATGTGGTAGGCAGCATCAACCTCGAAAAAGCGCTGGTCTATTCGGATAATATTTACTTTGCGAGGGCAGCGCTCGGAATGGGTCAGGATACTTTTACAGAAGGGTTGAAGAAATTCGGCTTTGAAGATCAGCCGGAATACCTCTATCCGATCGAGCCGTCGCAAATCGGCAAGATTGACAGCGAAATCAGCCTGGCGGACTCTGCCTATGGGCAGGGGCAGGTTGAAATGAATATTCTGCATCTTGCAGCGACGTATTCACCATTCGTCAACGAGGGCAACCTCATTAAACCAATTTTGAATATGGAAGATAAACAGGGACAAATCTGGCAGGAAGGCCTGGTCAGCCCAGCCAATGCAGCGGCTCTAAGCAACATGCTGACAAAGGTCATCACCGATCCTAAAGGAACAGCACACAATGGCCTGATCGCCAACTATCCGCTCGCCGGTAAAACGGGCACAGCAGAAATCAAGGAAAAGCAGGGCGATAAGGGCCGGGAGCTCGGGTGGTTCGTCGCCTATAACCCGCAATCCGCCGATATGATCGTCGCAATGATGATCGAGGATTCCGGGTCAAAGGATGTCGTGACCCGAGTGAAGGAATTTTATGAATTAAGACTTCAGAATGGAATGTAGGAAAGTCCGGCCGATTCGGGCCGGGCTTTGTTTTTGGATTTTTGTTTAGAATTTTCAATTATTTTGATATAATATTTCGTAAGACGAAAATTACTAGGGGGAATCAAAATGTCTTTGCATACATATCCTTATCCTTCTCAGCGGATGGCATCGGTGGCGCGCAAGGGGATGGTTGCTACGTCACAGCCGCTTGCTGCGCAGGCAGGGCTTGATATTTTAAAAAAGGGCGGAAACGCGATTGATGCTGCGATCGCAACGGCGGCATGCCTGACGGTTGTGGAGCCGACGTCCAACGGCATTGGCGGCGACGCGTTCGCGCTTGTCTGGGTAAAAGACAAGCTATATGGCTTGAATGCGAGCGGTCCTGCTCCACAATCGATTTCAATCGAAAAAGTGAAGAAGCTTGGCCATGAAAAAATGCCTTCGCATGGCTGGATTCCGGTCACGGTACCGGGAGCGCCGTCAGCGTGGGCGGAGTTATCGAAAAAATTTGGGCGCCTGCCGCTTACGGAAGTGCTGCAGCCAGCAATTGATTATGCGCGCAATGGGTACCCGCTGACTCCTATTCTCGCAAAATATTGGAAGGGTGCTTATAATGCCTACAAGACTCGCTTCCAGGGCGAGGAGTACGATGAGTGGTTCCGTGTCTTCGCTCCTGATGGCAGAGTTCCTGAAGCAGGCGAGATGTGGAAATCGGAGGACCATGCGAACACACTCCAGGAAATTGCCGAAACGAATGGGGAAAGCTTTTACAGGGGTGCGCTGGCTGATAGAATCGCTGAAGCCTCTGAAAAAGCAGGAGCATTCCTGAGTAAATCCGACCTTGAAAACTATCATCCTGAATGGGTGGAACCGATCTCTGTTTCATACCGCGGTCATGACGTTTGGGAAATCCCGCCGAACGGCCAAGGAATCGTTGCCTTGATGGCATTGAATATTTTAAAAGGATACGAGTTTACCCATCGCGATGACGTCCAGGGTGTCCATCTTCAGCTGGAAGCGATGAAGCAGGCGTTCACGGATGGCAAGGAATATGTGACCGACCCTAAGACAATGCAGGCGAAGGTAGCAGACCTCCTGTCAGAAGAGTACGGGGAGGACGCTCGTGCGAAAATTTCCGATGAAGCGAGAATGCCTGAACCTGGCCAGCTCCCTAAAGGCGGAACGGTGTATCTGTCGACTGCCGATGGCGAAGGCAATATGGTTTCGTTCATTCAGAGCAACTATATGGGCTTCGGCTCAGGTGTTGTCGTTCCTGGCACGGGAATCGGCCTGCAAAACCGCGGTCATGACTTCTCGCTTGACCCGAATCATGCGAACGCGCTGGCTCCGGGCAAAAAGACATACCACACGATCATTCCCGGCTTCATCACAAAGGATGGCCAGGCTGTCGGCCCGTTTGGCGTGATGGGCGGCTATATGCAGCCGCAGGGACATGTCCAGGTGGCAATGAATATGATCGACTTTGGCTTGAATCCGCAGGCTGCACTTGATGCACCGCGTTGGCAGTGGATCAGCGGCAAGCAAATCGAAGTCGAGCACAACTTCCCAAATCATATCGTCAAGGAGCTTGCGGCACGCGGACATCAGTTGAAGGTAGCATATGATGGCGGAAGCTTTGGCCGCGGCCAGGTCATTGTCCGCAATCCAGAAACCGGCGTCCTGACCGGCGGAACCGAAATGCGGACCGACGGCGCCATTGCCTGCTGGTAAATTATATTCCTATGAAGGAACACTCAAAGGCGAGTGTTCCTTTTACTATTCTGAAAATCATTACAAACAGAGCAATTCTATGGAAACAAGCTAAAAAATTTTTTTCGACAAACTCCCATACCTTAGACTCCGTCAAACCCTTACTGTGACTAACGTATTTCCCACGGTCTGAAAAATATCGACACAGAAAGCGATTACATTTTTTAAAAATAACGTATTGACCTGCCTGGACATTATATGGATAATTAAATTAAATTTTCTAAAGATTTAGTTAAATAAATAATTATTCATATATATGCAAAAAACTTTTACGCAGGAGGAATCAACGTGATCATTCTAATTGGCCTGCTGGTGATTACCGGCATAAGCCTTTTCATGGGTTTAAGAAAAAACAAGTTAATTTACCTGGCAGTCCCGTTCCTGAGCATATTTCTCTACTTCCTCATCCAAATCATCATGGTACCGGCTCCATTTTTTGAAACGGTTAAATTCATCTTCAGCTTAAGTTAATTCACTCAAAGTTAAATTCATTTTCATAAGTATCAACTTTGCCTGGCGCAAGGTTCATATAATTAAAATTTATAAAAATAAGGGAGTGAAGAAAGCTTTCAATGTAAGGCTGTGTCTGTCATTCATGAAGGATTATACAAAGGGGATAAGCAAAACCAAAGGGGTGTAAATGTGAAGAAAATTGATAAGTCAGTTGCTGACGCGTATTTCCGTGAAAAAACCCGTAACATGATCATCTATTTCATCGTCTGGTTCCTCGTTTCGTTCGGCGCGGTCATGATTGCCGAACCACTGAGCGAGATTTCAATCGGCGGCTTCCCGTTCCACTATTTCATGGGAGCGCAGGGGGCAGTGGTCACGTTCATCATTCTGCTGTTTGTCAACGCCAAACTTAGCGATGGCATCGACAAGAAGTATGGAATCGATGAGGAGAAGAACGTCAAGCTGAGCGAAGGAAAGAGCCTGGATCACTAAAGTCACGGAGAAAGTAAAAAAGAGCGTTTGAATAAGGGGGAGAACTTTGGATACACAATTCTTGGTCTCATTATCTATTATATTAGCTACATTTGGTTTGTATATCGGGATTGCGATTTACAATACAGCTAAGCAGACGTCCGATTTCTACGTTGCCAGCCGCGGCGTTCCGCCAATTTTTAATGGGATGGCGATCGGCGCTGACTGGATGAGTGCCGCTTCCTTCATCGGGATGGCCGGTACGATCATGCTGCTCGGCTATGACGGCCTTGCGTATATCATGGGCTGGACGGGCGGATATTTGCTGTTGACCTTCCTGCTTGCGCCACAGCTCAGGAAGTATGGCCGCTACACGGTTCCAGAATTTATCGGTGACCGATACAACAGCCACACGGCACGCGTCATTGCGGCCATTTCAACGATCATCATCAGCTTCACCTACTCGATCGGGCAGCTTTCCGGTTCCGGTGTGGTAATCGGGCGACTGTTCGAAATCGATGCGAAGCTCGGCACGATGATCGGTGTGGTCCTGATCGCTACTTATGCTGCCTTCGGCGGTATGAAGGGGATTACGTGGACACAGGTTGCACAATATATCATTTTGATCATTGCCTATTTGATTCCGGTCATTTTCATGTCTCTCCAGATAACTAGCAGTGCACTTCCATGGCTTTCCTACGGTGAACTGGTTGGCAAAATGGGTGAGCTCGACCGTGAACTTGGGATCTCCGAGTACTTCGCGCCATTCACTAACGGCACGAAATGGCAGTTCCTTGCTCTTATGTTTACATTGATGGCCGGTACGGCGGGACTTCCGCACGTCATCGTCCGTTTCTATACGGTATCAACGATGAAGGCTGCACGCTGGTCAGGTGCATGGGCACTTCTCTTCATCGGCTTGCTTTACCTGTCAGCACCTGCTTACGCGGCATTCTCACGCTTTATCCTGATGACAAAGGTTGCCGGCAGCAAAATCAGTGAGCTTCCTGCCTGGACGAAAACATGGGTTGATACAGGAAAGCTGCAGGTTGCCGATGGTAATAGCGACGGTGTCCTACAGTGGAGTGAATTGATCATCTCAAACGATATCGTAGTTATGGCGACACCGGAAATCGCAAACCTTGGCGTATTCGTCATCGGACTTGTAGCGGCAGGCGCTATGGCCGCGGCTCTTTCAACTGCCGGCGGCTTAATGATCGCGATTTCTTCGGCTTTTGCGCACGATATATACTACCGTGTCATGAAGCCAAACGCTACGGAAAAAACACGTCTGAATGTAGCGCGTATTTCTATCGTTGTCGCTACATTGTTTGCCGGAATCATTGCGCTTAATCCTCCTGGAGCAATCACGCAAATCGTTGCATGGGCCTTCGCTCTGGCAAGCGGAACCTTCTTCCCGGCCTTGATCCTTGGTGTATGGTGGAAGCGTTCAAATTCACAGGGTGTTATTGCAGGTATGCTCGTCGGTCTTGCGGTGACATTGGGATACATTTTCGCGGCAAAGTATGGCGGCTTCACGATCCTTGGCATCATTGACACAGGTGCCGGCGTATTCGGCGCTACAGCTGCAATCCTTGCGAATGTCATTGTATCGCTTGCTACTCCAGCACCTTCGCAAAAAATTCAGGAGGAAGTACTCGACCTTCGTTATCCTGAACAGATGACCTATAAGAACGGCGAAGTTTGGATGAATGACGATGCAACAAAATCAGTATAAGGAAATTTGGAAGGCTGTGCAGTTCCACCCCCTATTCCAGGGGGTGGAGGAACGCACGGCCCTTTCCCATGTCGAGGAATGTGAAACTCTTACCTATGGAAAAAGCGAAATGATGCTCAAGGCGGACACGACTCGTCAGGGGCTTTTGTTGATTTTACAGGGAAATGCCGAGGTGGTCGTGAAGAATGCTGCCGGACAGGAGGAAGTTCTTGAAGTCACCCGAAAAGGCGAAATTGTAGGGTTTTCAAGTCTGGCAGAGTTCCTTGGGTTGACGAGTGCCGAAAAAACGCAGGCAAATGTCGGAGTAAGGGCTGCAGATGAAGTCCGGGCACTGCTAATCCCTTTTTCCGTACTGGCAAAAAGGTGGGAAGACCAGGATGTCCATGACTACCTGCTGGCCCAGGTCGCAATCAGGCTGAGGGATGTGTACGGGTCCCTTGCCGAGCAGGTCAAAATGGCCAGGGGAATTGGCGAGGGCGAAACGATTTTAGCAAGGGTTCAGGATCTGATGAGTGATAAAATCGCGTCCGTTACTCCTGACACGAGCATTCAGGAAGCAGCGCGAAGAATGGCTGGAAGTAAAACAAGTTCTGTACTGGTGGTCGAGGATGGTGAGCTGAAAGGAATCATAACAGAACGGGATATCGTAGGCCGGGTCGTTTCAAAGGGCATTCCATTTGACAGTCCATCCAGGCTGGTGATGACGGAAAATCCTGTGACGATATCCAGGTTCGCTTACTATTACGATGCCTTATCTAAAATTTTACTGAACGGTATCAAGCATCTGCCCGTGGTCGATGAGGGGGAGATTTCCGGGGTAGTCACACTGACCGATTTGCTCCGGAAAAAGAATGACAGTGTAATGAGGACGATAAAGAAGATTGACGAGGCCGATGAAAACAATTTGCCTGAGGTAAAGGCAGCAATCTATGAAATGACCGAAACGCTGCTGCGAGACCGTGTTCCGGCTATAGCATTGCTGGATATCATCACAAAGCTATACGACAGATTGATCGGCAGGGCAGTCGAGCTGTCTCTTGCGGCACTCCGCAAGAAAGGGCTTGAGCCACCTGCTCCGTTTGCGTTTTATTTAATGGGATCTGCCGGCCGCGGGGAACAATTTATGCTGACAGACCAGGATCATTTCCTTGTGTATGGGGATACGAATGAGCATGGCTATTTTGAAAAACTGGGTTCAGAGATCACTGCAAAGCTGGAGGCAGCCGGCTACTCGCGCTGCAAGGGCTTGATGATGTCGAGTGAGGAGCAGTGGAGGGGAACGCTGCTACAGTGGCAGGATCGCGTACGCAAATGGATGCTGCAGTCCACAAATGAAAACCTGCTACTGGCACATAACTTCTTTTCCTATCGTTTCGTGGCAGGAAGTGAAGCGTTAGACAAGGAGTTCGAAGCAAAAATCGCCGAACTGCTCGACCGTTCGAAAATCTTCCTTTACCGGATGGTCCAGGCCGAAAGAGAGCAGGAAATTCCGACGCTGGACGAACCGATCCGTGCCCTGTTCAAGCTCGGCCGGAAAAGCATCGATATGAAAAAAGAGATTTTGTTCCCCTTCCACCACAGCCTGCAAATCCTGTCGCTCTATTACGGAGGAATCCCTGGAACACCATTGGAGAAGATCGCTAGTTTGAAAGACAAAGGGATTTTTACCGAAGGATTCGCGGAAGATTTAAAAGAGGCTTTCAACCATGTGCTTGACCTTTATATCAGGCAAAGGTGGGGAAATAAAGGTGGGAGCTCCATCCTATCATTCACCACCATGTCTACCAGACAAAAGGATGAACTCATCCTGAGCCTGCGAACACTTCGCGAACTGCAGGGAATGGTTTTTGCTAGATTTTCGGTGTAATGGGTTTTGGGCCTGGAATGATGGGGACCAGGGAATATGCGATATCTAGGTGGTGATACACGGCGACGGTCACTAGAAAGAGATTCGGCAAAATTCTGTTGGTGACAGGTACGGCCCCCGCTCATTATATAAGTTGAACTTAAGAATTACCCATTGAATGAAGCGGAAGGTGCGAAGACTCCTGCGGGATAAAAGGTCAGTGGGAGACCCCACAGGCGCTTGCGCCGAGGAGGCTCCCAGGCCGCCCGCGGAAAGCGAAGCACCTGGAGCGAAATGAAAAGGTAAACTTTCTAGTTCAACTTATATAGAGAGAAACCTGTTGAGATCTGGCGGAGAAGCTATAGACATTGATGTCAGTTAGAAACTTGAAGACAGGCACTTTGAGAGGAGGCTTGTATGTTTTTTCAACGAAAGAATATTTCCTGCCCGCTTACGTACGAAAAAATCCCTTTATCGACTAGAATCGATGATTTGACTTTTATTGTTTTCGACACAGAGACAACTGGATTCCAGGTGGCGACCACAGACCGGCTGATTGAAATTGGTGCTGTTCCGGTAAGTGGGATGAAAGTGATGGAAAATGCCCGTTTTCAGACATATGTAAACCCGGAGCGACAAATTTCTCGGGAAATAATTGAGCTGACATCCATTACGAATGAAAAAGTTGCTGGAGCACCGGTGGCGGCAGAGGCGATACATGATTTCTTTGACTACGTTGGGTCACACGCGGCAGTATGCCTTGTTGGCCATTATGTCGGCTTCGATCACCTTGTGTTGAAAAGTGAACTGAAGCGTGAAAAGCTGGCGCTAAAAAAACTGTTCACCATCGATACGCTCGATTTAATCGGATTCATAGCCCCGTCCTACGATATGCGTGACCTGGAGCGATATGCGATGGCATTTGGCACACGTATATATGACCGCCATAGCGCAGTAGGCGATGCATTGACCACAGCCTATCTGTTCACCGAATTGCTGCAGCAGTTCAAGGACCGAGGACATTCCACCTGGGGCGAGCTCGTTAAGGCCACTGAAAGCCAGGCGCGTTCGATGCAGTTTTAATGGGAATAAGGCATATTGGACAGCGATAGGGCGCATGCAGTTTTACTGGAAACAATGCATATCGGCTAGCGATACGCGGTTAATGCGCTTTACTGGAAATAATGTATATCGTCTGGCGATACGTGCGACGCAGGTTTGATGGAAACTAGGCATATCGGTTAGCGCTACGAGGTTGAAGCAGTTTATTGAAAACAATGTAAATCTCCCAGAGATATGTGATCAATGCAGTTATGAATGGGTGATAGCAGCTTTCCTCTTTGTCTTGGGAAATTGTTATGAATTACGACAAGGCAGTTCAAAAGGAATGGAACTGCTCTTTTCTTTGGTTGATATTCCATTATTGAGACCATTAATTAAGAGTTTCATAACGCCAATAGTCGATATGTTAAGTTGAATATATTAAAATGTGTATAGTTAAAAATCCTGAGGGGTTCTGGATACTATTTGTAATTAGTATGGGGGCAAAAGGAAATATGATAGGAAATAGGCTAAAAAAGGTAGTGTTCTCCACGTTACTGACGAGTTTGATATCGATGGTATTCTTTGTGATTCCATTGGTTTTAATAGGGGGAGTTATATATTCAGTGGTAATGAACCCTGTTCCTGCAACTGGAAAATTTGTCGATTATCTTAAGCATATTTTCTTCATGATTCTAAGTGGAGTATTGGGCTGGATAGGTTTTACATACTTGGTTTATGGTGAAACGGATTTCTCCAACTTGTATATGGTATCTTTTTTGACATTTGTATACTACACTATTTATCTTTTCATAAATAATTCTATGGACAAATAATGACTGGATGCCCTTTTTAGAGCGCAAAAAAATGCTTAGAGTTCTCTGTACTCCAAGCATCTTTTTCTAACCATTTCAATTTAATTGCATATCAATCAACGCACCATTTTTATAAGAAGCGAGGACCCGCTGCCCAGCAAGCTCCTCATATTTCCGTGCTGTTTTATAGGAAACCTTCAATGGAACTGCATCCCCGTCGGACTCGAACTCAACAGTGAAATTATCGGCTGCCCCGGAAATGGTTGCATCCATGAATTCAATTTCACCGGGAATGACGAGCTGCTGGCCAATCAGCACCATGTCTTCCTTCAACCCGTTAGCCTGCTTTAATTCTTTCAAGCTGACATCGAATCGCTGGGAGATATTGAACAGCGTATCCCCTGGATTGGCGATGTAAATTCCTTCAGCAGTTTCGAAACCATGAGTCGGTACTGAAAGGGCTTGTCCAACATAAATAGAATCACTGACTAATTTATTTTCCTTTTTTAAATCCTTCACGGTTACCCCGTATTTTTTTGCCAGGGAGAACAAAGTGTCTCCTTTTTTCACAATATAAACACCCGCTTCAGCCTCGAGAGGTACCTCCAGCTGCTGTCCGGCTCTTATGAAATCTGTTGATAGTGAGTTCACTTCCTGAAGCATCTCAACCGATGTATCGAATTCCTTAGCCAGGCTGTATAGTGTATCGCCCTTCTTTACGGTATAAAAGGATCCGACCGCATCTGTCTTCTTTTGGCCGAAACCAAGCAGCAATCCCGCAGCCACCGAACCGGCTACAGCTGCACCGATCAGCTTTCTGTTCCTTTTTAAGGTTACTTTGCGTTTTTGCTCTCTGATTCTCTGTTTTCTAGTCTGTCTGTAGGTAATCAAGTCTCTTCTCCCCCAATAAAAATTCACTCCTCAACAGAAATTCGGGAAGAAACAGGTTTTTGTGTACATAAAAATGGGTATATAGGAAAGTTTTTCTGCTTAAAATAGTTGAATTTTTCAAAAAACTTTACAATACCTTGTCCCTATTGCTTTTTTCGTGCATATATCCTCAACCAAGCTAATAAAATGTTACAAACCGACAAAGAGAGTGTTTGAGGTGAGGAATCGTTTGAACAATATGAGAATCCAGCCGGGGACATGATTAATCTTAGTAATATCCAGAAGGACCAACCTTCTGCCGCAGCGAAATTTTTGCGGAATGCAATATTAGCCGATAAAAGCGAGTCTCATTTCACACTTCTCACATCCAATTTAGGGAGGGCGAGTGGTGTGCACGATTACATCAAAGAGAGAACAATCAAGATTGGAAAGTATATCGTGGAGACGAGAAAAACAGTTCGTGTCATAGCGAAGGAGTTTGGCGTATCCAAAAGTACAGTCCATAAAGACCTGACAGAAAGATTGCCTGAGATCAACCCTGACCTTGCCAATGAAGTAAAAGAAATCCTTGATTATCATAAATCGATCCGTCACCTGAGAGGCGGCGAAGCCACGAAAATGAAATACCGCAAAGAGGAAAGGGAAGAAGAGCCGGTTAAATGAAGAAAGGTTGAAACAGACAGATTGGAGGGACCGTAATTCAGCATTGTGAAATTTGCCGACATAAGAATGAAAAATGCCCAGCTTAGATCCAGAAAAGCCGGGCATCGCCACAAAAGGCGTGTATGATTCTGCTTTAATACATAGCGGAGGCTGCCGCCTTTTTATCAAGGGGAAAAACGGACAAGACCTCTTTATCCACTTGAACAAGTGCTTCTGAATTATTCAACCTTTTAATTGTGACAAATTTAAACAAAATGTTTCAAATTTTTCAGCTGGAAGTTACTTATTTAACATTGTTGTGATAAAATAAACAATTAGGGTAGAATATGGTTCGCAGATTGCGGCAGCGTCTGTGTATTCTCGGACATCGCGATCTATTTTTACATAGATGAGGCTTTTCGTCAGCTGAGATCACGAGGCTTAATCAGCCGCAGCCAGCCATTTGTCAAGGAGGAAAAAGCAAAATGTTTGCAAGGGATATCGGGATTGACCTTGGTACAGCCAATGTGTTGATCCATGTTAAAGGTCGAGGAATTGTCTTGAATGAACCGTCTGTTGTGGCGATTGATAAGAACACGAACAAGGTTTTGGCTGTTGGGGAAGAGGCGCGCAAGATGGTTGGGCGTACACCTGGCAATATCGTAGCGATTCGCCCGTTGAAGGATGGGGTTATTGCGGACTTCGATGTAACGGAGTCTATGCTTAAACATTTTATCAATAAATTGAACGTAAAAGGCTTCCTTTCCAAGCCGCGCATCCTGATTTGCTGCCCGACGAACATTACGAGCGTGGAGCAGAAAGCGATCAAGGAAGCAGCTGAAAAGAGCGGCGGCAAGAAGGTTTACCTTGAAGAAGAGCCAAAGGTTGCGGCAATCGGCGCTGGCATGGATATCTTCCAGCCTAGCGGGAACATGGTTGTCGATATCGGCGGCGGCACGACGGATGTAGCTGTCCTTTCAATGGGAGACATCGTTACGTCTCAATCGATTAAAATGGCCGGCGACAAATTCGACGCTGAAATTTTAAATTACATTAAACGTGAATATAAGCTGTTAATCGGCGAGAGAACAGCTGAAAATATCAAAATTCAAATCGGAACTGTCTTCCCGGGCAGCCGCAGTGAGGAAATGGAAATCCGCGGCCGTGATATGGTATCCGGACTTCCGCGCACGATTACGGTTCGTTCCGAAGAAATCGAAAAGGCATTAAGGGAATCAGTTGCTGTGATTGTACAAGCGGCTAAAACAGTGCTTGAGAAAACTCCACCTGAATTATCCGCTGACATCATTGACCGCGGTGTCATTCTGACAGGCGGCGGTGCCTTGCTTCACGGCATCGACCAGTTGATGCAGGAAGAATTGAAGGTTCCGGTGTTAATTGCCGATAACCCAATGGATTGCGTGGCTATCGGCACAGGAATCATGCTTGATAACATCGACCGGATCGCAGGTCGACGCAGAATCGTCTAAAACAAAAATCTGGAATTGCTTCGGTAAAACTGCTGAAGGATTCCAGATTTTTTTTCGGTTTTACCCAATTTTTCTGGAATAAAACCCAAAATCCTACATTTTCCTGCAAATTTTTAATGTTTCTTGCCGATATATTTCTTATAATAGAGAGTAGTGAAAAAATTCCCTGTTATAGAATTTAAAATTAGATAACTGTCTAGCTCCAGCGCCTATCCCCTCGAGGTCGCTTCGGTCCGCCCAATGAAGTCAAAGAACGACTTCACCGGTCGGCCCTCCAGCGCTTGTCGGGGATGACCAAGGCGCTTGCGCTTTTCGTGAGGTGGAACTATGTTCAAAGGTTTTTATACAGTAGCTTCCGGTATGCTTGCACAGCAGCGCAGGACGGAAATGCTGACGAATAATATGTCAAATGCCAATACGCCGGGATACAAAGCCGACCAGGCGGGAATGCGGGCGTTCCCGGAAATGCTGCTGCAGCGCTTCGACAAGCAGCAAATCCCGACAGAGAATGGCTTGAATCTGCCGTTCAACAGGGAGATTGGCACAATCAATACAGGTGTATACATGCAGGAAGCGGTTCCGAAATTCATCCAGGGTGATTTGCGCGAAACGGGACGGAAGACGGATTTGGCGCTGCTTGATATAAATATGCCTGATAATGGCTCGGTGTTTTTTACTTTGCAAAACACGGACGGTACAGTTCGTTATACAAGGAATGGAAATTTCACGATTGATGCGCAAGGGTATTTGACGACTGGCAGCGGCCACTATGTGCTGAATTCAGCTGGCCAGCCTATCCAGCTCTCGAGTGACCGTTTTACAGTCTCGGAAGGCGGGATCCTGACAGGTGAAAATGGCGAGAGTGCTACACTTGGTGTTGCTTATGCGAATAATCCGCTGCGGATGGTAAAAGAAGGCGACGGGCTGTTCCGCACAGAAGATGGCGGCGAATTGCCGTTTGCTTTTGGCACTGCGGGTGTTCAGTTCAGGACTCAGCAAGGTTTCCTTGAACAATCCAACGTCGATATCAGCAGGACGATGACCGACATGATGTCAGCTTATCGAGCGTTCGAAGCGAATCAGAAGATTCTCCAGGCTTATGATAAAAGCATGGAAAAGGCTGCGAACGAAATCGGAAGGCTATAGAATTCTGGATCAAATTTTAAAAGGAATCGCTCTCCTATACTGAAAGCGGTTTGAGGTATAAAATATGAACAGAACAATGTTTACCGCAACCAATACATTATCCCAGCTGCAAAAGCAGATGGACATGATCAGCAACAACCTGGCAAATGTCGATACAGCCGGATACAAGCGCAGGGAAGCGTCTTTTACCGACCTGCTTGTACAGGAATATCGCAACCAGCCTAATAATGCGCTTGAGCCGCAGAACCGGCTGACACCATTTAATATTCGCCAGGGTAATGGGGCAAGATTAGGCCAGATACAGATGAATCTGACGCAAGGCAATATCAAGACGACGGACAGGCCGTTGGATACTGCTTTTACGGCAGAAGGCCAATTTTACCGTGCGATGGTCCAGAATGAGGATGGCAGCTCAGCGATGCGATTGACACGTAACGGTGCACTTTACCTGTCGCCGCTATCTGATAATGAGTCAATGCTTGTCAATAGTGATGGGCATGCGATTCTTGACGAGAACAACCAGCCAATCACTATAACTGGGAATGTCAAAAAGTTTAATATCAATCAATCAGGCCTTTTAACAGCGGAAATGTACAATGGGACAAGCCAAGAAGTGAATCTTGGTGTAGTATTGATTAATAAGCCTCAATTTTTAGAGCAAAAAGGGGCGAATCTGCTTGGATTGCCAGACAATCTGGCTGAGCTTGGCGTAACGGAGGAAGAGGTCATGACGAACCTGACAGGCCCTCTGAGGAATCAAATCGCCATCCAGCAAGGTGTCCTCGAGCAATCGAATGTAGATATGAGTAAAGAAATGACGGATTTAATCAATGTACAGCGGAGCTATCAGTTCCACTCAAAATCGATTACATTGGCCGATCAAATGCTCGGGCTAGTGAATGGAATCCGTTAAGAGGGGAAGAACAATCAAAATGGCTTTGAACGAGAATAATCAAGAAGCAATAACGCGTGAAGAAGTGAAAAAGAACAAGAAGACACGCGAAAAAAAGAAAAGAATCCGGGTTCGCCTTATTCCGATCTGGCTTCGGATTATGATTGTGATCCTTCTGTTAGCCGCAAGCATCGTGCTGGGCGCCATGTTCGGTTATGCCGTGATGGGCGGGGGCGAAGCGAAGGATGTTTTTGAAAAGTCAACTTGGACTCATATTATTGATCTGGTTAACAGAGAATAATTTTTCAGAAGGAAGGGAGATTTCCCTTCCTTTTTATTTGGTTTATTTAGTACAATAGTTAGTAAGTATTAGTAGGAGGTACTAAAAATGTTGGACATTACCCAAATCAAAGAAATCATCCCGCACCGCTATCCATTTTTGCTTGTTGATAAAATTGTCGAAATCGAAGAAGGAAAAAGAGCAGTGGGCATCAAGAATGTAACAGCAAACGAAGAATTCTTCAACGGCCATTTTCCTGATTACCCGGTCATGCCCGGTGTGCTGATCGTGGAAGCATTGGCGCAGGTTGGAGCAGTTGCCGTTTTGAAGCTGGAAGAAAACCGCGGCAAAATCGGCTTCTTCGCCGGCATCGACAACTGCCGTTTTAAAAGGCAGGTTAAACCAGGCGATCAGCTTCGCCTTGAGGTGGAAATGATCAAGCTGCGCGGGCCGATTGGAAAAGGAAAAGCCGTCGCTACAGTAGATGGTGAGCTGGCTTGTGAAGCAGAGATTACATTTGCGATTAAATAAGTTTAGAAGGGGACCCAACGCGTCATGGTGGGTTCTTTTTTACATAATTAGGAAAAACGAGAGATTCCGAGCGGTTTTCGAGAGATTTTGGAAGATAAGTGAAAGATTCACGATGAGTTTCGGGAGAATAACGGACATTTTTGAGAAATTATCGACTAAAACTAAGAGAATAATTTTACCAGCTCCATAAGAGGTCCAATTTTTATGGAAAACGATGTTATTTTCGATAAACTATGCTCCATAACCTCTGGACAATGTCACGAAAAAATTTATCTGCATAAAAAACGGGTAATTTTTACAAAAAAACATGCAAGTTTTTTTCATTGGTGGGCAATATAACAGCAGACCCGTGCAACAGGTCTCAAAAATACCTATTAATGAAAGGGGCTTTTACTCATGAAGAAAAAGCTATTAATGTTAATCGGTGGCTCATTGCTATCGGCTATGTTCCTTGCAGGCTGTGCGAATGACCAGGATCCTCCTCCAGATGATGATGTGGACATCGAGAATCCGGCGGATGACAACGGCAATGTCGACGATGACGGCATGATGGATGACAACAACGGCGAAAACAACGACATCAACACTGAAAACGACGGTGACATGATGGAGGACAACAACGAGCCAGGCGAAGACGCTGTTGAAGATCAACTTGATATGAACGACGAAGACAATAACGATCAATAATGGTAAAAGGGCAGGTGTGAAAATTCCTGCCCATTTATTTTACCTCGAAAAGCACGGGCCAGTTCTGCCTATTTATTTTTGATAAGGAGAGCTCCAATGGGTTATACCCAGAGAAACCCTCAGTCATTCCTGCCACTATAATTAGCCACTCTTTTTTCGCAAAAAAAAACTCCAGCCTGTCAGCGGGAGTTTCATTACACTTTTTTCGGCTGCAAAATCTGCGGCCTTGTTATGATTTTTTCCTTGAATTCTGCAAGCAGTTCCTCGCCCTTGAATCCTTTATCAAGCAGATACTCCAGCAGTTTTTCAGGATAATCGCTCTTCGGCTTGGTGAGCTTGCCTGTTAAGAGGATGCTGGCATGAGTCTTCAGCTTCTTCACGCAGCAAACTTTGGTCAAAAAGGCTGCCGGGTCGTTCTCCCGTTTGGTGATGACGACTTGAACGATGATTTCTTTGTCATTGTCGCAAGCATCCTGGAAATACGGAATGTATTTATGATCAGCAAAAACCTCGACGAGCCAGGTTCCTTTCTCATCCTCTTTATTGATAATCAGGCCGTCTTTCATTTCGATATCCACTAAAGAATCATCATCAGCAAGCTGCATTGAAATCAACTTAAACGTCTTCATGTCAACCACCTCCCGTAATTCTTGTCCAAATTATAACACAGTATGAATCGAAAACGAAAAAAAGCCATTTTGTCGAAAGAAAAATTTCAGAATTGGTAAAAATCATTTTTGGCAGGGTGATATGGTTAGAAAACTCAATTATCCGGGGTTCCCATGACTGTTTGACTCGGTTTTTTACAGGCAAATCACGATTTTCGCCATTTTACCGCAGCCCTAAAAAGGAATATCATCGGGATATCAAGGAGAAAGGAGATGAAAAAGTGATCAATCAAGTAACGCTAGTCGGCAGGCTGACCAGGGATCCGGACCTCAGGTACACACCCGATGGCAAGGCGGTATCGAATATAACGCTTGCGGTGAACCGGCATTACAAAAATGCCAGCGGCGAAATTGAAGCAGATTTTGTCCACTGCATCCTCTGGGGAAAAACAGCAGAAAACACATCGAATTATTGTAAAAAAGGCTCCGTCCTTGGAGTCACCGGCCGCATCCAAACGCGGAACTATGATAACCAGGAAGGTAAACGTGTCTACGTGACTGAAGTCGTTGCTGAAGGAGTAAGGTTTTTAAGCACAAAACCGGCCAGTACGAGGGAAGCGCCGCAAGCTTCACAACCACCTCAACAGCCGCAGACTGTACCAGCAGCACCGCAGAGAGAGGAGCTTCCATTTGCATAATGAAACCGACTCAATCGAAAAGCTGCTTGTCAGCCTGATTAAAATGGTTGGAAAAAACAATGAGAAGATCGACGAACTCACCAAGCGTGTCCGCCAGCTCGAAACCGCTTCCAAAGAACAGCAGATCAATCGCGTCTACTCCTTCATTGCCGAACCGCCACGACCAAATTCAAGTAGAAAAGAATACGTAAGAAAATAATGAACGGAATTATTTTTTACATCACTTGTGAATTTTCCTCATAATAGCCTCAAAAAGGATCTTTAAGAGAGAAATTCAATAACCCGATCTCCAATATACCCTCAATATTGCTTCCGGCTTTTATAGCCGGTTTTTTTCTATTTATTTGAATAAACTGGATAATCCTTCTAAAATGGAGAAAAAACACCCTGCCAAAGGATTGATTTCAATTGACCAAAAAAATCGGCGTCAGATTAATGCTTGCCATAATACTAGTCCTATTTATTTTCATCAGCTATTCGGCGTTCAGCATTTGGTCTTTCAGTAATAAGATTCAACATGTGAAAACGGATGTGGCTGTGGTGCTTGGTGCTGCTGCCTGGGGTGATGAGCCATCTCCTGTTTTGCGCGAGCGGGTCAATCATTCAATCTGGCTTTATGAGAATGGGTACGTCGATAAGATCATTTTTACCGGCGGCAAGGGTGAGGGCGCTATGTACGCAGAGTCTGAGGTTGCCAGGAAGTATGCTATTAAAAACAATGTTAACCCGGAGGACATCCTGATTGAAACGAAATCAAGAATTACGGAAAAGAACTTAACCTACGCTTATGAAATTGCAGTTCAGCAAAACTTCAGGACATTTACGATTGTCAGCGATCCTTTACATATGAAAAGAGCCATGCTAATGGCCAAAAACACTGGAATGGAGGAATCCTACTCATCCCCGACACAAACTTCTGTGTATAAGTCACTGGATAGTAAAGTTCGGTTTTTCATGCGAGAGTTGTTTTTCTATATCGGCTATATTTTTAGTTTGCCTTTTAGGTAAAAAAAAGCCACAAAGCAAAAGCTTCGTGGCCTGGTGATGGTACTATGATAAAAACACCAGCTCATGCAATTCATCGGTCGATAGCTCGGTTATCCAGCTGTCGCTCTGGATGATCTGGTCGTTCAACGACTGCTTCTTCTCGAGCATGGCGTCGATTTTTTCCTCCAGCGTTCCGGTGCTGATCAGCTTGTGCACGTGCACAAAGCGGCTTTGCCCAATGCGGTAGGCGCGGTCAGTCGCCTGGTTCTCGACGGCCGGATTCCACCAGCGGTCGTAGTGGACAACGTGGTTTGCCGCGGTCAGGTTAAGCCCGGTGCCGCCAGCCTTCAGCGACAGCAGGAACACAGGGAACTCGCGGTTCTGGAATTTTGTGATCAACTCATCACGCTTCGTCTTCGGCAGGCTGCCGTTCAGGAACGGTACATCAATGCCGAATTTCTTTTTCAGCGCGGATTGGATCATTTCACCCATTCCGATATACTGAGTAAAAATGATGCAGCTTTCTTCCTGTTCGAGGACGGCGCTCACCAACTCGATCATCTTCTCCATTTTGGCAGAACGATCGACCAAATGCTTCGGATTCTCCTCTTTCAGATATAAAGCAGGGTGGTTGCACAGCTGCTTCAGCCTGCTCAGCAGCTGTAAAATCAAGCCCTTGCGCTCAAAGCTCGACAAGGTCTCGATCTGCGCAAAGGTGTCCTTCACAAGCTGCTCATATAACGAAGCCTGCTCGGCAGACAGCGGGCAGTATTCCTTCTGCTCGACCTTGTCAGGCAGGTTCAGCGCCACTTCTTCATCCTTCTTCGTCCGTCGCAGCAGGAACGGCTTGATCAGCGACTGAAGCTGGCTGATTTTTTCCTTCTTGTCTTCTTTTTCAATCGGCAGGATGAACTGCTTCTGGAACTGCCCGGCGCTGCCAAGATAGCCGCGATTCGTGAAATCGAAAATCGACCACAGCTCAGACAGGCGGTTTTCCATCGGCGTTCCGGTCAGGGCGATATGGTGCTTGCCCTTCAGCTTTCGCACCGCACGCGACTGCTTCGTATCGGCATTTTTGATATTCTGTGCCTCGTCAATCGCGATGCTGCTCCATTCAATGCTTTCAAGCTCATCGAAATCGAGGTGCGTCAGTCCATAGGATGTCAGCACAATATCAGAGGCTGTGGCTTCTTCGGTAAAAGCGCTACCCTTCAGGCGGTTTGGCCCGTAATGCAGGTGGACGCGCAAGTCCGGAGCGAAACGCTCAATCTCTTTCTGCCAGTTTCCGAGAACGGAAGTCGGGCAGATAATCAATGCAGAGTGATCGTCGTTTTCCTGCTCTTTTACCGACAGGATATAAGAGATCAGCTGAATCGTTTTCCCGAGCCCCATGTCATCGGCAAGCAAGGCGCCAAATCCATATTTCCGCAGGAACAGCAGCCAGTTCATGCCGAGCTTCTGATACGGGCGCAGCTCACCATGCAAGCCGGCAGGCACCGGCATATCCGGGATTTCCTTCGTTTCCGAGAGCTGCTTCATCATCTGCTTCCAGTGACGGTTCAGCTCGATCTGGATTTTCGCGAACGCTCTTGGGTCCTCGAGTCCTTCACTGCCTTCTTCCTCATCAGACAGCTCCTGCTGCAGCAGGTCGCGGATGTGCAGGCCTTCCTTATCGGCCTTTTTCATCAAATCCTGGATCTGGCGGATGAAGCCATGGTCAAGCTTGATCCAGCGGCCCTTCAGATAAACAAGCCGGCGCTTTTCATTCACCAGTCGCTGGAAATCATCCTCGCTCAAGTCCACACCGTTCATTGAAAAACGCCAGTCATAATCAAGCATAGCATTCAAGCCGACAAACGAGCGGCGGTAGCCAGTCTGTCCCTTCAAGCGTGCCTTCACCTTCAAGTTCGCATTCTTGATCGCTTCCCACCAGGAAGGAAGGAGGATTTCAATGCCGAGCGCAATCAGCGTTTCGCTCGCTTCGGTTAAAAACATCCACGCTTCATCCTCAGTGAGGGTGGACTTCAGGCGGCCATCTTCCTCAATCCATGGGAAAATCGATGCAAGCCGCTTTTCTTCATCCTCAATCTTATCGCTGAAAAAGTCCCAGCCAGCAGGATAGCTTTCATAATCGCGTGCTTCAATCAGCATCGGTTCATCCTTGCCGCGCAAAAATAACCCGAGCTTCCAATCACCAAGATCATCGATTGGTTCTTCGAGACGCATTCCGATTGAAAACGGCGCCGGATTTTCCTTCAGGCCAATCCACTCAAGCCATCGGTCTTCGTCAAAATAAGCAGCCAGCTGCGAAGCTGATAGTTGCTTTTTCCGCAGAACATCAAGCTTGTCTCCAAGCAGATACTTCATCGTCTCGTTTTCATGGAAGTAAGAATCGAGCGCATGATGGAATAGGTCCGCCACGAAATTCCGCACGAGAAGCTCACCGTCATTGATTTTCAACGTTTCCTCCCAGAATGGCTCATGAAATTCATCGAGCACACTCACCGGAAGCTTCCAGCGGAAATCCTCGCCATCAAGCTGGGTAAAATCAGGATGCCATTCCTTCGCGAGGATCGCATCATAAATCGCATGGGCCGTCGACAGGCAGATATCGCCCAGGTCATCCCATTCCCACTCGACAAGCCGGTTGAAGCTCTCCTCACCGAACAGCGTCACCAGCTGCCAGGCGCTCAAAGTCACTCCCTCGGCAGGACCCCATTTTTCCGAGTCCAGCATCGTCCCGAAGTAACTCTCCTTATGGCGGAAAAAGAGCAGCTTCTTCCATTCAGAGATCTTAAGGTCAAAACCATCAAAGTCCTCAGCACTCAAAAAATACCGCCCACCCGCAACCGGCATCACATCTATATGAATCTGCTTAATCTCAAGCATCAAAAGCACCTCCTTTGATTGGGGAGTTTGTTTTTTTTACAGGGGCTACATTTATGAACACACATAATTGCGCTTAAACCGAAATAAGTGCCGCCATTGCCCTGATGGAGCCACGAAAAAGCGGTTTACACTGAAAAAGAGGTCACCATAAGGTCGGTGGATAGCGCATAATTATGAATTCATCTGAAAAAGTGCTGCCATCGCCCTGATGGAGCCACGAAAAAGCGGTTTACACTGAAAAAGAGGTCACCATAAGGTCGGTGGATAGCGCATAATTGTGATTTTATCCGAAAAAGTGCCGCCATTGCCCCGATGGAGACGCGAAAAAGCGATTTGCACCAAAAAAGAGGTCACCATGAGTCCGATGGATGACACATAATTATGATTTCATCGGAAAAAGTGCCGCCATTGCTTCAAACTAGGAGCAGTGGGGTGCGCCTCACCCTAGGCTTCCTTCGTTTCTCTAAACTAAAGGAGCAAAAGATACGTCCCTATGCTTCCTCCACCTCAATCAGCTTGCTCCGTGTACATTCTTCATGGAAGGCGCGCAGCCGTTTCGTCCTCACGAGCAGCTTTCCGAAAAACTCTTCCCATTCTGGAACGCGCTTCAGTTTTTTATAGACCGTACGCAGTTTTTTCAGCAAGCGTGCGGCCTGCTTATAGCTGCTGCGGTTTTTCATCTCGATTAGATCGCCGATCATCTGGTGATACAGCGGAATCAATACCTCAGGAGCTGCTTTTTGTAAAACTTTAATCCGCTCGCTTGAAATCGAATTATATTCAAAGCCGAAGTAAGACTGCAATTCGCCCCACTGTTCATATTGTTCTTTTTCAAATAAGGAATCTTCATATTCGTAAAAGCTGTATGGCATCGCCTGTGCCAGCGCCCGGTCGTACAACTCGCCGCGGCCAATCTCACGCGTATACGTCCCAACGAGCTTCAGCGCATAACGAGTGAATTTTTTACAAGCGTAATAATCACCCAGGAGCTTCAGGTAATTCCGCAGCTGCTGGACGAGATATTCAATGAAAGCGCCCATCCGGTTCCATTCGCGCTGCACGCGGAAACCGTCGAGCCAATAAAACATATATGGAAGGGAGCCGACAGGGAGAGCAGTGAATCGCTTCAACGCCTCTCCGTCCTGCTTCGCTAAAACAAGCTGATGGATCAAAGCAATTTCCTCGATCAGGTCCCGCTTGTCATCGCCAAAGTTTTCAAGACGCATCCGCTCGGCATCACGCCAGCTGCCATTTTTGAAAAGTTTCTCCCATAATAAACGGTATAAATCAATTCGGTCATAGCCAACAGTGGCATCGGGCACCGTCAAACCGATTGTTTCTTCCTTCAGTTTTTCCAAAAAAGAATCAAACGAAAACGGCATCGTCCCATATGCAAGGCGCTCGACGTATTCTTCAGCATCATTGAACAAATCCTCGAACAGCGGCCGGTAATAGCGATCCATTGTCGACTCTTCATCGTGTCTCAGTTCGCCTGCCAATTCTGTGAGCAAATTGAAGGAATGGACCGACGCGGCGATCAGATAAAGGTTTTTCCAAACGGCCTCCAGCGGAGCGGATACCTCAACGCGGCGAATATAGGACCTGAACAATCCAGGCACAACATAGGCTTTCGGTTCGCCCTGACCCCTGATGATCTCCTCGAAGCTCTCCCGAAAGGAAGCAGCCCAGTTCTCATAATCATGTCCAGCCCGGGTATCCTTTTTTACCAAATCCTTAGCGCGCTGCAGTCCCCATTTTTCCGCATTCAGCTGTTCCTTTGCAGGCTTGCGCCAGGTTTCGACCCAGTCCGAAACACTCGAAACATCACTGTATGCCTGAAAAAACGCAGCCAAACGATGGCGGCAGAAGGAATTAGCAGGGCAGGTGCAGCTGCTCTCCTCAGGATCTGAAACATTTATGTATACACGAACCGGGGTCACGTCCTGGACCGTCGCCCAGATCGACTTCACCATATACTTCAGATGGTGGACCGTCCCCTGGCGATAGAGCATCAGCCCTTTCTGAACAAGGCGCGCATCCTCCTCGACCTCGGGTTTCAGCATCGTATTCAGTTTTGCGGCAGCTTCTTTAAAAATCGGTGCCTGGTGATCAGGTATGACAGCCACAGGTATTCCTCCGTTCATGCAGCATTTCTAAATTCAATACCAAAAAAACATATTCTTTTATTATACCCAAAAAAAGGTGGTTAGAGGAGGGGGATATACAATTTAAAAAATGCAGGGATTACTCTTGGTATTGTTGAATGAAGTAGTGACCAACGTCCCGTTTTGACAATTTTTTAGTAATTCTTCAAAAATTCGGCGGTTTTCATTTTGGTTTTTGGTTTTTTTCATATAAAATGAACTATACAAGTAAAATCTGGGGGACATAAGATGAACCGAATACATGTGCTTCGCGGCCTTTTTTATCCTGATTTATATACATATAAATTACGAGATTCAGAGTATGTTCCTGGAGTTTGGAAGAATACGACGATGCTGGTCCTGCTTAGCGGACTGATTTTTGGCATAAGTGCTTATTTTGGCATCGGCTCTGAATATTTGTCGAAAAATCTGACTGCAGTTTCAAGGGAAAATTATGAACTTCAAAAACTGCTGTTCATGATCGGGCAGTTGATTTGGGGCCTGTTTTATGGTGTTGCGGTGATTTTCATTCCGGCATTGTTTTTCTGGACTTTTTCAGATATTGAGCTGAAAAAATTTGTTACTGTCCAGCTATACGTTATGCCTGTTCTTCTTTTGGAAAAAGTGATCAACATCCCGCTCGCAACGGGGATTGGGCTGATTAAAACGTCCTCACCGTTTTCATTGGGCGTGATTGCACAATACATAACGAATAATGACTTCATCATCTATTTTCTGGCAGCTATTACACTATTCAAAATTTGGGCTATTTTTATAGAATACAAGTACATCAAAATGCTTACCGGGAAACGTCCGGGGATTGTCCTGTTACTGGTAATTGGAATCAATCTGATATTCTGGCTGTTCTCGGCGCTGTTTTCGTTCATCCAATTCGAAAAAATTCTATAAGGGGGTGCACTGATGAAAAAGAAATCACTGATCTTAATGTCGGCAGGCGTTCTATTTATTTCGGGAAATCTGTACCTGGCGTTAAAAGATGACAGCAAAGCGGTGCGCTCTTCTTATATAAACAAATGGACAGCGACCGGAAAAGAGAGCTTAACTAAAACCTTGCAGGCGGAGGGAGTCGTTACCCCTGTCGAGGAGCATCATGTCTATTACAAAGACACTCCAGGGGGCTTTAAGAACTTCCTGGTAAAAGAGGGCGACCCGGTGGACGTCGGCAGTCCTTTGTACGAATATGCTGGTGACGGCAATGAAGCAGAGCGGGACAAGCTGGAAATGGAGAAGCAACAGCTTGTAAGGGAAGCAGCTTTGATCGACGAACAGATCCAGCAGCTTGAGTACTTGTTATCGGTATCTGAATCAGCAACAGATAACAGCATTCCGGTTGCCGGTGATGGGACATCTGATACAGGCGGGTCTTCCAACAGCGAACTTATGAACGTTTCGATTGAAAAAGAAATTTACGATAAGAAGAGTGAGAAAACGAGGATCCAAGCTGAAATCGATGAATATGACGACACATTAAACTCCCAGGACAGCGGTGACCAGCTTGGCATTAACAGCGAAGTGGCCGGCACCGTGAAGAAGATTAACTATGATTTGAATAATCCCATCCTGACCATTATTTCAGACAACCCCAAAGTTGAGGGGGCATTTACCGAAAAGGATTTGAAGGAAGTCCAGGAGGGGATGGAGGTCTTCGTAAAATCGGACCTGGTCAAGGGGAATGTAAAGGGAACCTTGACAAGCATCGCCAGCTATCCTGAGCAGGATCCATCAGTAAAGACTGAAAGCCGCTTCCCGTATGAAGTCGAGCTGACGGATGAACAGGCAGACCTCATAAAAGGGACGCACGTCGAGGTTGCCGTCGTTACCGACCAGGTCGTGAATGCAGCAACGGTCCCTGAGGAAGCAGTAGAAAAGACGAAGAAAGCAAGTTACATCTATGTTCTGAATGAGCTAGGTAAAGTGGAAAAACGGAAGATCTCCAAAGGACTGACACTCGACGGCAAAGTCGAAGTGAAAAAAGGCGCCAAACCAGGAGAACTAGTCGTCAAAAACCCAGAAGCAATCCAAAAAGCAGGCGACCCATTCTTCAGCAAACTAAAACCAAGCATCCTGAACAAAAAAACATTCAATAAAGAGCCCGGTAAAGAAATATTCAAATCCATAATGGTAGGCTTCTTCAAAAGATAAAAAGAGGCTTCAACACACTAAAGCAGTGGGGGTCAGACCCCCACTGCTTTAGTGTGTGAAAGCGTTCTTTATCTAAAGGTGAATTTCAAATTCGAAATGTTTTATAAGGGGGGAGTGTGTTGAGGATTTTCTTTGATGTGGTTAAACGGACTTTGGAGGAGATCAAGGAGTGCTGGGGGCATGCTAAAGATGCGGATACAAACCGCGCAAAAGCAACTTATATGTCTCTCGTCTATATGAATATATTATTTCTACCAGTCTACCTAATTCCGCTTCTGTACACCTTTGTCATTGTAATCGGGGCCGTATTCTATGGACCGCTCCTGCTAGCGGGCCTGCTGTTTAACATTCCATTTGTCCTGTTTGTTCTCTGGATCAAAGTGAAAGTGTATCCTGTAATGAAGCAGAATTTGAATTAACAAAAATATTAGTGCCTGACATCCATATCTAAGAAGTTGTTAATTCCTGGGGTCAGGCACTTGTTTATATCGACGGTTATCACTCATTGTCTTTCCGCTTTCGTCCCTTCTTGCTGATCTCTTCTAATAAAATTAGCTTCTGTTCCTGACTTAACATACTCCAGCTTCCTGCTTTGACCTTCATGTAAAACACTCCTTTTGTAATGTATTTTTTTGGGATTTCATTTTTGTATTCCTCTTATACCGCCTTTTTCAAAAAAATAAACAAAACAAGTTTCTACAAATTTCCAAAGGTATATTTGAGGAAAATAGAATTTTGTCGAATGAAGAAGCCAATCGGGTGAATTCGCCTCATTGAAGAGGGGGAAATATTGAATTAAAGGCTGATTATGTAAAAACAAGTTGAGTTTATTGTCGCGCGATTCCCTGAAACGAAGGCAGGAAATCCTCCGACTAACAGTATGTAAACCAAAACATACAGTAATCGGGGGAATGGAAAGATGGGCGCAGTAACAAAAAGATTTTTTATTGGGTTGGTCATATTTGCAATTGCTTCTCTGGCTTTCTTAGGATCAATGGGGCAAAAAGCAAGTGCAAGCGTTTCATGGGGCCAGGAGGTAACGGAAGTAGCGAAGCTATACCAGGGGGTAAAATATAAATGGGGTGGTGTGGATCCTAAAAAAGGATTCGATGCGTCAGGCTTCACACAATATGTTTTTGACCACTCAGCCGCAGACATTAAATTACCTCGAACTGCACTGGCGCAATACAAAACTGGCAAAGCAGTCGGTAAAAAAGAACTGAAGGAAGGCGACTTGGTCTTCTTTAATACAAGTGGCAAAGGAGTTTCCTTCGCAGGAATCTATCTGGAAAAAGGTAAATTCATTGCCGTAACCGTATCAAAAGGAGTCTCCATCCAATCAATGGACTCAAAATACTGGAAAACAAAATACGTGGGCGCCAAACGTGTTTTAAAACACTAACGTATTAACCCGCCGGGGGTCTGACCCCCGGCGGGTTAATGCGTTAAAGGGAAATAACTTATTCAGTGGGACATCTTTTGCCTAAATGAAAATATACTTTATAAAAAAGAAAGGAGTGATTGATAGGATGTTATCTTCGGTTGCTGATCGTCTGTCCAGGGGAGTCCAGCGTTATTTGCCAGATGCGTTTGTCATTGCAGTCCTTCTCACATTATTCGTTTTTGTCATAGGCTTTTTTACAAACCCTACAGAACCAGCTGATCTAATCAAGTCATTCGGTGATGGTTTCTGGGTGTATCTAGCTTTTACCATGCAAATGGTGCTTCTTTTGTTGACTGGCATGGTATTGGCATCTGTTCCTTTTGTGAAAAAAGGGCTCGAATATCTTGCCTCCTTTGGAAGCACCCCGAATAAAGCATATGTTTTAACATTTGTGATTTCAGCTTGCGCGTATTACATCAACTGGGGGCTTGCGGTTGTCGTCGGAGCGATATTTGTAAGAGAGGTGGGAAAGCGAAATCAACAGGCTCACTTCCCGCTATTGGTTGCGGCTGCATATTCACCTACAGTCTTGTACACTGCAGGATTATCAAGTTCAATTGGTTTGACGGTCGCTACCCCGGATCATTTTCTGGCAGATGTAATGGGAGTTATACCAACTTCAGAAACAATTTTTAGCTTGTCTACGATTATTATCTTTCTTGCCTTGTTCGTCACGATGCCTATTCTCATATGTCTAATGGCTCCAAAAACAAATATAAAGCCTTATATTGCTAAGGAAGTTCCGGCGAAGAAGAAAATCTCAGGGGATGTTGAGGAAAATACACCTGCACTTAAATTAGAAAGAACCCCTGTTTTGGGAATACTCATAGGACTAATTGGTCTCTTTTATGTGGTCATGGAATTCGTAAATGGGCGTGACCTTGATCTAAATATTATTAATATCATGTTTTTATCATTAGGTTTATTCTTCCATAGGTCACTAGGACAGTTCGGCGAGGCTTTTAAAGAAGCAGCAGGTTCCACCTCGCCAATTATTCTGCAATTTCCGTTTTATGCCGGGATCATTGCAGTACTTGGCAGTTCGGGCCTTGGTCAAGCGATCATTGATGGAATGGCTTCAATTGCCACTAAAGAAACCTTTGATATCTTCACCTATTGGGCAGCGGGATTAGTCAATATCCTGGCCCCTTCAGGCGGCGGGCAATGGGCACTGCAAGGTCCGCTTCAAGTTCCAGCAGGTATGGCATTAGGCGTGGATCCAGCGACAATTGCAATGGCTGTAGGATGGGGGGACGCATGGACCAACTTAATACAGCCATTCTGGGCACTGCCGATTCTAAGCGTCGTAGGCCTTCACATCCGTCACATCATGGGCTACTGCTTTCTGCTTGCCATCTGGGTTGGAGCACTGACAACCGTACTCATGTTGTTTTTGTATTAACACCAAAAAGCAGCAACCCAATAACGCACTAACCCGCCAGGGGACTGACCCCCGGCGGGTTAATGCGTTAAAGACATGTAGTTCTCTATGCATGAAAAAATGTTTACATAACTAACTTAAGAGGTAAAGGGAAGGACTAACATACAATTGTTCCTGAAATGGTAAGTAGACAGGCCTATTTTAGTGGCCTTTTAATAAGGAATTCATACTTTAAAGCAAGAGGGTAATTAATTTCAATTTTGGAGTGCTTAATTGTTAACTGGCTGTAATATGTATGAAAAGATTTTCTACTATAATAGTAGAAAATTGTTCACAAATATATTAACTGGAATTATATTTACAATTTCAATAGTTTTATATATGATATTCATAATGTAATCAGGAGGGTCTTGTCATTGGAACAACAGTTGAAGCAGTCAGAATATAATCAGGAGCTTTTCTTTGACGTAATCAAGAGGGCTTATGAAAAAGGCATGAATGAAAAAGAGATCACCGTAGCCAAGATCGTAGAAGACCTCAAAAACGATCTTAAAAATACCGTAGTCAAATAAACCAGGCAAATGGAAGGCCATTATAAAGGCATATCCATTTGCTTTTTTTTATTATTATACAGAGTTAGAGAAAAACATACTTTATCACTTTAAAGCCCCGGGGGTCTGACCCCCATAAACTGTTGAATGATGTCGATTTGTATTTATGTATGAAGTTATGATATTGTAGTTATGTTACTTTTGTGCAGTATAGTATTTGTTTAGGGGGTTCCTTAAATAGGATGTTAAAAGATCTTGCTCCAGGTATAAAAATTAGCATTTCCAGGTCTATTTCTAAGTCATTTGAGCAATATATGAGCAGAATTGGCTGGGATGAAAATAAGTATAACCTTAATGATTTCATTAAGGAATGGCGAGAATATATCATCAATTCTTCATCATGGTACAGCCAGCTCAGTGAGGAAATGAAAGCTGATCCGGTTTTCCATGAAGAACTTGCTGTTAAAATCAATGAAACAATCGAGAAAGTCTTTAATGAAGAGCCGACTCCGGCACAGATTGAAGAAATCGAAGAGCTCCAAACAAAGCATGGTAAAGAGTTCGATTACTCATGCAAGATGGAAGCGAAGTACATCATCGACACTTACAAAAACTAAGCACATCGTGAGCAGGAATATACAGTTGCATTGCGAACCTGATACAAGACTCGACATATCATAACTTTCATGTGTAATCATGAAGCTTGCCATATATATTTCTAATCGGGCAGTCCGCATAACGCGGGCTGTCTTTTCTGCATTTTAGTCCTCATTTTCACGCGACAGCGCCTAAGCTTAACCTCTTTCCAACCCCGCCACTAAAGTATTCCTGTATAGCATTTATCCCTAACCGTAACCTTAATCTCTTTCTATCTGTCATTAAAAAATGGAAACTTATACTAAGAAATACCCCTAGTTGTGTTAAAATTTTACAGTGTCTGTCGATAATAATATTATCGAGCAATAAAAATAGTGAGAATAAGAAAGGTACCTACTATGAAAAAACTAGCAGTATTACTTATGGGCGGTCTGATGGGCATCAGCAGTTTGTTTGCAACACAGGCAGCCGCCGCGGAAACAGAATTTTCCGATATGACCAGAAGCCACTGGGCATATCACGAAATTAAGTTCCTTACCGAAAAGGAAGTAATCAGAGGGGTTTCAGGAAAGTTTTTACCGAATGAGACGATCACCCGACTTGACGCAGCCGTCATGATGGGACGGGCAATGAATTTAACGGCACAAGGGGAAACCGCAACGGTACCTGCAGATATGTTTGTTACGACAAGGGGATATCAAGAGGTTCTTGCCAGCCTCGAAAAAGGGATGTTCACTTTGGATAACGGTCAATTCATGCCAAGCGAGCCATTGACAAGAAAAGATATGGCGAGAGCTCTTGCTGTCGGTTTTGAATATGAAGGGAAGGGGCAATCGAAATTCACAGATGCGCCTCAATCATCTCCATACTATCCTTACATAGATGCAATTGCTGCCAATGATGTAACGACCGGGTACAGCGATGGCACGTTCAGGCCGGATATGCCTGTGAACAGACTTCAATTTTCGATATTCCTAGCGCGGATTTACAGCAAGCCATTGGAGTACAGTGTTAAACAGGATGGAATCACACTGCACACAGTAAGAGATTCTGAGGAAGCTATCAGCCTGGCTATGACCTATCCGAAAGCGACCGTTCACCCAGTGAGCAATTCAATGGTCTCTTTTTCTGAACAAACAGGAGCACTGAACGAGACAGGCATCCGTAACGGCACACTCATCTATAATGGCGCAGAGCGTAATCTAATGTTCACTCCAGAATTCTTCAGGCCATATATCACACCAAATGGAAGCTGGGGCACTTTATTCGAGAGCTTTATTTTTCTAGGGAGGAGCTATCCTGGAGGTGAGTTCGGGGCCCATGCTAAAAATAACGCCAATTATTCAGATTGGTGGTGGTACCTCAGTCAGACTTTTGACGAAGCAGGAGGGCTTAATAACCTGAATGAAGCAGCGAAAGGCCTAGGCAAAACGGTCAATGTCTATATCGCCATCCCTTACCCTAAAATGGGGGGATCCATCGTCGATCTCGAAGGAAACGAACATCCGAATTCCATGTCGGAACGTGAGAAAATCGTTTCCTGGTACATTGACCAGACTGAAATGCTTTGGGATGTAGCAGCTTACGAAAATCTTAATTTCAAGGGCTATTACTGGTTAAGTGAAACGATGGGGCACCGTGAAGACGAGAAAATGATTACCAGGGTCGCGGATGAAATCCATGAACGAGACAGAGCGTTCATTTACTCACCGCATGCTACATCATCTAACTTCGAGCACTGGAAAAATTATGGCTTTGATGGAGCATACCTTCAGCCAAATGCGTTCAGGCTGAAACTAACCGATACTGAAGCCCGCCTTCACAGAGCCTTCCTGCAAGCCCAAATATATGGAAGCGGGATCAATCTTGAAATCGACCAATACGGCCCACACCAGATGGAAGCCGGGCTGCAGAACTTCAGACAATACATTGAAATGGCCCACAGATACGAACTTCCTGGCCAAAGCCTGATCGTCTATCAAGGTGTAGGAATGGTAGACCGAATGGTCAAATACTGGAATCAGCCAGCCTATTACCAGGCCTATCAATTACTCAGCAGTTTGGCATATCAATAAAACAATTGACAGGCACCTGCCAGTTATCGGAAGTTGATTTCCATTTAATAGCAGTTGCCTGTCACTAGTAAAATAGCCACCGGGCAAGGAGCTTTAATAGCTAAATAGGCGGATTTTTTCATGAAAATATTGTTATTTTTTACTCCAGACTCTTCCAATACAGCCAAATATAATAATTTCCCCAATTTCAACTAATATGAAACATGTAAATTATTCCATTTTCAGGTCTTGAAAACGTTGATAAATCAGTAATTAACTCTTTTTCTCCTAATTTTTGTAACATGTTTCGCCTTTTTCTAGCTAAATTGGATGATTCAGGCACGTTTTCCATGTGTTAAAATGTAAAAAAAAGACGAAAGGAGCAGACGAATGAAGCGTTTTGTCACAAGTATTTTACTAGCTTTGTTGATCCTGCCATTTACAGCGAATAGCTCTGAAGCGGCTGTTGCCTTTTTAGATGTAGATAGTTCGCATCGAGCTTATCCTGAAATCAGTTACCTTGCCGGTGGAAATATAGTCAATGGAACAGGGGGTTATTTTAACCCTAATAAAGAGGTGACGCGAGCCGAAGCTGCTACAATGCTTGGACGTGCGCTTAACCTCAACGGAACGAAAAGAGCGACGATGTTCAAAGATGTGGACCCTGGGAGTTTTGCTTCAGGCTACATACAGTCAGCAGTCGAAAAGAGTATCATATCAGGCTATCAGGACGGAACATTCCGGCCGGAACAACCCGTAAAGCGGGGAGAAATGGCCCTCCTCATTAACAGAGCGTTTGGCTATGGAGGATCGGATACCATTTCAGCGGCAAATGCACTTATGGAAAAAGGAATTGCCCAGGGGATCTCACCAGGGAACTTTGGTTATGACCTGAAAATTAAAAGAGCAGATTTCTCAGTCTTTTTAGCGAGAGCGGTCAATTATAAATATCGAATCAACGCTCAAGTTGAATTTGGTGGAGATTTGCAGATCAAGGCAGATTCGCTGAATGTCCGGACGGGGCCATCGACAAATTTCACTATTGTCCATGAGCTGCCGATCGCGACTAAGGTAGAAGCAGCCTACAGAGTAGGAGATTGGGTTTTTATACGTTCAGCAGAAGCTGAAGGACTTGTGCACGGTGCTTACCTAACTGGCACATACCCTTCTTTCATGAACAAACCATTGCCTGCATCAACACCTTTGAATGAGGAAATGATCATCATTGACCCTGGTCATGGCGGGAAGGATCCTGGAGCATCAGGTTACGGAATCCAGGAAAAAGCAGTCGTGCTTGATACAGCACTTAAAGTAAAAGCTCTTTTAGCTAAAACGCCTTTTTCTTATAAGTTAACGCGTGAAACAGATGTGTACTTAACGCTTTCCCAGCGCGTTAGCTTGGCGAAGAGTGTCGGCGGAGATACTTTTGTCAGCATTCATGCGAATGCCTTTAATGGATCGGCAAACGGTACCGAGGTTTATTACTATGGTACATCAGCGACGAACCCGTACCATTCCGATAGTAAAAGACTTGCAGCGGCAATCCAGAATCGCCTGTTGGCAGCATGGAAGCTGTACGACCGTGGAATCGATCATGGCGATTATCATGTTCTCCGTGAAAACTCAATGCCTGCAGTTCTAGTGGAATTAGGATTTATTGATAATAAGAAAGATAACGAGAAACTTGCATCCGCATGGTGGCGCCAGGAAGCAGCAGAAGCCATTTACCTCGGCATTCTTGATTATTACAAAGCAAAAGGTTATAACGTAACGTATTTATATAATAATGTGAATTAGTTATTTATTGATTTATAATATGAACCTATTAAAATAGGAAAGGAGTCTTATAATAGGCTCCTTTTCTAGTATAATCATTTTATACTTCGATTTGTGTCTTGCTCCAGCGCTTGTCAGGGCTGAACAAGGCACTTGTGCTTTTTAAGTAGAAGGGACTTTTCAAGGAAACGAGGAAATGGCATGAAAAACTGGATTGCTTCACTGTTAACTTTAGTATTAATCACCTCGGCAGCTGTCCCATCTTTTGCTTCCACTATCGACCTGCAAGCTGAGCCGGAACGTTACATAGTATTCTTTAATGACGAAATGGCCCTTGAAATGATTGAGGAAAATGGCGGGGAACTCGTTCAGTCTTATGCTTCAATTAAGGCGGCCACAGTAGTGATGGAACTAGCAAAGCTTGAGGAGCTACTTTCTCTTGGTAAGATTACCGGCTTTCAAAAAGAGAATAAGTTTGAATCAAGCGCACAAACCACCCCCTGGGGACACACGAATATCAGTCTTACTGCCAAAGTGCCATCTACTTTAACGGGGGCAGGGGTAAAAGTGGCCATTGTTGATACTGGAGTAGACTCCAGCCATCCCGACCTGTCTGTTAAAGAGGGAGTCTGTACGCTGGATGACTCTATCAGTGTGAATGCATGCAGTAAATCATACCTTGATGAAAATGGACATGGCACACATGTAGCGGGGATCATTGCTGCGAAAAACAATGATATTGGCATAGTCGGTGTCGCTCCTGGTGCGGAGATTTATGCAGTAAAAGCACTTGATGGCAATGGTGACGGCACAACCTCCACGATCATGGCCGGCATCGATTGGGCCATTCGCAAGGGTGTTCATATTATCAACATGAGTTTGACGACACCATATCCTGACATGGGAATTAAGGCGATGGTGGACAAGGCCAATGCAAATGGAATCATGGTCATCGCTGCGGCAGGGAATGAAGGGACTTTTTCAGGAAGTGAAGAAAACGTCGAGTATCCTGCGAAATTCCCTAGCGTTATCGCAGTAGCGTCAACTAAGTCAGATAATCGAAGATCATCTTCATCAGCAACAGGCCAGGAAATCGAGCTGTCGGCTCCAGGAGAAATGATTTACTCCACCATCCCAACAAGCCTTGTGAAATCAGGGTATGGTTCCATGAGCGGAACTTCGATGGCAGCTCCATTCGTTGCCGGTATGGCCGCGCTCTATAAAGAAAAATTTCCAGGCTATACGAATGATCAAATTCGTTCTCTTTTACAAAAAAACGCGAAGGATCTGGGCATGGCGGGAAGAGATCGTTTATATGGTTTCGGACTTGTCCAGACTGACAAGGTTCCTGTAGACCAGTCTCAGGCACCTATTACCTTTACCACTGGAGGGAAGGGTTCCCTCAAGCTTAATATGCAGCCTGTATTAGAGAAGTATCAAGCATATTCTGTCTATCGAGATGGCAGGTTAATCGCGAATAAAGCAACTTCCGCTTCGTTTGAGGATTATGGCAAAAGCGGATCAATAAAGTATACAATTTATCCATGGCTCAATGGAACCATGCTTAGGGATAAAGTAAATGAAACGATTGTATCGATTTCCAGTCCGGTGATTCCCGACCTCGATAACTCAGTATGGTACAGCCGGAACATGATGTACCTATATTCAGTGAATATACTAAAAGGGGACGCCTTCAACCAGCTGCATCCTGCAAATAATGTGACCCGGGCAGAAGCGATAGCCATGCTGGGCAGAGCGCTTGGGCTGAATGGCACACAAAGAGCGACAAGGTTCTCCGATGTACCGAGCAGCAGCTTCGCATCCGGATTTATACAATCAGCGTACGAACAAGGCATTATCAGCGGCCGGGCAGACAAAACCTTCCGCCCGAATGAATATGTATCACGCGCTGAAATGGCGATCATGCTGTCGAAAGCATACAAACTGCCAAACGCACCAACAGGAAGCTTCAGCGACGTCCCAGCAGGAATGGCCGGCTACCAGCAAATCTACAATCTAGCAGCAGCCAAAATCACAACAGGATACACAGACGGAACCTTCAAACCAAACGAAAAAATGCAAAGATCCACCTACTCCGTCTTCCTGTCCAAAGCCAACAATCCAGCACTAAAGTAAAGTATTAACGCACCGGGGGTCTGACCCCCGGTGCGTTAGTGTGTTAAAGCCCAACAATAAACAAAGGCGCACATGAAGTAATTCATGTGCGCCTTTTATTCTTCCAGGGGATAATCCCTCGCTTTCGACAAAAAAAGACACCGATTTACCAGATCGGTGTCAACAAATGGCTGATTGGCAGCCCAAAATAGATTACCAACCAAAATCTTAACTTATATAAGTTATAGCAAAAAATGTCGAACTTTGTCGAGGGGTAAAAGATGGTAACTCACAGGTACCAACAAAACCTACCTCGAAGTTCTTCATTAATTAAATACAATAATACCATCAGAACCAAGTATAATTACCCTTTCTACAAAACTGTAAACCGATTTTGCGAGATTTGTAATATAACCGTAAAATTTATAACATTCATATTCTGGTAAAATAGCCTCAATGAGGCAAAATACGATATTTTCTTCCAAAAAAATCAACGAGGCAGAGGTGTACTGATGAAGAAGTTCATATCCAAGCTAATCTTGGCAGCGCTAATACTATCGATGATCCCATTCCAAACAGCCATGGCAGCAACACAACAAGAACAAGTGGTAGAAATCGCACACAAATATATAGGAGTTCCATATCTTTATGGTGGAACAACGCCAAGCGGATTCGATTGCTCTGGATATATCGGTTATGTTTACGACCAAGTAGGCGTGGATATGCCAAGGATTTCTGCTGATCAATATAACGTCGGGAAAGCAGTTTCCAAATCAGAACTTCAACCAGGCGATCTAGTATTCTTCGAAAAAACATATAATAAAGCGGGAATTACCCATTCCGGGATATACATAGGCGACAATCAATTCCTAAGTGCAACGACAAGCAAGGGTATAAAAATAGACTCACTTGACAGCTCCTATTGGGGACCAAAATTCTATGGAGCAAAAAGAGTTTTGGAAGAAGTAAACCTTCAGCCAGGGGAATATCAGGATGTACCGCAGGATCATCTGGCATATGAAGCTGTACGTACGTTAAGCAACCAAAACGTCATTAAAGGCATTGACAATACGACTTTCCAGCCGGAACAGCCGGTAACAAGAGGACAAGCTGCAGCCATCATCAATCGTGTGCTAAAGCTGAAGCCTGCATCCCTTGACGGATTCAAGGATGTCTCGCCTAACTACCAATTCGCAGCTGATATCGCTGCAATCAAGGAAGCTGGAGTCATTAGCGGGTTTGCTGATGGAACATTCCGTCCAAACAACAATATGACAAAAGCAGAAATGGCAAAAATCGTCCAAAGAGCATTCAAGCTAAGCAACCATGGTATTCAAGCAGCAAGCGCACCGTATTCAGACGTTGCACCTGGCTATTGGGCATATGATGCAATTTTGACAATGCATAAAATCGACACAACGACAATCTTTAGCGGCAGCACATACGGCTCATCACTGAAAGCAACTCGTGCGACATTTGCCGCATCAATCTATAATTCTATCAACGCAAGATAAGCTGGGAAGATATTTCCCAGCTTTTTCTATAGGATTTTGTCTAAAAAAATAAGCAATATGACCGATATATAAAGTGAGAAACTTAATAGACAGTAGTTTTTGACCATTTTATAAAATATTCGAAAATTGTCTATTATAATTGTAAATAAATTGGTAGAATGAGAGAGAAAATTGTCAGAAAAATAGGCAAATTACATCTGGGGGTAAAAGAATGAGGAAGAAATTTGGTGTGCTCGCCTTGACTTTCGGGTTGACAGTGAGCAGTTTATTGTCGTATCAGCAGCCAAAGGCTTATGCACAGGACGATATTACAGGCAGTGCCTTAGAGACAGAAATGCGCGCGATGATTGCTGAAAAAGTGATCCAAGGGTATGGAGAAGGCGTCTATAAACCGAATCTTAATGTGAGCCGCGGACAGTTTGCGACATTTATTTCACGGGCACTTAAATTACCTGAAGGTCCGCATGTGTTTTCTGATGTCCCGCTATCATCTGGTCTAGCACATGGCATTAACAGTGCCACAGCAGCGGGTATTATCATGGGATACACACCTACAACCTTCGGGCCAAATGAGCAGATCTCAAGAGAACAGGCAGCGGCGATGATAGACCGAGCGTTTAATTACATGCAAATTTCTCGTGAAGACGCAGTGTTGAATTTTTCCGATGCAAATGAAATCAACAGCAATTTCAAAATGGCTGTCGCTAAAAACTCAAGGGATGGTTTGATAAAGGGTCTTTCAAATGGCGATGGTACATACAAGTTCTTGCCTAAAAAGACGGCAACTCGCCAGGAAGCAGCTGCTTTTATCTATCGTATGCTAAACAAAATGGAAGAAGCACAAATTCCTGAAGAACCAGGTGAAGCAGGAGCAGCGGGTTATAAAGTGGCTACTATCCAGTCAAATGGTGAACTAGTTTACAGCTCTAAAACTTATTCAAGCTTTGATGCAGCTAAAACAGCAGCAACAGCAAATAACCAGGTAGTAACCGTTAATGAGCAAATAGTAGAAATGAATGCTGGACTGGTTTGGTCAAAGCCTGTTCTTGGCAAAGCATTGACTTATATATACAAAGATTCTAGTTTATCATCTTCATTTACGTACCTGCCAGCTGGACAGGAAATGAAATACGTGGATGCTACAGAGAATTATGTAAAAGTAATTCTTGCGGGCAAAACAGTCTACGTCAAGCATGAAGAGGTTTCGATGGTTCCTTTACAACTAATCGAAGGCAGAAACTACTATTCTGTTAACTCTAAGGGTGAATTAGTCCACTCGATCTTTGACCCTGTAAAAAAATCATATGTATCCTATACAATGGGATTTGCACCTAGCTTCATGGCTCAAGGTCAGAATTATTATAGCTGGGATGGCGGCCAGTTCATGAATACGACTGGAAACGTAGTGGGAACTGCTTATCAGTATTTCAACTATTTACCGGCCCGTACTGAAACTGTATACACTGCCGAAGAGTTAAATAGGTATATTGATAGTGTCCTAGCTGAAAAAGAGGCGCTATTCACATCGAATCCAACAACTTTCGCAAGATATAAGAACGCTACAACAGCGAGCAAAATCAAAGGGCTTGGAGCATACCTGAAAGAAGCAGAAGTGAAGCATAATATCAATGCCTTGCTTATTCTTGGAATGGCCATGCATGAAAGTGACTTTGGCATGAGCAAATATGCATTGGAGCGGAATAACCTGTTCGGAATTAAAGCGTATGACAGCAACACAGATCTTGCTGAACAATTTACTACACCAAATGAAGCCATTGATGCTCTTGCAGATCGATACTTGAACAAGAACTACATCAATCCTGTCGGTTCACACGCTAACGGCGCTGCCACAGGAAACAAGGCTCGCGGATTTAACGTTAAATACGCTTCAGATCCATTCTGGGGACAAAAAATTGCCGGTCATATGCATAGAGTCGACATGTTCTTAGGGAAAAAAGACCGTGGCGCAAGTGCATATCGTATCGGCCAAACAACAGTCGATGGAGTAAACGCAAGAGTAAATCCTGGAACAGAATCAGCATTAGTATATGCAAATAAAAACACAGGATCACCAGTAGCAATCCTAGGATCCGTCAAGCACACAGACAACTACGAATGGCTCAAGATCATGTCAGACGCAGCAGCGCAGAACGAAGTCTACATCCGCTCCGACCTGATCACAGACCTGCCAATCGTAAAATAAACTTCAACACAGTAAAGCGGTGGGGGTCTGACCCCCACCGCTTTACTGTGTTAAAATCTTGTTGAATAAACTAGCTGTATCGATGGGAGGATTCTTCATTGGAAAAGGAGTTCATGGGGCAGGTAAATGAGTTCAGGCTCTGGGCGAGTAAACACACACGAACGGCACCTGCTGGTGAGTGGGAGACGGAGTATCTCCGCTGGGAATCCATTTATCAGGATTCTGCTGAATTGGTCGCTGGTATCCCAGTAAGTCAATGGGACCATGATATACTGGATAACTTCCTCTATATCCTCGCTCGGGATAATGAATGTGAAAATATCTTAGAACTCCTCATTCAACATCCAGAACAGCTGATAGCCATTGCTCGCCATGCGGTAACTTATGAAGACCCTGATACAAGATGGCAGATTGCATTTGGACTTGGTGAAATTGCATCAAATAACGAGGAAACCCGTAACCTAATCAGACAGTTTGTGAAGGATGAACATGAGTATGTAAGAAGAAGAGCTTCTATGGCCTGGGAGAAAAAATGGCCTATTTAGATCGCGTCAAAAAAGTGTACACATCAACACATTAAAGCGGTGGGGGTCAGACCCCCACCGCTTTAATGTGTTAAAAGAAACAAATATCAATATCAAGCTGATTTCTTCTTACGCAATATCCCGAGCAGCTGCCTGAAGCCTTCTCGGTAGAAGAAGTAAATTCCAGCTGCATAAAGCACTACACCGAGCGGCACTAAAATGCCTAGCTGAATGAGCGAGTACAGTTCGGAAATCGTTGTAAACTGTTTGATCAAATAAATTGGAATTGCCATGATCAGAGTCGGCAGGATGACTCTTGCAAACAGCTTGGCCAGCCTTAATCGCTCTTCTCGGTCAAAATCCTTATAGACGACAAACGTCGAAACTCCCAAATAGTAAATCGAAACGAGTGAGCTCGTCAGCGCGAGCCCTGGATATCCGAACGGCCCAACGAGAATCCAGTTGAAGACAAGGTTCAATACAATCGTCGTAATACTGATCCTCAGCACAATCGCTGTTTTGCCCCGGGCGTACATCGATTTGGAAACAATGTACTGCAAGCCCTGAGTAACAATCAAAGGAATATAATAAACAAGTGCAATATACGTATTCTGTGTATCCTCCGCCGTAAAGCGACCACGCTCGTATACAAACGAAATGGCTTCCTTACCAACGAGCAGCAGGCCAACCGCAATCGGCAGCAATGTAACAAGCGTGATCTGCATGCCCATGAATACAGTGCCCTGGAACTTTTTGTGGTTGTCCACCTGTTCAGACAATAAGGTAAAAATGATCGCCGCCACGGTTGTCGCATAAATCGCCTGTGGGATGCTCACCAGCAAGGAGGCATTGTTCAAGTAGGTAACAGCACCGCTCACCTCGGTACCCGAAGCAAACGACTTGTTCACGAACATATTGATCTGCCCAACAACCGAATTCAGCAATGCCGGCGCCAGCAGAACAAGGAAAGCCATGCCGAATTCTTTCTCTACCTTAACAGTTGGCTGCCACTTATACCCATTCTTAAAAAGGAAAAAGAACTGGATAACCATTCCGAGGAAGGTTCCGAAAATAAAACCGTATGCCAAGCTGTAGATTCCCCATTGATCGGAGAACAACAGCGCAAAAACGGCACCCATCAAGGTTGCCAGCAATTTAGAAACCTGCGTAGGCACAAACACCCGACGTCCCTGTAAATAAGACTCGAGAATCCCGTTGACCGCAATCAAACTCATGAACAGGAAAAAGAACTGAGTGATTTCAACGGCTACTTCTTCTGTCGTCTCCGTCATATTGCCATAAATCAACGGAACAATATAAGGAACTAGGAAGTAACCCGCGATGGTCACTCCAAGGAATACTAAAAAAGTGCCGTTCAAAATGCCGTTCGCATTCCGCTCCGTCTCCTCCGGGCTTTCCTTCCGCTTTTGCACGTACATTGGAAGGAATACATTATTGAACCCGCCGGAAATCATCGCCACTACGAGCGTAATAAAAGAAAAAGCCAGCAAATATCCGTCTGTATAGTGGTTCGCCCCGAACTCTTTGGCAATGATACTTTCCCGCAAAAAACCTGACAGCTTAAGGACCAGAGCCAGGAGGGTGATCCAAATGGCCGTTTTTTTCAATCCTGCCATATCATTTCAGTCACTTTCTATAAAAGAATTTTCATCAAAGCTCTACCCAAAAACAGCCTAAATAAAAGTAAGGCGAAACAATGCCGCCTTACTTCTTTCAAACTATATCATATCAGTAATCCTGCTCACAAAAAACTATTTACGGCCTAAAGCGCTCAAATAGATTTCTTCATATTTCTCAGCAGCCGCAAGATGAGAGTATTCCTCTTCAATCTTCTGACGAGCCTTGGCGGCAAATTCCTCACCTTTTTCAGGATTCTTTAATAAGAAAATGATCGCTTCCGCAAGTTCCTGGACGTTCTTCTCCTCAACGAGCAGGCCATCTTCTTTATCCTCGATGATTTCCTTCAGGCCGCCAACTGCACAGGCGACCAGCGGTGAACCCGAACCCATCGCTTCAAGCGCGGAAATCGAAGTCGCTTCCTCAACACCGGCAGAGTGGACACTCGGCACAAGCGCGACATCGGCAAGCGCATAGTAATCTTTAACCTTGTCATGTGCCACAGCACCAAGCAGGTCAACCCTGTCTTCAAGTCCATTTTCAGCAACAATTTTCTTGATTTCTGACAACGCTTCGCCGCTTCCTGCATAGATTAACCTTGTGTTTGGAAATTCCTTCAGCACGGCAGGCATGGCTAGCGCCGGATAGATGACCCCATTCTTTTTCGTCAAACGGCGCGGCACGAACAATATATTTTCATCACGGGAGACACCGTACTGATCACGAAGCGCATTTTTTCTATCCTTATCAGGCTTGAAGCTGTGGATATCGATAAAGTTGCGGATCGCGAATCCGTCAACACCAGATACATCCTTAACATATTGTTTCAGGCGCTGGTCAACCGTAATGATCTTACGGGTATTTTGGTATGCCTTGATTTCGATTTCCTGCATTTCGTTTGCTTCCGGACTGCCTTCATCAATTGAACCTTTGCTGACAGCCTCAAAAGCCATGTAACCATGGACAGTCGAAACAACAGGAATTCCCGTTTCCAGCGCAGCCAGGGTAGTGAAAGGATCCTGGGCATTGATGATGTCATAATTCTTGTTCTTGTTTTTTAAAATAAGAGCCTTCAGCAGGTTCTTTCGCGCATAGTGGCTCCAAAGGATTCCGCGGCCCTTTTTCACTTTGTTGATCACAAAGCTCGGTCCCTGTGCGTACATTTTGCGGACTACTGGCGCCACATCCGTGAATGAAAGGACATCCACTTCATGTCCGCGCTCCTCAAGTCCCGCCTTTAATGTCGCAACGTGAGTCGATAGCCCGCCAGCGTGCGGGTAGTCATAAGCGGTGGCAATAAGAATTTTCATAATTGCACCTCCTGGGTTATTTTGACGATGAAAAATAGTTCTAGAAGTATCTATCTATAAAAAATCCCTACTATATATACAGGTCAATATACACAGTATTTCCAGGGCTTTTTCACATCATGTTATTTGCAAATTGAATCAGCAGAACCGACACTGAATGTTACCAACCAGCAGAGCCGGTCGGGGAACACTAGAACTGCCTCTAAGTCGCGATGGTAAAAACTTAACAAGGTGCGACACAAGAACCGTCCCCATGTCTCGCATGTCTCGGTCTCATTACTTACCAAAGTTCTCCTTCAACAAATCAACATTCCGAACGGCTTCGACGCGCATCTCAGCGGCATTGCCTTCAACGATCTTGCTGTATTTTTCCCTGTTGTCGAGGAGCTCTAACCCGTTCTTAGTTAATTCTTCGACGTTCATTTCTTCGAGCACGGCGGAGAATTGCCACATGCCGCTGCGCTTGAGCAGGCTTTCGACCTTTTTGTCATAGCTTAACCCAATATGCGGCACGCCTGTCAGCGTGGAGAAAATTAATGCGTGCAATCTCATGCCGATCGTGATCTGGCATTCGCCGATGAAGTTCAAGTATTGATTAGGTGTGAAATTCGTTCCAAGGATATGGCACTTATCAGCATGCTTCATATGCTTCAATACATTTTTGCTGGCCGTGTCGTCGTGATGGCCTTCCATCGGCACGAACACCGGCGTGATATCGCGGGCTTCGATCCAGTGATCGAGAATTTCAGCAATCTGCTCAAATTGCTTTACTTTTTCAAACCACGGACGGACAGAAACGGCAACAAGGTTATCCTTACGCTCTAACTGAAGGCTGTCCATTGCAGCTGTGTCCTTTTTCGGATGAAAAGCGAACACGATATCCGAAGTCACAACCGTCTCAGGGCGCTTAACACCCAATTTATGAAGCAGGTCCTTTGAGAACTGATCACGTACCGTCACGAAGTCTGCCATATTGGCAAAAACCTTCATCAAAATCTTGCCCCATGTTGAGTTTACTGGGCCAATCCCCTGGGAAAAGAACATGACCTTCGTCCCGACTAGCTTGGCCAAAAAGACAATCAACAAATAATACGGAAGGGGACCGAAAATAAAGCGGGTAGGATATGTATCCTGCAGCAAACCGCCGCCGCCCGAAATCAGCAGGTCAGCTTCCTTCAAAGCCTTGACCTTACCTTTAAAATCATGGCGCCAGCCGCGGTATACGGTTTTGACATTATGTTCCTTTGCTGTCTGTTCCGGTGATAAAGAGAATACGGTAATTTCTGGCTGGTCCAAATGCTCGCGCAAGTTATCGACAATGGATTCAAGTATGGCTTCGTCACCAGTATTACCGAGACCATAAAATCCTGAGATGACAATTTTCAAAGAAGTTGCTCCTCCTTAATATAGAAAGTATTGCGTTGGTAAAACATAAGCGTAATAAGCTGTAAAAAAAAGAAGGTGCCGAACGAAAATCGAAGCACCCAAAAGCTAAACAATATTTTAACATTATAACCGAAACCATTCAATGTTCAAGGGTGCATGGTTTGACAAGATTTGATATACTATGTTAGAAATTAAAGCTAGATTGATCAGAAAATCACAATAAATACCTATAATTAACTGCCTTAAAAAGAGAGGTCCTTTTAATGAAAAAGATTTGTGTCATTGGATTAGGTTATATCGGACTGCCAACCGCTGCGATCTTTGCAAGAGCCGGCTATGATATTGTCGGAGTCGATGTCAGCGAACGTGTAGTGAACTCTTTAAATAATGGAAATGTAACAATTGAAGAAGTCGGGCTACCTGAGCTCGTTAAAGAAGCCGTTGAAAAAGGCAAGCTTCGCGCATCCCTCACACCTGAGGAAGCAGACGTATTCATCATCGCGGTGCCAACGCCAATTCACCACGATTACACGGCGAATGTCGATTACGTCATCAACGCAACGAAGGCGATCGTTCCTTTCGTTAAAAAAGGCGATGTTGTCATTGTCGAATCGACCATCCCGCCAAGAACGATGGACGATGTCGTCGCGCCAATCCTTCAAGAAGCAGGACATGACGTGCAAAACGACATTTTCCTTGCACACTGCCCTGAGCGCGTGCTTCCAGGCCGCATCTTAATCGAGTTAATCGAAAACACTCGTATTGTCGGCGGAACAACTCCTGTCGCTGCTAAAAAGGCTGCAGACGTATACCGCGCGATCGTAACAGGTGACGTGATCGAAACGGAAGCCCTCACAGCGGAAATGTCCAAATTGATGGAAAACACATTCCGTGATGTGAACATAGCGCTTGCAAATGAACTTGCTAAAATCAGTGCGAAATTAGGCGTCAATGCCCACGACGTGATCGAGCTTGCCAACAAGCATCCGCGCGTCAATATCCACCAGCCTGGACCAGGGGTAGGCGGACACTGCCTGGCAGTTGACCCATATTTCATCGTTGAAAAAGCACGAAACGAATCTGTGCTGATCAAGCTGTCACGTGATATCAATAATTCAATGCCAGAATTCGTAACAGAAAAAATCGAAGAACTGACGGTCCAGATTGAAAAGCCGAAAATTGCTGTCCTGGGCTTAACTTACAAAGGAAACATCGATGACGTGCGTGAGAGTCCTGCAATCGAGATCTATCAATTGCTGGCCCGCAACCCGCGTTTCGAAACAGTGGCACATGACCCGCATGTCCAGCAGGATCAGGTGACATTCCCGCTTCTTTCATTAGAGGATGCGTTGAATGAAGCCCATGTTGCCGTTGTTTTGGCTGACCACAACGAATTCAAGACGCTAGACAGCAAACTTGTCGCTTCCAAAATGAAGACACCAGTCGTCTTCGATACGAAGAACTGCACAAACCTTGATAACGATTATGTTACTTTATACAGAATCGGTGATTTGTCAGGACTGAAACCAATCCAGCTCTAAGAGGGTTTGATACTTGCCATGAAAAAAGAAAATTACCTGGGCGTCGATGTTTCGCCTTATAATTACGAAGAAATCATTGCAGACCTGCGTGAACGAATGAAGGCAGGCCTGCAATCCACGATTATCGCAGTCAACCCTGAGAAGGTCATGGCCGCTGAAAAAAATGAAGAGCTTCGCCAACTGATCAACTCATCCACCTACCAGATCCCAGATGGGGTAGGAATTTTGCTTGCCTCGAAAATGAAGGGCGGCAACATCTCCTCCCGTGTGACTGGTGTCGATATGATGGACAGGCTGATCCGCTTTGCCGCTGAGGAGAACCACAAGGTCTTCCTATACGGCGCAAAAGAAGAAGTCGTCACAACAGCAAAGCAAAAGCTTGAAGAAAAATACCCTGGCCTGGTGATTTCCGGCTATGAAAATGGGTATGAAAAAGATAATGACAAGATTGTTGATAAAATCAACGCTTCAGAAGCTGAATTGCTGTTTGTCGCGATGGGCAGCCCGAAGCAGGAGCTGTGGATCCGCGAGAACATGGGGAAGCTGAACGTAAAAGTATTCCAGGGAGTCGGCGGAAGCTTTGACGTCTTTTCAGGAAAAGTCCAGCGCGCACCCTTATTTTTCCGCAAGCTCGGCATCGAGTGGCTGTACCGCCTGTTAAAAGAACCAAAACGTTTCAAGCGCCAGCTCGCATTGCCAAAATTCCTGGCAAGGATCCTCAGCGCAAAATAATACAGAACGAAAATAAAGGCTTGAACTAACTATTCAAGCCTTTTAAATTGCCCGAAATTGGAAAAACTACTTTAAACATGAACAAAACCTGTTTATAATTTAAAAAGTCAGACAAAATTCGTCAAAAAACATGAACTTATATCATCTATGTCGATTAAGCACGAGAAAGGAATTTTCGAATGAACTCGATAACCTGGAGAGATTTTCCGTTCATCTTCATTGCCCTGCCGGTTCTCGTAGTGGCTTTGTTATTCCCTGGTACCATCACTGGACTTGGGGCAGCAGCAATTTTAGCATTATATGCACTTATATCACCTAAAAATGGACTCTTAATGCTTCTTTTGTATTTCCCGACAAGACCATTTTTAATCGAGATCAACCCCTCACTAAAAATAGTCGGGGATCTCATCATCCTGGCCGGGTTCGCGAATGTAGCATTCACGGCAATTCGCACCGGCAACTTCAAAAGTCTGTTCAAGTTCCAAATCTTCGAGTGGGCCTTCTTCGGCTTCCTTGCAGTCGGAGCCATTTCAGCCTTCATCACAGGCGTGGAACCTGGAGTCATCATTTTCCAAGTTCGCGCATTCGTTATTACTTATATTGTTTACTACGTTGTAAAACGTCTTGATATCACAAAGGAAGACATCCTAAAATTCCTTTGGACAACCTTCATGATGGCGATACTTCTCAGCCTTCATGGGCTAGTCGAAAAAATGTCGCTTCGATCCTATCTTATGCCGGAAAAATGGGTCGGTCGTTCGCTTTCCTATAATAACCGCGTCCGCATCTACGGACTGATTGATAACCCGAATGTGCTGGCAGTATATCTATCATTGGCTGTCATGCTTACGATCTATCTAAAGCAATTTGTCGCCGGCAAAACAAAACTCATCCTCAATATCGGGATGATCCTGATGTTTGGAGTCATTACTCTTACTTACTCAAGGGGAACATGGATCGGTTTTGTCATCGCCCTGGCCGTTTACCTGGCTGTTTCAAAAAACTGGCAGCGCACAGGCAAACTTTTTGTTGCCGCAGTTCTGTCGATCATATTGATAAACATTCCAGTGACACAGGCGACGAACTATTTTAAAAACGCTGGAGTTGGAGAAAATATTCAACGCAATGTAACACCTGAAGATCCAGGACAAGAAGACCAGCCTTCTGATGAAGAACGACGCATGAGAGAAACCTTTGAAATGTCCACAGTTGAGCTAAGTAAAACAACCGGACGTTTGTTCATCGTCAATAAAGGCTTTGAAATCTTTAAAGATCACCCCGTAATCGGTACGGGTTTCGCCACATTCGGTGATTCCGCGGCAAAAGGCAATGGATCGCCAATCTACGAAGAATATGGAATTGGACACAATATCTATTCTGATAATCAATATATCCAGATCATCGCCCAAACAGGGGCTGCAGGTGTCATCCTGTTTGCCGTATTCCTTCTCGGAATGCTCTTCTTCCTCTGGAAAAAGCGAAAAGACACCAGCCAGGCAACAGCTGTGCTTGCTGTCCTGATCGGTGTCTATGTCGTAGGCGTTCTCTACAATATCTGGGAAGACAAGACATTCACAACTTATTTCTTTATGATGCTCGCAGCCATCACGCACGGCATCAATTATAAAGGGTGGGGAAAAAATGAAAGTCCTTCATCTCATTAGCGGCGGAGAAACAGGTGGTTCCAAAAACCACCTGCTTTCTTTATTGAAGAACCTGAAAGATACGGAAGTCCTGCTCGGAGTTTTCCAGGAAGGGAAACTATCAGAAGAAGCAAGGCAAATGGGGATCCCGGTCATCGTGTACGGCCAGTCATCCCGCTACGATTTTTCTGTCATCAGCAAAATCAAGCAAACAATCAAAGACAATCAGATTTCGATTGTCCATACACATGGCCCGCGCGCCAATTTATTCACCTATTTCGTACGCCAAACCATTCCATTCAAATGGATCAGCACCATTCACAGCGACCCATCCCAGGATTTCATCAAAGGCGGCATCAAGGGAAAGATTTTCACGACAATCAATATGACGGTCATCAAGAAGATCGACCATTTTTTCGCTGTTTCCGAACGCTTCAAACAAATGCTCGTCGGCTTCGGACTTCGTGCTGAAAAAATCACCACGGTTTATAACGGCATTTCCTTTGATGAAAAGCTGCAGTGCAAGCTGCCACGGGTAGACCTTCAACTAAAAGAAGATGATTTTGTCATCTGCATGGTCGCAAGGCTGCATCCGATCAAAGGACACACCGTCGTGTTTGAAGCACTGAAAAAAGTTTTGGCAACAAAACCAAACGTAAAACTTCTGCTCATCGGCGATGGTCCGGAAAGGGAAGACCTCGAACGCGAAGTCCGAGACAAGGGTTTAACAGAAAACGTCCGCTTCCTTGGTTTTCAGCAGGATGTCCATTCCTATCTGTGCCTTTCAGATGTAAAACTGCTCGCTTCATATAGCGAAAGCTTCCCGCTCGTCATCCTTGAAGCAGCCCGCGCGCATACACCGGTCATCTCCACAGATGTCGGCGGAGTGAAGGATCTTATTTCCGATCCATCATTAGGCTGGGTCGTTCCAATCAAAGACTCAGCAGCACTGGCAGGAGCCGTTACCGAAGCAATCAATACAACGAACCTTCCTGAACTCGGGAATAATCTGTACGAAAAAGCATCCAGGCTCTATTCCATCGACCAGCTGGCAAAAAGCACAGAAAAAACTTATAAAAAAATTTAAGCATACTCCCAAAGATTCACTCATAGTTATATCTTTGTGGGCCAAAAACATGTAGGGAACCCTGCATGTTTTTTGTTTGGGCAGAAGTTACTTGTGTGAAAAGTTCGAAAAATTACATAGTAAATTTTTCGGTAATATCCTGAAACTTATTCCCTGTGCCTTCCGTCTTAGTAAGTGGAAATAATTACTATGAAGTTTTCGCAATATTCTTCCATGGTAAATCTTCCAAAAATAGAATAATAGTAGTATAATCATCTTGTGTTGTGCTGGTAAATAGCCCATAAACAGGGATTTAAAGCTATTTTTCTAGCAGAAATATGTTTTATAGGGAGAAATTTGTAAAAAAAGGTTGAAATATCAACCAAGTTTGGTAAAATAGTTTACATGTATAGTAAACCTATTTTCTTCTGTCTATTTTCCTATTAAGAGAGATAATGATTTTCCGTAATACATAGACAGTGAAAACGACTCTCAGAGTTAGAGGTAACAGAAGAGATAGACTATAAAACTATTACAACACGTTTCAAATCCGGATCTTACCAATCCGGAGGCACCAAGAAAAAACTTATTTACAAAACAGGGAGGAAACACAAAATGGCATACCAACCAAAATCTTACCGCAAATTTGTGGCGACTGCTGCTACTGCAACTCTAGTTGCATCTGCAATCGCTCCAGTTGCAGGCGCTGCATCAAACTTCGAAGATGTAGCACCAAAGTACAAAGATGCTGTTGACTACCTAGTTGACAACAACATCACTCAAGGTACTACTCCGACTACTTTCGGAACTCACGACAACATCAAGCGTGGCGACCTGGCTATCTGGCTTGCAAAAGCTCTTAAGCTTGACACTGCTTCTGCACCAGCTTCAGGTTTCGCTGATACTGCAGGCACTCGCTATGATGCAGCTGTATCTGTTCTTAAAGCTAAGGGAATCGTTTCAGGTAAGTCTGAAACTTCTTACGCGCCATCTGCATACGTAACACGTGGCGAAATGGCAATCATGCTTTCAAGAGCATACGAACTAACTACTGACGAGAAAGCTCCATTCACTGACATGGGCGCTTATGCACCATATATTAACGGACTATATGCATACGAAATCACAACTGGTAAAACTCCAGAAACTTTCGGTACTGCATTGAACATTACTCGTGGTGATCTTGCAATCTTCCTTAAGAGAGCTGCTGAAGTAGCGAAAACTCCTGAGGTTGTAAGTGCAGTTTCAACTGCTGACAACGAAGTAACTGTAACTTTCAATACTGCGATTTCAGCGGTAGACCACACTAACTTCGCAATCAACAAAGGTATGAACATTGGGAAAGTTACTTTAAGTGCTGATGGAAAGACAGCTACTTTAACTTTAACAAGTGACCTTGTTGACGGTGAAACTTACGAAGTAACAGTTAAAGACGTTAAGTCTGTAAAAGGCGATAAAGCTCTTGAATCTGCAAAAGTTTCTTTCAAATATGAACTTACAAAGATTGAAGCTGTTACTCTAACTAAAACTGAATTTGCTAAAGGCGAAAATATCAAAGACTATGTAACTGTTAAAGATTCTAACGGTAAAACTGTTGATACAGAAGCTTACCAAATCTCTGCAGTTGAATCTACAAACACTTCTGTTGTTGAAACTGATGGAGATGTAGTAGGTAATGCTGGTGAAACTGCAAAAGTTCGCGTTACAGTACAATACAAAGACGGCACAACTTTCAAGACTTCTGAATATGCAGTGAAAGTTAAATTACCAGCAACAACTGGTGATGTAGCAGGATTCTTCCTTGAGTCAACTAGCTCAAACTCAGATCTTTCTTCTAACTATTTAGAGGATGGAGATTTCGTGAAGAGTGGAAGCCATGAAACTTATGCAAACACAGCTGCATACGAGTTGGATGCAAAACTTGGTAAAGGTCTAAAGACATCTCTATACGCTGATGGCACTAGCCACTACCTACACGTTTTCGCTGACGATTCTGATACTAACCCAATGGCTGCTGAATTGGATCTTGCAGACACTTCTTACAGTGTAACTTCTTCAAATGCAACTGTTGCAACTGTTACACGTGACGGAAATGGTGTATATGTAACTGGCCACAACGTGGGAACAACTAACATTGTAATCACAAAGGGTTCTTACTCAAAGACTGTTGCTGTTGAAGTGAAAGCTGCTCCAGTATTCAAGGATGCTTATGTTGGTGCTACTTCTGTAACTTTGTCTGACCAAACTCAACTTGGTGCAGCTCAAGAAGACGTTAACCAACAAACGGTTGAACTAGGATGGGAAGATACAAATGGTAATAAGCATGACCTTGCTTCTACTGCAGTTGTTGGACCTGTAGCAAATGGCAAATTCGAAATCACTAACCCATATGGAACTGGTGGCAAGTTAGTTGTTTCTGTGGACCAGCTAAGAAATGGTCAATACCCTGTAGAATTGGCTGTTTCTGGAAGCGACTTAGTTTTAACAGCTGTTGCAAACCAAACAGTTACAAACTTTGACGTAAAAGTAACATATCATAAAGCTGACGGCACTGTGTCTCAAAAGAAAATTGCAGTTGTTTACAAAGATGTTAATCCTGCTGTGAAAGCTGTTGCTTATGAAATAGCTCCAAGCACGAAGGAACTTAATGCTAACGCTGTAAAATCCTACGAGCTTGACACTAACACAGTATCTTTCACTGCGTTTGCTCTAGATGCTAACGGTAACCGTGTTGCTGATGTATCTAACTACCTTGATCTATCAGTTGGTGGAGCTGCTGCTAAGTGGTTTACTGTTGCTGATGCTGTATCTTCTGACTCAACAACTAAAGGCTCTGGTAAAGCTAACGTTACTTTCAAAGCTGATGCTTATAAGTACCTAACTGAAACTGGAAACCTATCTGTTGCTGTTGCAGTAGATTATAACGGACTAAGCACTACTCAAAACAATGGAACTTATGCGACTGAAACTATCGCATACAAGAACACATTTGCTGCTCCTAAGTCAGTAACTGTAAACACAAGCCCAATCCTTGTTGATCTAAGCAAAGTAACTTCTTTAACAGCGAAAGACTTAGTATTTGGTAAAATCAACGCTGGTGAATTCGTAGTTGATGGAACTGAATTGGTAGCAGTAAAAGCTGGTGCTGATGGGTACTCAATCAAGCCTGCTATCACTGTAAAAGGTCAAGATGGAAATGTAGTACCGTTCGGTGCTCTTCAATACGGTTTAGCTGCTACTTCTACTGAAGTTGGCGGATATGGACCAGTGTTTGTTGATGGCCAAGAGTTGAAGTTCTCTGGTAAAATCACAAACGCTAGCAATGTATCTTACAATGGTAATGGAGTAACTGCTCCAATCACTGTTTCTGATGCAGATATTGCTAACGCTTTAGACATCACTTCTGGTTACAAAGGTACATTTACACTTGTAATCGATAAAGTATATGCTGATGGCGAAAATGCAGTAACTGGTGCTGCTTCTGAAAGCAACTTGCTTTCTGCTCCGGTTCAAATCCAAGTAACTATCGTAAAATAATTTTCTTAAAGAAAGAACCCGTTATTTTGTAACGGGTTCTTTTTTGCCTTTGTAAAAGTTATTAAATGCAAAATAAGAATGATAGAAAAATGATTGATTCATCCTAATTTTGATATACCAGAAAGAAACGAAGTAATCCAATAGTAGATCTTTAAAATTGAGATGTCGAAATTGTAAACAAATTATAAAGAAAGAAAATAATTTGTCAGTTCCTCCCGCTTTTTTGGTACAATGGTTGTGGGTGTCTCTGATTCTATCATCATACGAGATTATGAGTTCCTTGAGTCAGCGAGTGCCACAAATAGTCAAAGAAAAGAGGAGAATGAATGGATATGGTATCTAAGTCTTCCCGTAAGTTCATTGCGACTGCAGCAACAGCAGCTATGGTTGCGTCAGCGGTTGCACCGGCAGTTTCTGCTGCAGATGCTGCAAGCTTTAAAGATGTATCAGGCCGTTATGTTGATGCGGTTGATTTCGTTGTAGGTGCAGGTGCAAACGGTAAATCTTCTACATATTTTGGTGTGAATGAGTCGATTAAGCGTGTTGACGCTGCGGTTCTTTTGGCTAATGTTCTTGGTCTTAATGATGTAAGCGCTCCCGAGGCTGGATTCAAGGATGTTCCTGATCGTGCGAAGGATGCTGTAAATGCATTGAAATTCTATGGCATTGCATCCGGAAAGAATGCTACTAGTTTTGGTTCCAATAGCTACATCACTCGTGGAGAATTGGCTATTTGGATTGAAAGAGGATTCGGATTGCTTGGTCAATCGGATTTTAACTTTAAGGATGTAAGCTCTAACTATGAAGCTTCTGTTCAAGCTTTGGTTGCTAACGAAGTAGCTAAAGGCTTCTCTAATACTAACTTTGGTGTTAATCAAATTGCTAAGCGCGGCGATTATGCAATCTTCCTATTCAAGGCTGCTCAAGCAATTGAAAATGGAGACCTAGCATTAACATTAATGCATACGAATGATACTCACGGATATGTAGATAAAGCTCCTAAACTAGCAACAGCAGTTAAAGAAGTTCGTGCTGAAAACCCTGATGCTCTATTGCTAAGTGCAGGGGACGCATTCTCTGGTACTCTATATTTTAACGAGTTCGAGGGACAAGCTGATTTAGCATTAATGAACTATCTTGGCTATGATGCTATGACTTTCGGAAACCATGAATTCGACCTTGGCGCAAGTGCAGAGGGACATAAGGCCCTTTCTGAGTTTGTAAAAGGAGCACAGTTCCCATTTGTCAGCTCTAACGTTGACTTCTCAAAAGATGCTCTATTTAATGGTCTTCAAGCAACAGCAACTATTGGCGAGAAAATCGAAGATGGTAAGATCTATGATGGTATCGTAAAAGTAATCGATGGCCAGAAGGTTGGTATCTTTGGATTAACAACAGAAGAAACAAAGGATATTTCAAGTCCTGGCAAAATTACATTCAGCAATTATGTTGAAGAAGCAGAAAGAATGGTTGCTGCTTTCGAAGCTGAGGGAATCCATAAAATCATCGCCCTTTCACACTTAGGCTATGACGATAATGTTGCATATGATAATGATCTTAGACTGGCTGAAGCAGTAGACGGAATCGATATCATTGTTGGCGGACATACACATACAAAACTTACAGAGCCAAAGCTTATTGAAAAAGATGAGCCTACTCTAATTGTACAAGCTGGCCAATATAGCGATTTGCTAGGTACTTTAGATGTTGAGTTTGACTACTGGGGAACAATCACTGGATATGCTGGTGAGCTAGTAGCCCTTAAGGACAAAGCTGAAGATGTAAAAGCTGTAGAGTTAGTAAAACCTTTCAAAGATAAAGTGACTGAGCTTCAAAACCAGTCCATCGGAACATCTGCTGCAGTCAAGCTTGAAGGAGACCGTGCAGTCGTTCGTACTCAGGAGTCCAATCTTGGTAACCTGATCACTGATGGTATGCTTGCAAAAGCTAAGACAATCAACCCTGAGACTGTTATCGCTGTAACAAACGGCGGTGGTATCCGTGCTTCAATCGATGAAGGCGATATTACATTGGGTGAAGTTTTAACAACAATGCCATTCGGTAACACACTAGGCATCATGAACCTTAAAGGTTCTGAAATCAAAGCTGCCCTTGAGCACAGCGTAAGCCAGGCTCCTAAGGAAAGCGGCGCATTCCTGCATATTTCAGGAATGAAATTCTCTTATGACAGCAGCAAGCCAGCTGGAGAAAGAGTCGTTAAAGTGGAAGTAAAAGGTGTGGATGGAACGTTCACAGAGCTAGATTTAACTAAAAACTACTTTGTTGCTACAAACACATTCACTGCAAAAGGCGGAGATGGATACGAAATGTTCGCAAACGCATATGCAGAAGGCCGCGTAAGCGAACCAGGCTTCGTAGATTACGAAATGTTCGTTGACTACTTGACTCAATTTGAAACAATTGAACCAAAAGTTGAAGGCAGAATTGTAGATACACAGAAATAATGATAAGTGACAAGCACCTTCCAGTATACTGGAAGGTGCTTAGTCACCATAGGAGGCTTGTGTAAATGAAGAAGTCTTACCGCAAGATGGTAGCAATAGCTGCGACAGCTTTAATGGTTGCATCAGCAGGTTTCTCATCAGCAGCAGCTGATTTTTCTGATGTTACACCAAGATATGCTGACTCAATTGACTTTCTTGTATCAAAAGGGGCAAAGGGAATGAGTGACTCCTCGTTTGGGATAAGTGAGCAAATCAAACGAATTGATGCCGCCATCTTAACAGCTAAGGTGTTGGGCCTAGATACAGATAAGGCTCCCAATTCTGGGTTCAAGGATGTGCCTGACCGCGGACAAGCTGCAGTCAACGCGCTAAAAGCAGCAGGAATCACTTCTGGTAAAACAAAAACGCTATTTGATTCCAACAGTCCAATCACTCGTGGAGAAGTGGCAATCTGGATTCAAAAAGGATTTGATTTAAAAGGTGGGACAGATTTGTCATTCAAAGATGTTCCAAAGAATTACCAGCCAGCCGTTCAAGCTCTTGTTGCTAATGGAGTTGCCAAAGGGATGTCTGCAGAAAACTTTGGAATCAATGCCAATGTAAAACGTGGCGACTTTGGGATCTTTTTATATAAGTCCTCAAAAGAAGATGTAGTGATATCGGAAATCTTAAGTATACAGTCCGTGGATAGCACCACACTTCATCTGAAACTTAAAGACGATGTAACAGATCTTAAAGCTTCTGATTTTGTTTTCGATAATGGATTAGAAGTAATAGAAGCTAAAATCATAAGTTCATCTTCTGCTGAAGTAACAGTAGAGCTAAAGACATCCATTCAGCAGGAAGGAACAAAATATACGCTTTTAACATTCAAGGGTATTAAGGTGACTGGGGTTGTTGAGTTTACTATACCTGTTGCTGGAAATGGAGGCGGAGGGGCTACAGGTCCGGCAATGGTCAATCCAGCGAACTTCAATGGTACAGCAGAGAATCCAAAAGTCTTTTACGGAGATGTAAGAGTTGATGTAACTGGAGTTGAAAAGTTAGAAAACGCAACAGTAAAGGGTGACCTTTATTTAAAAGGTAATACAGAAGTAGTATTATTCAACGTAACAGTTGAAGGGGATACAATTTTAGAAGATTAATTTAAAAATGTAAAAAGAATCTTTTGTTATGTGAAAAGTCAGACTTTAGACCTGTCGAAAAATGCCACTGAAAAGGTGGCTATCATCTTCTGGAATACAAAAAAACTTCTTCAAAAGGAGACTTAATTAATGATTAACCGATCACAAAGGAAGTCATTAAGCATTTTATTAACACTGGCTTTAGTGGTTAACCTGTTCTTGCCGTTTATCGCTCAACAGGTAAAAGCAGCTACACTTGCTAGTGACCTTATCATTTCTGAGTATGTGGAAGGTTCGAACAGCAATAAAGCAATAGAGCTATATAATGGTACCGGTCAAGCTGTAGATCTGACTGAATACAGCCTGGAGCTCTATACCAATGGTAATCAGACTGTTGGGACAACCTTAGATTTCTCAAAGCAAACGGATATCTCAACAACACTTGCCAATGGAGAAACATTTGTAATTGTGAATGCTAGTGCGGAACCTGCACTGAAGGATTTAGGGGATATGACCCACACAATTACATTCTACAATGGTGATGATGCACTTGTTTTAAAACATAGTGGAACAGTTATTGATTCTTTTGGACAAGTAGGTTTTGACCCAGGATCATCATGGGGTACTGAAGCAAAAACTGCTGAGATGACGCTTGTACGTAAGAGTACAGTTACTTCCGGCGACACAAATATTTCTGACGTGTTTGTCCCAGAAACGGAGTGGGATGCATATCCTCAGAATACTTATGAACACATCGGCTCCCACACAATGGCGGGTGCACCCTCCGAAGAGCCTACAAAAGTTTCAGCTGTAACTGCTTCCGTACCATCTTCAGCAGTAAAAGCAGGTACTGAAGTAGAATTAACGACTACAACTGAAGACGCAACAATTTACTACACAGTTGATGGCTCTGAGCCAACAATTGTATCAACAGTATATTCAGCTCCAATCGCAATCACAGCAGATACTACAATCAAGGCAATTGCTGTAGCAGATAGTATGGAAAACAGTGACGTCGCAGAATACACTTACACTGTTCTAAGCCTTAAAACAATTTCCGAAGTAAGAACGATGAACCCTGGTGATTTTGCCCTTACATCGGGTGTTGTAACAGCAGTACTCGGCAAAAACATCTACATCCAGGATGAAAATGCCGGTATCGTACTATACGGTTCAGTCAGTGTACAGCCTGGTGATGAAGTGGAAGCATTCGGTGAAGTAGTTGACTACAATTCGCTTTTAGAATTGGAAGTAAGTTCAGAGAATGTCAAAGTCCTCGGCCAAAAAGAAATTCCGGCTGCTAAAGAATTGACTGCAGCGCAGCTTACAGAACAGTATGAAGCAATGCTGGTTAAAGTAGGCAAATCAAAGGTTGAGAGCTTCGCAAGCGGAAACTATACGGCTGTTGACGCAAACGGCGACTCTTACCAGCTTCGTCCAGGAACTCAAGAATGGTTAGAAGTTGACACTAGTTATGATTCAATCACAGGCGTTCTTGGCGCTTATCGTGATGTTCACCAGCTGATTCCTAGGACGGAAGCTGATATTGTTCTTGATCCGAGCTTTGTTCGCCCAGTAGTAGCAACTCCTGGTGCAGGCTTCGTTCAAGCTGGTGATTCAGTAACATTATCTACAGATACAGAAGGCGCAACTATTCACTACACGACTGATGGCAGTGAACCAACAGCCAGCAGCCCAGTGTATAGTGCACCAATCACAGTAAATGCAGATATGACAATCAAGGCTCTTGCTGTAAAAGAAGGCCTGACAAGCAGCAAGGTTTATACGTATGACTACATCATTCAAAAGGACGTTGTCCGCATTTATGATATTCAGGGCGAACGTCACTTCTCTAAATATGAGGGATTAAATGTAAATGATGTAGAAGGTGTTGTAACCTACGTTCTAGGCAAGAATGATGTCTATATCCAGGACCTTGAGGGTGATGGAAACGACGCAACATCTGATGGCATCCTTGTTTATAAAAGTGGGCATGGACTAGTTCCTGGAGATGTAGTAAAAGTCTCTGGTCAAATCAAAGAGCATTTTATTGAAGGATATGATGACCGTTACCAGGTAGATCTTCCTTCTACAGAAATTGCTGCATCTACGGTTGAAAAGGTCCGCAGCGGTGAAACTCTTCCTGCTCCAGTGGTTATTGGTGTTGACCGCACAGCTCCAACCGAAGTAATTGACAACGATGGATTGGCTATTTTTGATCCAGCAGAAGATGCAATTGACTTCTATGAAAGTTTAGAAGGCATGCTTGTTCGGGTTGACGATGCAAAAGTTGTAGCACCACAGAAGTATGGTGAAGTAGTCGTAATCCCAGGAACAATGGATGCAAACATTCCAGATGGTGGATTGCGTATATCTGAAGGTGACTTCAATCCTGAAAGAATTACAGTCGACATGAACGATGAAAGCTTCATTGCAAAAATGGGAGATCAATTCAATGGCTCTATTACAGGCGTTATGAGCTATGGTTACAGCAACTACAAGCTATTAACGAATAAAGCCAATCTTCCTGAATTAGTAGCAGGCTCGAACGAACGTGAAATCACATCAATCGTGCCGGCAGCAGACAAATTGACAGTTGCTTCATACAACGTGGAAAACTTCTCACCAAAGGTGGACGCTGCAAAAGTTACCAAGCTTGCTGAGGCAATTGTAAAAAATATGAAGACGCCTGATATCGTTGGCCTGACTGAAGTACAGGACAATGACGGTCCAACAGACAGCGGTACAACAGATGCATCTGCTAGTGCTGCACTATTGATCCAAACAATCAAAGATCTTGGCGGTCCAACATATACGTATACTGATATCGCGCCAGTAGATAAGACTGACGGAGGCCAGCCTGGCGGTAACATCCGTGTTGGATTCCTTTACAATGAAGATCGTGTTGAATTAATGGAAGCACCAAAAGGAACTGCTGAAGAAGCAGTGGGCTTTGAAAATGGAAAGCTGACATTGAACCCAGGTCGTATTGATCCAACAAACCCTGCATTCGAAGACAGCCGCAAATCTCTTGCAGCTCAATTCAACTTCCAGGGTGAGAGCGTTATTGTTGTAGCAAACCACTTCAACTCAAAAGGCGGAGACCAGCCGTTATTCGGTAAAAATCAGCCGCCTGTATTAAAGAGTGAAGTACAGCGCATGGAAATTGCGAAAGTCGTGAATGGATTCGTTCAAGATGTAAAAACAAAGGATCCTAATGCGAACATTATTCTATTAGGTGACTTTAATGACTTCGAGTTCTCAAATCCTTTACAGACTCTAAAAGGCAACGAACTTGTGAATATGGTTGAAAAAGTACCTGCAGACCAAAGATATTCATATTCTTACCAGGGTAATGCACAAGTACTTGACCATATCCTTGTAACGAAGAATTTGGAAGCCGCGACTAGAGTTAGCATGGTTCACATCAACTCTGGATTCATGGAAGAGCATGGACGTGGAAGTGACCATGATCCGCTTCTTATCCAGACGGCTTTGAAAGCACCAGTAGTTTATAACAAGGTATACAATCTGACTGGTTTCAAGACTAAGAAGCTAGTTGTAGGGGCACCGAACAGCTATATCAAAGTAGATAGCACATCTGTAATCAGTGAAGGTATCTGGCTGAAGAAAACAGCGAAAGTTGAAGGAGATGGACTTGAAAATACGAAAGTGGTAATTTCTCCTGCTCAACAGGATACTGTAATTGACCTAAGTGGTGCAGCTGTCAAAGAAGTAGTCATTGATAATGCCAATGTAAAAGAAATCAAAGGTGCAGAAAATGTAGTGAAATGGACTGTCACTGACGGAGTTGACACGTCTGGAATCAAGTTCACGGATTCAATGGGGAAAGAAATTTCTTCCCCATTCATCCCTGAAGAAGACCAGACTCCTGAAACAAGCAGTTACTACGATTCGGCCTATGGCAAAACGGGAGCAGACTTAAAGTCTGCTCTTTATAACATTATCAAGGTCCAGGAGAAATTGAGCTATGCCCAGGTATGGGAGGCTTTGAAGGAAACGGATGAAGACCCTAATAATAAGGACAATGTTATCCTGTTATATACAGGGCGATCTCAAGCCAAGACAACCAATGGCGGCAACGCAGATGACTGGAACAGGGAACACGTCTGGGCTAAATCCCACGGAGACTTCGGGACTACGGTTGGACCAGGAACAGATATCCATCACCTAAGACCTACGGATGCATCCGTCAATAGCAGCCGTGGTAACAAAGATTTCGACAATGGCGGCTCAATTCACAATGAATGTACCGAGTGCCGCTATGACGGAGATTCATGGGAACCGCCTAATCGGGTGAAGGGTGATATTGCCCGTATGCTATTTTATATGGCCGTTCGTTACGAAGGAAATGGAGAACTGGACCTGGAACTATCAGACACAGTCAATACCTCTCCAGCACCACTTCACGGCAAACTCACAACCTTGCTAGAGTGGCACAAACAAGACCCAGTAGATGAATTCGAAAAACGCCGCAATGAAACCATCTACCAAAACTGGCAAAAAAACCGAAACCCATTCATCGACCATCCAGAATGGGCAGACCTAATTTGGGAAACAGCAAGCTAAAACTTAAGGGCACCTCCCATTCGTGGGAAGGTGCCTTTCGTCTATACGTAAACTATCTTGTATTGTATAATTATCAAGACTAAAATCTAGCAGACGTAATTAGGTGAAAATAGATGACTTACAAAGCGTGGGCGGTCAGGCTGGTGTTGACTCTGATTGTGCTGGTCGCCGGCATTGGCGGTTTCAATTACTGGATGGACCCAATGTGGATGTATGGTGGAAAACATGAGTTCAATGATGTGCAGGACACGATCAATGAACGCCAGCAAAAAACGAATCGAATTAAATTCCAGCCATTCAGCGTCGATACATTATTAATAGGCAGCAGCCGCAGCACCTATATCGATCAGCATGAATTCAAAGGCATGGACGTATACAATTACTCAGTGGCGAACATGTCGGTAAAAGAATATGAGAGTTATATCGACTTTGCAAAAAAGAACAGCACAAAAGAAATCAAGACAGTCATCATTGGGCTGGATTTTTTTAAGTCAAGCCTGGCTGAGAGCAAGGCACCATTATCAATCGAACCGTATGCCAGCACACTGGACAAGCCATTCGTTCGCTGGAAAAATATCATTTCCTATGATTTAACTAGGTATTCTTGTTATAACTTTAAAGCTTCCATTAAAGATGAACCTGTATTCGTGCGGACCTATGATCGGCAGAATGTCGCTAGCACGATCAGACTTTCAAAAAAGGAAGCAGACGAAGAGCTGCAAAAAAAGGTAGAGAAATTTACGACAACCTTCTATGGAGATTATGAATACAATCCGAACTACAAAAAAATTCTGCAAAATGTAAAAGACAAGAACCCGGACACAGAATTCATCGTGTTCACAACGCCGATCTCAGAGCCGTTGTTCCAGGCACTCATCAACTCCGGTGCCTATCCGCATTATGAAAAGTGGCTCAGTGAAGTCACCGAAGTATTCGGCGGTGTCTATAACTTCATGGACATCAACACCGTTACAAAAGACACCTCCAACTACTTCGACGGGCACCACTTCTATCCAGAAGTAGGAACCATGATTGCCCACCGCATCAGCATGGACAACCCACCAGACGTTCCAAGTGATTTTGGAAAATATATAACAAAGTAACAGGCACCTCCCTTTTAGGAGGTGCCTGTACTTTGTTCAAGTACTTAATAACTATAATGAGAAACTGTGATTGTGAGCATATTCAAATCATTATATACATGATCATCTTCAAAAGATTCTCCTTCACCAGAGTCAATGGTAAAGCTACTCTCGATTAGGTTTTCTATAACAGTCTTTCCGAAATCGCTATCAACCTTATCTTCCTGATTAGGATATGACATGCGAATTAGACCCGTTGAGGATGATTTGAGCTCCTCGAGATGTGCAAATTGGATATCACTTATTAATAAGTCTTCATTGGGAGGATTTGTTAAGTTAATCTGATGTATGAATTCTTTTTCATTGTAATAGTCATTTGAATTTGAAGGTTGATTCAAAACTCCTGGTTTGGCTGCTAGAAGAGTTGAAACAGTAAGAAAAGCAATAAATAAGTAATTTTTCATTATAGAACTATTCTCCCCTCCTTAAGTCTCTATAGATTCACATTATCATATATTTGTAGGAAAAATTATTTTTTTTAATTTCTCTCATCTTTTATGTTTTAAAAACAGATACAAACCAGTTTAACTGCGAGGTGCCTGTTACCTCAAATACCCCTTTTAACAAACTGAAAATATGGAAAATTACTCAAAAAGACCTAAAATACTGAAGGAAATTAGGATAAGATATAGAACTGTATTATTTGGAACAAAAAACCAAAAATCTAGGAGGAATGTAAGTGGGGAATGGGAATATCAGAAGGGCTTTAGCAGTGTTTTTAGTTGTGCTGTTGATGGTTCAATCAATAGCTGCTGCAGCATTTGCGAGCCCGCAAAAGGGGTTTAAGGATTTACCGAAGTACCAAAAAGAAATAGGTCAATTGGTAGAGTTAGGTATCATTAATGGCTATGCTGACAATATTTTTAGACCGAATCTGCCAATCACACGCCTGCAGGCAGTCATGATGCTGGCAAGAGAGATGAAGCTGGACACGTCAAATCGTCCAGATCCACATTTCAAGGACATTAAAAAAGGCCATCCAGGATTTGATGTCATAGCGGCCGCTGTAGCGGAAGGAATCATCAGCGGAAAAGGTGATGGCCAGTTCGATCCGCAGGGAAAACTGACTCGCGGAGAGATGGCAAAAATCCTAGCGAAGGCATATAAATTGAAAACGCCAAATACTTATAAAGAGACATTTAAAGATGTACCAGCGTCGTATTGGGCACATGGCTACATCAAAGCAATTGCTGCTAACAAAATCACAACAGGCTACGGAGATGGAACCTTCCGTCCAGGGGATGACCTCACAAGGCTGCAATTCTCCCTTTTTATGTCACGCTATATTAATTATGTCAAAAAGATAGATACACCTCCGACCAATCCAGAACAATCAGCAGAAAAGGAATTCGTGAAAAAGGCATTCTTGCTTTCGGCTGATGTGGAAAAACCATATTATTTCCAGGATGCCACATTATCTGTGAAATATCTGGACCAGGATACAAGAGAGTATGCAGTAGAATGGAAGACAACCGGAGGCAAGCTGACTCCAACTGAAGACAAGAAAAGTGCTGTGTTCAATGCCCAGCAAAACACAACAAAAGACTACACCATCACAGCCACAATCGAAACAAAGCTAAGCTCTGGTGATGTATATCGTTTTGACAAAACCATTGTTCTAGCAGTCGAAAAATTGGAGGATACTCCAGTGACTCCAGGGCCTCCAGTACCTGCACCAATTTCGTCACCTGCTCTTAATGGAGAATGGGTAAGAAGTGAATCAGGAGCCGCAATATGGTCATTGAATTGGAACTCAATTCAACAAGTGCTAGGTTACAAAGTATATAGAAGTGAGGATAATCAGAATTTCACGCTTATCCAAACAGTGAATGGAGTCGATAGGACTAAGTTCGAAGACGCTGAACTTGAGCCGGGTAAAACATATTATTATAAAGTTAAAGCGTATCAACAATCGGAGGAAGGCGGTTTTTCCAATACTGTTGAATTGAAGATGGACATGGACTCCGATAAGGATGGCCTACCAGACCATGAAGAGATTACATTGACTACAGACCCGATGAAGAATGATACTGATGAAGATGGCTTGTCAGATTCATATGAATTGAAAGTGTTATTCTCTGATCCATTGAAAAAAGATTCTAATGACAATGGGACGATGGATGGCGAGGAAGACAGTGACTTTGACGGACTTTCAAACTTAAGGGAATATGAATTGGGTACTAACCCGCTAAAAGAGGACACAGACTTAGATGGATTGACAGACCCAGAAGAGATGGCCAAGAAGACAGATTCATTAATTGCCGATACCGATCAAGATGGTCTCCTGGATGGGGAAGAAGAGCCGCTTGGTTTCGACCCGCTTAAAAAAGATACAGATGGAAATGGAACCCCTGATGGAGAAGAAATCATTGTGCATGAAACGGTTGTAGAGGAAACGGAAAAAGATCCACTTGTTTCCCCATCAATAGAGATGACGGGGCCGGCGATAGATGCAAATTCAATCACGATTACAAAGGTTGAGGATGAAGATGCATTTATTGACGAGAATATCCCTGGGTATATTGGAGCTCCTTACGATTTCAATAGTCTAGTAAGTTTTGACGAAGTGATCATGAGTTTTCAGTATGCTGAAGCAGTAGTTTCAGAAGGCTTTGACCCAGCTATTTACTATTATAATGAAGAAGCCCAGCGTCTAGAAATGCTTGAAGGTCAAACTCATGACCCGATAACCAATACGGTAACAGCGAAAGTCACGCATTTCAGCAAATATATTCTATTGAATAAAGCGAAATGGGATGAAGCATGGGCTACAGAAATCAGACCACCGGATTTAGATCAAAGCGGAAAGGTAAAGAATATTGATGTAGTGTTTTCGATTGATTCTTCTGGAAGTATGGGAGGAAGCTACGGAAATGATCCATCGGAAATTCGAAAGGTTGCCTCTAAGAAATTTGTTGATAAACTAAAAGAGGAAGATAGAGCAGCAGTAGTCGATTTTGATAGCTCAGCAAGGGTACTTGTGAGTTTGACTACAGACAAGCAAGAGGTAAAATACGCAATTGATACCATAAACTCTTCAGGTGGAACAAATTTATACAATGGTGTAATGGAAGCGGTTGAGGAAATAAAAAACAATGGAAATCCAGATCACTTAAGGTTTGTCATTTTCTTGACAGACGGGGATGGCTATTGGAATGATGAAGCAATTCAATTTGCAAAAGACAATCAGGTGATCATTTATACGATTGGACTTGGAAACGGGGTCAATCAGAATCTGCTTGAGAAAATCGCAGCCGAAACAGGCGGTAAGTACTTCTTTGCTGAACAGGCAGATGAATTGGAAAAACAATTAGAGGAAACAGCGGAAGAGACAATTGATTATACCAAGGATACAGATGAAGATGGTCTGCCTGATTATCTTGAGAAAAAAGGTATGCGTCTAGGAAACGGAAAATTGGTGAAGACAGACTATGAGGATCCGGATACAGATGGAGACGGCCTTAAAGATGGAGAGGAAGTAACTACACAATATATCCCAATGAATGGCGGCTATTTTGTGACCATTTCCGATCCATTAAAAGTAGACACGGACAAAGATACATTCCCGGATGCATCTGAATTGCCAGCCCGGAGGCAGATTCCGGAAATTCTGCCAAAGACCACTTTGATCATGAGTGATATGTCATATATCAATTTGAAGAGGTATGTAGATGGCAAGCCGGATGTGGTGGATATTGGCTACGATTGGACCATTCGCTTAAAGCATGGCCTTGCGAATCCAAACACGGATGTAGGCGACTGGAATCTGGTGAAAGCCGTTGATAATAACACCTCAAGCAGCGGCTTTGGTGCCCATGCCTATAAAAAAGGAAATAATATTGTCATCGTCTACCGGGGATCGGATAACATCGCCAAATGGGATAATAAAAATGACTGGATCGGGAATTTGGGAGGTATTGGCCTCTTGAACTACCATTACCAGTTGCCAGAAGCATACAAGTTTGCAGCAGAAGTAATTGCGAAATATCCTTCAGCGAAATTCTATATTACAGGTCATTCACTGGGAGGGTACCTGGCGCAAACTGTATCATATAAAATCTATGAAAAAGATTTAGTCGATGAAGTAGAATTGAGCAAAAAGCAGGAAGAAAAAGTCTCGTATTCCTTAAATCTTGATCACTATCAAAATACGAGAACGTATAATGCAGCTTTCTACTTCCCAGTAAAGCTATTCAATGCTGCAACCTGGGTGAAATTGTTTTCTTCTCCTATTCCGTTCTGGAAACTGAACAATGAGGAATACCGTGAAGTGGTCTTCAATTACAGCATTGACAAAGATATGCTCAGGCTGGCTGAAAAAGCAATGGAAGGACAGCGCATGGGAGGGATGGCATTAGAATTCCCTTACCCTCACGATAAGAATGACCCAGTTGATGCACATAGCCTGGATTACTTCTATCCTTACATCCAGGAAATGATGATCTATGAATATCCTTATAGTAAATAGTCGCGGGAGGTATATGCCACCTTCCTCTGATGTAAATTTATAAGAGAGTAGCTGGTCCCGATAAATAAAAAAACAGGTTTGATTTATCTTATTGCCGCGTTGATGAGCCTGGGAATAGCTGAAGTACTTTTATTCGCAGTGGTCATGATCTTTATATCAAATTTAGGGGATGGGATAAAGTTCTCCATTCTGGCCATACTTTATCTTATCAGTACCCTTCCTGTGTTGATTGCCATTTTTCTAAACAGGAAAAAGGAAAAAGTCTTTGTTCAGCTAGGCTATCTTGTTCTTATCCTGGTAATTGTATTTTTATACTTTATATGGGGATATCAAAGATTCATTAATGCTTGATAAAACAACAGGCACCTCCAGTAACTGGGGTGCCTGTTGTTTAGGTATATTTACTTAAACCCCTTTACTTTCTGGGTATATTTTCATATATTTAAATTAATAGAATATATTGGCAAACCATTCGAAAGGGTGGGACGCAAAGCTACGAGTCTAAGGCAATGGCTATGATCGTCGGGTTGCATATTTTAATTTTGTTTGGTGCAACCCGATTTTATTAATCGGGTTATTTTTATTGTCCGCTACCTCTTAGTACAGACTAAAAAGGCAAAATAATTTCAAAGGAGACAAAAACCAAAAATAGGCTTGGGTAATGAATTGCGACTATTTAACTGCGGATGTCAATTGGGATATGGAAGAATGAAGTAACTTTTTGTAAAAGGGAGGATATTAGATGGTTAAAAAAGGACTTATCGCATTAGGTATGATTATGTTTATCTCCTTCGTTTTTAATCCAGGAGTGAAAGCCGCAGAACTTGATGTATTCGTGAACAGAAAGGCTGCAGAACAAACATTAACAGAGGGTGGAATAGTTTATATACCTCTGCATAATGTAATTAAGCTGATGGGTGATACATTTGAGTATGACCACTCCTATAGAACGACTAGAATTCAACTAAGTGATCATGTCGTAGAGATCACAAATGGAAAGAGTTATATTACGATTGATGGTGTCCAAAAGGAACTCCGGGAAGCAAGCGGGAACCAGGCCCGTCCTAAATTGATAAATGGTGTTCAATATGTTCCTTTTAGCTTCTTTAACATGATAGGTTACGAAACAGCTGTTGGTTATAGGGAGATGACAAAAACTTATTATATCGGGCCTTTGCCGAAGGACGGTATTAATCCAACCATAAAGCTTTACCTGGATGGTTATTCTCATGAAGAAACCTACCTACCACAAGATAAGCAAAAGACAACAAAATATGCGGCTGTGTACGCCGCGCCTTCTACTAAGGCACGTAAAATGAGATATATTGAATATCCCTACCGTTTCAGGATCATAGCTTCCAAAGAAGGGTTTTATCAAGTCGTTTACAGAGGCAGCACAGGATGGGTAAAAGGAGAACATGTCACTTCGTATACCCCGGCAAGGTTTGCGGATGGAAAAGGACCCTCAAAAGGTCAGTCAATTGCGGATTATTTAGTATCAAGTTATGGCATGGTGGCATTGAGGGACAAAAAAGGAAAAACGCAGGCGGGCTTGTTCCATGCATATCTACCTGGCAGTAAAGATTTAATATACTCTACTTTTTATTTTGATACTATTCCTACAAAACACGGTGTCGAGGCAAGTATATCCATGAAGGGATGGGACGATCAAAAGTCAGCGTTTTATCATTATCACCCTGCGATTACAAGAGAGATGCTACGCTTATACTTCCCTGATAATTATAAGTACATCTTTGGGGAATTGAATAAGCCAGCTAAACCTAATGTAGTGCCTTTCGGTGATAAATGGTATAAATTTGACGACAGATGGTTCAAAGTCCGCGTTCATGGTGATATCTATATAGCTATAAGTAAAAAAGGAATGAAAAACCCACCGGAATTGATGCATTAAACATGACAGGTACCTTCCAGTAAACTGGAAGGTACCTCACTGTGTTTACATCACTGATCTCGCTTTCTCTATCAATGCTGTTTCGCGTGCTGCTTTTGCGTTTTCATATTGTGTCGTGAATTCGGCTGCTTCGGATGCGCTGAAGCCTTTTGCTTTTAAGTCCTTAAGCAGGGATTCGTATAAATAATTGAACGTTTCGTCAGTGCTTGCTTCTAGCTCCTTGCCGGCTGAGATGTATTTCCGGTAAAAATAAGTGATTGAGATAGATTCACCGTTCTGTTTTTTCGTGTTGTATTCTGAATAAGCTGTACTGATCAGTGAGTCGATTTTCGCATTTGCTTGTGCCTCGAGCGCCTCGAATGATGGACGGTACGCTGCCTTTATCATTTCGGCTGTAACATCTTGCTTTTTAGCTCCGTCAGTCTTTCTTTTTTTCCCTTCTGTTTTTTCATTTTTCGTTGTGTCACCATCAATGTTCTTGCCTTTGGTCACACTTGCTTCTCGCTCTATATTAGAAGGAGAGCCTGTCCCAGCTTCAGTCCTGCTGCCAGTATCAGCAACCGCAGCTTTGTTATTACTAACAGTATCAGCCAAAGCCGCCTCGGAACCTTCAGAGCCAGTGTCATCCCTGTTCTCATCACTTCCACCATCTATCCCATCTCCCAAACTGCCCAAATCAGGCAAGGCAACCTTGTATTCAGTCTTCGTAATCTCGTCTACCTTTTCATCGGCTACATCGTATTCTTTCACATTTAAAAAATAATATAGTGCACCTGCTGTACCCGCAAGCAGGATCAGGACCGGGATAATAGCGAATTTAAGTGACTTTTTCATTCTTAGGTGTTCTCTCCTTTGATTAACATTCGTAAAAACATTTAAATATTACCATAAATCTGTCGAGAAAAGGAACGAGTTCTAGAAAATGGTTAAAGGGAATATTTGCAAAATAGAAAATTCCGTTGTATCTACCAAAAAAAACTAGTATCATAATCTCGTATTTATACTCTACATAGACACAAGAAAGATAGGGCCAATAACATCACGGGGGAAGACAGAAATGAAAAGGTATCCATTCAGCAACAAGGCAATCAAAGCGATCATTGCTGCATCAATTGCACTATCGCCACTCGCACCAACTAGCCACTTACTTACTACAACAGTCCATGCTGGAGAAACTGCATCGGACACAGCAGCGATTGAACGTATCACTCTTATTTACAGCCAGTTCACTCCTGATCAGGAGGTAATCTTTAATAAAGCAGCAGCTGGTTTTAAGCATCCTGCGAAGTTCACCACACAGGACTGGACGGAAGTCATTTCATCAGCTGTTTCTGAAAAAGTGAACAGCCAGTTGAGCGATGGCGTGACAGCTGAAAAAATCGCTATGAAACTAGCGACACTTCTATATGACGCGAACGAATCAACAATTAGCACAAACTACACTGCATTCAAAAATTCAGCAGAAGGCCAGGCGTTTGAATCGGTTATGGGAGCAGGATCCATTGACCTGATTCTTGAATTCATTGTCGATGCCGAGAAAAAACTGTGGGAGAAGCCACTAGCGGATATTTTAGAGGCGTTGGAGAATGGCTCAATCGAGGCCATTGCTGTCGAAATCCGTGATGAATTGATCAAGGAAGCAAAATACGCTGAACTCAATACGAAGTTGGCGACAAAGACAGGGACAAATCTGGAAGGTCTATTCCAAATAAAAAATCGCATTAATAATAAGCTTGTCAGCAAAGGAATCATCACAAGCGCTGAGCAGGGAATCCTTCGTGACGCGTTCATTGACGCGGCATATAGTGCAGGCAATCCTAATACATTACCACCAACTAACGAAGACCCTACTGTCATTTCACTTCCGAAGGGTGCTGCAGAAGTGGTCCGTGAAAAGAACCCTTCTGGCAAGGTAGAGGTGATAACAAAGGTTATGCCTGAAAAGGTAGCCGACATCGTTTCCATAATCACTGCTGAAAAGGATACTGTCGAAGTTGTCCTTGAAGCAGCTGCATCAGGTGAAAAAGCAAAGGCTGAAGTTCCGGCTTCATTGTTTACTGAAGCAGTAAAGAAGAATGAAAATACTATAATCGAAATTTCAACTCCTGAAGCATCATATAAGATACCTGCTTCTGAAATTAACATCGCTGAACTTGCTGCAAAGCTAGGCACAACAGCGGATAATGTGAAAATCAACATCTCTGTAAACCCAGTAAACAAAACAGTCAAGGACCTTAACCTTGCTTCTGATGTAATTGACTTTACAATTGAAGCTGTTGCAGGGACAAAGAAAGAATCCATCACGAAGTTCTCACAATATGTCGAACGTGAAATCACCGGCGACAAAGATTTCAATAAAGCTAAGTCTGTTGCCGTGAGATTGAATTCAAATGGAACATTCTCGGCTATCCCGACATTGTTTGACGGCAAGACAGCTACAGTCAAGTCTTTGACAAACTCTGAATACACAATCGTAGAAAACAGCAAAACGTTCAAGGATGTCAAGAGTGGCTGGGCAAAGGAATATATCGAAACACTAGCTTCCAAATACATTGTATATGGAAAAGCAACTGGTGAATATGAACCAGGCAAGCATATGACCCGCGCAGAATTTGCCGTTCTTTTAGTGAGAGCACTTGGTCTTCCAACTGAAAAATATGATGGAAGCTTCAAGGATGTGAAAGGAATCGAGTGGTTTGCCAAAACGGGTGAACTTACAGCAGCAGTCCAGTATGGTGTGATTAAAGGGATGGGCGACGGTACATTCGCTCCAAACGAAAAAATCACCCGTGCCCAGGCAGCAGCCATGATTGAACGCGCAATGAAGATCTCATTCGTTAAGTATGACTTCAGCCAGCTGGATAAAACGAAGACACTCAAAGATTTCAAAGATGCCAACCAGGTAGGGTCTTGGGCAATAGCAGGTGTCGAGGCAGTATACCAGGCGGGAATCGTTAAAGGAAAAGGCAACAGCACATTCGATCCAAACGGCTACACACAGCGTAATGAAATGGCCGCCATCCTCGCGAACTTCCTAGTATCAGCAGAACTATTAGATAAATAAACAAAAAGTGGCAGGCACCTTCCAGTTTAATGAAAGGTGTCTGTCACTTTTACTTACTTATTAAATACTCAATTACATATTTACTCCAAACCTCATGTCCTTGTTCATTCGGCTGGCTGTTGTCTGATGAGATGTAATCTTTGATTTCTTCTGTTTGATAGTCTGGCCATGCTTGCCAGTGATCGAGGTAAGGAATCTCATTTTCCTCTGCGTAGTTTTTAAGTGCTTCTACTTGTTTTGGATAATAAACCGCATTGTAGATAGGGTGTGGCGGCATCAGCACGAACGCAGTTTCAGGTTTCGCTTCCAATGTTTCGTCCATCACCTGCTGGAGATTTGCCAGCGAATTCTCAACAGACACTTCACCATTATCCATCAAGGTGAATGGTTCAAACAGCACCATATCCGCCTGTGCATTCGCAATCTGTTCAGCGCCATCTTCATTAATAAAGCCTAGAGAACTTAAACTGTAGGTTCTAATTTCAACCTCCATATTCTCTTCACCATATGCAGCAATCAATTGTTCTTTAGTAGATGCTGCCCAGCCTGTCTGGTCATCGCCAAGCGCCGGAGAACCAACCAATAAAATTTTATAAATGCGTTTTTCCTCAATTGCCTTTTCAAAACTCTCAGCAGCTTCTGTAGGCCAATTTTCAGTTAACTGTGTTAAACTATCAGTCGGGTCACCTTCTACTGGTGCTTTTTTAGTTGCAGTGACAGAAGGGCTGGCATCATTACTTCCTGATACGGCAGTCTTCTGCGTCCAGTGGATATTTCCCCATAGCAGCACACCCATACACACAATAGCGAGCAGGGTAGTAAATAATACCTTCATAACAACCTCCAAACTAGTTAATTCCTCACTTAATAGTAATACTAAACTATTAATTATTTCCAGTTACAAAATATACCTTTCAATTAACTATAAATACCTGTTAAACTATTTCAAGTAAGAGGTCAAATTACATCCTTATTAAAATTATGACAATATACAACAAATTATTCAATAAAATATGGTATTATTATGAGGGATTTTTTATAAAAAACTGGAGGATTGTAATGGAAGAGACAATTAGTTTAAGAGAATTACTGCAAACATTAAAGAAGCGAATTGGTTTAATAGCAGTAATCACTCTTTTGGCTGTTACCGTGAGCGGCATTATCAGCTTCTTTTTATTAACCCCTATCTACCAGGCGTCGACACAATTGCTCGTCAACCAATCGAAGAATGAGCAAACCATGTACAACTATAATGAAGTACAGACTAACCTTCAATTGATCAACACATATAATGTCATTATCAAAAGTCCGGCTATTCTGGACCTTGTCATTGATGATTTAAATCTGGATATGACTACAGCTCAGCTAAACGGGAAAGTCACCGTTCAAAGTGAACAGAATTCACAGGTTGTTAACATCTCAGTACAGGACCCTGACGCCAACCAGGCGGCAATGATCGCCAATAAAATTGCTGAGGTGTTCACCAGGGAAATAGCCGACATCATGAAAGTAGATAATGTCAGCATTCTGGCTAAAGCAGTTATAGTCGATAATCAATCCCCGATCAAACCAAAGCCGTTGTTAAACATTGCGATTGCGATGGTAGTCGGATTGATGGCGGGTGTCGGACTAGCTTTCTTACTAGAGTACTTCGACAATACCATCAAAACTGAGCAGGATATCGAAAAGACATTAGAGCTTCCGTTGCTTGGAGTAATTGCCCAAATTGATGAATCGCATCTGCAAAGCAGAGGTAGCAGCAGAAATGCTAGAGTAAGGGGTGAGTCTATTGGTTCTTAGAAAAGAAAACAAAAAGATGTCAATGGATAATCGTCGGAAGCTTGTCTCGGCACTGGATCCAAAATCTCCAATTACTGAACAGTACAGGACAATCAGAACGAATATCCAGTTTGCCTCCATAGATAAAGATTTAAACACAATCATGGTAACATCTTCAGGACCAGGGGATGGAAAATCCACCACTGCGGCCAATCTGGCTGTTACATTTGCTCAGCAAGGAAAGAGAGTGCTGTTAGTTGATGCTGACTTAAGGAAACCGACTGTGCATTACACTTTCAATCTAACAAACACGATTGGATTGACTAGCGTACTAACAAAGCAGCAGACATTGGAAGAAGCCTTCGTAGAGTCGAGTATTCCGGATCTCTCTATTCTGCCAAGCGGACCGGTACCGCCCAATCCTGCAGAACTATTAAGTTCTGTGTCTATGGACACATTCTTGAAACAGGCGATGGAATTGTTTGATCATGTCGTTTTCGATACCCCTCCGGTATTGGCAGTTGCCGATGCCCAGATTCTAGCCAATAAATGTGATGGAGTCATTTTGGTAGTTTCAAGCGGCAAGACGGAAATCGAGGAAGCAGCAAAGGCAAAAGAAATTTTGATTTCATCAAAAGGAAAGCTTCTTGGAGCTGTTCTAAACAATAAAAAGTTAACTGATTCAGATTACTATTATTATTACGCAAAAAAATAGTATAGTCGACAAAAACCGACAATATACACCCTTTACCGTATATTTTGTCGGTGGTAATATGATAAAAGGCCTATTAATCTACCATTCTATTGGAAGGGAGTGTTGATGGTGATCGATATACATTGTCATATATTATCAGGAATTGATGATGGGGCAAGAACTCTGGAGGATTCTGTTGCACTTGCAAAAGTGGCAGTCCAAGAAGGAATTGAAACAATCATCGCGACACCCCACCATAAAAATGGACGATATGATAACCCGAAAGAGACGATCAAAGAAAAAACGGAGATATTAAACCTTCTGTTACGAAAAGAAGGGATTCCATTGGAAGTATTGCAGGGCCAAGAACCGGCAATCCACGGGGAAATCATCAAGGGATTGGATAATGGTGAAATTCAGACGCTCAATGGAACACAATATATATTCATTGAATTGCCATCTGGCCATGTGCCGAGATATACAGAAAAGCTATTATTTGATATCCAGCTCAAAGGATTGGTTCCGATCATTGTCCACCCTGAACGCAATCAGGAAATTGTCGAGAAGCCGGATATGTTATATCAATTCATTAAAAAAGGAGCTCTCGCTCAATTGACAGCTTCCAGCATCAGCGGCAAGTTCGGCAAGAAGGTAAAGAGCTTTTCAGAACAATTAATTGAAGCAAACCTCATTCATTTTATCGCTTCGGACGCTCACAATCTCACAAACCGTGCTTTCCATATGGTGAGTGCCTTTGATCATATAGAATCCCGCTATGGAATGGATATGGTGTACCTGTTGAAGGAGAACGCAGAGTTACTAGTTGAAGCACAGAATGTATACAGAGAAGTCCCTCAACATGTCAAAAAGAAAAAATTCCTGGGGATATTCTAAGACAAGGTATGTGAATTGGGCAACCAGAGTTAAAATACATCCATGTCAGTTTAACTGACCGGCGATGCCTCCTGCCCGTTACCCATGGAGGCACTCGATCATGCTGTGGGATGTCTTGAAGCATCCTTAGACACGTGAGTTGTCGATAGCATGATGTGAGGGCGGGTTAGATGCCCATTATTAAATTTTTTATCAATAGATATCTAATGAAAGAACATGTTAATACATGTGTGTTTTCATTAGATATTTATTTTTTGCCGTTGATGCTTTAGTTATCAAAAGCGATATTTAGTCAATCAAAATTTACGTATGGGGGAATATTCGTGAAGAAAGTAAGGAAAGCCATTATCCCTGCCGCAGGACTTGGAACAAGATTTTTACCAGCAACTAAGGCAATGCCAAAGGAAATGCTGCCGATTGTAGATAAACCAACCATTCAATACATAGTGGAAGAGGCTATTGAGTCTGGGATCGAAGATATTATTATCGTTACAGGAAAAGGGAAACGTGCAATTGAGGACCATTTCGATTTTGCGCAGGAATTAGAGCAAAACTTGTTGGAAAAAGGAAAAGTGGAATTGCTGGACAAAGTCCGCTATTCTACAAATCTTGCTGATATTCATTATATTCGCCAAAAAGAGCCCAAAGGATTAGGACATGCAGTATGGTGCGCCCGCAATTTCATAGGCGACGAGCCGTTTGCTGTTTTACTCGGTGACGATATTGTTCAGAGTGAAACTCCGTGCTTAAAGCAACTTATCAATCAATATGAAGAAACATTATCCTCGGTGATTGGTGTTCAAACGGTTGCAGATAACGAAACCCATCGCTATGGGATCATTGATCCATTAACACAGGAAAATCGCCGCTATCAGGTTGATAATTTTGTGGAGAAACCAGCACCTGGTACTGCGCCATCAAATCTTGCTATTATGGGCCGTTATATCCTTACTCCAGAGATTTTTATGTTCCTGGATAAGCAAGAAAAAGGAGCAGGCGGAGAAATCCAACTAACAGATGCGATTCAGCAGTTGAATCAAATTCAAAGAGTATTTGCTTATGACTTTGAAGGTAAACGGTATGATGTTGGTGAAAAAATTGGCTTTATAAAAACAACAATCGAGTTTGCTTTACAGCATGAGGATCTTCAAGTAGATGTCCTAGACTACATGAAAGAATTGATTTCCATTCATGAAAAAGATCTTATAAAGCTATAAAGTGAAAGAAGGGCTAGAAGTGTCTAATTATGCACAGAAAGAATATTTGCTTGTTGAAAACAGCGATATTGTAAAAAATACTCCATCAAGTTATCTTTTTGCAAAAAGAATAGTTGATGTCGTCGGGTCAATTTTTGGTTTACTAATACTTAGTATTGTTTTTATAGCAGTTGCTATACTGATAAAAATTGAAGACCCAAAAGGACCGATTTTTTTTACCCAAAAAAGAATTGGTCTGAACGGTAAAGAATTCCAGATGTATAAATTTCGATCTATGGTTTATGATGCTGAAGAGAAATTAAAAGAGTTATTAAAATATAATGAAGTCTCAGGCGCCATGTTTAAAATGAAAGATGATCCTAGAATTACAAAGGTAGGCAAGTTTATTAGAAAGACTAGTATTGATGAACTCCCACAACTTTTTAATGTGCTTAAGGGTGAGATGAGTTTGGTTGGTCCTAGACCACCACTTCCTCGAGAGGTAGAATTGTATTCAAACTATGACAAACAACGATTGTTGGTCACACCTGGGTGTACTGGGTTATGGCAGGTTAGTGGGCGCAATAGTCTTGGTTTTGATGAAATGGTCGAACTAGACCTTAAGTATATCGAAAAAAGAACGCTTCTTTATGATTTAAAAATCATAATAAAGACAGTGCTAGTTTTGTTCGGATCTAAAGATGCATATTAGAAATGAGGTATAATAAGAATGATGAACAAAGATTCTAAAATATATGTTGCTGGTCATCGAGGACTCGTTGGTTCAGCAATCGTAAGAAGATTAGAGGAAACAGGCTATAAAAATCTTGTATATAAGACAAGCAAAGAATTGGATCTGCGTGACAAAAATGCTGTTGACAGCTTTTTTGCAGAAGAAAAACCACAGTTTGTATTTCTGGCTGCTGCAAAAGTTGGAGGCATTATCGCTAATAATGTTTATCCTGCTGATTTTATTCGAGACAACCTTCTTATCCAAACAAATATTATAGATGCTGCCTATCGAAATAACATAACGAAACTCTTATTTCTAGGAAGTACATGTATTTATCCGAAAATGGCTCCACAGCCTTTAAAAGAAGAGTATCTTCTCACAGGAGAGCTTGAGCCAACTAATGAGCCATATGCCATTGCGAAAATTGCCGGAATTAAAATGTGTGAATCATATAACCGTCAATATGGTACACAATATATTTCAGTAATGCCAACAAACTTATATGGTGAAAATGATAATTTTGATTTGCATACTTCCCATGTTTTACCGGCATTAATAAGAAAGTTTCACGAAGCTAAAGAAAACAATAAACCATTTGTAGAGGTTTGGGGAACGGGAACGCCAAAACGTGAGTTTTTATATGCTGACGACCTGGCCGATGCCTGTGTATATCTTATGAACACATACTCAGGAAATGAAATTGTAAATATTGGTGTTGGAGAAGATATTGCTATTAAAGAATTAGCTGAGAAAGTCAAAGCAGCTGTTGGATATACTGGAGATATCCAATTTGATACAACGAAGCCAGACGGCACACCAAGGAAATTGGTGGATGTCACTAGACTTAATTCTTTAGGATGGAAGGCTAACACTTCTTTAGATGAAGGATTAAAGAAAGCCTATCAATGGTTTTTGGACAATCAATTAACAAAAGTGAAATAATATAATTCGGAGGCTTATAATGAAAAAAGCATTGATTACTGGAGTTACAGGACAAGATGGGTCTTATTTGGCCGAATTCTTATTAGAAAAAGGTTACGAGGTTCATGGAATCATTCGTCGTAGCTCGTCATATAACCAAGAACGATTAGAAGACCTTCTTACAGAAGAAGAGGCTAATGCTTTATTAAATAACTCCAACTTCCACCTTCACTATGGTGATGTAACAGATGCATTGAATATAACGAAAATAATCGGTGAAGTTCGACCTGATGAAATCTATAATCTTGCAGCTCAATCTCATGTTCGTGTTTCTTTTGATATGCCAGGATATACATTAGATGTAGATGCAAAGGGAACATTAAATATTCTTGAAGCGGTTAGAATTTTAGGTTTGATAGAGAAGACAAGAGTTTACCAAGCTTCAACATCAGAACTTTTTGGGAAAGTACAAGAAGTACCACAAAAGGAAACAACGCCTTTTTACCCGCGTTCTCCATATGGAGTAGCTAAAATATACGGGTTCTGGATCACTAAGAACTATCGTGAATCATATAATATGTTTGCTGTTAACGGAATCCTATTCAACCATGAATCAGAACGACGTGGTGAAACATTTGTTACACGGAAAATTACTCTTGGTGCTGCACGTATTGCTCAAGGAAAACAAAAGAAATTATCTTTAGGGAACTTAGAATCACTCCGCGACTGGGGCTATGCAAAAGACTATGTAGAATGTATGTGGTTAATTCTTCAGCACGATAAACCAGAAGATTTTGTTATTGCAACTGGAGAAATGCATACTGTACGTGAATTTGTCGAACTTGCATTTAAGCATGTTGGAATTGAAGTTGAATGGACAGGCTCAGGTGTTGAAGAAAAAGGTGTTAACAAAGCAACGGGCGAAGTGATTGTTGATGTAGATCCTAAATTCTTCAGGCCTGCTGAAGTTGACCAGCTATTAGGAGATCCAAATAAAGCAAGGACGTTACTTGGGTGGAACCCTACTAAAACTTCTTTTGAAGAATTGGTAAGGAAAATGATGAATAACGATATAGATAAAGTATCAAAAGAACATAAAATGCAAAAGATGTTTGATTAAAATAGAAACACAAGTGAAGTAATTTATTACTTCACTTGTGTTTCCTCTCTTTTTGGGGATGAAATAAAATGAAAAGTCTATATTTTATTGATTGTAGAAGATGGATTTTTCGAATTTGGCTCTACTAATAGGTTGTAATATATTAAAGAAGTTATTTCGTTAATAGGGAAGAGATATATGATAAATAAAAATAGGGGAATAAAAAAGGAAAAGCTTTTAATTTATGCACATTATTATACTCCTGATGTCGCATCTACAGGTCAGTTATTAAAAGAGTTGGCAGAGGGAATGATTCAAGAGTTGGATGTTACAGTTATTTGTGTTGTGCCATCTTATTCAGGGAGAATATCTCCTGAGTATAAAACAAAGTTTTTTTATAGAGAAGAATTAAATGGTGTAAAAATAATCCGTATTAGAGTACCTGAATTTTCTAAAAGTAGTAAAAGTAGCAGGGTTTTAAATATTTTAGCATACTTTCTTGGGGCAATTTTTGCTACTTTAAAGGTCGGAAAGATAAATTATGTTTATTCAATTTCTCAACCGCCTATACTTGGGGGGTTATTAGGTATATTTGGGAAATGGAGTAAAAATGCACGATATATCTATAATATACAGGATTTCAATCCGGAGCAGATAATGGCAGTTGGTTATAGTAAAAATAAAGTGATTTTAAAATTGATGCTATGGCTTGATAAATTAAGTTGTAAGAGTGCTGATAAAGTTATAGTTGTAGGCAGAGACATGATTGAAACTCTTAAGAAAAGATTTAAAGGTAAAAAGCTTCCAAACCATGTTTTCATTAATAATTGGATTAATGAGAAAGAAATCTATCCAGTTGCTGATGATGCCAAAGAAGTAATTGAATTTAGGGAGCAATATGGATTGGTTGATAAGTTTATAATTATGTATTCAGGAAATTTAGGATTATATTACGATTTAGAAAATTTATTAAATATTATTAAAGAGTTTCCCGATGGAACCAAAGTTGCGGATGGAAGAGAATTGGTATTTGCATTTGTTGGTGATGGAAGTCTAAAGAATAGCCTAATTGATTATAAACAACGAAATAAAATGGACAACGTAGTTTTTATACCATATCAGAAAAAGAAAGACTTAGTTTATAGTCTTAATGCAGGAAATGTGCATTTGTGTGTAAGTGCAAAAGGAATACGAGGTGTATCGGTACCAAGTAAACTTTATGGGATCATGGCTAGTGGAAGGCCTGTACTAGGAGTGCTCGAAAAAGGATCTGAAGCGAGATTAATAATAGAAGAAACTGGATGTGGTCTAGTCTGTGATCCAGGCGACTATAAAATGATAAAAAAAGTTATCGAACAAATTCTTAATTTGACCGATAGTAACGAGCTTGGGAATATGGGTAGATTAGGAAGAAAATATTTAACTGAAAACCTGACAAAGGATGTTTCAGTTTCCAAGTATATTAAAGAAATAAAGACCTATTAAGGGAGATTACTATGAAAAGGTTGTTATGGATAGGTAGCCTTGAGAGTGAAGAAGAATTTAAATGGAAAGCAAATAAAGGTTTTAACTTGGCTTCAGCTCAAGTCTCACAAGAAAATATCTTATTAGGTTTAGAAGATATAACTGGCCTAACTTTCGACTCAATTAATGGCAGCGTACTCCCTCCATTCCCTTTGTACGAAGACAGAATTGTTGAAGAGGTCAGATGGGCTCATAAAGAAAATGCTAGTAATGTTAGTGTGGGGTATAGAAATGAAAAATTCATTAATAGGTTAACTTGTAAACATTCTATGATCCAGGCTGCAAGAAAATGGGTGAAAGAAAAATATAATAATGAAGAACTAATTGTATTTGCCTATTCCATGAGAACTCCTGTGATGGCAACAGCTTGCGAGATCAAAAAAATGATTCCAAGTGCGAAGATTTTCCTTATCATAACAGATCTGCCACAGTTTATGGACTTAAAGCAAAGTAAAACAAAAGCCTTTCTTAAAAGACTTGACTGGTTGCAGATTCGACAAATGCAAAAACAGTTTGATGGTTTTATTCTTTATTCTTCCAAAATGGCACAATTTCTCCAACTTCCAGATGATAAATGGATATTAATGGAAGGTTTATACGATCCAAGTGAATATCCATGTTTATTACAGAGAACAAACTCGCACTCCAAAGCACCTAAAGCTATTATGTATTCTGGTAAACTTGATCTACAATATGGCCTAGATTTGCTAATAAATGCCTTTATGAAAATAGATAATGCTGAATATGAGCTTTGGTTTACAGGAGGAGGAAATGCAGAAGATTTTATCAAAGAGTCTTCATTAAAAGACCCAAGGATAAAGTTTTATGGATTTCTACCATCCAGACAAGATGTAATTAATAAACAAATGGAAGCCTCTTTATTAGTAAACATGAGACTGCCATCTGAGGCTGCTTCAGCATTTTGTTTTCCATCAAAGTTATTTGAGTATATGGCTACTAGTATTCCGGTACTATCATTCAAGCTTGAGGGTATTCCCCAAGAATATTATAACCACCTTGTAATTATAGAGGACGAAACGATAGAGAGCTTAATTGATTCAATTAATAAGGTTCTAAGTATGGATAACGAATTTAGACTTGAGCTAGGTCTAAGTGCAAGAGACTTTATATTAACTAATAAGAACAAAGACATCCAATGTGGACGAATATGGGATTTCTGTAAAGAAAGATTGAGGTAAAAAAATGAAAAGGATATTGTGGGTATGTAATGTTCCTATCCCGAAAATTGCAAATGATATGAAAGTGAAGGAGCCTAATATTGCTGGATGGTTAACAGGCTTTGCAAACTCTTTGGAAAATGCAGCGGAAATTGACTTGCATATATGTTTCCCGCTTCTAGGTTTGAAAAAACTAAGAACAGGTAAGGTTGGAAATATTCATTACTATGCTTTTTCCCAACCAAAAGTTTTTGGAATTCTTCCTGCGGAAGATCAAATAAATACTTCATTGTTAATGGAAAATCAAATTAGAGAAATTGTTGGGATGGTTAACCCTGACATAATGCATATATTTGGAACAGAATATCCCCATTCTTTAGTTGCAGCTAAAGCCTTCAATAGAGCTGATAAAACTGTAGTAAACATACAAGGTTTAACTTCATATTATTGGATGCATTATAATTCAGGTATTCCTTATAAAATTCTTAAAAAGTTTTCTATAAGCAATATAGCAAGAGGTAATTTACTTCAACAGGAAAAGAAGTTAAAAAAACGTGGACTATTTGAGATCGAAACAATTAAGAATGTTGGACATGTGATCGGAAGAACAGATTGGGATGAAGCTTGTACCACTCAAATAAATCCTGAAATTAATTACCATTTTGCAATGAATCTCTCCGGGATTCTTTTTATAACGATAGTTGGAATATTGACACTTGTGATAGATATTCTATTTTTATGAGTCAGGCAGCAACTCCTATTAAAGGATTACAATTTATGATTAGAGCCCTGCCAGAAATTATACGTGAATATCCAGAAACCCATCTTTATATTGCTGGGAATGATTTAACTAAAACAGAGTCTTTGTATACAAAACTTAAAATATCTTCTTTTGCATTATATATAAAATCATTGATTAAAAAATATGGCTTAGAAAAGAAAGTTACATTTACAGGTCCTTTGACTGAAAAGCAAATGAAAGATAGATTCCTTAAAAGTCATGTGTTTGTATCTCCTTCCACGATAGAAAATTCACCTAATTCATTGGGAGAAGCGATGCTTTTAGGAGTTCCCTGCATTTCCTCTGATGTAGGTGGGGTTAAAAATATGCTAAATCATAACGAGGAGGGATTTATTTATCAAGGTGATGCTCCTTATATGCTCGGATACTATGTAAAAAAAATATTTAAAAATCCAGAAATTGCAAAAGAATTTGGAATCAAGGCCAGGAAACATGCACAAGTAACTCACCATAGAGATATTAACCTTAAAACATTAATGAAAATTTATGAAAATATCCTTGATTATGAAGATTCTAAGTAATATTTAATAAATAATTTATTTGAAGTAAGGTCATTGTTAGCTTTATTATATGGGTATTTGTTGATTTTAGTAACATTATACTCATAATCTTTGATATTTATAGACACTAACTTAAAAGGTGGAAAAGATAAAAATAACTTCGAAAAGGTAAAAAATAGTATGGAGATATTTTATAAGAAAAAAGGTAGTAGTATTCTGTTAATATTAATGATTGTAGCTATTGCTTTAGAAAATTTGAAACTTTTTAATTTTCTAGGTGCCCCTATTAAACTTACGCACATAGTATTCATTTTTGCTATCATTAACTCATTAATTTTAAGAATAGAAAAAGTAGGATTTAGTATAAAACAACTTATCACATTAATTTTTTTACTTATTATTCCCTTGCTACCATTATTTAGAGTAAGTAATACGATAGAGTTTTTAAAAACTTTCCTTATTTACTTAATAATGGTTTTTTTTATGGTGTTTTCTTATTCAGATTATCTGAGCAAGTTTAAGATGAATTATAAAAAGTATATCTATCTATTTTTATGGATTGTATTAGTTGTACAAACATTAGGTATAGTACAGTTTATAACCATGAATTATTTTGGTTACTTTTTCTTAGAAGGAATATGGGGTAAATTTCAGTTCCACTCAAGTATATATGGGATGCAATTTGGTCTTTACAGAGCCTATTCTATTTTTCATGAACCTTCTTTATTTGGTTGGGTTTCCACAACATCTTTTGCAATATGTATATATCTAAGTCGGAAAAAAATCTAGATATTAAATTTATTAGTTTATTTCAATGTTTTAATGTAGTTGCAATTGCGGTCTCTGTAAGTGCGTCTTCATTATTGATTTTGCTGGTAATCTATGGGTTATCAGTAATAATGGAGATTAAAAATCCTGTTAAATTTATTTTACTATTTTTCATTAGTATTGTTGTATTCTTTTTCCTTATGAAATTTACTACGTTTTTTAGTTCATTAGAACGTATTGGAAACGAGATTAATGCTAGTGGTACTTCTGGATATGAAAGAATTAATTCTCCTTGGCAATACGTAGTATCAACTTTTAATTATTTTCCTTTCTTGGGTCGAGGATTAGGACAAGAGGGCAATGTAGATCCAATAGGAGTAATCGGTTTGTATGAAGGTGTTCACAATTCTTTGTTTGGAATTTTTGTGAGCTTTGGATTAAGTGCACTAGTTTATATTATTTACTTTATTTATTATTTTGTAAGAAAAATTAAAATGGATATTGACTTTCTAATATTGATGGTAGCGCTACTAGGAATCTATGCTTCAACAGGTGCATATTTATCACTAGATACATTTGTTGTATTAGTTTTAGTTTTATTTATTGGAGATTTGACAAAAAATTCACGTTTTATCATTAATAAAGGAGATAATTGATTTGAGACCACTTGTATCATGCATAATCACAACTCACAAAAGACCCGTGGAAATATTAAAAAGGTCAATTTTAAGTGTTATAAACCAAACTTACAATAACCTTGAAATAATAATAGTTAACGATTATCCGGAAGATTACGATTTACAAATTTCTATTTCAAAAATGATAAATTCTTTTAAAGATAAAAGGATCTCATATATTGTGCATGAAAAGAACTCAGGGGCTCCTAAAGCAAGAAATACAGGAATTAACCATTCGAAAGGAGAATATGTAGCATTTCTCGATGATGATGATGAATGGTTACCTGATAAAATTGATAAACAGCTAAAATTATTTGACGATGATCAAGTTGGTCTAGTTTACTGTGAACATTACCGAGTAGAGAAAAACCGTACGATAAGGATAGTTCCACATGACTATTGTAAGGACGCTCGTAACAAAATTTTTATCTATAATTTTATCGGGGGAACTTCATTTCCCCTTATGAGAAAAAAAGCCATTATAGAAGCGGGGATGTTTGACATAAATTGCAAATCCTCCCAGGATACTGATATGTGGATTAGAATAATTGAAAAGTACAAAATAAAATATTGTAAAGAACCTTTGGTCAAGTATCATGTCAGTGAAGAAGCTATATCAACTGATATTACTAAAATCAAAGATGGCTATTTATATCAATTAGAAAAGTATAGAGATATATATGATTCTGATAAACAACTGTATATAAAAAAATTAAATATGATAGCTGTTGCCCTTTTTGTACATGGGTCAAGGAAGGAAGGGATGAAATATTGGAAGAAGGCTATTTTCATGAAAGTGACAAGCATAAATAACCTATTGTTTATTAAAAAGTTGGGAGGTTACTCCCTATTGGTAATAAAGAGAAATCTAAGTAAAGTCAAAGTTTTTTAAATGAATTTTACTTAATTCAAATGATAAATTTAAAAAATGTTAGTAGGGGACTTAAATTTGGAGTCAACACGTTTACTAAAAAATGTCTTATTTTATTTTCTTGGTACACTTTCGAAATTGTTACAAATCTTATTGATACCTGTGTATTCATTATATATTAATCCTTCGGAATTTGGATATTTTAATCTTATTATTTCTATTATTGCACTATCTATTCCGCTATTGTATCAATCTATTTGGGAAGGTGTGCTTAGATTTACAATAGAAAAACAGGGAAATGAACGAAAGGTTATTACTACAGCAACTTATTATTCTATTGGACTAACAGTCATATACTCACTACTTTTTTTAATTTTCCATTTTGTATTAAATTTGCATTATGGAATAGGTATATTGCTAATGGGGATTTTTCAAATAGCTTCATCCTTTTGGCAATTTACTGCTCGTGCTTTAAATAAAAATAAAATTTATACTTTATCAATTATTGCAGAATCAGTAGTTATGATTATGCTTAATATCATACTTATTGTGTTTTTTAATGTTGATATATTAGCATTGTTTATTGCAAATATTGCGGGGAAAATTGTTTTGATCTTAATTATTGAATCAGATGTTAAATTGTTGGCAGGATTAAAGAAGTCTGACTTTGATATAACTTTACTGAAGTCAATTATTAAGTACTCACTCCCTTTAAGTGTGAATGCCGTTTCATGGTGGTTAATAAGTTCAAGCAATACATTGATTATTTCTTATAAGCTAGGAATTGAACAGAACGGTATATTTTCATTAGCTAATCGATTTGGTGCTTTAATGACACTATTCACTACTGTTTTAAATATGGCATGGTTAGAGGAATCTTTTAGAATACATGGAGAAAAAGATAGTGATGACTATTTTAATAAAATTCTAGATATATTGATTAGGTTCATTCTTATAGGAGTTGCAATATTAATTCCTGCTACCTATATATTTTATCAGTTTTTTGTTTTTGGAGATTATAAAAGCGGTGTAGTTTTAACACCTATTATTTATCTAAATGCTGCTTTATCCGCAATAGTCACACATCTAGGCAGCGGTTTTTTAGCTAATAAAGAAAGTAAAGTTATATTCCAAACAACATTAATAGGAGGAGTTATCTCTATAATTTTGGCTTATATTGGCGCAAATATATTTGGAGTTATAGGGGTGGTAGCTGCTTCTCTAATTGGAACTATATCTATGTTTGCTTTTAGAGTTCCAATGTTAAAAAAACGTATGATCTTAAATATAAATTATAGTATTTTGTTTGGTTTATCATTAACATGTGTTGCTCTAATGGTCATAAGTCATTTATATAAGGAATTTCTTGTTGTTCAATTAATTATATTAATTATAGTAGGGCTATTCGGAATATTTGTGAATAAAAGACTTGTTTTCAGTTTACTAAAGAAATCTTTACGATAGGGGGAAGTTAAATGGCCTTAAATCAACTAAAGGAAAATCCACTATATACAAAAGCTGATTATGAAAAAGCTTTATTGGACCTCTGTACTCCTGTTGTACCCTATTTTAGCGAAGATAAAGCATTATTATCGTTGTCTTCCTATAATGCCACAAATTATAGTGATCTTATTTTAAATATAGAAGCATTTGCAAGAATATTATGGGGTTTAGGTCCTTTTTCAAGAGAAAAGAATGATAATCCTATCGTAAACAATTTCAAAGAAGGCATTTTAAATGGAACGAATCCTAATCATCCAAACTATTGGGGAAAAATAGAAGATTTTGATCAACGTGCAGTTGAAATGCCTAGCATAGCCCTTTTCCTTTATTTTTCTAAAGGTGATTTTTGGGATAACTTAAATGATATTCAAAAAGATAATATACAATCATGGTTACTACAAATTAATCATAAAAAGTTAGTTGATAATAATTGGTTATTCTTCGCGGTATTAGTAAATATTTCATTAAAAAAAATTGGAGGAGAATATTGTAATAAAACAATAGATAATAATTTGGCTAGAATTGATGAGTTTTATCTCGGTGCTGGATGGTATTCTGATGGGGAAACAAATCAAAGAGACTATTATATTTCTTTTGCGATTCACTTCTATTCACTGATATATTCTAAAATTATGAAAAATGATGATATAAATCGTAGTAAGGAGTATAAAAATAGAGCCGAATTATTTGCAAAAGATTTTATTTATTGGTTTTCTACAGATGGTTCGGCAATACCTTTTGGAAGAAGTTTAACATACCGATTTGCCCAGGTGGCATTTTGGAGTGCTATAATATATGCAGAAGTTGATGTCTTTTCTCTGGGAATTGTAAAGGGAGTAATAAATCGTAATTTAAGATGGTGGTTTAAGCAACAGATTTTTGACAACTCAGGCTTATTAACTGTAGGCTATGCTTACCCTAATATAAATATGTCTGAGGAGTATAACGGTAGTGGATCTGCCTACTGGGCGCTAAAAGTTTTCTTAATATTAGCTCTAGATAACCAACACGAATACTGGAAAGTTAATGAAGAGGAACTTCCACCTCTACACTCTAGAGTAATACAACAACATTCTCGAATGACGATTTGTAGGAATAATAGTCATGTTGCTGCATTTGTAAATGGACAAAACTGTGAAGGATTGGTTCATTCTGCTGCTAAATATGAAAAGATGGTTTATTCTAATATATTTGGGTTTAGTGTTCCAAGGTCTAACAATAGTATCAGGCAAGGTGCTTATGACTCAACTTTATCAATAAGTGATGATGGAGAAGTATTTAAACCGAGATCAGGCCTCAAATATTATTTAAATGAGGATAAATTTCTATATTCAATTTGGAAACCTTGGAACGATGTAGAAGTAGAAACTTATATATTGCCTAACGTTCCATGGCATATAAGGATTCATAAAATAAAGACTAAAAGGAATATTATACTTTGCGAAAGTGGATATTCTATTGAACGAAAGTCGCATCTTAATCCTTCAATTTCACGAACAATTAACGAGAGAGATAATGGAGTAGGAATTACTTATGGTAATATTCATAGCGGAATACTATCTTTAATTGGAAATGGTCTTCCAGAAGTAATCTACCCAGTGGCAAATACTAATCTTAATTTTCCTAGAACAGAGCTACCAGTATTATCATGGAAACTGAGAAAAGGTGATTACTTTATAGTTAACGCTGTTTTAGGAGATATGAGTTTCAATAGAAAAAATGAAAATTACTGGAACGATATTCCTAAAGTTAATGTTGAAGGAAATACAATTTCTGTATCCCATCACGATATAGCGGAAGTAATTAATTTAGAAAAAAATTACAAGTCACCACCTTCAATGTATAAAAAAGTTAATAACCTTAAAAAGAAAACAAAATCATTGGTGAAATCTATTAGGAAACTATGAAGATGCCTTTAATTGGACAATTACACTAAACGTTAAAATAAGTAAAGTTATAGATAATTATTTTGTAATTGGGAGAATGCGGAGGAGCATATGAATGCAAATTACTATAAGGTATTGTTAAAAATTTCAAAGATTAAGTATGGTGAAAATTTAAACTTACAAGGTTGTCCAGTTATTTATAATAAAAGAGGTTCTTCTATAAAAATAGGTAACAATGTTACAATAAAATCTTCATTTTTATCTAATCTCGTAGGTCTTTATTCACGTTCTATAATTGTAACTAGAACACCAGAAGCAAAGATTGAAATTGGAGATAATGTTGGTATCTCTGGAGCAACAATTTACGCTAGGTCTTCCATTACAATTGGTAATAATACTATGATTGGTGGAAATGCAAAAATATTAGACAACGACTTTCATCCCATTGAAATTAATGCAAGAAACGCAGATATTAAGGAAAAGATTAAAACACGTCCAATTTATATTGGTGAAAATTGTTTTATTGGTTGTAACACTCTTATTCTAAAAGGTACTGAATTGGGTGATGGTTGTGTGGTAGGTGCTGGTGCGGTAGTAAGTGGAAAATTCCCTCCAAATAGTGTGATTGTTGGCAATCCAGGGAAAACCATGAAAATAATACAGCAATAAGGCGATATAATTTATGATGAAATTAATTACATCTTTTGAATGATAAAAATTCTAAAAACGGAGGGAAAATATGAAGCTAGTATTACTTTCCGGAGGATCAGGCAAGCGTTTATGGCCTTTATCCAACGACACAAGATCAAAACAATTCTTAAAAGTACTACAAAGTAGCCAAGATCAAAAACAATCAATGGTTCAGCGTGTTTGGAGCCAATTAGGAGCAGTTGGCCTTTCGGACTCTTCAATTATTGCTACGTCCAAAATGCAAAGAGACATGATTCATAGTCAGGTAGGAATGGATGTTCCTCTAATAATAGAGCCAGAACGTCGAGATACCTTTCCGGCTATTGCTTTAGCTTCTGCTTATTTAGCATCTATTGAAAAAGCACATTCAGATGAAATTATTGTTGTCCTTCCAGTTGATCCGTACGTGGAGGATGGTTTTTTTGAAAAAGTAAAAGAACTAGAGAAGGTATTAATAGAGACCAGTGCAGATTTGGCATTAATAGGAGTTAAGCCGACATATCCTTCATCTAAATATGGATATATTGTTCCTAATAGTGAAGCAAATAGTAATGAATATATTACTGTAAATCATTTTACTGAAAAACCAAGCGAAGAAAAAGCTCAAACACTAATTGATTTAAATGCTCTTTGGAATTGTGGGGTATTTGCTTTTAAATTAAGCTTTTGATTGATATTATGAATCAAAAAGGCTTGCCAATTGAGTATGACGAGCTTGATATGATGTATAATATGCTTCCTAAGATAAGTTTTGATTATGAAGTAGTGGAAAAGGCTGAGCATATTGTCGCTATCCCTTATGATGGTTATTGGAAGGATCTCGGTACTTGGAATACCCTTACAGAAGAAATGGCAACATCTCAGTTAGGTAAAGGTGTATTAAGTGATGATTCTATTAACACCCATTTGATTAATGAACTTGATATTCCAGTTACTGTACTGGGCGTAAAAGATATCGTTGTTGCAGCTAGCCCTGATGGAATATTGGTTGCCGATAAAGCATCTAGTCCAAAAATTAAGGATTTAATTAGTGGATTTGAACAGCCGCCTATGTATGAGGAACGGATATGGGGTTGGTCCAGAGTACTGGATTATGCAAAGTATGATAATGGAGATGAGATGGTAACTAAACGTATATGTATTCATGATGGAAAGAATTCAAGTTATCATTATCATAATTTACGAGATGAAGTATGGACGATCGTACGTGGCGAAGGTGAATTAGCATTGGATGACCACATTACTCGGGTTAAGGCGGGCGATATCATTCATCTTCCAGCGGGGAAGAAGCATGGAATTAAAGCATTATCTGAGTTAGAATTTATTGAAGTGCAAACAGGCTTTGGTATAAGTGATGAAGATTTCACACGCCTATTATTTAAATGGGAAGATGTTATGGAGCATTTTAGTAAGGCTAAGGCAAAAGTAATTGTTTAATTTTTGTGGGAAAGGCGATGGCTCTTTCCCTTTTTTAATGGAGTCGAAGTGATATGAAAGTAATTGCTTATTACATTTCTGATTATGGCTATGGGCATGCTTCTCGGAGTATAGCTATTATAAGAGAACTTCTTCTTCGAGATTCTAATATACGAGTTATTGTTTGCCATTCATTTGCCGTTTCTTTTATGAAAGCTTCAATTCTTTCTAGGCGAGTTTCTTTCCGGGAATTAAATACTGACATAGGATATTTTTTAAAAAAAGGCTCCATTTATCCTGATAAAAGGTTGTTATTCGAAGAATATCTCAAGTTTATTAATGATTGGGATAGTCGACTTTTAGAGGAAGAAAAATTTTTGAAGATTAATCATGTGGATCTAGTGATATCTGATATTAGCCCTTTGCCTTTTGAGCCGGCTAGAAACTTGGGTATTCCTTCTATAGGTCTTTCAAATTTCACCTGGTTCACAGCTTACCAAGGATTGATTGAGGAAGCTATATTGACTCCACTTAAAGAGGTCTATAGTAAAATAACCTATTTCTTTTCATTAGCAGGAAGCAATGAAACATGGGGATCCGACTCCAAAGAGTATGGATTTTTTTCTAGAAAAGTTGATTTATCAGAAATCAATAGTATTAGAAATCAGGTTGATAAAAGTCATGAAAAGAAGATTGTTTTTTTAGGGCTTGGGATGAAAATTGATCAGGCAACATTTGATTTACTCCCTATATGGGATAGTCCTGATATAGAATTTGTTATTTCTTCAAATGTCCCAGTTAAAAGAGAGAATGTGCAACAAATTCCACTAGATTATGTTGAAACTCAGAACTATATAGCATCTTCTGATTTAGTCATAACAAAAGCTGGATGGGGTATGGTGGGTGAAGCATTAAACAATAATGTCCCACTATTAATATTAGAAAGACGTTCAATGACTGAAGATCAATCTACTATTAACTATTTGAAAAAATATAGCGCATGCGAAGTAATCGATTGGAATGAATTTAAAAATCTCCAAGTTAATTATTCATTTATTGATCGTTTAAATAAGAACTTGTTTAGAGATAAACATACTAGTAATAACTCTGTTAATGAAATTGCAGAAGATATCCTTAAAATTTTATATAAACAAGAACAATTTCTATAATTTGGGATATCCACCTGGGCGCTAGTTTCTTTATAATAGAGGGGTAATTAATTATATATCCAAATTTATTTCAAATAATTTAAAGGTGAGATGTTAAATGAAAATAGCTGTTGCCGGAACAGGATATGTTGGATTAGTAACCGGCGTTTGTCTTGCTGAAAACGGGCATAAAGTTACTTGTGTTGATATAGATGAGAAAAAAGTAGCGATAATGAGAGCTGGGGTTTCACCCATTTATGAGCCAGGGCTTGAAGAATTAATGCAGAAGAATATGCAGAGCCTTCATTTTACTACAGACTATCAGGAAGCCTATAAAGATGCGGATGTTGTTTTTATTGGGGTGGGAACTCCAGAAAAACAAGATGGTTCTGCTAATTTAACATACGTGTATGGAGTGGCGGAACAAATAGCTGAAAGTATCGAAAAGGATTGCGTAGTGGTTGTTAAGTCTACCGTACCAATTGGTACTAATGATAAAATTGAAGAAGTAATCAAAAGTAAATTAAAGAATAATGTTAATGTATACGTTGCTTCAAATCCAGAATTCTTGGCTCAAGGTACGGCAGTGAGAGATACTTTGCATGCGTCGAGAATTGTCGTAGGAGTAGAAGATTCATATCCTGGTAAAGTACTAAAAGAGGTTTACAAGAATTTCGATGCTCCAATCATTGTGACTAACAGAAAAAGTGCAGAGATGATTAAGTACGCTTCTAACGACTTTCTTGCTTTAAAAATATCATTCATCAACGAGATTGCTAACTTGTGTGAAATTATCGGGGCTGATATTGAAGACGTGGCACTTGGTATGGGCTTTGATAGCCGTATCGGAAACAGATTCTTAAATGCCGGGATCGGCTATGGAGGTTCTTGCTTCCCTAAAGATACGAAAGCACTTCACTGGTTAGCCAACTTCCATGATCATGAACTGAAGACGGTTAAAGCTGCAATCGATGTTAATGAAAATCAGAAGCTCAAGTTAATTAAAAAGTCTCGTAAATATTATGAAAGTTTGCAAGGTTTGAATGTTGCCGTGCTAGGTTTGACCTTTAAACCCGGTACAGATGATTTAAGAGAAGCTCCTACCCTGGTTAATATTCCTCTAATGCTGGAAGATGGGGCAAATGTGAGAGCATGGGATCCAGTTGGAGTTAACAACTTTAAAAAGTTGTACCCTAATGAGGTTGCGTACTGTGATTCAATAGAGAGTACTATAAAGGATGCAGATATTTGCTTCATTTTTACAGAATGGGATGAGGTTAAAGACTTTGATTTATCCAAGTACTCAGAGCTGATGAAATCTCCAATTGTCTTGGATGGTAGAAATTGCTACGACCTCAAGAGTACAAAAAAAGCAAGTATGATCTATGATTCAATTGGTAGAGAGACAGTAAATAGTCTTGAACCGTCATTAGTTTAGCAATAAATAGTTGCCCTTTCTTTTTTAGAAGGGGCTTTTTTACATATGGGGGAAGTGGAGGATTAACATGGATTGGAAAGAAACATTAGAGAAATGGACTTCATTTAGTGAATTACAAAACGAATTATCGGATAAATTAGATAAATTATCCAAGACAGCAACGGAGCTGGAAGATAGCTTCTATAAACATTTAGAATTCGGCACAGGCGGCATGCGTGGTGAAATAGGTCCTGGTACAAACCGTATGAACATTTATACGATTCGTCGTGCCGCTGAGGGGCTTGCACTGTATATTGCCGAAAAGGGTGAAGAAGCCAAGAAGCGTGGGGTTGCTATTGCTTATGATTCGCGCCATAAATCACCTGAATTTGCGTTGGAAGTTGCAAAAACGGTCGGAAAGCATGGTATTAAAACATACCTATTTGAAGAATTGCGACCAACACCGGAACTTTCATTTGCTTTAAGATATTTAAATGCCTTTGCTGGTGTGGTTATAACAGCAAGCCATAATCCACCTGAGTATAATGGTTTTAAAGTATATGGTGAAGATGGAGGGCAAATTCCTCCAGAGGCTGCAGATGAGATCATTCAATATGTGAATGCTGTAGAGAATGAATTAACGGTAGAGGTAGCGACTGAAGAGGAACTTTTAGAAAACGGTTTGTTAACTTACATTGGTGAAGAAATCGATCAAGAGTATGTTTCAAGCCTAAAAACTTTGCAATTGAATGCTGACATAGTTAAAAGTGTTTCAGATAATTTGAAGATTGTTTTTTCTCCTTTGCACGGAACAGGGAATAAGCCGGTTCAAGAAGGATTGAAGGCATTTGGTTTTACGAATGTAACAGTGGTAAATGAACAGGAAGTGCCTGATCCGAACTTTTCAACGTTGAAATCTCCTAATCCTGAAGAGCATGCTGCTTTTGAGATAGCTATCCGCTATGGAAAAAAAGTGGATGCTGATATTTTGATGGCTACTGATCCCGATGCTGATCGCCTCGGTGTCGCGGTGAGAGACCTGCAGGGGGAATATGTAGTCTTGACTGGTAACCAGATGGGTGCATTAATGCTGGAATACTTACTATCCCAGAAGAAAGAAAAAGGGTTATTGCCTGATAATGGGGTCGTAATCAAGACCATTGTAACTTCTGAAATCGGTCGGGCTATTGCGGCGGAGTACGGTATTCCTACCATTGATACCCTGACTGGATTTAAGTTTATTGGCGAGAAAATCAATGATTTTGAGAACACGGGAGAGCATACTTTCCTATTTGGCTATGAAGAGAGCTATGGATACTTAATCGGTGATTTTGTCCGAGATAAAGATGCGGTCCAATCTGCGGTTTTTGCTACAGAAGTGGCAGCTTTTTATAAAGCAAAAGGAATGACATTGTATGAAGGCTTGCTAGAGATCTATGAGAAGTATGGATATTATCAAGAGGATCTCGAAACAATTACTTTAAAAGGTAAAGATGGAGCAGAGCAAATTGCAATGCTTATGAGTCGTTTCCGTGAAGAACCAATAAAGGAAGTAGCTGCAATCGAAGTAACTGTGATTGAAGATTACCTGGAGAGTACACAATTTGATTTAAGGGGCAATAAAGAGTGTGCCATTGCATTGCCAAAATCAAATGTTCTTAAGTATCACCTAGCTGACGGGTCATGGTTCTGTTTGCGTCCATCCGGCACGGAACCAAAAGCGAAGTTCTACTTTGGTGTTAAAGCGGAAACACTGGAGACAAGTCGTGAGAAATTGCTAAGCATAAAAGAAGCAGTTATGAATAAGGTTCAAGAGGTATTATCCTAGAAAATAAATATAGCCTATCGAAGATTTATTTAAATCTTCGATAGGCTATTAAAACAATTAAGGACTAAATATATTTATCATTAATTTTATCCATCCAAACAAAGAAATCCAAAGTGGTATACTAAGTGATATACCCCATGAAAAGCCAACTGCAAAATTACCTTCTCGGTTCATTTCATCACATCCCAGTAATTTTGAGAAACTTATATAATATTATTCCCCTTGTCTGGGAGTATAACCTTTATTTGAAATGGGAATAAAATCCACAAATATCGATGAGTTATGACACCCATAAACAAAATGACAAAGTGCTACCAACCAAATCTCCTGAATCCCCTCGGTATTTTATATTTTCTGTCGTTAATTATATTTGGTAGAAAGCTAGAGCACAGATTTTAAAGCAACCAATCAGTAGTTTTACATAAAAAAGGCACTATAAGACGTCTTAACTTCTTTTCTTTATATACTTACTCAACAGTAGTTTCGCTTTTGTACATCAACCCTGGTTAATTTTTCTTTACTATATCGTAATCCCAAAACTATGTTAAATTGTAAATTAAGAAACAAGCTAATTACAAAGTAAAAACAGTGAGGATTTATGAAACGAATAAAAGGCTTTCAAAACTTAACCTTAAAATATAAACTGACCATCGCTTTTTCAAGCTTTATCATCATCCCTTTTCTGGCAGTGGGTGGAACTCTATCATGGCTTTATTTAGATTCCAACAGGAATACGACACTTTCTGCTGCGAGCCAGAATAATGATCAGATCATTAAGAACATCGATACGACGCTGAATTCGATTTTTCGATTAACAATGTATCCGTTTCATGACCAGGAGATATTTGAGATTCTTCGAAAAGATTATTCTAAGCTTGAGGAGCCAGGATATGAGCGGTCCAAAGATTTTGATAGGGTAAATGCTATGATCCAAAATAATATTCTCTTGTATTCTGATGTCATCGATTCCGTTACTATTTATCATATGAAGGATAAAAGCATCATTGGCAGGAGCAATGTCCAATATGTGAATTATGATTACCTGAAAAATGGATATCTGAAAGAACCTTATATAAGGGAGATTCTAAGTAAGAACGGGGAACATGTTACGATAGGTGTTCATCAGGAAAGGATGACAAATAAGAAAGAGCATGTCGTATCGGTTGGACGCTCAATCATTGACCCCTATACAAATGAAAGTATAGGAATTATTCTTGTGAATATTGATATCGGCAAGCTTAAGCAGTTATGGAGCAGCATTCAGTTCACAGAAAATACTGAGCTTTATTTGCTTGATCAAAACAATAGGGTGATATACAGCAATGAAAAGACCGAAATCGGCCATCATGCCAATACAATTTTTAAGGAGGATATCGAGTATGAAGATCCGCTGGAGGAGGTATCAGTCAATGGGAAAAAATCATTTCTCCTATCTTCTGCCTCGGATATCTCAGGCTGGAGAACTGTGACTGTTATCCCAAAGAGTGAATTGTTTCAGCTGCTCAATACTATATTGAAACTGATGGTCACAATTATTGTCGTCGGTCTTATTCTCTCCATTGTGGCAGCGATTTACATTGCGACGAGTATTACAAAGCCGCTGAAGGTACTCGAGGATAAAATGCTGTAGACGTCAAGTTTAATTTTACACTTTATGCTCGTTTCCTTTTTACACTTCTGCTGAAAAAATGCTTTTTCGGTTTTTCATCCGATGACTTTCCTCATCCTCGCCACCATGTACGACTTCAACACGATGAAGCAAACGGTCCAAAATAGCTGTCGTAATGCCTTGATCTCCAATTAAATTACCCCATTCATCTGGACTTTTATTTGAGGTAAGGATGATCGAACTTCGTTCGTATAAATGATTAATTAAATGAAAGAATAAGTTTGCTTCTCTCTGATCCATCGCCATGTACATCAAATCATCGATAATCATAAGATCGGCATTTCTAATCCGTTTGAGTTGGACTTTAGATTTATTCAAGTATTCTTCTGTCTTTAATAGCTGTACAAGCTCACCCATTGTAGCGAAGTAAACATTGAATCCTCTGTAAACGGCTTCGAGTCCTAGTCCGATTGCGATGTACGTTTTTCCAATGCCAGGTGGCCCTAGTAGAATTAAGTTGTATTGTTGTTCCAGCCAGCTTAACTCTCTGAGTTGTTTTAGCTGTCGTGCTGTCAGAACGTTTTGACCTTCCAGTTCAAACTCATCTAATGACTTCACGAAAGGGAAGCGTGCCCATTTCATTCTTTTATCAAGGCTTTTTGCTTCACGTTTTGCTAATTCATAACGCGTAAGAGATTCTAAGAATTCTAAGTAAGTCCAAGATGCTTTCTCAGCTTCGCGAAGAAGCTGTGGCAGCTCCTCCGCAGTCTCAGATAAGCGTAACTGACGAAATTGATCTTGTAATTCATGCACCGTCTTGTTCATTATGCTCGACCTCCTAAAATGCTTGTATACGCATTTAAAGAACGGATAGAGGCCTTGATATGAGAGTGTTTTGCTGAATTAGGATAAAAGGATTGTACCTCTTTAATCGGTTCATCACTCAATGTATCAAGGTGATGAGCGATATCGCGAAAATCATTCGCATTGTATAATTTCTCTGTCATGCACTTAGTCATCACAATATCAATTAATGCTGGGTACTGTTGAATCACCTTGTGGATGATCGCAAACTGGTCTCGACGATACCTTGGGTATCTTTGGCTGATTTCATCAAAATAAACAGCTGCCTGTGTCTGATCTTCAAAGTTAGAGATTAGACGTTGCTTAAGCTCTTCAATCCCTTTTGAACGATCACGGGTATGATGGCGGTTTTGAATGAGTTTTCCTTTTTCTGAGCTAATAATGTGTTCGGCAATGATTTCACCATTTACTTCTTTTCGGATTACAAGCATACGATGTTCGTCGCCTGTCACTTCAATCCATACAAGATTTTCAGTCCTTGTTTGATAAGTCCCGAGTGGGACGGAATAACGGTTTGACTTATAACGGATAGTGTTGTCCTTGCTTACACTTCTTGTTATACTTTGGTTATTGGTACTTTCATATGAAAGTAACGAAGAGACTGGCTGTAAGTGTTGCTTTTCGAGGAGAAACACTTCTGCTGGTCTTTTTTTTTGTTGTCTGGTGAACCTGATGGTTCCCCGTACGTTGAAGCCACTGTAGTGCTCGATTATTCCAATCTTCTATGTCGCTAAACACTCGACTGTCTGCGAAATTGCCTTTTATGTATTTAACTACATTTTCAATCATGCCCTTAGATTCAGGATCAGCTCTTCTACACAAGTGAACTTTAAACTTACGCTCATTCACATAGCTTTGAAATTCTGATGTTAAAAGCAGATGGCCTGCATTTTCACTCACTGTGATTAAGTGGTCCTGATCATAAACGATTTCTTCTGTTCGTCCTCCGTAAAATTGGAATGCATTTTCATGACACCTGATCGCATCTCTTGTAGTAAATGGACGTACCTGCCATTCCATATTGTTTTTGACATCCTTAAATTTCCGAAAGTTGACGGTATTGCCTGTCCAGAATTAGTCGATTATAATGTCCGTATATAATTCGAAACATTTCGACATTTATTCTGGAGAAAGGAAAAGACGTCCCCCATAATGTATAACTGCGCCAACAGTTATACAGGAGACGTCCCACAAAAAAGTATATGGTTATTGTATCAGATTATCAGCTGATTGAAAACACTCTTACTGGAGTTTTTAGTTAGGGGTGCGGGGAGGATCCCTTCCCCTTGCTGTGGTAAAGACATGTTGGTTAGAGGTACAAAGAATCGAAAAGCCAAGGATCATACAGGTCAGAGTAAAACATATAACATCCGAAGAATGCAGTGCACCAATTGTCAGACCATCCATCATGAACTTCCAGATTTATTGATTCCTTATAAACGCTATGAGGCTGAATGTATCGAAGACGTTCTTACGAACCCATCCACCCACATTGTTGCTGCCGAAGATTCCACTCTTTCAAGATGGCACGGTTGGTTTCATCAATTAATGGATTATTGGATCGGCTGTTTGAACTCCATCATGATCAGGACCAACCAGGGAAAGATCCCCCAGGATGTTACGTCCAAATGTTCAGGGACCGCACTTCAAAGGATAGGACGCTTGGTAGGAGATGCCAATGGATGGCTGACAAGAATTGTCCGGCCCATCGCAAATATAAATTTATGGTTACACACCCGTTCCGCATTCATTGTCCAATAGAACCTGATTTACACTCGTGATAGACACAGAGAGGAGAATGTATCATGAGTGATCATAAGAAATCAGAAGAATTGGCAGTGCAGCGTTTTCAGCTGATATCCCCTTTATTGGCAGAGGGGCTTGACGCTGGGAAAGTAAAGGAGTTAAGAGACCAGATAGCGAAGGCTAGCGGTCTTTCTGAAAGAACCATCAGGCGATATTTGGCTCAATTTCAGGTAGATGGGTTTGGAGGACTAAAGCCGCAAGGAAGAAAAGGTGCTCAAAAGTCTGAGGCTATCCCTCCTCATTTATTGGAACAGGCAATCCTTCTGCGTAAGGAAGTGCCGAGCCGGAGCGTGGCTCAAATCATACAGATACTCGAGTGGGAAGGGTTGGCTGAACCAGGGCAGATCAAAAGGTCAACGCTCCAGGAAAAGCTCACTGAAAAAGGTTACAGCACACGGCATATGCGACTCTACTCCCAGACAGGAGTAGCTGCCAGGAGATTTCAGAAGCGACATCGCAACCAACTCTGGCAATCAGATATCAAGTATGGCCCTTACCTGCCAATTGGTCCGAATGGAATGAAGAAACAAGTATATCTTGTCGCCTTTATCGACGACGCCACCAGATTTGTGCTTCACGCAGCTTTCTACCCTACTTTGGATTCAAGGATCATTGAAGATGCCTTTCGGCAGGCCATACAAAAGTATGGTGTTCCAGAAGCTGTTTATTTTGATAATGGAAAGCAATATCGAACCAAATGGATGTCGCGTACCTGCTCAAAAATAGGCACCCGCCTTACATACACAAGGCCATACTCAGCTGAATCAAAAGGGAAAATTGAACGCTTTAACAGAGTAATAGATTCATTCATAAGTGAGGCTGTCATCGAAAAACCCAATACACTTGATCGTCTGAATGAGCTTTTCCAAGTGTGGCTGACAGAGTGTTATCAGAATAAGCCTCATTCTGCACTTGGGGAGAAAATCAGCCCGGAAACGGCATTTCGTTCAGATAAGAAAGCGATTCGGTTCATCGATCCGGATACGTTGAGTAATGCATTTCTCCATTGTGAAACGAGGAAAGTTGATAAATCAGGATGCATCAGTTTCATGGATCAAAAATATGAGGTGGGCCTGACATTCATTGGACGACAGGTTGAAGTTGTTTATGACCCTGCGAATATCGAGGAGCTAACCATTGAGTTCGAGGGTCATATTCCATGGAAAGCCAAGAAGCTGGTCATTGGGGAAAGAGCTGGGAAGCGTCCTGCATTACCTGAGCACCTGCAGGTGCAGGATGTAGAATCTTCAAGACTATTAAAGGCAGCTGAACGAAAGAACCAGGAACGTCAAACTGAACAGAAACCTGCCGTGACCTTCCGTGCCGTTTGGAAGGAGGATGATTCTCGTGTTTGAAGCCTTCTATGAAATGGATTACACACCTTTCGCCAGAGATCTTCCGACTGATCAATTGTATGATTCCTCGATGATGCAAGAAATCCTTGGAAGGCTGAAGTACACAGCTGAAAGACAGCTTTTCGCCGTTCTGAGTGGGGATAGTGGTACTGGAAAGACTACGACCATCCGTAAGTTTGTGGACAAATTGGATAAAAGGAAATTCCATATCCTTTACCTGTCTGACTCTAAGTTAACACCTCGGCATTTTTACAAAGGTCTTCTGGAACAGTTAGGCTCCGAAGCGAAGTTTTACCGGGGAGATGCAAAACGGCAGCTTCATCGTGAGATTGAATTAATGAAAGGCATACGAGGGCTACAACCTGTGGTGGTAGTGGATGAAGCCCATCTTCTGGACCGTGAAATGCTTGAAGAGGTTCGTTTCCTACTGAACTTCAAAATGGATTCGCAAAGCCCGATGGCGCTTATCCTTGTCGGTCAAAGTGAATTATGGGATCGACTTCGGCTCCAATCATACGCAGCCATACGCCAAAGAATCGATATCCAATTTCAGCTAGGACATCTCGATCGTGCCCAAGTTGAAGAATATGTTTCTAGGCACCTTCGTTATGCCGGAGTTGACCAACCAATATTCTCTGACGGGGCTCTCGATGAAATCCATCGGTTTTCTGGTGGTGCCGCAAGGCTCATAGATAAACTCTGCACGCATAGTCTACTCTATGGCTCACAAAATGGCCGAAGGATCATTGACGACCATATGATCAAGCAAGTCATCCAGGGTGAACTTTCATGAAAAGCCGTTGGAAAGAAATGAATTACAATGAAGAGTTGGATTGTTGGGTTGTATTTTGGGGGGACAATGCTGGTTATAAGATGCGATGTGGAGAATGGTTTGATCTTCATCTAGGTAATGGCAAGACTCTTTCCTGCCGTCTGGAACTGGGTAGGGATTGGTATATTTTCACTGGTCGTAACGACGTAAAGTTCTATCTTAAGAAAAACGAGACGTACCAAGTTGACTTGTAAAATCGTTGGGAAGCAGGAAAACTGCCTCCCTTTTCATTTTGGACAGGAAATCCGTCAGTTTTCGGACAATTAGTACCATCAATTTCCGGACATTGTAGAACGTCATTAACACCATATATTTATGTCTGGAGTGAGCGAGTACAAAGGCAATAAAGTACAGTTTGATTTCTTTGTTGTTTATCGTCTTCTGTTTTGTTTCACCCCAGTCTACCTGAAGCTGTTTGCCCATTGGTTGTTCAGGAACTGCTTCGTATTGACGAACGATGACCTTTTTCTCAATCTGATAGACTTCACGAATATTTTTCACATAAGTTCTCACAGTACTTCCACCGACCAATAGGTCGGGATATCTCTCCAAAAGCCAATCATGAATTTGAGCACTACTCAGGTGAGGATACTCTTCTAGCCAGGCAAGTATCCAGTCTTTATAATGATCCAATTTTTTCTTCTTCCCCAAAGGTTGTTCCGTATACGCTTTTGCTTCATCAAATGACATTTCTAAATACTTATAGACAGTTGGTCTTGAGATCTTAAGCTCCTTAGCAATTTGTGCTACTTTAAATTTTCTTTTACGTAGTTCATGAATCTTTACATATAACACTAACTTCTCCTCCAAAAACCCTAACCTCCAGTAAAATAACATCACTATCTATTTTACTAAAGTAGTAGGTTGATTGAGCAAAAGTGTAAAATCTAATCAAGCAAAAACTGTCAACTTTATTCTAGCGTTAACAAATGCAGCAGGTATCTGTAGGTGACCTGGATGTAAGAGTTGGATTGACCGGAGGGGATATAGGGAGAATCAGTAAAACCATTGATGCTATGCTGGAGCAAATCAGAAGCTTGATTTCGAGGATTTACCTGGAGGAGTCGGAAAAAAGGAAGCTGGAGATGCTGGCCATGCAATCCCAAATTCGCCCTCACTTCATGTACAATACAATCAATGCGATCAAGTGGATGGCTAAAATGCAGGGAGCAAGCGGAATAGAAGAAGCGTTGAATTCATTCTCCTCCGTCATTAAGTTTACCGCAAAGACAGAAGGTGACTTTGTAACGGTGAGGGAAGAGACTGATTTTATTAAAGATTATATTCAAATCCTTGATTTACGATATTTTAATAAGTTTGATGTTCACTATGATATTGATGAAAATGTCCTTGAATACAAGACATTAAAGTTCCTCCTTCAGCCATTGGTCGAGAATGCTGTCTTCCATGGGTTTGATAAAATTGAAGATAAAGGCATGCTGGAAATTAAAGTTGGCCAGGAGGATGGTCGGCTCATTTTTGTTATAAAAGATAATGGAATCGGAATACCTGATGAACTGCTCGACGACAGCCATTCTATCCAAAAGTTGAATTCGATTGGAATCAGCAATATTCAAAAACGGATTGAATTAAATTTTGGAAAGGAATATGGATTGTTTTTATCAAGTGAAAAGAATCAGGGAACAGTGGCGAAAATAGTGCTGCCGATTATGAAATAAAATCGAGGTGGTTCGGTGAAAATTTTGATTGTGGATGATGAACCTCTAGTAAGGGTCGGTATCAAGTCCAGCTATGATTGGGAAGGAAATGGATATGAAATTGCCGGCGAAGCTGAAGATGGGGAGAAGGCGTTAAGAATGATCGAGGAAGTCAAGCCCGATATTGTCATCCTCGATATAAAAATGCCTAGGCTGGATGGTTTGCAGGTGCTGGAGGAAATCCAGCAAAGGAAGATCGAAACCTATGTGATTGTCCTGAGCAGCTTTGACGATCTCGACCATGTGAAAAAGGCGATGAAGCTGGGTGCTAAGGATTATTTCCACAAACCAACAATGAACGGTACTTTAATTGCTGAGGCTCTAAAGCAGTTTAAGGTTGATCAAGTAAAAGCAGGGGACTCTGACAACAGTGCCACAATGGCAAACGGAGCACTAAATGAGCTTTTGAATGGCAGCCTGGATATAGAAAAGGGCATGCTGGCTGTGAAAGAACGAAATCTTTCGGTTCTCTTGATAAAAGTGAAAAATTACTCACAAGTCATCAAAAGGTATCAAAATGACGATAGAGGGTTTTTAAAAAAATCATTCATGAATTTAATGAAAGAAATCATCTCCAAGGAAAAGGAAACAGAGCTTCTTGACATGAATGAGGAAGAATATGTGTTGGTGATAAGCCAGAGCCAGAGCCGCAGTGCTCAGGAATGTCAGGAAAGAATCAGTAAATTAACAGCATTTATGGTGAATTCAATCAAACGTTTGATGAATATTGATATCGTTGTTGGAGTAAGCGATCAGGTTCATGCTTTTCGCGATGTTAGACAAGCGTATTCACAGGCGAGAACAGCGTTACAGGCTGCTTTTTATGATTCTGCCAAAATGGTGTTTTTCTATCAAAGAGAAAATGGGAATGGGGAAGAGCAATGCCTGGAAGATGCGAATGCATTTATATCCAGGCTAAAAGGGCTTCTGAGTCAAGGGTCAAGGAATGAATTCCTCGAAGTGCTTTCAAAATGGCATGATTTTCTTAAGGATACAAGATGTATCTGTGATCAGGACCTAAAAAAAATTTATAAAGGCTTCTTATTTATCATGCTGGATGGGGAAGAAGAGTATTTTCGGACGGAAAGAGAGATTGATGAAATGGCCAGCTTTGAGGAGCTTTCGGCTTATTTTACAAAAAAAGCGGATGATGAAAATGAATCTGCCGGAAATCTCAGTCCAATCACCAAAAACATCCTCAATTATATTAAAGTGAATTATCAGCAGGATATATCATTGAAAAAGCTGGCAGATGAGTTTAATGTCAGTCCGAACTACGTCAGCAAGCTATTCAATAAGGAAATGGAAAGGGGCTTGCTTGATTACTTGAATGAAATCAGGGTCGAAAAGGCTAAAAAGCTCCTGAATGAATATCCATATAAAATTTATGAAGTAGCAGAGATGGTCGGCTTTAACAGCCAGGTTCATTTTAATATTGTTTTTCATAAATACGTCGGGATGTCCCCGAAAGAATACCGTAAAAGCAGCCTGTGACCAGATCAGGCTGTTTTTTATTTAGGATGATTTTATTAAAGAAAAGATAACAATATTAAAAAAGGAAAAGGAAGATTTAGAAGAAAGTTGATTATATTAAAGAAATGATTGACTCATTAATTTTTTCAAGCCAATGAAAGCGCTATTATAAGGACAAGGAAATAACATAACCATTTGAGAGGGGTTCAAATATGTTTAAAAAGACAGCTATTTTAGCGATTGCCTTAATGATGCTGCTTGTAACGGGCTGCGGAAATTCTAATAAGGAAAATGAAAGCGGTTCCGGTTCTGCTGGCGAAAAGCAGACTGTAACAATGGGATTTTGGGGAGCAGCAGAGGATTTGAAGCTGTATAAAGATGCGGCTGCTAAGATTAATGAAGTAAATAAAGATTTTCAGCTGGAAATTAAACAATATCCAAGCAGTGAGCAGTTCTGGGACACTCTTCCTGCAGAAATAGCTGCAGGTGTAGCACCTGATTTTATCAAAGTATCCAACGAAGGAGCTTATGAGTATATTTCCAAAGGGTTATTCACTCCACTGGATGAGTTCATTGGTTCTGAAGAATTAGATATGAGTGTTTTTAATGAGAATGTTGTAGACGTATGGAAGGTAGACGACAAGCAGTATGGTATTCCAAACACAATGAATGCAGCGATGTTCTTCATCAATGAAGATATGTGGAAGGAAGCTGGATTGGGCGAATATCCAACGACATGGGATGAAGTATACGAAGCAGCTGAAAAGCTAACCAAAGATGAAGTAAGTGGGATCGGCATCAATCTGCATCCATACCATATCACAAACTATCTGAAGAGCTATGGCGGCGGTTGGAATTACGGTGAGAATATTGATTCTGAAGAAAACGTAAAAGCATTGGATTTTGTATTGAAAATGTATGAAGAAGATTTGGCAGTGACCCCTAAAGAGCTTGGCTTAGGCTGGGACGGCGAAGTATTCGCGAATGAAAAAGCGGCAATGACAACAGGTGGTTACTGGTACAAGGCTTTCCTCAAGGATGCGAATCCAGATTTGAAATATGCAGTACTTCCTATTCCTGAAGGAACTGAAAAAGGAAGCAGCATGATCTCTGATGCTTATGTCCTTTTGAAGGATTCCAAGAACAAAGAAGCTGCGGTACAGGCTGCTTACAAACTGACTAGTGAAGAAGTACAGCAGCAATTCATGGCTATTGGACATAATCCATCAAGGACAGCTTTATCAGAGCAGTATTTCAAAGAGAATCCAGAGTTCAAGGAAATCGAAAAGGCACTTGAATACAGCACGGATTGGGAGTATCCCGATAACACAAAAATGTTCACTGACAAGTTAGCTGAAGAACTTGAAGCTAAAGTTCTAGGCGGCAATGATAAGTCAGCTAAAGACATTCTGGAAAGTATCCAGCAGTCAGTTAAATAGAAAACAAATATTCTTAGGCTGAAAAAATAAACTGGCCAGGCCTTAAAGTGTCTGACCCCATTCCGTTACACAAGAAGGTGGAAGGGGGTCCGGCACTTCATTTTTTAGGCAATGCCGCTGAAGACAAGTTATAGAGGAGGAAGATACATGTTGAAGGCAGAAACATACACCGGCAGAAATAAAGTCGAAAAACAGACAGCTAGATCTCGTTTCTCTTTAAGGTCACTGGCAGATTCGGACCAATTTGTCGGATGGGTATTCTCACTTCCATTTTTGATTTTATGGGGCTGGTGGTTCTTTTACCCCTTCATGGAATCGTTCGTAAGAAGCTTCCAGGAAGTCAATTTCATGGATTTGAGCCAGGCGAAATTCATTGGGCTACAAAACTACGTTAACATCCTGCATGATCCACAATTTTACCAGGCACTTGGCAATTCCCTTAAAATTGTTTTGATTGCTGTACCAGTCCAGACTGTTTTGGGACTTGTGATGGCGGTACTGGTCAATCAAAAGATCAAAGGAAAAGGACTTTTCCGGACGGTCTTTTTCATCCCTTATATCACTTCACAAATTGCACTGACAACTGTTGCGATGATGCTTTTTAAAGAAAATACATTTGTCACGAAGTTTTTCGCAGCATTCGGCATGGAAAATGTGACATGGTTTGCAAGTACGGAATATGCGTTATTATTTGTCACTATGTTGTTTATCTTCCAGCAGGTTGGATTTACGATGATCGTCTATCTTTCTGCTTTGCAGGAAATTTCCAAAGAATTATATGAAGCAAGTGTCATCGATGGAGCAAATGCCTGGCAGAAATTCCGCTACATCACCGTACCAATGTTAAGACCTGTGACATTCTTTGTCGTATCAGTAGGGACAATCCTCGGCTTCCAGATCTTCGATCAGATAGCGGCAATTTCAAGATATGGCGCTCTCGGCTCGCCGGCAGGAGCGACAAGCACGGTCATTACGTATTTCTATCAACACGGTATCCGCTATATGAATCTGGGATATGGTAGTGCGGCTGTTGTCATTTTCTTCTTTATTATTATGTTTATAACTGTACTGCAGAAAAAATTATTGGATGACAAGGAGTGATAAAAATGACTTTTAGAAATAAAGTATCGAAGATAGGCGTCTATATTGCGATTGTAATTCTTGCTTTAGTTTTTGCTGCTCCATTTTTATATACTCTGTATACTTCTTTCATTCCAATTAAGTATGTTAATACATTTACAGGATTCGAAAACTGGACCTTTGATAACTATAAGACCTTTTTCACAGGTGATGCATACAACGTATCGAAATGGCTTTTAAATACGGTTATCATGACTGGAATCATTCTGATTGGAAACCTGATCATCAATCCAATGGCAGCATATGCCCTGGCGAAACTGGACTTTTTCGGCAAAAAATTGATTTTCTGGATTGTCGTTGTGACAATGATGATTCCGTACCATATGATTTTGATTCCTGTATATGTGAACATGGCGAAGCTAGGCTGGCTCAACTCTTTTGCAGCCTTGACGATTCCGTTTCTTTTTCAAGCAATCTATATTTTCATGCTCCGACAGTTTTTCATCGGGGTTCCGAATGAATTAATAGAAGCAGCGCGAATGGATGGCCTGACTAAGATGGGGGCCTTCTGGAGAATAGTTTATCCACTGTCAAAGCCTGTCCTGATTACAGTTGCAATTCTAACCTTTGCGGGAACCTGGAACAGTTACCTGATTCCAAGCACGCTCGCCAATACACCTGAAAAATATGTACTTGTTGTCGGTCTGAACAGTGTCAAAGACATGTTCTTTGAAAACACGCCATTGATTATGGCTGGTGTTGTACTGACTACCTTGCCGATCCTTGTATTCTTCTTTGTCTTCCAGAAACAGTATATGGAGGGTGTTTCGAATTCAGGGCTTAAAGGTTAATCTGGCAAGTTAAGATTTATTTTACTTCTAAAGGATGTGCGGATTATGGATTACAGTGTCATTAAAGAAGGAGATTTATTTTTCCTGACGGAGAAAAACGGGGATATCACTTCAAACTTGGACAAGGGGTACGGATTATATACGAAGGACACCCGGTTTTTAAGCAAACTGGAAGTCCTAGTGGATGGAGAAAGACCAGAACTTTTATCTTCGGAGTCAAACAAAAGTTATCTGGCAAGCATTCATCTGATGAAAAATGTGAAGGATACTGGAGCGCTTGAAGTAGAAAGAAAGAGATTCATCTACGATGGTGTTTTATATGAAAATATCATTTTCACAAACTATTTTCTGGATAAAAGAAATGCGGAAATTTCCTTGTCATTTGATGCCGATTTTCAGGACATGTTCATTGTCCGACAGTACCGTGAAGGAAATGTTGGAAATAAACTAGATTCTGTTATTGGAGAAAAGGAATATAGAGTTCGTTACCAGGGTGCAGATGACCTTTTAAGGGAAACGCTTATCAGCTGGGATTTGGCTGGCGCGGAGATTGATGAAAATGGAAAAGTGTCTTTTTCGATCGAGCTTGAGCCGAAGGAAAGTAAGCAGATTGGTTTAACTGTTACACCTCTTTTGGACGGAAAAGGCGGGCAGACGCTGCCATTTTCGGAGGCTTTGGAGCGTCTTGAGGGTTCCTATAAACAGTGGAAAAGCGAAACAACTACAGTGAAATCAGACCTTCCTTTGTTCAACAGCCTTTATAACCGGGGTGTCCAGGATTTGCGGATGCTGATGACCGATGTGGGCTTCGGCGACGTGCCTGTTGCAGGGCTCCCCTGGTTTGCTGTGCCGTTTGGCAGGGACAGCTTGATTACTTCTCTTTTCATGCTGCCGCTGAATCCATATAAGGTCAAAGGAACGCTCCGTACACTTGCGAACTTCCAGGGCACTAAAGTAGATAAATGGCGAGATGAACAGCCAGGAAAAATCATGCACGAAATTCGCTTCGGCGAGCTGGTGACAACTGGACAGTCGCCATTCAGTCCCTACTACGGAACGATTGACGCGACACCTTTGTTCCTTGTGCTGATCGGTGAGTATTACAACTGGACAGGGGACCTGGAGCTTGTAAAAGAACTGCTGCCGAACATCGAACGCGCGCTTGAATGGATAGAAGAGTATGGCCAAAAGGAAACTGGGTTCCTTTCCTATCACCAGGAAGCTGAAAAGGGATTTCCTAATCAGGGATGGAAGGACTCAAGCAATTCCATGGTCCATGAAAATGGTGAATACGCCAAGTCCCCGATTGCTCTTTCAGAAGTACAAGGCTATGCATACCAGGCAAAGAAATCATTGGCACCTATCCTTCATATGCTTGGGGAAGACGAACTGGCAGGGAAGTTGGAAGATGACGCAGCAAAATTAAAAGCGAGCTTCGAAAACTTCTTCTGGATGAAAGATGAGCAGTTTTATGCGATTGCGCTTGACCAAGACAACGATCAGGTCAAATCCGTCACATCAAACCCTGGACATCTGCTGTTTTCCATGCTGCCTGATGCAGAGCGAGCTGAAAAGGTCGCTGACAGGCTGATCCAGGAAGATTTATTCAACGGTTATGGAATCCGGACAATGAGCGTGGATGCTGCCGGTTATTATCCGATGAGCTACCATAATGGAAGTGTTTGGCCGCATGACAATGGCATGATCCTGCTTGGTCTCAGCAAGCTAGGATACAAGCAGCAGGCCGGAAAAGTCATTTCAGGGCTGATCGAGGCCTCGAAACAATTTGAGTACCAGCGATTACCTGAGCTATTCAGCGGACATGATGCGGAATTGGGCTACCCAGTTCCATATCCAACGACATGCTCACCGCAGGCATGGTCAGCAGCGACCGCATTCGCATTCCTGCAATCCATCCTGGGAATTCATCCGAATTCGATGACGAAAGAAATTCACCTGAATCCTTTCTTCATTGAGGGAATGAACTCACTGTCAGTGGATCATCTCTCAGTTGGTGCAGGGGTGTTGTCACTTAAAGTGGAGAGAAGCATAGAGACAGGAGAAATTGCTGTTGAGGTTATTGAAAATACGACCGGTTTTGAACTGGTAGTTAATAAATAGTTTTTCCGTAAAAAGCCTTGGTGCTGGAGGGAAATCAAACGGCTAATAGGACAAACATTATTTTCAGCAGAGTTTACTAGAAAGGGAGAGGACAGATGGAAAAAACGTGGTGGAAGGAAGCTGTAGTCTATCAGGTCTACTGGAGAAGCTTTTACGATACAGATGGAGATGGATACGGCGACCTGCAGGGCGTCATCGAAAAACTTGATTATATAAAAGAGTTGGGGATCGATGTCATCTGGCTAAATCCTTTCTATGAATCTCCTGATGTGGATAATGGCTATGATATCTCAGACTACCAGGGAGTGATGAAGAAGGCGGGAACGATGGAAACTTTCGACAGGCTGCTTGATGAAGTTCACAAACGAGGCATGAAGCTGATCATGGACCTTGTTGTTAACCATACATCAGATCAGCACCCGTGGTTCCTTGAGTCACGCTCTTCAAAAGATAATCCTAAGCGGGATTACTATATTTGGAGAAAAGAACCCAATAACTGGCGTTCCTATTTTGCCCCGTCAACATGGGAGTACGATGAGCAGACAGGCGAATACTATTTCCATTCATTTGCTGTCGAGCAGCCGGATTTGAACTGGGAGAACCCTAAGGTCAGGGAAGAAATTTATGAGATGATGCACTTTTGGCTGAAAAAGGGGATTGATGGATTCCGCATGGACGTCATCAACCTGCTTGCTAAAATTGCCGGCTTCCCCAATGCGGAAAATCCGCTGGATATTTCCTATTTAGGGAATAACCCTGGAATTCACGAGTATCTGCAGGAAATGCATGAAAAGGTTCTCCGCCATTATGATGTTTTCACAGTCGGGGAAATCCCGTTTGTTACACCTGAAGATGGTGTACTGTATGTTGGTGAACACAGAAAAGAGCTTCACACACTTTTTCATTTTGAAGTATGTGATTATATGGCTTCATGGGACATGCAGAGGTTTAAAGAGATTCAAAAGAGATGGTATGAAGGCATGTGGGGCAAAGGCTGGAATTCTCAGTTCCTGAATAATCATGATCATACACGGATTGTTACCAGGTTTGGGAATGATACTGACTACCGGGAAGAATCTGCTAAGTGTTTTGCGACCCTGCTTCATACGCTGCCAGGAATGCCTTATGTTTTTCAGGGTGAAGAGATTGGAATGACGGGTGTCCGCTTCGATTCAATTGATGAATACAATGATATTGCCATGAAGAACAAATATAAAGAAGAAGTTGCAAAAGGTCGTGAACCACAGGAGGTTCTTGAGAGCCTGCAGCTGCTTTCCCGTGATAATTCACGGACGCCTGTACAGTGGGATGCCTCTGCAAATGGCGGTTTCACATCAGGCGACCCATGGATCAAGGTGAATCCGAACTATAAAGAAATCAATGTTGAACAGGCGCTTGCTGATCCGGACTCAGTGTTCTTTTTCTATAAGAAGCTGATCCAGCTTCGCAAGGAAAATGAAGTGATGGTGTATGGAGATTTCGAAACATACCTGGACGATCATCTGGAAATCTATGCCTATACACGTGAGCTTGATAATGAACGCTGGCTTATCGTTCTGAATATCTCTGAACAGAAATCAATCCTTGAGCTGTCTTCGGACACGGATTTTGTAGTGAAAGAGCTTCTATTGGCTAATTACGAGGTTGCAGATAAAGAAAACATCGATTCAGTCGAGCTGCAGCCATATGAGGCCAGAATTTACCGCGTTGAGAAGCAATAGTTGAAAAGTTAGCGTAGAGAAGTGTGGGAAGCACTTCTCTTTTGTTTTGAAAGGATTTAGTATGAAAGAAAGGACTAATAAATGGATAATGAAAAGGAGTGTGAAATATAATGCTTGGAGCGATTGAAGCAGGTGGTACTAAATTTGTTTGTGCGGTAGGAGATGAAACCGGAAGAGTCATTGAGCGCATTCAGATTCCAACCACTTTACCGGCCGAGACAATGACCAAAGTAATTGCCTTTTTTAAAAAGTATAAGATCGATGCAATCGGCATCGGTTCGTTTGGCCCTATTGACGTAAATACGGATAGCGATACATATGGTTACATAACATCCACCCCGAAGCCTGGGTGGAAGGACTATCCTTTTGTCCAGGAAATTAAGAATGCTTTGTCCGTTCCAGTTGGATTTAATACCGATGTTAACGCTGCTGCGCTGGGAGAAGCCACCTTTGGTGCAGCGAAAGGACTGGATAGCTGCTTATACATCACGGTCGGAACAGGCATTGGAGCTGGAGCAGTCGTCCAGGGGAGGCTGCTTCAAGGGCTTTCGCATCCGGAAATGGGGCATATCCTTGTAAGACGGCATCCGGAGGATCACTATAAAGGAAAATGTCCTTATCATTCGGATTGCCTTGAAGGTCTTGCCGCAGGTCCTTCTATCGAGGAGCGCTGGGGAGCGAAAGGTATTAAACTGGTCGGACGCGATGAAGTCTGGGAAATGGAAGGCTATTATATCGCCCAGGCATTGATGCAGTATATCCTGATTCTATCACCAAAAAAAATAATCCTCGGTGGCGGTGTCATGAATCAAAAACAGGTATTCTCGTATATCCAAAAATACTTACAAGAGTTTCTGAATGACTATGTTGCCTTGCCAGAGCTGTCTGATTATATCGTAAGTCCAGGCCTTGGTGATAACGCAGGAATTATAGGTTCTCTTTTGTTAGCCAAAAATGCATTAGAGGAACAAGAATAGGAAGTAAACATTGCCCTTCCTGAAAATGTCTTTTAATATGGTAGTTATGTGAATCGTAACTATGGAGGTTTATGAACATGTCGATACAACCATTATTTTTTGAACCGGTTTTCAAAGAACGAATTTGGGGCGGAGAGCAGCTGAAGTCTTTTGGCTATGAGATTCCTTCCGGCCAAACGGGCGAATGTTGGGCATTTGCTGCTCACAGCAATGGCCAGAGCGTTGTGAAGAACGGAGAACATAAGGGATTAACCTTAGGTGAGCTTTGGGAAGAGAAACGTGAACTTTTCGGGAACATTGAGGGTGACCGTTTTCCATTGTTGACGAAAATCCTGGATGCTGCCCAGGATTTATCAGTGCAGGTTCATCCTGATGACGAATATGGCCTTAAACATGAAGGCGATCTGGGCAAGACAGAGTGCTGGTATATCATTGATTGCGAAAAAGATGCAGAAATCATCTACGGTCATACTGCTAAAACAAGAGAAGAGCTCGAAGCGATGATCCAGGAAGGAAAATGGGACGAGCTTCTTACGAAAGTACCAGTTAAGCCAGGCGACTTCTACTTTGTTCCAAGCGGGACTGTTCATGCAATCGGAGCCGGAATCGTCATTCTGGAAACCCAACAAAACTCGGATACAACATACAGAGTTTATGACTATGACCGCAGGGATAACGAAGGCAATCTGCGCGAGCTGCATATCGAGCAGTCGATTGCGGTAACGACTGTTCCTGCCGTAAAGCCGGAAATCAGGCCTGTTGTCAAAACATCAGGTGATATGAAAATCACTACCTTTGTAGAAAGTGATTATTTCACTGTCCACAAATGGGAATTGGCAGGCAACACAAAATTGAATCAAGACCTTACCTTCCAATTAGTGAGTGTTATTGATGGAACAGGATCACTGGTTAAGGATAATGATCGGTTTGAGTTCAATAAGGGTGACCATTTCATGCTGCCATCTGAATTTGGCGAATATGAACTGGATGGAAGTGCTGAATTGATTGTTTCGCATTTGTAATGTCAAAAGCAGCCGACATTCATTGGAGTTGCGATAAATGTCAGCTGCTTTTCTTTTAGCAAAGAGTGAAAGTAGCGTACTTATCGCTGATAAGGAGAGGTGAAGAAAATGACATGGGATATTAAGGAATCAAGCACGAATAAAGTGGACAGGTTCAAGGTCACTGTAGATAAAGTTATTCTGCCGAATAAGGAAGAGAAGACCTTTTCGTATTTGGATTTCGCTAAAGGAGTCTGTATCCTTCCAATTACGAAAGATCATGAGGTGGTCTGTCTAAAGCAATACCGCCATGCAATTAAAGACTGGCAATGGGAATTGCCAGCAGGGACGATTGAACCTGAAGGAAGTTCTCCTCTTGAGATAGCAAAAAAAGAGCTTGAGGAAGAAACAGGCTATGTTGCTGAGCATTGGCTCGATCTGGGAAGCTTCTATCCTTCTCCAGGGTCGACGACAGAGGAAATCTCTCTTTTTGCCGCCGCTGGTTTGACGAAGGCTGAACAAAAGCTTGAAAACAGCGAGCAAATTGAATTACATACTCTTACGATGGAAGAGCTGAAGAACCTGGTTGCCGAAGGGACATTTAAGCACGGCGCAGGACTTGCGGCTATTCTGCGATATAAATTCATGACAGACGATCAATAGGAACCAAACAGGAGGATATACCCCAATCCGGGGAATATCCTCTGCTCAAGTTTATCGACTTAGAAGATATACTGTCTCCATGACCTCCTTATTTCCTCATAATATCTAATTCTTTATAAACTTGTTCCCAAATCGTTTCTTCCCTTTCATCCTTTATGTAAGGTTCAAATCCTAAATTCAAGTAAGCATTAATAGCTTTCAGATTTGTTGTCTGGGTTTTAAGATACGCTTTTCCATACATGCTGGCCAATTGTTGGAGCAGGAAGGTCAATAATGGTTTTGCAAGTTTCTTCCCCTGGTGTTCAGGTACGATTCCAACCCAGTGGATCCGTCCCATTTCCTCACCATTCAGCTCACCAAACCATGCGCTTGCTGTGCCTATGGCTTGTCCGGTTTCGTCTTCTATAAAAAACACCCTTTGTCTGACGGCGTCTGGATAGGGAACAAATTCTTGCCTGAAACGCTCCAACCCTGTATCTATAGAATCAAACTCACCAGCTTTTGTTAAAATGGTAGCCCATTTTTCTTCATCTTGTTTAAAACTTCTTATTTTATAAGGTTCGGGGAGAGGATATGAGGGAATGTTGGATAAGGAATGCGCCATTATGAGCGGCAGTCTTTGCATATGAATTCCTCCGGTATATAAACTTTTTTTTATAAGTATTGCAAAAGGAACAACGCAAAGCAATTCTTTTCACAGACAAAATCATGAAATATAGCTAGAATTATGGGAAAACGATTTGTAAGAGGGATTATATGAATAGCAGAAACTATGAGGTATTGAAAGCTTTACTGGAAAGTGAGCAGACTTTTTCGGTTAAAGAGTTGGCTGACATTGCGGGTTGCTCAGAAAAAACGGTCAGGAATGATTTTAAAGTCATAGATGATTGGCTCAATAGGGAAACGAACTTAATCATGGTAAGGAAACCGGGACTGGGGATTTTTATTGAAGGTAACCAGGAAGAAAGAGCAACTATTCTTCAAAGAATGATGAAAATGAACGGTGGAGAGGCTTCCGACACTTTAAGAAAACTAATCATCATCAAAATGCTGCTTTTGAAAGATGGCCCCTCGACTCTACAGGAATTTGCCGAGCATTTTTATGTCAGCAAGACTATGATCAGGAGTGAGCTTGAAGAAATTGAAGAATGGCTTGCAAGGTTTGATTTGCGATTATTAAAGAAACAGGGGCATGGCATCGAAATTGTTGGCGTTGAAAAGGACTGGCGCACCGCACTTTCGCAGGTCACCCACATGATCATCAAAGCAGCTGCTGAGGAGCGGAAATCGGTTGAGAGTATATTCGAATCAGGAGAAATCGATTTTACCAAGAGCAGGTTAAGGAAATTGGAAGTCGAGCTTGGATTTTCTTTTACCGATGAGGCGCTTGAAAACTTGGTCACTCATATTTTAATTTCTATTAAAAGAGTGAAGCAAGGAAGCAGGATTGAACTTCCTGCAAAGGATATCGAACAAATTGAAAAGAAAACCGAATATAGTACGATTCAGACCTTTGTAAAGGAAATAGAACGAACCATGGCTATCAAAATTCCGAGGGAGGAGATTGCCTATATCACGCTCCGTATCCTTGGAGCCAAAATTTACTATCCCTCAACTATTGATCTGGAGAAAGTAGGAGAGGAACTGGCAAGGCTGGATCATGATGCAGTTTCATTTACAAAAAAGCTGATTTCGGCTGTATCTGATGTATCTGGGGATCCGTTTTACAATGATCATCATCTTTTGATAGGATTGGCCTTGCATATGCAAACTTCTTTTTATCGCCTAAAATACTCTTTTCCAGTAGAGAACCCAATGCTGAATGAAATAAAAAAGATGTATTTTACGTTATTTGAGACCATTTATTATGTCATTCCAACTGTATTAGAAGACTTTCAAATAAGTATTCCTGAAGATGAGATCGCCTATATTACTCTTCACTTCCAGGCCTCATTGGAGAGAATCGGGAAGCAAACCTTTAACAACAGGAAGGTTTTGCTTGTCTGCTCAATGGGAGTAGGAATGTCACAGCTGATGCAGACGAAGCTTGAAAGAAAGTTCCATAACCTTGAGATCGTTGGGACTTCTTCCATAAAAGATATTAAAAAGGAAATCAACGATAAAAATCCAGATCTTATCATCAGTACAGTTCCATTTGAAAGTGGTTCAGTCCCGCTTATTACCGTTTCTCCTTTTTTAATGTTAGAGGAGGAACGGAAGATAAAGGACTTTTTGGAGAATCCTGTTCATGAACAGATGGAAAACAAATATCCTACGATCCACTATCTGATGGAGAAAGAACTTATAGTAATTAATTCAGAACGGGATACAAGGCCGGGGATCATTGGCAGACTCTCAGATACCCTGATAGAAAAAGGATATATACAGCCTGAATATAAGCAATCAGTGTATATGCGGGAAGAGCAGTCCTCTACCGTTATAGGCAGCGGCATTGCGATTCCGCACGGAAATTCTGATTTTGTTAATGAAGCTAAACTGGCCGTGGCTCTGTTCCAGGAGCCGATACAATGGGGGATTGACAAGGTATCAGTGGTGTTCCTGCTAGCAATAGATCATGCAAATAAGGGTATGTTAAAAGAGCTGTTCAAAGAAATCTCACGATTGATGGACGATTCATTAGTTCTTCAGAAATTGAGTGAAACTTCATCCCCTGAAGAAGTATTGAATATCTTCAAGTAGTGAAAGCGCTTTTACTTAATTTATTTTTGCCGTAACTTACGGTAAAAGTAATTCTTTTGGATGGGATAGTAAGCGTTACTATAAGGATGTAATTATTATTAATTTATTTTTACAGGGGGATAAATAAATGAAGTTATTGGCGATTACATCCTGTCCAAACGGAATAGCTCATACTTATATGGCTGCCGAAAATCTTCAAAAGACAGCTGAAAAGCTAGGTATTGCCATGAAGGTAGAGACACAGGGTTCTATCGGAGTAGAAAATGAATTCACTGCAGCGGAAATTGCAGAAGCAGATGGCATTATCATCGCTGCAGATAAAACAGTTGATAAAAGCCGTTTTGTTGGCAAGAAGCTGATTGAAACCGGTGTTCAAGATGGTATTCATAAAGCAGAAGACTTAATCAAACGCTTTGAAACTGGTAATGTACCAGAATATAAAGATGATCTTAAGTCAATCAATGAAGTGAAAGAAGAAAGAAAGAGCAAACAAAATCCAGTATACCGTCACTTGATGAACGGTGTATCGTATATGATCCCATTTGTTGTAGTAGGAGGACTATTGATCGCTCTTGCTTTGGCACTTGGCGGTGAACCGACAGAAACTGGTCTGGCGATTCCAGAGGGTTCTATGTGGAATAAGGTCCTGAGTGTAGGAGCAGCAGGCTTTACATTCATGGTTCCAATCCTTGCAGGTTTTATTGCGATGAGTATTGCTGACCGTCCTGGTCTTGCACCTGGGATGATCGGCGGATATATCGCGGCAAACGGAAGTTTTTATGACAGTGAAGCAGGTGCAGGTTTCCTTGGCGGGATCCTTGCAGGTTTTGTAGCTGGTTATATTGCGAAATGGATTAAGACTTGGCCGGTTCCAAAGATGATTCAGCCGATCATGCCAATCCTTGTTATTCCGCTTTTAGCTTCTCTAGCGATCGCTTCGTTGTTTATTTTCGTAGTCGGTGCTCCGATTGCAAGCTTGATGGATGGATTGACTTCATTCCTGAATGGAATGCAAGGCGCGAGCAGCGTTGTTCTGGCTTTACTTCTTGGAGCGATGATTGCATTTGATATGGGTGGTCCAGTTAATAAGGTTGCCTTCCTATTTGGAGCAAGTATGATTGGAGCAGGTAACACTGAGATCATGGGTGCAATTGCCGCAGCAATCTGTGTACCGCCTCTTGCAATGGGTGTTGCAACATTACTGAATAAAAAGAAATACGAAAAGGCTGAACAAGAAGCAGGTAAAGCTGCACTGGCAATGGGTCTTGTCGGTATCACTGAAGGTGCCATTCCATTCGCGGCAAAAGATCCGCTTCGCGTTATTCCAAGTATCATGGTAGGTTCCATGGTAGCTTCGGTCATTGCAATGCTTTCTAATGTTGGCAACAACGTGCCACACGGTGGACCAGTAGTAGCTGTCCTTGGAGCAATTTCTAACCCGGTTATGTACTTCGTTGGCATCATTGCTGGTGTTATCGTAGCCGCCTTGATGGTTAACGTATTGAAAAAGAACGTATAAATCAACTTTGATTAGCAACTGATAGGAGTGTTATAAATGAAATTAACAGATTTGACTAACCTTGAGCTTATTAGCACGGATCTAAATGGCTCAACTCAAAAAGAGATTATCGATGAATTAATCGAAAAGCTTGATGGAGCAGGTGTGCTCAAATCAAAGCGTAAATTCAGGAAAGCAATTGAGAAGCGTGAAGAGGAAGGCAGTACAGGAATCGGTTTCGGCATAGCTATTCCTCATGGCAAATCAAAAGCTGTAACAACTCCACAGGTTGCTTTTGGAATCAAGAGGGATGGAGTGGATTGGAAAAGTGCCGATGGTTCACTGGCGAAGCTGGTCTTCATGATCGCTGTACCTGAAGAAAGTGCAGGGAACGAGCACTTGAAAATCCTGCAAATGCTTTCCCGCAAATTAATGAACGAAGACTTTAGAGCGTCCTTGATCAATGCCCAGACAACAGAAGAAGCTTATAAGCTTCTTGAAGAAATTGAATAGAGACATTTAAGAGGAGAGATGAAATAAGCTCTTCTCTTTTTTATAAGACAAGTGTGGGAGGATACTTTGTGATGCTTAAAAAAATCCATAAAGGCCTGGTTGTATCATGCCAGGCACTTGAAAATGAACCATTGCACAGCCCGTATATCATGGGTAGGATGGCCCTTGCCGCAGAACAGGGAGGTGGTGTCGGAATCCGGGCAAATACAGGAGTGGATATTAAGGAGATAAAGAAAAACGTCAGTCTTCCGGTTATTGGGATTGTCAAACAAGACTATCAAGATTCTGAAGTGTACATAACTCCTACAATAAAAGAAGTCGATGAACTCGTCCTGGCCGGGGCAGAGATGATTGCAGTGGATGGGACAAATCGGATTCATCCTGATGGAATGGATCTGAAAACATTCTTTCGTGAGGTAAAACAGAAATATCCTCTACAGTTGCTGATGGCAGATGTATCTACAGTTGAAGAAGCTGAGTTTGCACAGCAATTAGGGTTCGACTGTGTATCCACTACTTTGGTCGGCTATACAAAAGAAACAGCTGGACAGAAATTATATGAAAATGATTTTGAGATCCTTAAAGAAATGATTGCGAAAGTAAAAGTTCCTGTTATTGCTGAAGGGAATATACTTACGCCGGATATGGCAAAGAGATGTCTGGAAGTAGGAGCCCACGCTGTAGTCGTTGGGGGAGCCATAACGAGGCCGCAAACTATAACGAAGAGATTTTTGGATGCGATGGAGTAAGATATATCTATAGGACTACGCATCTTAAGTATTACGTAGCATACTTAATATGCAGTTGTAATAAGGAGCTATGTTTCATTTTGGCCCCCAATCAGTATAATGGGATCTTATAATGAGGGGGCCAATCCTTCTTAAAACCGCTAATCACTTCTAGTTAGTTTAAGATCTTGATAGGATTATGGCTACTATACAAGACTGCGATGGACTTTTTAAAAAAGGAAGGACATAAAGACAGCTTTTTGACTAATGGTAATTTATATTAGATAAAAAGTGATTTAAATTCAAACAAGGAAGTTTGTATAGATTAAATAACGATGAAGTAAGAGTAACGAAAAAGCACCTGATATTATATATATCAGGTACTCTAAGTCTAATTACATTTGGTTAGCTGCTAGCGTTACGATAGCACTCAACAATACAGAAAGAAGAATTAAAATACCATACGTGATCGTCTGTTTTCTTCGTTTCTTTTTTTGCTTCGCTTCAGGCGTTAGCCATTGATATTCCATTGACATCAAATAATCTCCTATCTATTTTGATGGTAGCTGGCAGGCTTTGTCTGAGACAGAGGCCCCTATAGCTTTGCGTCATTACTTTTCAGTAATTTTGCCATTGTTATAATTATATAGTACTTCTGGATATAAAAACCACAAATAATAGTTAATTTTATAAAAAAATAGAATATTATGCATGCTCTGAATGAATGGCTAATATTATTTGATTTCCAAGTGCTCTTTTAACGCTTGCTGTAAACCTTGCTTTTTTTCATTGGGTACAATGTAGTAATAGATCCCGTCAATTTTTGTTCCACTGCCGCTGACTTCCATTTGTTGAATACTTTTAGCAGCTTCCTTATAATTTGCCTGTATATCTACCATCTCATCGAACTTCATGTTTGTTTTGATATTCTTTCCTAAAGCTTCAAAGATCTCATTAAATTTTGTCAGGGATGAGAAGCTTGCTCCCTTACTGATTACAGCCTGAATAATTTGACGCTGACGTGACTGGCGGCCGAAATCACCTCGAGGATCTTCGTATCGCATCCGGGAGTACTTCAATGCTTTTTCACCATTTAAAAGTATTTCGCCTTTCGGGAAATGGAAGCCTTCATAGGTGAAATCGAGATTATTATTGACCGTTACACCACCTACTGCATCTACAATATCCTGGAAGCCTTCCATATTGATTTGCATATAGTAATCTATCGGTATATTCAGGAAGTTTTCAACTGTATCCATCGACATTTCTATTCCGCCGAAAGCATAAGCATGGTTAATCTTATCGTCAAAGCCTTTGCCGATGATCTCTGTCCTAGTATCACGAGGGATACTTAGCATCTTCGTAGTCTTTGTATTTGGGTTCACAGTGAGTACAATTAACGTATCAGAACGACCACGGTCGCCTTCACGCTCATCTACTCCCATCATCAAAACAGAAAATGGCTGCTTCTTTTCCAAAGTGACCGGTGCCGGACGCTTCTCCGACTTCTCACGATCAATCGGCTGATGCATCGTATCAACCGCATTTGTCAAAGAATTATACACATAAAAAGCATATCCACCCACAACAACAAAAAGGAGAAGAATAGTTATTCCCAATACTTTAAGCCAAGTAGGCTTTTTCTTACTCTTACTATTATTCGATCGCATATCTATATTCCTTCCTAGGTTAGCAGATTTTGCACTAATTCCTATATTAGCAAATTATTGGGTAAGTGAGAATTTATTTTTTATGAGAGGAACTAGGTGCTTTTTTGGGAGTGGATTCTGAGAGAAGGGGAAATTGGAGGGAACTTCCCCCCAATTAGATCACCTCCGCAAAAGCCGGGATTTGTCATGGGTGGAAGACTGAAATGGATTAGCTGTACCTGATATAAGGATTAGAAGTATTATCCAGGTGCCTGCTTCGACATACGATTATGAATATGTTTTGAAGAAGGTCGTCTATTGTAAAGCATTTTAAGGGTTTTTACGAGTGATTGAAACATGATGAATGCCTGAAGATATTTACCGTAAACGGAGACTGACAGATGAATGGGAAGAAATCGGGAGGCGCTCGGCGGGAGTGGCATTGTGAAAAGTCAGGGCAAAAATTGTCCCGAGTCAATGGTAAGTTCGATCTGAATGTTCCATCTCCATAGCCTCTAGCAAATTCATTCTGATAAATATCTTGAATCGAACTATACCTTTTGATGGATGGAGATATCATACTCTTCAACGATCTATCCACCGCCCATGAAGATGACAAGGTTGCTGGCTTCACGGTAGATTCCCATTTTATAAATCACAACCGACCATCGTCATGCCTTCTTGAGCGAGGTATTTCATAACCCCGAGGCTTCTTCGACCATTTCAGTATCGGTGACAGAGGGACAGTGACGTGCCCCCATTAAGTAGATGCTGATAATTCCCCTGGAGATTCTACTCTATTAATGTGAAAAACTATTTAATAAATAGGGAAATAGCCGATAATAGGTATAGCTAGATAAGACTTTCAGCCTAATTCTAAATCTGAGGATTATCCCAACTTCATAGTATGCTGTTGGAAAGTTGATCACCAAAGAGGCTATTGCCGTCCTTTTGATAAAAGGCTCGTACGAGAATTGTGATCAAATTAGTGGCGAAGTTTATGCCAATGTAGAACAGTATGCTTCTGCCGATATAAGCTTCGGAGCCAGGATATCACTCGGTAACTCCCATATTGACGAAGGCTATGAGATTTGTAAAAGAGTCATCAACATAGACAATCTGAAACAGCCTGATATAGGACAGGAAGTGGAAGCATGGGGATTTCTACCTTATGTTTCTTTTTTGAACATGTTAGACAGTATTCAAGAAAAACGTCTAAAACATCAACATACATTTGAAATATAATTTTACATAAATTGTTAATTGTATGGGCTATAGCCTGAATGGAGAATGATTCTTGCGTGCCAACTGGAACACTAGAACATTCCTATATTCCAGAGGGGGAAAACAGTTTGGAATGGAACGAGCATTTAAAGAAGGGGCTTGATCGCTGGATTGGACTCAGTGAGGGAGGAAGTCGGTATGAGTCTATTATGGAGCAGCTTAAGGAGCTCCGTAAGGATATCAATGATGAAATGACTGTTATGGTGGCAGGTGAGTTTAACGCAGGGAAATCGACTTTCATCAATGCGCTTTTGGGGCAAAAGGTACTTTCCTCTGATGTAACTCCGGAAACAGCAATGGTAACCAAGCTTACATATGGTCAAAAAAGGAAGGTGATTGCTCATTTCCTTAATGGTGAGGAAAAGGTCTATGATGATGCCTGGCTGGAGCAGCTAACGGCGGAGCGTGACGGAAAGCTGAAAAAAATTCGTCATAAGCTTTCTCATGTAGAGCTTCAGCTCCCTATCAAATTTCTCCAATCATTCACCATCATCGATACACCAGGGTTGAATGCGAACAACAAAAATCATACACAGGCGACAGAAAGATTCTTAAAACGTACTGACATAGCCATCTGGCTGTTCCACTATCTTAATGTTGGCACCAGTACGGATGTAGAATGGATTAAAAAGTTCATCGAGTTGGGAATCAATCCAATTGGAATTGTCAATCGAATTGATGAAATGGATTACTCTGATGACGATGAACTAGAGGATTTTCTTGATTTTCAAGTTCGTAGACTTTCCCCTGTAATCAACAAGCTCATAGCCGTTTCGGCGAAAGAAGCGTTGAAAGGGAAGCTTGAAAAGAATTCTGAATTAATGGAATGGAGCAACTGGGGTGAAGTCGATCATTTATTCAGCAGTTTTGCGGAACAGAAAGAGAAGAAACTTGAGCGCACATTTCAAAGGGTCAAACCGCTTCTTGAACAACTGGATAAGCTGCTGCTTATAGAAAAACTTGGACTTCCTCTTTCTTTGATGAGCCAGGAAGTACCTGATTTTATGTCAAAAGACTTTCCGGCCTTACATTCAATAAAAGAGAAACTGGACAGCAGCACGAAAGAGACAGAAAGGGTTGTGGACCAGTGGAATACTTTCCTCGATCGGAAAATGTATTCGGTTGAAAATGTGGACGATTTTCTTCAAGGATTTCTGCAATTCTATAAGGAACGTGTTGAAAGAAAAAATAATGTGAAAAAGAACCCTCAGCCGATATGGGAAATTGAGCTTCAGCCGCAATATCAGTTATTTAATGACGCGCGTCAAAAATTTCATGACGATTTGATTGAATTAAATCATGATCGGGACTTGCTGGTCAATCAGTGGAATCATTTGAAGGTTGATGGCCCCCTCTTTAAGAAGAAGAAGTTAGAGAAGCACGAGAGAATAATGGAGAAATTTAATTTGGATCGTGCAAAAATGGCAGGAAGACGTAAACAACTCACTGATCAGTACAACAGCATAGTAGCGAAATTGAAGTGGTATGAGCAAAAAATCAGCAAGTTGGCAACGGAAGATATTAGCCCTTGTGTGAATAAACAGAATCGTCTACTTAAGGATTGGAATACCCAGCTTGAAAGTGCCAATAAATCGTATGCCAAACTCTATAAAGAGGATATTGGGAAAGTTCGGCAATTATTGAAATGGCTGAAAGCTTTTGTCGAGGGGGTAGCTAATCCGTTACACATTGCGGGGCAAATGTCTGAAAATAACCTTCCATACGAAGAAGCAGCATTCATCCTTAATCATTTTGAAACTATGAGTGAAGAACTCCCAACTGAAGAGTTTTTCCTGCAATGGGATCAGTACAAAACGTACACAAAGGATCAAGAGCGAAATTTCAAATTGTCACTTCCAATCCTCCTGCCTCCAGAAATGAGCTCCTCAGAATTGCTGCAGGTGCCAGCAGAATTGAAACATGAGGTACAGGAGGAAATCCATCAAATTATCGCTAGCAGGAATAAGTGGCTAAAGCGGTCTGCGGTAGCTGCCATCATTGCTTTGCCGCTTATAGGGATGATTTCCTTGGATTATGATAAAGGGTCTCCTGTCTATGGGGAAAATGACTCGTACGATGAGGAGATGGATGCGGAAGATAACTATGCCGACAGCTATGAAGAGGGTTACGAAGATACTGAAGTGATTGATAGCGAGGAAGATAAGCGGCTTCTGGAAGAGAAGTTTGGACAAATAGAGATATCTTCATTTCTAAATTCGATGATTGAGCAGATGGTAGTTACCTCCAATTATCAAAGCCAGTGGTTCAGTGATAGTGGCTGGTATGATTTCTCCCCCTATTCAGAGGAAATTCAGGGTGGGGAGGTAGTCAGCCTGGAGGTTGCCGGCATTGATTATCTATCAGGTAATCAAATGAAGGCTGCTGTTATTGAAAAATACCTTATAGGCGGTTTCGAAAAACAATATGAAACAGAATACCTCATACAGACTTACCCAAATGGTTATGATGACGAACTGATAACCTCAGGGTTTTCTTACACGCTTAGCGCTGAAACAGAAGTGGACATCCCGGTGGCAGAGGGTGAGCTCGAGCAGTTTGTGGCTGATTTCCGCTATGCCTATATGGAAGCGTTGAATACAGGTGATTCAAGCTACATTCTTTCATACCTAGAGCCAGGAAGCATGGCTTATGATGAGCTGACGGAATATGTCGCGAAGGTAGCAGGGAAGGGCTATTCTTTTGAAGAAAAGAGTGTAGAAGTTAACGGAATTGAGCAATTGGGAACAAACCAGTATAAAGCGACTACGCAAGAGATTTTCATTTTTACTGATGAAAAAGGCAACAAATGGAGTTATGACCGCACGAAAGATTACATCCTCAAGCTGCATCAAGAGGCCGGTCCTGCCATCCAGGAAATCATAATTGGCAAAACAAACAAGACAAAAGTGACGGTGCCAACAGCTCATTTAGTAGACACTTATGCAGTAGACCAATTTATCAGAAACTACTATTCTGATTTCCGGGAGGCCTTCAATGGAGCAGGTTTTAGCTATGTCGAAGCCTATTATAATGTGGGTGATGCGGGGTATGAGAGTGCCAAGGCCTATATTGAAAGAGCCAACAGTAAAAACATGATGATGACCAATATTGAATTTACAGTGGATTCCATCAACCAGCAGGATGAAAATCATTATCTTGTGTCAGCGTATATAGAAGATCAGTACGCTTATCAGGACGGAACAGGGGACATTAAGAAATTGCGGGCACAGTATAAAGTTAGGGTGACTCTTGAAAGTGACATGTATGTATCAGGGGAACCAGAGATTACGATTATTGAAGAAATTGAGAACTAGGAGTGGCGCTTCGTGAGTTTTTCACTAGATTTTTATACAGGCAAAAAGAAGCAGTTAATCGAACAACTGAATAAACTTTATGTCGTGCTGCAGGATCTGGGAAACCAGTCGGACCTGAAAAAGCTGTCAGAAGCGAAAAGGCAGGTCATGGAAGAACAATTCCAAATCGTGGTGGTGGGGGAGTTTTCCCGGGGCAAATCGACTTTCATCAATGCTCTTCTAGGAAAAAAAATCCTCCCGTCATCGGCCCGCCCGACGACAACGCTGCTGAATGTAATTTCTTATAGCAAGGAGCCATTCATCAAGCTTCACTTTAGGAAGAAGGGTGTTAAAGAAGTTTCAGAGGAATTTTTTAAGAAGCTGGTGGCACCGAAAGAGCCGATCCCGGGAGATCTTCTGTCAGAACAGGAATATGAGCGGCAGGTTGAGCTATTTCAAACCATCGAGTTCGCAGAACTTGGACATCCATTGACCTTTTGTAAGGACGGAGTGAGAATCATCGATACACCAGGGACAAATGATCTAGACCCTGCTCGTGAACAGCTGACCAACAGCATTATCCCACGGTCTGATGCAGCAATATTGCTCCTTTCGGCAATCAAGATTTTATCAGAATCAGAGATTAGTTTCCTTAAGGACAGAATCCTGGCAAGCGATATACAGAAGATTTTCATTGTGGTAAATCAAAAGGACCTGTTGGAAAATAAGCAGGAAATCGAAAAGGTTTACCAGTACGCCTATAAAAATCTCAAGACAATCTTGCATGATCCTAAAATTTTCATGGTGTCCGCGATCGACGCTTTGAATACGCGCCGTCACGCAGCAGGTGAAGAGCTAAAAGGCAGACGCGGAAAGGCAGTCAAGGTCAAGCCTCTGGAGGAGTCAGGATATCCTGATCTGGAATCTGCACTTGCTGATTTCCTTCAATTTGACAGAGGTGCAGTGAAGCTTCGGAAACCACTGCAAAAGATGGATAAGCTGATTACGGAAGTTATGGCAAAACAAATTGATTTTGAATTCAATACCCTGCATCAGCAAAAAGAGGGACTTCAGGAAAAGGTGGCTGCTTTTCGGCCGCGCCTGGATCTTGTTCGCCGGGCAGGGAAAGAGTCGCTAAAGAAAATCGTCATCGAGCTAGACAAAGAAGAATCGAAGATGGCCAGATGGTATGATGGTCAGCTTGGTAAAATCTCCAATAAGGGTTTGGATACCTTTGATCGAAACCGCCATCTCAGTGTCAATGACATCAGCAGTGCGGTAGAGGGAGCTATTGCTCCGTTAGAACGTGACTTACATGAGAAAAAGAAAGAAAAAATGACAGATACAGCAAAGCGTGTCATTGATGATATGAGCCGCCAGTTGAATAATGAGTGGTTTAAACTAGAGGGAGAATTGCAAAATATAGGTTCTTACCATACAGACCATCATTTAACACATTCAGTTGTCCCATATGAAAAAGAATATGAGCATTCTATTTTTGATGACATTTTTGAAGAATTGGACAGCGCGTGGGGCAGAAGCAACAGCTTTATCGGAAAAGTAGCGATAGGGGCCGGCTATGTAGCTACTGCTGTGATAGGAGTGGCTTCCTTCCTTGTCAGGGCAGGATGGTCCTGGTTGACTGGTGAAGACGAAAAGACGAAATTTCGCCGGAAGCTCGTCTCTCAGTTCGAAACTACGGAAGCACAGCGAAAGCTAAGTTTGAAAAATGAATGGGATGGAATGGTCAAGGCCATCACCAAGCAATACGAAGAGATCGTCAATGATAACGTCCTGCAGGTAGAGAAACAGCTAAACCAGCTACTGGAGAATACAATGCTTGAGGAAAAAGAAATTGAAATCAAGATTGAACAGCTTAACCGCCGTTCGAATGCACTGAAAAAAATTCAGCACGACCTGTCAATCCTGAATAAGGACTTAATGAATCCCATGAAGCAAAAGGTGGGTGTGAAGAGATGAGTTATACAGAGAAGAAAGAGATAATCCAAAAGAAAGCTGCTGCTCTAAGAGAGTCGCTTGTCGAAAACATACCAGAAAGTTCACAGATGAAGATGCTGCTTGAGCTGGAAGAAGACTTGGCCCAAGATTATTATACAGTCATGGTTGTTGGAGAATTTAAACATGGCAAGTCGACATTTGTTAATGCTTTGCTTGGTCAGGATATCATGCCTAGAGATGTGACACCAACCACTGCCACCATTAACGCTGTCTTCCATTCTGAGAAGCCAGCGCTTCAAATCCTGAAGAATGATGGACAAGTGGAAATGAGGACTCTTTCCAAGGAGCAGCTTGACCAATATACGGCCTCAGCGGATTTTAACGTCGATGACATCAAATACTTGAAGCTCTTTATGACTGCTCCGCTGCTAAAGGATCGAGTGGTCCTGATTGACACGCCGGGGGTGAATGACCTGAACCAGCAGCGCTCCGATGTAACGTTCCAATTTCTGCCGAGGGCGGATGTTGTCATTTTTATGACTTCGATCACCGCTGCAATGAAGCAGACAGAAGTGACGTTCATCCAGGAGTTTCTTCTGAAAAATGGGCTGGACAAAATCCTCTTCGCAGCTAACTTCATGGATCGTATCGATGAAGAAGAGTTAGATGAAACCATTGATTTTGTTGAACGAAGGATCCAAAACACACTCAGTGGAGAAAAACCAGCATTATTCCCCATGTCCGCCAAGGAAGCTCTGGAAGGAAAAGTTACTGGAGATGCTGAACTGTTACAGTACTCGGGAATTCCTGAAATCGAGGCGGAGATTGCCCGCAGAATCGAGAGTGGAACACGCAGCATGGAAAAGCTGGAACGGTTCAATTGGCGGCTCCATGCTATAGCAGAGGGGGTTCTCAGCGAGATTGAAACAGCTGGGCAACTGTCATCGCAGTCAGTGGAGAGTCTTGCTGCGCAGGTGGATGCTGTAACCCAATGGTTTGAGAAACAGGACATTTGGAAGGGTCAACTCCAGAACTATCTACTGGAACGCAAGAATGAGATTAAGTATATGGTGCGGAAATCGGTACAGCATTTTGGCGGCATTGTAAAAGAGGACATTGAAAACAGGATTCGTCTATTTTACGGAGCGGACGTTAAAAATCTAGTGGAAGCACAGATTCCAATTGCAGTGAAATCTCATTTCAATCAATGGACCAATCAATACAGTGACTATATACATGAGCTCTTGCGCAAAACTCAAGCAGAAGTTTCAAAAGGACTTTCTTCGGCATTTAAGCAATCCGTTGCCATCCAGGCGGTAAAGGGAGAAGACCTCGCCTTTACGGATGCCGTACCTATGTTGAGGGCAAACACTGGTAATGCCAATGTTAAGGCGGGTGTTTTATTAGGCGGAGCAAGTACTCTGGTAATGCTTTTAGGCGGTCCCTTCTTTCTGCCGCTTGTCGGGATGGCGGGTCTTCCATTCTTGTCACAGAAACTTGCAGAAAAACAGCTGGAAAATATCAAACCTGAATTGATCTCCAACTCCAATAAGCAAATTGGCCAGCTGGTCGATAACTTGGAGGATCATCTGGAACAGTATATCAATCAGGCAATGAAGGATATAGAAGAAGAGTCCTTTGACGAATTCACCAGACTGCTTCGTTCCTATGAAGTCATCCTGAAAGGCGAAATCAAGGCCAAACAAAACGAGGCAGCAAGCATCCGGACCTACCAAGAAAAATTAAATGGATTTAATGATTTTATTAAAGATGAAATTTTAGAAGGAGTTGCAGTTGGATGAACGATTGGATGAATAATGAACTAGTGCCCGTTGCCGATACATTTGACCAGGACTTCGGGAATCGCAATGAAATAATGAACTTCGACAACCATCAAGAGTTGATTCAAGTGAATTACGACAGATACGATTACTCTAATGAATTTCTGGATTATCAAGACCCGCTTAAACATGCCTATAAATGTAAGTTTCAGCCTTTCCACCTTGATTTAGGCAATATTCATTTCGTCCAGCCCCACCATGTTGACGGCTATTTCCGACAAGACGGAACCTATGTTGAAGGCTACTACCGGGACGGCGACGGCAACACCAACTTAAACCGGCCTTTAGAGGCAGGTGGCGGGTATGTACGGAGCAATCCAGATGGAAATCCATTTAATAATCTTTAGAGACATGGACAGTTCTCGCGTCTCTTCGGGGGCCGAAAGGAGACATGGGGACGGTTCTCGGGCCGCAAATGTTATAGAAATTTATTTGACAGAAGTATTAACCAGGAAGTTTCGGATGGTTTAATTTTAATGGAGTAGTTTGTTTTCTTATATTATTGCTAAGTTATTTGTCCGAATATTGTTGGTGGGAGCAACACAGGGAGGGTTCTCATGTCTAATCGGTAGGTCCACATATATTAGGTTTAGGCTGAGCCTCATCTTACTATTTTCGATTTCGATGGAAAAGTGGTTTACTTATCATGTCTAAAGAACGAATTAACCCATTGAGCATATGGGTAATCTCGCCATTCAGATTTAAATAAACTATTAGGTATGTACTCTGGTTGAATGAACTAACATAATAATGTTTCGAAAAATAATAGCAAATGCCCATTGGCATTTGCTATTATTTTTTTTATCAATATTCCCTTTTTTGAAGTTTTCTAGGAAAATCTGTTCCAGCAAAGCAGTTTCTATAATGAAAATCAATCAATACCCTTAAACTAAACACTCAAGTAGTGTAAGACGATAATAACTATATAAGTTTTTGGAATCATAGTCATTGTCGGAGGGAAAAGAATGCAGAAACTAGATAATTTACTAGAAATTCAAAAGATAAAACACGAGATAGATCAGCTAAGATATAAGATTGAAGAAATTGAAAAAAGAACTATAAATAAAAACTTATCAGCTAGTAACAACATTACTCGAAGAAAACTTCTCACCTTATATATATATGCTGATGAGGCGCTGTTTGAGAATAACGAGAAAACAATTATACTTCGTTCGAATGCTGTAGAATTTCTTAAATGGGCAAAAATACATTTTGAGTGCGCAATAATTACTAATAATCCTCGATCTGAAATTAAAAAATCGCTTGAGGAAATGAATGACTGGCTAAAAGAAATAAAGGTTATTGAAAAAAATACTTTAACAACTATTGATGATGTAATTGATACCTATAAAGACTTTTATATAATTTCTACAGAAACATTACGCGGTCCAACTTACCAACTAGTTGATATAAGTGAAAATAAGCGGTATATAAAATTAAATAAAAAACCTTTAGATCAAGCACAAATCAAACTTTTTAAGCGTTTGAACGATATAGCCAGAAATAAAATGAGTTTTATTCTAAATAACATCCCTAATAATATTAAATCATACAGTATTTTAGGTAATGAAAATTACATTTATAGAAATTTCACTTACGGAAAGCAATACACAAAAGGATATATTGAACTGACAATCCAATCATTAGATTATTCGTTAATAACAAAATTTACAATTAATTATTATATTAAACAATATGAATCTAAAAGATATACATTATATACAACAAGCGGTTTAGAAGAATTTTTAGAAAAAATCGAGAATATTTCCGACATAGTCCTACCTATTATCTCCACTGGAGATATATCAAGTATTGTTAGCGAATTTATAAACGAAGACTAAACATGTTGACCTAACCTTAGATTGTTCTCACGTAGCATCCAGAATGCGAAATGTTGGATGAGTGGTTACGATTCCTATGAAGGAATGGCAACATAAAATAATTGAAAAACATTAGGAAAAACAGAAATAAAGAGAATAAGTATAATTACAGAAGTCCGATAGCTAGATTCATATAAATTTTCTATTTTATGACTCTAGCTTGATACAATTAATCTGGAAGGATGAGGAGATGGAACCAATAGGTTTAACAGCTTTTGCAATAACGACGAGATTTTTTGGAATGGTAAATTCTAACCGAAATATTAATGAAGTATTGTCTCAAATGATTATATTTTATGAAGAGCAAGAAAAAGTATTAGAAACAATTAAAATGGATTTAGAAACGATGAAAAAAGGACCTATTTTTAGCGCGAAAACGTATCTTTTAGACGCTTCCAAATCATATAGAACAGTGAATGAGCAACAAGAACTAGTTTGGTCTGCCAAAGATAAATTTATTGATGCTTTGGGAATATTACAGGCCAAGTCGCATAAAAACTATGAAGATCACTATTTTCTGTGTATTAATCATTTATATATTTCCATGTGTTGGGACTTACTTCATAAAACAGACGATTCAACTGATTGGATTATCTCTTCACTTAAAGAATGCAATGCAGCTACTTTATTAATTGAACAAGAAATAGGGTCTATTAATAGAGAACAACAAAAGCTGAAGCAAAAACTTAATGTGTTGAAAGAAAAAATTACAAAGGGTGCGACATCTACAGCAGTACTATTCTTGGCTTTCGCTCCTCTGGCACTTGCAAAGGATTATCCTAAATATAAAGAAAAAATTAGAGTAGAAACTAGGCTGAAAATAATCGAGGAAAAGTTAGTAAAAGTCCAATTTATAAGAAAGATTCTAAAAGAGATTATAGAGTCGCTAACACAAGTTTTAGAGGCTAGGGAGGATCACATGTCCCATACATAAGTGAAAATAATTGGTGTATCGCTGAGTAAGACATGAGATTGTTCGGATACAAAGGAACGGCTCTCATGTCTCATTCAGGAGCCGAAATAGTGTTAGTAAGTATGCTCTTGTGCATTTTTAAATTGTTGCTGAATATAGTGTCCGAAAAAACTTGATGGTAATGATTATCCGGAAGCTGACTGACAACTGTCCGTTTAACATGGGTTGAATGATGAATGATGAATGATGGGCAAAAGGGGTCTTCGATTTTAGACCGTTTACACTTTCACCAATTTCCATTGACTGTAAGGGAAAACGAGAGTGAATGAATTGGTCCTTAAGTACATACTGTTTTATCAAAGAATGGGGACGTACCTTGTGTTTCTTTTATATGTCCAGATTTCTGAACGGACTGACGTTTTCCGTTTTCGTGTATCGTTTTTGTAAATGAGGGATTCTTAATTGCGGCTTGAGAATCGTCCCCATGTTCTGCAATTGCATAAAAAGGTGGAATTTTTACTTTACTATAGTTCTAAAGAACTATATAATAAATGTGTAAATAATTCCAAATATAATCCTATGAAAAGGGCAAACTTCTCGAAAGGGGAGGACGCAAAGCCGTGAGTCTAAGGCATGCTGAGGTGTGCTAGGATCGTCAGGTTTCCATAGAGTAGAGTTCCTCTTGCTATGGCTTTTTGTCATAGTTTTTTTATTTTCCGGGAGGGGTAGATGGCATGAGCTTTCTTAAGACGTTTGGTAAATATGCAGGAAAAACAGCTGGGATTGTAGTCGGAGGACCAATTCAAGTGATTGGGGAGTTAGCTGGATCTGATGTGATCGAGGACATTGGAAAAGGGGTTAGGAAGGCATCTGAGTTCGCTGGTACTACGGTTGGACAAGCTGCGGATGGAGCTGTGGGGACTGTGGCGGGAATCATTAATGACAATCCAACCCAGCGTGATCAGGGTTTGAATGAAATCGGAAGTGCTGTCGGCAGGACCGCGAAGGGAGTCTATCAAACTGCTAAACATACAGTTCACAATGGCGGTGAAGTCATTGGCGGTTTTGTCGATGGAGATCATAACCGTGTAAAAAAAGGTGCGATTTCCATCGCTAAAACGGTTGCTATTGGAGCCTTGGCTGTAGGGGTTGTCGATGTTGTGGATGGAGTCGATGTCGCTGATGCAGAGGAGAATGGATCTAATTTACCAGATGCAGAAGTACCATTTGAAACCAAAACGATCGAGCTTCCAAACGGTGAGACCGTAACGGATTCCTTCCCTGTATTTGACTGTAGTTACGAAATGGAAATTGATGAAGATATGTATTTGAGAAGCGATTATATCCATTTTACATATGCAAACTATGAGTTATATGAAGATATTCAAGAAGATCCAGAATTAGCTGAAGAACTAGGATTAACCGAAGCAGACATCGAAGCTTTGTCCAATGGAGATAATCCAGAGGGATACACGTGGCATCACAATGAAGAGCCGGGAGTCCTGCAATTAGTTGACCGGGAAACACACGCAAGCGTAGGGCATACCGGAGGCCGTGAGCTTTGGGGTGGCGGAAGCGAGTATAGATAAGTAAGAAAGTGAATGAAGCCAAAGGGGCAGTGAGATGAGTTTCTTTAGGAATATAGCAGAAGTAGGGAAAATATTTGCGGATTCAGGAAAAGAATTAGGACAGATTTTAAGCGATGGAAGAAAAGAGTTTACCGAATTGATGACGGACGGCTTTAAAGAAATGGTGATTAAAGGCAACGACGATTATAAGACATCTTATGAAAAAAATAGTGAGGCAGGAGAAATTCTGTATAAGGCTCGAAGGAAGTATGATGAGTTATTCGATGATGTCCACGAGGAAATCCTTTGTGTAGAGACATTAATTGACGATCATTATGACTATAAAAAGAAACTGTATGAAGAGATAAAAAGTCAATACGGAGCAACGGTGGAGAAATATATATCTGACTATTATTTGCAAAGGAAGGCTTTTTATTCCTCTCATTCTGAGGATAGCAATCCTTTCATGCCTGCAGCGGCGGCAGTCATCGGTACATTGGGTGCAGGACTTGTCAGTGGGGTTGTTGGCATGGATCTAATCCAGCAAAGAACGCGTGTGAAGCAGGCAGATGCTTATTTGCAGGAAGCAAAAAAAATAAAGGCGAAGCTTGATTTAGAGTGTGGAAGACTAAGAGTATTGAAAACAAATTTGGCCTTTGTCGAAAAAAGTATCTACGAAGAACGTTCGCTCATTGAGCGTTTGTATCGTCCTCTTAAAGAAAAAATGAAGCAAACGGAAGAATTATTGGCTTTAGATTTTAACGATGAATGTGACGTCCAGGGTGCAGAACAAGTGATAGAAATCATCAGGATGCTGGAAAGAACGCTTACAACACATTTTCTTCAGGACGAAGCTGTCATCACGACTCAGTATCAGGAACTGACTAAACAGTTAGAGCAATTAGTCCGAAAAATATAGTGAAAACATCAAATCAAAAGGGGAAGTCATAATGAGTGTAAAGAATGTTTTTAGCGCATTGGATATCGCATCAGTTGTAACAGAAACGATTAATTCGGCGACAAGTTACTTGAAGACAAAAGAAGTGGAAGAAACCGAAAGACAGCGGCTGATTTCTTGCCTCAATGCCATTACCGCTAAGATCGAGCTGGAAAGAGACAAGTTTGAGAAGTTCATGGAAAACAGTTTCGCAGAACGTGAACGATTATATAGCTCTGCCGATAAGGTACTTGAAAAGGGACTACAGGAAAATAATATGCAACTTGTAACGCTTGCATCCAATTTAATGATGAACGTCTATAACAAGAACCCGCTAGATGGACTGGATAACAAAATGCAGGATGTAAAACTGGAGGGTCTTCAGCCTATAAAGAGCTATATTGACTAATAGGAGTGAAAAATTATGTCCTCAAAAGAAGAATGGGAACAAGCTGAACAAATCATTAAAAAAACATTAAAACAAGCAGCGGAAGAACTGGAAGCCACAATAAAACATGAAGAAGCAGAACGAGCAACCATCCTTGCCACAGAACAACAAATATACACCATCCTACAAGCAGATCAAGACAAGTTCAATCAGGAAATGCAAAACAAACAACAAAATAACCGGCTGCAAATATTGAATGAACAACTAGAAGAAGCCATTAAAAACGACGACCAAGAGGCAATTCAAAAGATAATGTTGGAGATGAGCGGTATTTAAAAACAAGAGGACGATTCTCGTATGCATTGGGAAGCCGAAATAAATAAAGAGAGCTTTCGTTAATGCCTGTACAACTCGAAAAGCTTGATGAAAAGTGGGAAAGTAACTGTTTTGATAATTTATTTATTTGTATTCTTTCCGCTATAAAATCTCCTATCCATTACTTCGTAAATTAATATCATAAGGATTTTTTTGATCGTAAGCGTGGATTTGGGGTGAAACGTTTTGTGCTTTATATATAAAGGAATTAGCCTTATACTGTTAACTTTATTAGAAACAATAGGGGTTTACTTTTTGGGTTCAATAATTGGAATGTGGTTTAAACAAGGTGGTGAACAAATAGGCGATACAATATTAGACTTTTTATATGGTGGATGGGTAAACTTTGGTGTTATAGCAGCGGTCATGTTCCTTACTGTAATAGTCTTTTATTTATTTGACATAGGTTGATAATCGATGTGATATGTGTTAAGGGTATAAAAGAAAAGCACTTTAAATGCCCACAAAGTCTGGTGATCTTTGCGATGAATGCAAACCATAATATTTATTTTATTTCATTGAGACACATCACGGTACTTTTGTCCCGTTTGGGAGCCGAATAAATGGTAAAAAAACAGATAGTTTATTTCTCTTAATGTAAAGGACCCTAGCTGTCATTAGCTAGGGTCCTGGTTTATGGGTCAGGATTCGAGGTACCACTAGTTATATTCAGCAAATAATTTAAAACTAGGTCGGAGAGGGTATCCAATCTGGTTTATTGATTTTATGGGAAGTTTTATTCTAAATCTTATTTACTGAAACTTTATGAATGAGTATCGCGAAGAGAATGAGCCAATGGTTGTGAAAAATAGATCTAGTAAATATGGGGGAAAAGCCATGAAGAAGAATAGGATCTCCTGCTTCCTCACCATCCCCCTTACAACACCTTCCCAAGAAAAGCCTTCGTACGTTCGTGTTTGGGGTTCCCAAATAATTCACCTGGTACATCCTCTTCAACGATATACCCGCCGTCCATGAAGATGACGCGGTCTCCGACTTCACGGGCAAATCCCATTTCATGTGTCACGACGACCATCGTCATTCCTTCTTGAGCGAGGTCTTTCATAACCTCGAGGACTTCTCCGATCATCTCGGGGTCGAGGGCAGAGGTAGGTTCATCGAACAGCATGACCTTTGGTTCCATGGCGAGTGCCCTGGCAATGGCGACACGCTGCTTTTGTCCGCCGGATAGTTCTCCGGGATAGCTGTCTGCTTTTTCCTCAAGACCTACTTTTCTGAGAAGTTCGAGGGCTGTCTGTTTCGCAGCCTCTTTGTCGACCCCCTTGGCCTTTATCGGTGCCAGGGTAATATTTTGCAGCACGGTTTTATGAGGGAAGAGATTGAAGTGCTGGAACACCATCCCTACTTCCTGGCGGATTTTATTGATGTTGATTTTCGGGTCGGTGATGTCATTTCCATTCACGATGACATGGCCATCTGTGATTTCCTCGAGTCTATTCAAGCATCGCAGGAAGGTACTTTTTCCAGAACCGGAAGGACCTACGACACAGACTACTTCCTGCTCTTTCACCTCTGTGCTAATATCTTTTAAAACTTCGAGTTCCCCAAAGGATTTTTTAAGGTTATTGACCTGGATTACGCTCATCGCAGTTCATACCTCCTCTCTATAAAGTCGCCGAGTTTGGTAAGCAGGTAAATCAGGATGAAGTACATGAGAGCGACCATTCCCCATATTTTAAAAGGTTCATAGGTTGCTGATACGACGACTTGACCTCTTTGTGTCAGTTCCGCGATTCCGATAACGGACAGGAGTGATGTGTCCTTCAGGCTGATGATTGCCTGGTTCACAAATGTCGGCAGCATCCTTCTTAATGCCTGCGGCAGGATGATATAACGCATCGTCTGCGCACTCGTCAGTCCCAGTGTACGTGCAGCTTCCGTCTGCCCTTTGTCGATGGACTGGATGCCAGCTCGGACAATTTCCGCTATATATGCGCCTGCGTTAATGGCAATCCCTACGATACCAGCTGTGACAGGTTGCAACGAAATGAAGGGAAGTGAATTCAATCCGAAGTAAATAAAGAATAATTGAACGAGGAAGGGCGTTCCGCGTACAAAGTTAATGAACCAAATGGCGATCCACCTTAAAGGCGGAATCGGAGAAAGGCGGAAAAGTGCTGTAATTAAACCGATTATGAATCCAAACAGCAAGCCGATAAGTGTTATATAGACTGTCAGTTTTATCCCGGCCCACAGGACGGGAAGGGCTTCCTGGAATATTTCCATTTTCTAGCTCCTTTCTTTATTAGAAAAAGACAGCGCGCTTACTGGGAGCGCGCTGAGAGAACTCTTACTCTTCAAGATAAGTGTTCAAGATTTCGTCGTACTTGCCGTTGTCTCTGATTTTTTGAAGACCACTGTTTATCTTTTCAAGCAGTTCCTGGTTCTCGCCTTTTTTTACAGCGATGCCATATTGGTCGCCGTTTAAGCGGTCCCCGACGGTCTTCAGGTCAAGGTTGCTTGTTTTAATCGCATATGCGATAACCGGGTAGTCTTCAATCAATACATCTGCGTTCCCGTTTGCAACTTCCTGGAACATGGATGGGCTGTCATTGAATTGGCGCACCTCTTTAATGCCAGCTTCTTCTTTAATTTTCTCGGCATGGTCAGCACCTGTTGTACCATTCTTAACGGCGACAACTTTACCTTCTAAGTCATCAACGCTGGTAATGTCGTTGTTATCTTCTGAAACAACAAGTGTTAACCCGGCATCAAAGTACGGATCAGAAAAGTCGACTTTTTCTTTTCGGTCATCCGTGATGCTCATGCCGGCAATCGCTACGTCCAGCTGATCAGCAAGGATTGCTGGGATAATGCCGCCAAAGTCCATCGGCTTCAATTCAATCTCAAAGCCCTCTTCCTCTGCAATGGCATTGATGATATCGATATCAATTCCTTTATACTCTCCCTTTTCTTCAAACTCAAACGGTGGATAAGTCGTATCCGTACCAACAGTGTACGTATTGCCCCCGTCTTCATCCCCACCGCCGTTTGCTGACTCGTTCGATCCACATGCAGCCAAAACCAGCATCACTGCCATCATTAAAAAGCCAAATATCTTTATTTTTTTCATCCAACCCCTCCAAATATTTTTTGATAATTCAGTACATTTGTCATGTTAACAAACATTTCCTGTCCGATGCAAAGGAAAAGGCTTTTGAGACTTTCAGCGGTAAGTTGGGGAGGGCGGTTCTGTTTTATATGTTCCAACAAGTGTAATGAAGTACCAATGCTTATCGCAGGTGTGGTCGTCTGGCCATTAGTGTGGGTTAGGCAGCCATTATTGCGATGATGATGGAATCGATATCATGACAGGCTATAACATAGAATATAAATGTTATAATAGTAAAATCGTAATATTCTGAGGCTGCATAGATAATATGCAGGCTTTATCAAATACAGATAAGAAAGCAGCGTGATATTAATGGATTCCATAAGGCAGTTTATGGAGGACCATTTGCAGGAGATTTTAGATGATATCAAGTTTCTGGTCGAAAGTGACTCTCCGTCATTAAATAAAAAACTCGTGGACGAGTGTGGAGAGAGGATTCAGGGGCTTTTATATCGCTACTTTGGTGAACGGGCAGAAGTGATGGAAGAAGAGAAGTACGGAAATCATCTGAAATTTGAATTCGGGGAAGGAAACGAAACCATCTTAATCCTTTCCCATTTTGATACAGTATGGGAGCCTGGGGATTTAGAGTTTAAAATCGAAGGCGATCTTGCATACGGACCTGGCATCCTGGATATGAAGGGCGGCCTTGTACAGGCGATTTGGGCAATAAAAGCCATTAAGGAATTGAATATTCCATTGTCTAAGAAAATTGTCTACCTTTTTACCAGTGATGAAGAGGTGAGCAGCCCGACATCACGCTATGTCATTGAAGAGATAGCGAAGGAATGCCATTATGCATTAGTTACGGAACCACCCGTTGTCCGGACGGGTGCCTTAAAAACGGCAAGAAAAGGGTCGGCGCGTTATTATATTGATATTACAGGCAAGGCTGCCCACGCTGGCAACAACCATCATGAAGGAGCTAGTGCTATTCAAGAGGCTGCCAAGACCATTGATTTTTTAGAGTCATTAACAGATTACGAGGTTGGAACCACCGTCAATGTGGGATTTGTTAAAGGCGGAGGCAAGCTCAATGTCGTGGCCGACCACGCAGAGATTGGCATTGATGTGCGAGCGGGAACAAGTGAAGAACAAGAAAGAATCGATGAAATAATTCATGGGTTGACACCGTTCACAGAGGGGACAAGTATCGACGTTCAAGGAGGCATCTCCCGCCCTCCGATGGAACGAAATCAAGATACAAAAGATCTATTCCAGACCGCCAAAGAAGCAGCAAAAGAAGAAGGCTTCAAGTTAAAAGAAGCTACTGTTGGTGGAGGGAGCGACGGAAACCTCACAGCCAACATGGGAATCCCAACCCTGGATGGTCTCGGTACCATTGGAGACGGAATCCATGCAAGAAACGAACACATCATCATCAGCCAAATCCCAGAACGAGCAGCATTTTTTACTAACCTGCTGATAAGTATTGGGACAAAAGATGGGGAGTAGGAGGGTAGTTTCTCCCTACTTTGTTTGCTGTAGGCGGTTAATATGGTAAATATGATAGCTACTCAATAAATTGTGATAAGACAAAGGATATGGTACTAGTATTATAGATGTAAACATAAAAAATATTGATTGGATGATTGAAGTGAATTGGCAAGAAGTTATCAATAAATTAAATATTACCTCAAAACAATTAAACAAATGGTCTAAAAAGATTGAACAAAACTATATATATTATTTTGACAGGGATGAAAAAGGGGAAATAATATATAACGAGAAAGATCTTAAGATTATTGAGGCATATAAGCAAAGAATAGATGGAGGAATATCAAATAAGGAGTTTGAGAAGTTGGCTCGGAAGCGGATGAATAGAGCTTCTGATAAATCCCAAATCAATACTGCTATGAAATTTGATCTCAAAGAGGACCCGACTATTTGTTCATCTTGTGGAATGAAGATTCGCAATGTTTATGGGATAACTAGGTGTGGTTGTAATTAGGTTAAGCTTATTATGAGGATGGTTTCTTGCCCCCATACGAGAAACGACACAATGAAGGAACCGACTGAGCAGGCAAGAAAATCCGCTTGGTGGGCTTTTTCTTTGCAGGAATCTGTTTTATTTTGGACAAATCTTTCTATATGGAAAAGGGCAGGTGAGCTGTTTTAATTGCTCATCCTGCCCTTTATTTTTAGCTTAGCCCAAACATACAAAATAACTATGAAGCAGCTTTCTCATCAGAAAGCTATTCCTTCTAAAGTGAACCTTCTTGATTAAGTTGGTCTTCCTCTGTACTGTATTCTGTCTTGTCTGATTCTTCCTGTGTAGATTCTGCTTCTTCAATAATGCCTTCTGATGAAGGAGTTTCTTCTTCAACTACAGGATTTTCTTCTTGTGTACCAGCAGGTAATTCATCCTGTGCTGGCTGTTCTTCCGCATCTGCAGAAGGCGTTTGTTCTTCCACTTTTAAATCCACAGGAGTTTGCTCTTGTACAGGGTCTTCCACTATATCCTCAGTAGGAGTTACGTCTCCTGGAACTGTTTCTTGTTGACCGGTAACTTCCACCGTATCCTCAGAAGGAGCTTCATTTTCTACTGGTTCTTCTTTTACAGGACTTTCCTCCGCGTTATCTGTTGGCTGTAGATTATAATTTGTTTTAAGGCGTGTAATTAAAGCTGCAAACTGTGCGCGCGTTAACTTTTCCTGTGGACCGAAGAATCCTTGGCCATCCCCCAAGAAAATGCCGCGTTCTTTTACAAAAGCGATGGAATCTGCTGACCATGCAGCAGGACTGACATCAAGGAAAGGAGCTTCGGTCACATCTGGTATTTCCTCACCAAACAATCTTGCTATCATCGCTGCCATTTGCTCTCTGGTCACCGGAGCAAGTGGGCTGAATACACCTTTGCTTGTTCCATTCATAATTCCCTGTGCATTCACAGCTTCGATAGAGTCGTATGCCCAATATGATTGCTGGACATCCGAAAAGGTTTTACTGGTAGAAGTGGGCGCTGTCAGAGAATAAACCCTTGAAATTACCGCTGCCGCTTCTGCCCTTGTAACTGAGTTATTAGGGAAGAAATAAGGACCATTGCCTACCATATACTTATTTTCATATGTATAGTCGATCGACTCCCGTGCCCAATAAGAAACAGGCACATCCCAGAAGTTCTGTCCATATAACATCCCTTCATTATTCGAAACATAAATCCAGCGGTCCCCGAATGAAGTCCCGATCTGATACCAATTCCCTTGTTTCCTCTTGGCACTCACAATCTCTGAAGCTATTTTATTCGACGTGATCGAGTCGAAAGATGGCTTTGTATAGAGAGTATAAGATTTTTCGAGTTTCATTTTAGCGCTAAGATAAACGGATTTCTCTGGGAAAATTTCTCCGGCTTTTGCTGCCATCCATAAGCCGGTTGTTTTATTTCTATCCCAGATCTTTGGGAAATTGCTTTGAGGAACATGTCGATTCCCGACATAAGGACTTAATTCTGGTGTGAATCCTGGTTTATTGAACTCTTGTATGAACCAATCTGTATAACCTCTGCCGCTTGGCTTTACATCCGTGCCAATGATCCGGTATCCGGTAATATTGCTCAGTTCTTTTACAAGCTTATAATCTCTTGTTTTTTGCTTGTTGTAAAAATACCAAAAAATCATTTCCCCTGATGTATGGTAGGCCGTTGTCATATCAGGCTTGATTTTATAGGTAAAATCTCTTATGTACTGCACTTCTTTTTCTTGAAAAGGTTTTTGTCCCTTATAACCTGCCCAAGAGGGTTTGCTGGCTTCACTTGGATTTTCCCATTTCGCGGGGTATTGTCTGTTCAGATCAACCCCATTTGCATTTGCTTTCCAGCGGGTGAAATCTCTGCTTCCTTCATTCATTGCTATTAGCTTTGAATGAACCGTTGTTGGGAATGCAGATAAGCCCCGCTGCTGCAGCGTCACACCATCGGGATTAACCATAGGAACAAACCAGATCGTATATTCATCTAAAATATCACGAGCATTGTATTTACCGACAAGAGAGTTCTTTTGATAGGCATTAGCATACTCTTCAATCATTTTCATGATTAGTTGAGTGGTGATCCACTCCCTGGCATGGTGAGAACCATTCAGGAAAACCGTTCGCTGCCCCTTACCGAGCTTTACCGCCCACACCTCTCTTTGATAAGCAGTTTTCCCCAAAGAATGATAATCTACCAAATCAGGAAAAGTTCCTTTCAATCTTTTAATCTCATTAGAAACATCCTCATACGAATACACACCATCGTCCCAGACAGCAGCTTGGGTACTTAACGGCTGAAAAATAGAAAACAATAAAAGCAAAGACAAAAAAATACGCATAACAAACCCCTTATTAATTATTTGAACAGGACAAAGGCGCGATGAAGGGACGGTTCTTATGTCTTATTCGGAAGGTAAATAAATAGAATTATGGAGAGGAGCTAGAGAGTTTAATAGGGCATCCTCACAGTTAATATCGGAATCCAGAGCCAAAAATGAAGCGGGAGAAAGGGGTGGGAGTACAGCTTTGAGAATGTATATGAATGGGAGCAAGGTAAAGGTACAACAGCTAATCTAAGGCCATTTTTGGACAAGAGAACCTCCAACCGTCCCTGTGCCCCTGTTCTGAAAGGTTAGGCACCATTTCTGAGACGAACCATCAATAAGAGATTCAGCTAAATGCCTAGTCCCTTGTCCACTATTGTACTGTACTTCTAAGTTCTATTAATCCGTAGTGCATCCAGCGTAAGCTAGAGTAATTTCTGAAACTACTAAAATATACTCACCACATTCATCCGAAACCGCACTCCAGCTTACAAAACCTCCAGTAATATCTGTCACACAGTCTTGTGTACATGGAGCAGGATTGCATGTATAAGCTATAATATCATCTACTGGAGTTTGACTGCTGCAGCACCCTCTAGCTGGTAGTTTATCATTGAAGAAACCAGGTTCTATAGCAAAAAGTGGTGCATTGACTAATAAAGTGCTACTTCCACACACTCTTACAGCATATCCAGCTACAACCTCACATTCCAACGGTTCGCCACCTACACAAGTCGGAACACTGGCAGTTGCAAGTAATGGTTCTTTATAGCACCTAATATTGGACAAATCGAATTGGAAACCAAACCCTTCCGGGAAATTAGTGGAATCTCTATTAAACCCAGGTGGAATCTCAATTCTACAGCAAAAATTTACGGTAACTGGACAGGAAACTTCTCCTTGCTGCAGTACCCCTATAGAATTACTATTCTCCTTCAAACTCTCATACTGCTCTTTGCTGATTTCATTTTCACTGTTAAAATAAGTCGTCATTGTACTGGTATTACTCACTTTTTAAATCCCCTCTCTTTCATTCATTACAACGGCGCAGTTGTTAATTAACTATATGAAAACTAAGCAAAATTGCTTGTACTGATGTACAGAAGGTAAAAAAAATGAATAAAACCCCTAGTCGAGAGTTGAAATGTATTGTCTAAATAATTCAGGATGGCTTGTTTGTATAGTTAACACCCTATCCCCATATTCATTCAACTTAAGGAATCAGAGTCTAACCTATATAAATGCACTTTTGGAATAAACTCTGAAGAAAAAAGTCAGAATCTTATTGTCAGCAAAAAAAGAGGATATTGCCCACATCCTCTACCAATTAAAAATTGCTCCAAAGATCATACCCATGAAACCGCCTAGGACTGCAATACCCAAGGCGCAAAGCCACGTTGTACCGCCTGCGGCTGATAATTTTTCAAGGGCGTTATCATCAGGTTCAACTTTGTTTACCTCTCTTTTCACCTTGTGGAAATAAAGCCTGTTACCCAAGAAGCCCAGTATCACAAACACTCCTATATCTAAAATTGTAAACTCATTGGCAACCCCTAAAAGTGAAGAAACTGTCATTAAGATTAAAAGATAAATGATAGCTTCCTTGTACATCTTTCGGTAGCCCAGCCATGCACCACTAAATAGAGCCGCGGCCCAGTTCCAAGAAATCCTCTTAACAGGTTCAGCCGATAAGTCTGCATGTTCATCAGTCAATCCCCATTTCCTGAAATAAACGTCCGCTTTTTTCCCTATAAAAGCTCTTGTTTTTTGTGACTCTGTAATCTGATGTTCTAATTCCATTTAAATCACCCCTTATACTTTAGTAGAATCATATCAAAAAATGGTTATTAATGGGTGGATTATTGCAGGGAAAAAGCCTTCCTGCACTCATTTTTCGTGTCCGGGGAGTGAGAGTCAGGAGAAGAATCGTTCCGCTGTTTTATCCCATTAATATCCACTATCTGTTTTATTATTATAATTATATAATTCTTCTGTACTATATATGAATTGTAGGAGGAAGACTTACTTGAAGCGCGTTTTATCTATTCTTTTGGCTTTTACATTAACATTGGGACTGCTTCCATTTGCTGCTTTTGCTGCGGTAATTCCACAGGATCAAGAGTTCCAAAATTATCTCCAGGAAATCGGAATGTCTGAGGAGGAGTTCGTTGCCTATATGAAAGACTGGCATGATTACTCTTTGGAAGAGTTTGAAACACTGGAAGAGTTGACAGACTACCTGGGAGCTGAGCTCGATGAAGAAAATCTCCAGGAATTGCTTGCTGATTTTGAAATGACAGAGGAAGAATTCAACCTGTTGCTTGAGGAAAATGGAGCAACATTGGAACAATTCGTTTTTTACGATGATTTATATTTCAGTGTGTCAGAATGGCTTTACACTGAAGAATGGACCCCTATTACTGACGAAAACCTGCAAACGCTTCTTGAAGATTATGAATTTGCATCGATTGAAGAATTGGAAGCTTTCCTGAATTCCTATGATGATTCAATCGAAAACTACGAATATATTGAAGACCTTGAATTTGCAGTAGCTGAACACTACTTCATGGAATCCAAAGATGACTTGATCAACACATTGGATTCTTTTGGTCTTTCGCTGGCCGAAGCCAATAACCTTGCCAATCATGTGATTTCGATTATGGAAAATCCTGACCTTGATGCTGAACAATTTTTCACAGCGTTGGAGGAATACGGTGCAAGATTAATGGATTTCCCTGAGTTTGACAGTGCATCTGATCTTTCAGCTGAAGACATTGCCGAATTTATTGACATCTGGGATGGTATGCTTACTCTGTTGGATTTGAAAGTAGAATACTACTTGGTTGAGGATGGCGTTGAGTCTCCTGTTTCATTTACTTCCCTTATGCAAATGGATTCTACCAATGGAGCGGACTTAATGATAAAAATCCTTTCAATTAATGGTGATCTTTTAGCTGACATGGTCATCACGAAGGAAATGTTCGACTCTGAATTCATGCAAGAAACCGGAGAAAATCTGGAAGATACAACTGAGGCAGTTGAAGAAGTGAAAAATGCTGCAGAAGAAATGGAAAAAGCTGAAGAGAAATCCCCTGCGGCCAAAGCACCTGCTAAAACTGTCAAGGGCGGCAAACTTCCAAACACCGCTTCAGATTACCTGCAAAATACAATGGCTGGATTAGCTATGATTCTTTTAGGAGCTATTGTATTCAGGAAAGTGAAAGTTAAACGTGCTTAAATATATGAAAGAGAGAAGAACCGGAAAGCTGGTTCTTCTTTCCTTATCCGTTGTCATAATCGCATTTGGTTTCTGGTTCAGCGGAACAAACGCATATAAATTCATGAAGGGCTATTGGCTTTTTAAAAATGGCGACCCCAAAACAGAGGTCGTCCTTGCCAATAAGCCTGGTAAGACGGCAGATAGAGAAACGCAAGAGAATCCTGCCATTCTCTATTCCGAGAGGCCTGAAAAAGGAGAAATGATCGGTAATCTGACCATTCCTAAACTCAATGCCAATTTGCCAATCTATCATGGCACTGATGAGGATGAGCTCGAAAAAGGAGTTGGACACTTCGCCGGCAGCGTACTTCCGGGTGAAAAGGATAATTCTGTTCTATCCGGCCACCGTGATACTGTTTTTCGCCAGCTTGGCAATGTAGGCAAAGGAGATTTGCTCGTTGTCTCGACAGAAGTAGGAGAGTTCACGTACAAGGTGAGAAAAGTCCGCATTGTGGATGCCGATGACAGAACAGTAATCGTTCCAAAACCCCGCGCCACACTGACAGTAACAACCTGTTATCCTTTTGATTTCATTGGAGATGCACCGGAGCGATATATCCTTGTTGCGGATTTGATTGAAGGGAAGTGAAAAGACCTGAGCACTTAAATTGGTGTTCAGGTCTTTTCTTTAAATATTTGGCGGTCTCTAATGAAAAAACGTGTATTGAAAAGTGCAAATAGAAGTGGAACTAAATAGTCCCGGTTCATATATAGACTCCTGAGAGAAGTGAAGATCGACTAATACTTGGTCATTGTCTGAGCAATCAAATGAGTCGTATATCGACTCATTTTCTAGTTTGAATTTTTTAGTTCAGTATAAACTTTGATGAATTCCTTTAAACGGTCTTTTGTGTCCAGAATTTCTAAGCGTCTTGCCCAACCCCATTCATCTACCTGGAATGGTTCATCCATCCAAAGTATTTCAACATCTCGGCGATGTCTAGAGTGTGTACTATCGGGAGCATTAACGTAATAAGCATCGCTTTTAATTTTTACAATTGCATAAACGAAGAATTTAGTTGTTTGCCCGGTACCTAGTACTAGAACATCACCTTTTTTGACATCGATATAAAACCGGTCAAAGAAAGTTTTTATTAATCCCCATCTTCTCTTTGAATCAGAGGACTTTTCTAAATCCCTAAATAACTTTGATTGTTTTGCATCGGATAAATCACCATATCCGACATCAACACCAGGCTCGTCGATAGCAACAAATGGTTCGGGATCCCCCTTCATAAATCGAGCTGCCCAATCCTTAAAAGTTTTCATTAACCAAACATTCATTTTCATAACCCCTCTCTAAGTAATAAGTAATTTTAACAAATTTACTCAATAAACGTTGATAGAACAGTGTTTGTAAGTAACTTAGTTTATTTAGTTAAATAATAATTCAAACTGTTATAAAAGTAAATAAAGTAATTTCGACATTTTTTTCTTAAAACAGAAAAACACTCAAGAAATAAAAAATCGTCCCTGAGTGCTTTATTATTTATAGAACTTTAATTTAGAGGTAGAGGAGTGATTCTCCACCTCTTATTTAAGTCGAGTGGTAGTCCCTTAATAGTATAAATTTTCCTTTCACCATAAGGAAGGACCATGATTTACTTCCTCTTAAGTTTATTAATCAGATCTTCAACCTTCTGCCTTGCAGCCTCGGTCTCTTCCTCTAACAAGTTAATTCGCTGTACACTGCCATTCTGAGTAAATTCAACAAATAAGATATCGCCTTCTGCAGCGTTTGAGGGTAAGGATTCTCTACTTAGTAAAATCTCTTTAGTCTCATCATCTCTAAACAACAGTACAGCCATTTCTTTTTCGAATCGATCGAGTGTGTACTTACCTGGCAAGTTCATCAATTATCGTCCCCTGTGGGTCTACGAGCCTTGCGGCATCCCCGTTATTATCCCAGATATAAGCTGTAGTCCAAAGAAGATGGGTTGGTCTGCTTTCATAAGCATTTCTTCCAGTCATCACAGTAACCGTGGCACCTTTCTTCAGGACAAAATCACTTGGGAAGTTGTACTGCTGGTTTCCATCAACACTGATTAATGTCCAGCCATCCATCGAAATATCTTTTGTATCGATATTTTTCAATGTAACGATTTCTTTATCCAGGTCTAGATTGGTTATATCAATTTTACCAGTATTGGGATTTGGTTGAGGTTCAGTTCCTGGAACACCTTTGACCAGCTGTATGGAAGAACCATTTGATTCAAAAGCGATATCTCCATTGGTTGTTGGTACAACTGTGGCACCCATAGCTGTTAGTCGGTTTACAACAACGCTATCCGGGTGTCCGTAACTATTCCCTTCTCCAAAAGATAATACTGCCCATTCTGGTGAGACCTCGTTTAAGAACAGTTGAGAAGATCCTGTTTCAGATCCATGGTGCGATACTTTAAGCACATCAGCATTCACGTCAAAGCTGGACACCATGTCTGCTTCCGCTTGGGTACCTGCATCCCCAGTAAATAAGAAAGATTTTGAACCATGAGTTACTTTCAATACAACGGATGCTTCATTATTATCCGAAGAACCTTCGCCACTATTCAATACTTGAACTTTGATTGCAGGATCTATATCAATGAATTCACCTGTTTGTGCAACATGGAAAGGGATGTTCTTCTGGTCAATCAATGTTAAGTAATCCATGTACGTTTGAGAGGTATGAGATTTCCCACTATCGATAACATTTTTAACAGGCATTTGATTTAACACCGGAATTAAGCCGCCAATATGGTCCGCATCAGGATGAGTTGCGACTAAATAATCAATCGAAGTTACACCAGCTGCCTTTAGGTAAGAAACAACTTTTTCTCCCGCTGTTTGCTTGCCGCCATCAATTAGAATTGTTTTACCGTTTGGAGTAATTAATAGACTGCTATCTCCTTGATCAACATCCAGGAAGTGAACAGCTAATTTACCGCTTGGGGCAGGGGGTTCAACTTTAAAACTATCATTTAAAGCTCTAGCCAAGAAAGCAGAAAAGTCTCCGCGAGACAGCTGTTTATTTGGTCTGAAGGTATTGTCTGCATATCCTGTCGTTATGCCAAAGGCAAGAATTTTTTTAATAGAGGAGTATGCCGTAATACTAGGGCTTACATCTGAAAAGTAAACAGTTGCTTCATTATTTAACTTAAACGCTCTGGCCAGGAAAATAGCCATTTGCCCGCGTGTGACCGGCTCCTTTGGCCTATATGTGCCATCAGCATATCCGCTGATAATTCCTTGCTTAACCGCAGAATCTATATATCCGGATGCATAATTGCTTGCACCCACATCCGAAAAAGTTGTGTTTCTTTGTGTACCATCTAACTTTAACGCTCTGCCAATCATAGCCGCGGCAGCATCTCTCGTTACAACAGCATTTGGCTTGAATTCACTATTACCGTAGCCGCTAATAATCCCGCGATCATACAGATACATAACCTCGTCATAAAAATTGTAGCTTGGATGTACATCCGTAAATTCCGTACTAGCATTTACATTAGGGGTAAAGATGCTGAACAAAAACACAGAACAAATCAACAATAATAGTTTTTTCACCTTTCTCCACTCCTTTCTACGATTACAAGATTAACATAGGGATAATGGTAGATTAAAGAAGCAGGAGAGATTTCTAGAAAAAACCAGTCGAAAGGCTTATGGATAAAATGAACAGAGGGACGGTTCTTTTGCATTTCTTCAAAAGAACCGTCCCTCTGCAAGTGTTTTTATTTAGGAGAAAAGGACCCTCCATACCAAGTCTTGTAGCTGTAAAACCTGCTGCAGCTATGATTCTCGCTTACTTGTATGTTATGTGAGGAACATTTATCCGTGGAAGTATAGTTTGCGCAGTTTTCACATTTTCTAAATGATTTAGGATTTTTGAGATAAATACCTTTCTTGTTTAGAATCTTGGCGTCCTGAACTTGACTGTTTGCTTGTAATCTCTCATATTCCTTGAAAGCTTCAATTAGTTCTTGAGTACTTGACTTAAGTTTTTTATTTGCTTTGTCTTTAGTAGATTTCTTCTTCTTTTTTTTTCTTTTTAGGAGTTGTCACAGATGAATGTTCTGCAATTTCGGCAGATGTATTTTCAGCTTTGAATTGTTTTGCCCACAGGTGATCTAGATCCTTTTCGTTTAAATACCATTCTATCTGAAATTGAAGGTCAGATACATAATCTGGATTACTGTTTAACCTAAGGATATTGCCGTAAAGGCAAGATTGGAATTCATGAGCGGATAATGGAATCTCAATATGAAGATCATAATATTTAATTGCCCTATGGATAATAGAGTATTGCTGATTTCTATAAGTTTTTTGTCTTCCATTAGCATTAAAAAGGTTTTTTATGTAATCGCTAGCGGAATCATCTAACTTTAACTCAACTTTTATCCGCTCATCTTTATAGAATAAATCAATATGGTGAGTATTCGTTTGTGAAGAAATCAACCTAATCTTCGACATGCTTAAATGAAAGTAATAAAAACCCAAGCTATAGGATGCAAAATTAAGTGTAGTTTCCATTTTGATACCACCTGTCTTACACGATGATTAATACTTATATCGGTAAAAATATAAAATAGTAAAAGAGAGAATATATAAAAAACTTATTCCTTCTGACGATAAAAAATATATAATACGCTGGGGGAAAACTACATGAAAAAAACTAAAGATTTAATTGTTGATCTAGATATGATACATGAGAGCCTTTTGAATGCGAAGGAAGACGCTGATAATCCAATACTAAAAGGTAAAATAGGGAATATAAGTAATCAATTATCTAATCTTATTAAACACTTAGATAATCAAATAAAAAATCCACCTCCTAAACTGCAGAAGTCAAATAGAAATAGACATAATAACCCGATACTCCAACAACCTGGGTATTATACACCTGGCAAAAAGAAAAAGGTTCATTTTCCTTCTCAAGGCAGAAATGCTACCAGAATCTCCAGTGCACATACTATTGAGGGGAAGTTTAAATATTGAAACTGCCTAAAGAGACATTTTACGAAGTATGGGGTTACTACTCTATGCTTTCTTTTTTTGCCTGAAATCAAAGGGAGACAAAGGTATCTGTCCCTATGTCTCCCTGGTAATTCAATTATGTTTTCTGCCATAAGTACTTGTATTAGTAGGAAAGTGAGTCCCGTCACCGGGCCAGCTTGCTTTTAACCCATACAGAACACGAAGAAAACTAACTCGTCGAATGATCAATTCGTATAAGCCCATAATGATGAGGAATGATGCGGAGATTAAAAAGATCAATTTTACAGGTACAGTCCATCCCAGGTTATAAATGAAAAATCCTATTATAATGATGATAGGCTGATGTAGCACATAAAACGGCATGGAGGCTTCACTTGAATATTTCAATGCTCTGTTGGAAACGTTCAGATACTTATCACCTATGTATAGGATAAAGAAGATCATGTTCCATACCAATAGTACACGGATGCTCATGAATACTGCCCAACTCAATGATATTTGCATGGGGAACCCATAGAAAAATACCCAAGATATATAGGCAGCTGTACTCATTATGCTCATAGCTCCAGCTAAAACCCCTATTTTACGCACAAACGCCCTCAATGATTCTCTCGCAAAAAAATAAAATCCAAAAATATATAATAGTAGATAAAAAGTTATTCCCCAACTCGCTAAATTTACAACATGGTTGACAGTCAAAGCGGCGATTGATAGAGGGATAGGGATGAATAAATAATGGAGAATACTAAATTCTTTGCCAGCTGTCATTCCCTTGGTTTTTAGGAAAAAAGGCAAAGTAATCACTGAAAATAGCAGTAACATCAAAAGATACCAAAGGTGATGTCCAAAGAATGCGAAGTTCCCGGTACCGCCCATTTCCAGATAGAGTCCATCAAAGTAATGAGGAAAGAATTCCAGGAATGAGCCTTCAAGTTGATGGTTCGTTATTCTTTCAATATACACCTGGGGAGGTGACAACAGAAAAATACCTAAAAGAAGGGGTAAACCAAGCCGTAAAAGCCTCTCTTTGACAAAACTTTTCGCATTTCTTCTGTTTAAAGCGTAGTAAGTAGCCATTCCTGACACCACAAAGAAAATGGGCATGATCCAGTTTCCCACTAAGAGGGAGAAGAACTCAATATATGTAGAATCGATTATATTGTTCTTAATGTGCCAATCAAACGAATTGAAAAACATGGAGCAATGATAAAGGAACACGACCAACATAGACAATATCTTTATCCAGTCCAAATCATAATGTCTAGAAGACTGAGTATTATTTTCCATAAATTTCCCCCTCTAAGTTAAATATAACTTCTTATTTGAATAAAATACATATATTTTTGAGTCTTAGGTCCTATTTATGATATGAACATTTTAAGGTGACAGGCACCATCCAATAAAATGGATGGTGCCTGTCACCCTGTTTTTCAACGACATATGATGTCGTTGTGGCATTTTATAATAATCCCTGTAATGAAATGAATTGGAGGGGTTATATGAGATTAGTTGAATTTGTGGTTTGGTTTAAAAGGAATAAGGGGTGTATTAATTCTTGTTTGGTTATTCGTTCTAATCCAAAGGTGAATTCTCCATCTTATTATTTTAGGAATGTTAAAGTATTGAATGATATTTTTAAAGATCTTCTTCGTTCGTCTCAAATTTCGATTTCCTCTTTTGAATGTCTTTTTCTTAAATATCTTCCAGAATGTTTGTCTCAAATTAAGCTTGATTCTTCTCCTTCTGATCTCGAAGTTTCCAACCAAATTAAAGAATATTTTTCAAGAGTAATTCACTGAGTTTTAAAAAGCGGTGAATAGATTATTCTGTTCACTGCTTTATTTTTTAAAAAAGGGAGATGTGCTTACGCCTAGATATGAAACGAAGAAAATGGTCAAGTTGAGAAGTGAATTGCCCAGGGATCTGAAGGTGGGTGATGAGTTGAGTTATTTTGACGCCAGGCTTACGATTCGGGATTTAAATTATCAAAACCAGTATGGCACCTTTGTCCTTTGTGATTATACTTTCGATGCTGAGGAACGGGAGAAGACCGATTCAGCATGGGAAATTCGAAAAGGTGCTCCTCCGAATACTGCAAATCCGTATGAAATTATGCATGTCCTTCGTATCCCCAGTATCCAACACCTTTCGGAAGCTGTTGGCTATGTAATCAGGAATATTGAAAAAAGGGAATTGTTGGCTGTATCTTATCGTGAAGCATGGAAGTTCTTATTCCATGAAGGAGCGATTAATGGAGTAGCAACTATTAGCAGGCATGGAAACTTTACTTCCTATTTGATTGATTCCATTGAAGAGCTGCCTGCTTTTGATAGTGCTTATTGGGGTATTTCTCCTTACGATTCAGATGGTAAACCTGTTGCGACTTTTACAAAGGAGGTACAAAAGAACATGGAGCACTCATTGAAGAGAGAAATAAATAGTAGGATTAAGAGGAGAATTACACAGCTTGATCCTGGTTATGAAGGAAAGCCGCAGGATCAATTGAAGGATTTAGCTGAATTAATTAAAGCATCTGGTAACATAACCGTTCTGACTGGTGCGGGGATATCGACAATGAGTGGAATACCCGATTATCGATCTGCTATAGAGGGAGTTTGGAGGAAAAAGCCTGACTTGCTGCAAACTCTGAATCAATTTGTATACTTAAGAGAACCTGAACTGTTTTGGAAAAGTTACTATGATTTATTTGCTCTTACTCTTGATGATATTATACCTTATCCAACTAAACAGGCCGTTATGACAGCAATTGACTCGATTGTTCCTAATGATGGCCATGCTTTTTTTGCGGATCTCGAAAAAGCGGGAAAGCAAGTTTCTATCATTACCCAGAATGTCGATGGATTGCACCAAAAGGCCTGCAGCAGCCGGGTCATTGAGTTTCATGGCAATGTCATGACCTGCTCCTGTCCAGTTTGTGATAACTCCTATAAGCTTGAAGAATTTTTTGAGGTTGGAACAGTGCCAAGGTGTGAATGCGGGACCGTTCTAAGACCTGATGTTGTTTTTTTCGGAGATGCTGTAAAAGGGCTGGATATTGCGGAAGAATTAATTGCGGATAGTGATTTGATGATTATTGCGGGAACTTCGTTAAATGTATCTCCATTCAACCTGCTGCCGGGAGTTGCCAGGGAGCTTAATATTCCTATTGTGTATATAAATAATGTAATTACTGAAGAAAATTACGATATTACCCTTCAGGGGGATATTTCAAATGTTTGTACTCAGTTGAAAGAATTTTTGAGTGGTCATTTGGAAAAATAAAGGAATCTTCCATAGAAAACGAGAATAAAATACAGGTATTTAGTTATGGGTAAAAAGAAAGGGGGAAACTCATAGTTTCCCTTTTATACTAATTCTCCATTTCTGGAACCACCTAGTTTTCTGAGGAGTGACGCCATACTGTGCTTGCCAGTACTCATTGCAAAATCAAGCGGTGTCTCATCTTCGTCGATATAATTTACATCTGCTCCTTGTTCAATCAAGTATTTTACCATCCGCCCATCGTTTTCCTGGATGGCAGCAAAGAGGGCAAGAGACAGTGTTCTTTTAAAATGATCCATCGTAGTGAGTTGCTTTCCCTTTTTGATATATAGCTTAATGATGTTCAGATAGCCTCGAGAAACGGCTGCGTTAAAGAAGTTAAAGTTATCTTCAATGTTTAAAGAAAATTTATCATCTTTCATTAACAAATAAGGGATTGCAGCTGGCTGGAAGGAGACTGCACACATGAAATAAATATTGTTTGTGATTTCCGCTCCCATTTCTAACAGTCCGTCAATAAGATGCTGGTCATTCCTTTGAGCAGCTTGAGACAGAGCCGTATTTAAGTGTTTTCCTTCCAAACAGCCACCTGCTTCCTGAAGCATTTTCAGAATCTCAAAATTGCAGAACAACGCTGCTTTTGCGACTGGAGTGGAATTATCTTTGCCTTCCAGGTTAGGGTCTGCGCCATGTTTCAATAAAGAGTTTACTATTTGTTTTTGATTGGTCGTATACAAGGTTGTGAGGTTAAGAGGGGCGATGCCCTGATAATTCACACCGTTAGGGTTGGCGCCTTTTTGCAAAAAAGCTTCAACTGCATATTTGTACTTAAACCTCAGTGCCCGGTGAAGGAGCTCATTGAGTTGACTAATGGAAAACGAGCTGTCACTCAATAAGGAGTCAACCAATTCATCTATTTTTAAAGACATGTTTTCCTTTAACAATGTGAATTTTTCATCAGGGGTAAATTCAATATGTGGAAACTGTGCCAAAATGACCTCTCTTCGCTTCTTTCTAACTGCTTTCCAGAAGAATGTATTAATAAGAACCACTCCTTTAAAAGTTTTTCCTATTATAACAACTTGGAGAAGCACTATATGTTGGCATGAAAAAAGAATGTGCAAAAAATGAAAGGTATCGACTTAGAAAAGGGAGAAGAACCATATGTTTTTAGATGCTGTTGTTGTGTGCAGGTTCCTGAATGAGAACGAAACATATAGTCTTTTGGTTGATTCTACTCAAAGACGGAGTGTCTTTTGGCTTGAAAAAAAACATGGTGACGAGGAGGCAGTTTTGTCAGAAATGGTTCACTCATGGGCCGATGCTGTCAGACTGCTAAAGGAGAATGATTGTTTCGCTTATGAGACAGATTTCGTAGATCCACTTTTTTTCGATGATTTTGCCGCCGCCCGTCCCAGCATTGGCAGGAGGAGAAAGTATAGTGCGCAAGAACGGATTCTTGAAATTTCGAGAAGAATCCAAAGCAATGAAATAGTGACTGTTGAAGGTGTAGTAAAAGAATTTAATATTAATAGAGCCACTCTGCAGCGAGATATTAAAGTTATTCGTGGCACGCTTGAGCCCTATAATAAAAGGGTGGAATACTTGCGCAGCGAAAAGGGATACGGCCTGAATGTCGATGGAGACTATTTTACAATCGAAAATGCTCTAATCATGCTTATGATGCTTTATGGTTCGAGGGCCTTGAATAAAGAAGAGCTAAAGGATATTTCGTATAAGCTGACTAGTTTATTTTCAAAAACAGAACAAATAAAGATTAACGAGTTTTTCCGAAGTTATCTATACCATTACAAACCTGTACAAGAGAAGCCACTGCTAAAATTGTTTGAAACCTGTTTCCAGGCGATTTCTAATAGGAGATTCGTAAAGTTTACTTATACAAATGGCAGAGGGGAGATTAGTGTACAAGAGGTTATCCCTGTTACGATTACCTATCATGATAGGAAGTTTTACCTCCATGCAAAGAAAAAAGACAGTGATCAGCCAAAAGCTTTTGTAATTGACCGGATCGAGGATTGTATTATTACGGTTAAACGTTTTGTTACCTCGGGTCTTCCTGAAAGTATAGGTGATTATATTGTAAAGTCGGCCTATATGTATAGCGGGAAAACTGTCATAGTCAGGATGAAAGTGAAGGAGACAAATATCGAATTCTTAATGAGGAACTTTCCGGACGCGGAAGTGGGGCCTGTCCTCGAAGGCGGCTGGCACAATGTTCAGGTCGAGGTTAATGGACTAATGGGAATAAAGCTATGGATTCTTCAACAGGGTCAGCATGTAGAGGTGCTTGAACCAATCGATTTGCGAGAGCAAGTCAAGCTGGACGTTTTGGAAATGCATCAATTGTATTTTCAACCCTCTAAGGTGTGAAGGAAAGCGGCTGCTTGGAGACAGCCGCTCCAAATCAGTTGGTTAATTATAGTTTTCCCATTGGGGACAATAGGAGCCTTCTCCCATCTGAACGCCATAAAAAGGGCCGAATGGTTTCTGGCATTGAGCAGCAGGTTCCAGTGCGTTGAAGTGTGTTGCAGTAAAGTCAATTTCTCTGTGGCCAGCCCAATAACGGCATGATGCACACACCTGCTGATACTTATTCCAGCTTCCCATAAAATCATCTCCTTTAGTTTTATAGATACATAGTAATGTGTTTGACCAACATATGGTGTTGTTCTCCTTTTGTATAAATAAACAGAGGTGATTTAAGTGTTAAATAAAATTAAAGGCGCTTTGTATGGATTTGCGATTGGTGATGCTCTCGGAGGTACAACAGAATTTTTAACAAAGGAAGAAATAAAGAAGAAATATGGAGCAGTCACCGAAATTTTGGGAGGTGGAGCCTGGAAACTCGAAAAAGGTGAAACTACTGATGACACTGCCATGACATTGGCTGTCGCCAGGGGAATTTTACAAAAACCAGATGATCCGATTGAAGCGATTGGGGACGAGTTTCTAAATTGGTATCGTTCAAGACCAAAGGATGTTGGGATCATTATAAGTACTGTTCTGGGAATCTATGATGGAGACTGGAACGAAGCAGCCAGGAGAGCCCATTATCAATTTCTGGATGGAAGATCTGCAGGAAACGGCTCACTGATGCGATGCCTCCCTGTAGCGCTGGCCTATGGTAACCTCGAAACAGTTGAAGACATCACCAGAAAACAATCCCGAATGACACATTACGACATGCTCGCAGAAGAAGCCTGTGTAATCTATAACCGAATCGCTTTCAAGGTATTGCATGGAAGTGCTTTGAAGCAGGCAATCAAGGAAGAAATCACAGGGACCATTTTTGAAGAAATACTTGACGGTCGCAAGCCTGGTAACAACCCTGATGGCTTTGTAGTACACACAATGAACTGGGTACTGTACTGGCTATTGAACAATGATAACTACCTTGATGTTGTAGTTGGTGCAGCCAATGAAGGATATGATACGGACACAATTGCCGCTATAGCAGGTGGGTTGGCCGGGTTGGAGAGTGGGTTTGAAGAGTTGCCGGAGGGGTTATGGAGAGAGATTTTGGATAAGCATTTGATTGATGAAGTATCAATAAAACTATATAAACTTTTAATGTGAGGGGATAGTATATGAGTGCACGTTGGAATTTTGAAGAGAACAAACGTTGTATCTTAGAAATGCCGAAATATCGCATGTTTATGTTGAATACAAAAAGAGGAAATATAGGAGAAACTGGGCGCAAGTTTGCCAGAAAAATGCTTAAAGATTATCCAGATATTTGGGATGCAAGCCGAAATGAGGATAGTCTCTACCAACACATGGACTATTTAGACGACCTTACAGCTGGTAGGGAAGATACAACTGTCCTTAAAGATATAGGCTTTTACGGTATATTACATCAAGATGATGAAAATATAGAAAAAATTGATTTTGAAAAGTTAGAGCGAAATTTTTATAAGCGACAGGTGTCCGATAAGAGTAGTAATACGACGATAAGTGATTTAAATAAATTAGGTGCGTATTCATTGTCAAATGATGAATTAGAGAAGCTGCAGGCATTTATAGGTTATGGAGACCTTAGAAAAAGTAAGATTATTTTTCTTGGTAATGAAGAGGGTTTAGGTGGGTATGAATTGGACTACTCAATAAAGGCAAAATATGAAGCCTACGGAAAAAATTCCAGTACCTACTTGAATGTTGATAATTGGAAAGATGGTTATTATGAAATTCCAGAAAATGTTGAAGAAAACTATAAAAAAGTGCTGTTGAACTTAAGAGGCAGGTTGAATTCAGAAGATAGTTTATTTGCCCCAATGTTAGAATTTCAGGCGAGGATCATAAAAAATATTTTGCAACCTAATCGAAACTGGTTTTTAAAGAAATCGGAAGACGAGGATGCCTATAAAGAAATCAAGGAATATTATCAGAGAAGTTTATATAACAGAAACTCTCAATATAATGTATCATTAATGGATTTTAGATCACTTCCTCGTAAGAATGAAAGAGATGACTGGCCATTTGAAAATATTAACTGCTCACAATATATAAAGGCTTTTGAGTTTAATCCTCATTCCAAATTAGATGACTTTTATATGAACCTACAAAAGCAAAGGGGAAGGGTTTTGAAACAGGCAATTGAATATTCAGTTGCAGATACTATAATTGGAATCGGAGCTAAACATGCTAAAAAACGCTTCTTTGAACAAAATTTCGACTCGGTAGAGTTTAAAAGTTATAAACTGAGCAAAGGTAAACCGCAACTATATAAAGGAGAATTAAGTTTGAAGGATAGAACCATTACCGTCTTATTATCCGACTTTTTTGATTACAGAACAATCGGTTTGGACGGCTTGGAGAAAATTGCAAAAGAGCACTTACCTGTAAAAGGGCGGAGCCTTACCAATTAAATTCATTACTTTGTATGATTAGTAAGACGTATTTTATATGGATTCATTTTTAATAAATAAATGGTTATAGGGATGATTCTTGTGTCTTTTTACGACGAAGTTAGTGGACCAACTATACAGAGTAAACAAGAGTCATATAAAGCAATTTAGAAGGGAAAAGGGACAGTTAGTTACAAAACTGTCCCTTTAGCTATGCTTATTGTTCGGTTGAGTTATATTATTTTTAACTTGTAGTTTCTGTTCTTAAGACTTAGTAGCCTTACCAGACATTGACATCATTGCATTATTAATTACATTTATTAATTCTTCCCTAGTAAAATTACTTATAGAAATCCAACCTCTTGAATCTACGGAATATCCATTGCTTTTAACCACATCGGCTGACATGTATTTACCTAACACATATCCGTTTCCGCTCGGATGCAGTTCTCTGGCTAGAATCTTTCCTCTTTGCACACTAGCAGGGTATTCATAGTTAATTCTACTATAGCTAATAGATCGCTCTTTTAAATCTTGAAATGAATTAAAAACCTCTTTTTTTTCTTCGAACTTCATCCTAAAACCTCCACCTTAAAAAAAATAGTAAAAAAGGATTTTCATATTTAAGAAAACAATAAGCCAAAAGAAGTACTCTTCACTAACTATATGTTTTAGCATGAGCTATAGAAGTTTAAGTGTGTATCTCTTTAAAGCACTTTGGATATAATTAACAGCTTTTTATAAAGTTAATTCAAATACTACCGAAATAATAGTGAAGAAATAAAATAGCTAATATCTAAAACGGAAACAACCCAAAGGTTTCCAAGTGGCAATCTTTTAAAAGACAGGACAGGTGATGGATATGTTAATCGTTAACACGAAAGAGCAGTTAAAGAAGGCAAAAGATAACAAAGTGAAAGAATTTATGGTTACAGGGGAACTAGCTGAAAAACTATTAAAGGCACAAAAGATTAGCAAGCTAAGCAAAACAGCTGCCATCGCATTAGCAGGGGCTGTAGGCGCAGGAGCTGTTGCAGCACCTTTTACTGCAGGTACATCCCTTGGCGTAGCAGCCTTTGCTTCAACCGCGGCTGCATCGACAGTTGGTACTGGAACAATCATTGCCGCTGTTGCAGTTGGAGGGGTTCTGCTAGCCTTCACGATCTTCAAGGACTACAGCTTCGAGGTGATTGGTTCTCCACCAGACATGACAATCAGGTTTATCAGTAAGCATCATGATTTTACAAAGAGTGAAAGTAATAGTTAATCATCTAAGAAAAGAAGGATATAAAAAACATGCTAGGCACCAACCTAGATTATGGAAGGTGAAGATAAGTTTAAGGAGGGTTTTCAAATGGCGAGATTTAAATGTCCAAGATGTGGTTCAGCACTGATTGATAAAGATTGGGAGAATCTCCAGGAAACTGCGGATGGCGGGATAACGATTGATGCACATCCGATTTATATTTGTCCTGAAAGTACTTGTGGATATATGAAACGGAGTGAGCCTGTTCCTAAGATTATTGCCCAACAGGGGAAAGACCAATTGTTGTTATTGTACCCAAATAATCGTGGTAGGATCTTGGATTTAAGAGATAATGTTCTTTTCCAAGAAATTCATTACGATTCTATACTGGCGAGGGGCTATTGGGAGGACTATACTGGGAATCATGATGTTGAAGTCCTTCTTGAAAATGCCCGTTACAATGAGGCTAGTGATATGGAGACGCCAAACTTGTTTGAATTTGCTACGAGTGAATTGTCCCAGGATGCATTCCTGTGCTGGTTGATGTCATGGAGTCCTTTAACACATCGTTCCTTAGATGAAAACTTGCACCATGCGGCAGTTGACTTTATGTCGATGATTTTCAATGTCCATAACTACCCTGTGCCTGTTATTGAAAAGATCGAGATCATAAGGCAGTTTAAGGGACTGGATATCCTTGCTATTATAAATGATACATATGCTATTTTAATAGAAGATAAGACATTTACTTCTAATCATTCTGGTCAGTTAGGCCGTTATTGTAATGCTGTAGCTGAGGCTTACCCTGAAATGATTCAGCTGCCAATTTATTTTAAAATTACAGATCAAAGCCATTATCGCTCAGTTGAAAAGACCGGCTATTACCCGTTTAAGCGGGAGAGGATGCTGCAGGTATTAAAAAGAGGGAGAGAGCGAGGAGTTACCAATCCTATTTTCCTGGATTACTTGAACCATCTGGAAAAGTTGGATGAGAAGATTCATGCTTACAAGAATACAAGAGTCCAGGAATGGGACGGATATGCCTGGCAGGGATTTTACCAGGAGCTCCAAAAAGAGTTGGATGGCAATTGGGGTTATGTTTCTAATCCGCGTGGAGGCTTCTGGGGCTTTTGGTGGAAACCGCTTGGAGAGCAGGAATATTATCTTCAGCTTGAGGAGCAAACGCTAACCGTTAAACTTGAAGCAAAAGATGGAGTGGATATCCACGAGTTTAGCAGGGCAGAAATGCATAAGGTGTTAGAGGAATCCACAAAACGGAACCTCCAGGTACAAAAGCCGGCAAGAATGCGCACCGGAAAAACAACCACCATCGCCATTCGTCCAGATTACCTTCAAACTACAGAAAATGGCTTGGTTGATATTAAGAAGACAATACATGAATTAAGAAAATGGGATCAAGTCCCTCAAGTTAATTAGGTGACAGGCACCATCCAGTAAATGGATGGTGTCTTTGTTATTCTGACTTTATAAGAATAAAAGATTTTTAATATAATTTTGAAAATGGATATAAATGATCGGGAACATCTTTCTATGTCTCCACCTATATGATAAATTGTATGAAAATAATAATTATTGAGAATCCATATGTAAATGGGAATTGGGTGAAGTGATGAAAAAAAATATATTCAAAAGATCATTGCAAACAAAAATATTAGGTTTAGTTATCGCACTCATTTTATCAATCATTTTATTTCTAAGTAGTATTTTTGCCTATATGGATTCTCAGATTATTATGGAAAACTCAAGGAAGATAGGTTCGCAAACTGCCAAGACAATTTCTTTTATGCCTTCTGTACAGGCTGCGTTTGAAGAGGAAAATCCGTCACTGACATTGCAGCCGACTGCAATGAGAATTCAGGAACAGGTAGACGCTAATTTTATTGTGATTGAAGACCGTGATGGAAGGATCCTTACCCACCCTGACACCAATCAAATTGGAAAAATAAATCCAATCAATGATAACTACAAGGCAATTGTATTTGCAGGCTATTATACACTTCATTCAGATGAGCATGTTGGAAAAGCAATAGTCGGAAAAGCTCCAATTATAAATGAAAATAAACAAATAATTGGTGTAGTTACTGTTGGTTTTTTATACGAAGAGATTGTGATTAGCATAATGAACCGGATTAAAAAGATTCTTTACTTTGCACTTGGGGCAATATTGGTTGGCGTCATCGCAAGTATCATTTTAGCAAGAAATATCCGCAAAGATACATTGGGGTTAGAACCGCGTCAAATTGCTACTTTATATAGGGATCAGAATGCAATTCTTTCTTCTATTAATGAGGGATTAATTGCCATTGATACGGCTAATAAAATCACTCTAATCAATCAAACCGCAAAAATGCTCTTGGATCTCACGGGGGACTTTGTAAATAAGCCGATTCATTACGCCATCCCTAACCTGTCAGTTGTAAATTTAATTAAGAATAAATGGACAAATTCGACTCTTGAACTGGTTGTGAATAACAGGGATATTATTTTAACCATTGTCTCTATTAAAGATGGAGATAAAGAGGTAGGGACAGTGATTACCTTCCGGGATAAGACAGAAATGAAGAAAATGATTAACACATTGTCTGAGGTAAAAAAATACTCTGAAGATCTTAGGGCACAAGCCCATGAGTTTACTAATAAGCTCTATGCTATTTCTGGACTCCTGCAACTCGGTTATTCCGAGGAAGCCATTGAAATGATTCAAAATGAAATTGATATCACTGAAAACAATAACAGACTTGTGTTCGAACAAATCAAAGATCCAAAAGTTCAAGGCATTATTCTGGGGAAAATCGGCAAGGCATCTGAGAAAAAGATCGCCTTTCAAGTCGACGAAAATAGTTCACTAGAAATTCTTCCAGAACATATTGAAACGGGACAATTAACAACAATCATTGGCAATTTAATAGATAATGCCCTGGAAGAGGTAGGCAAACTGAAAGGTGAGAAAAATGTAAGCTTTTTTGCCTTGGATTTAGGGCAGGATATTATCTTTGAAATAACGGATAACGGCTCAGGAATTCCGGATGAAGAAATTGACCATATCTTTAAAAAAGGTTTTTCTACGAAGAAAAAAGATGGCAGAGGCTATGGGTTAGCTAATGTAAGTGAAGCAGTACATGATTTAGGGGGAACGATTGAAGTGGATAGTGGAGGGCATGGAACAACGTTTACTGTTTATATTCCAAAAAGAATTTGAAGGCAGGGGGGATTCACATGATAAATATTTTAATTGTTGAAGATGATTTTCGTATCGCAGATATTCACGAAAAATTTCTAAAAGAAATTGAGGGTGTCAGGGTCGTTGGTAAGGCCCTTAGGGCAAGTGATGCATTGGAGATCATCGGGGAAAAACACATAGATTTGATCCTTCTTGATATTTATATTCCAGATAAGCTGGGCACAAAGTTGATCCAAGAAATCAAAGCAAGGCAATTGGATATAGATTTCATTGTGATTACGGCGGCAAATAATATTGAGTTGCTTGATAAAAGCCTTAAATCAGGTGTGTTTTACTATTTACTTAAACCCGTTTCAATTGAAAGGTTTAGGGATGTCATTGAAAGCTATAAAAAAAGAAGGAACACAATAGATTCCATTGAATTTGTCGATCAAACTTTCATTGATGACCTTATAGGAAATAAATCAATGGAGCGTGAAGGGGCAAGAAGTGAGCCATTACCAAAAGGGGTTAATCTCCTAACTTTAAATAAAGTAATTGAATTTATTGATGATTTACCGAACGGTATAACTGCAGAGGAAATGGGGATGAAATTAGGTGCCTCGAGAACGACGGCCAGACGATATTTGGAGTACTTAGTATCAGTAGGAAAAGTAAAAGCAGAGCTAGAGTATGGGATTGTTGGCCGCCCAGAAAGGATGTATTTTTCAAATAGGAAAAACTGAATTAGTGAACAAAATGAACAAAATGTACTTATTTTCTTTTAATTTTTTAAAATTGAAAACGGTTACAAACCAAATCTTCGCATGTATTATAAAAATTAAGAAATTTGAGAAAATTAAAAGGGGTGGAGAAAATGAAAAAGTTTTTTTCAGTTTTAACCATTGCGGCGGTTGCATTGCTAGCTGCTTGTTCATCTGCTACAACAGGTTCTGACGAGTTCCCAAAAAAGGATATTGAATTGGTTGCACCTGCGACTCCTGGTGGTGGCTGGGACGGTACAGCTAGAGCTATCCAAAAAATCCTGAAGGATGAGAAGATTGTTGACCAGAACATTAATGTTGTCAATAAGCCAGGCGGAAGCGGGGAAGTAGGCTGGCAATATCTTTCAAAGCAAGATGCACATAGCTTAGCCATTAATTCCAGTCTAGTCTTAACTAATAACTTACTTGGTCAAAGTGAATTGACGTTTGAGGATTTTACTCCACTAGCGATTTTAACCACTGAGTGGATCTCAATTGCTGTGCCAAATGATTCAAAGTTTCAAAACGCAACAGAAATTATGGAGCAATTAAAAGAGGATCCAACTTCGCTTAAAATTGCGGTTGCACCAGGTTTAGGAAATAATGACCATTTATCTTTCGTGCAAGCAGCAAAGACATATGGTGTTGATGTTACAAAATTAAACTTCATGATCTATGAAAGTGGCGGAGATGTAGTTACTGCATTATTAGGCGGTCACGTTGACGTTGCAACAATGGCTGTATCAGAGTCGAAAGAGCAGCATGTAGCTGGCAAATTTAGAATTGTAAGTGTTTCTTCCGATGAAAGAATTGAAGGCCTGGAAGAAGTTGCAACATGGCAAGAGCAAGGTGTAGACATGGTATTCCCACACTGGAGAGGGATCATGGGACCACCTGATATGACAGAAGAAGAAATTGCATACTGGGATAAAGTAATTGGAGAAATGGTAGAAACAGAAGCTTGGAAAACATTATTGAAAAATAATGAGTGGTCCAGCTACTACTTAGATAGTGAAAAAACAGTTGAGTTCTTAAAAGAACAAAATGCGAATTATGACGAATTACTATCTGAATCTGGATTGACAGATTAATAGGAAAAAGAAAGTTATTTCAATGGACCCGGTAAGGTTAGGGTCCATTCTTCTTATAATAGCTGTACAGAGGAAGGGGAGAGAGTATGTACAGGTTAGTAACTCCACTGTTTTTTTTAGCTGTCGGAATAGGGTTTCTTGTCGCTACCCTAAACTTACCGAAAGCACGTCTCGGTGACCCAAATGCTCCATTATACTTTCCAGCAATGATTACGATTCTTTTAGTTCTCTTAAGTGTGATTTACTTCTTTCAGGAATTTAAGCACAGAAAAGAAGAATTCAAAGAACTGAAAATGCTTTTAAGTGGACGAATGCCATTTTTAATAATCAGTACAATCGTTATGAGCTTTATTTATACGTTCCTATTTGAAAGGATCGGATTTTTATTCTCGACGATGGTTTTCTTAGGGGGCCTTCTATTTATTATAAATGGGACGAAGAAATGGTTGGTAAATATTCTTGTTGCTGTATTATTTTCAGGAATTGCTTGGTATTCATTTGGAATATTACTAAAAGTCAGCTTACCGTAGAGAGGAGGTACTTAAGTTATGGGAGTAGATTTTTCGATTTTTATGGAAGGGCTTATGACAGCCTTAGAACCTATTAACCTATTATGGGTGGCAATTGGCGGTTTTTTAGGAACAGTTGTTGGGATGTTGCCAGGGCTTGGACCTGCAACAGCGGTGGCATTATTAATTCCGGTGACATTTGGAATGGAGCCTACTAGTGCTCTAGTGCTGATGGCTGCTATTTATTATGGCGCAATGTATGGGGGCTCAAGAAGCTCGATTCTGTTAAATACCCCGGGGGATGGATCAGCTATTGCTGCAACCTTTGATGGGTACCCGATGACACAAAAGGGTCAGGCAGGGCAAGCACTTGCAATCTCAGCAATTGCATCTCTTATTGGCGGATTAGTAGCTATGGTGGGATTTATCGTTTTGGCTAAACCACTTGCAAGCTTTGCGCTAAAATTCGGACCTGCAGAATATTTCTTATTAATGGTCTTTACTCTCTCTGCCATTGTGGCATTGTCTAAGGGTGCAATGGTTAAAGGGTTTATTGCCATGACAATAGGTCTATTGGTCTCAACAATGGGAATTGATTTACAGACAGGTGTACACCGTTTTACGTTTGACCATCCAGCATTAAGTGAAGGTGTAGATTTCTTAATTGTCATAATCGGTATTTATGCAGTTGGTGAGGTGCTTTATAACTACATTACAATCGATAAGCCTGTTAACAAGGAACATAAGGGCATGGGGAAGATTTGGATTACGAAAGAGCAGTGGAAGCGTACGAAGTGGCCAATGATTCGAAATGCACCATTAGGCTTTGTTGTTGGAGTACTTCCTGGTGCAGGTGGGGCTATTGCTTCAATGCTAAGCTACACAACTGAAAAACAGATTTCAAAGAATCCTGATGAGTTTGGAAAAGGAGAAATCGTTGGGGTTGCAGCACCTGAATCTTCAAACAACGCTGCTGCAGTTGGAGCATTTATTCCTATGTTAACCATGGGGATTCCTGGATCTGGTACAACTGCTGTTATTTTAGGGGCTCTCATTATGTTAGGCCTTCGTCCAGGACCTTTATTATTTGAAAATAATCCAGAAATGGTTTGGACATTTGTAAACAGTATGTTTATCGGGAATATTTTTCTTGTCATTTTAAACATTTTATTGGTAGGACTCCTGGTGAAAATATTAAAAACACCACCAAAGGTCTTATACCCGCTTATTTTAGTTCTGGCATTTATCGGAACATATACATTGAGCTATAACGTCATCGACTTTTACATTTTAGTCATCTTTGGTTTATTGGGCCTTGTAATGAAGCTTTTGAAGTTCCCAATTGCACCGTTAATTTTGGCTGCAATTGTAGGATCTGATATGGAACAGAACTTCCGTAAAAGTATTGTAGGGAATGATGGGATTTCAGATGTGTTATTCGGTTCGCCGATCACTATAACACTTCTTATCCTGACGGTTTTATCATTAATGTACCCATTTATTGTTAGTTGGTTAAAGAACAGAAAAGTACAGGAAGCTGAATAATGGATAATTAATCGCTTCATTGTGGGTGTGAACAAAAATGAACAAAAAAATGATTTTGCTTTATCTGTCAATCCTTCTATATTTCATCTTTCTTACTCCTTTTATTGGATGGGATATAAAAGTAGAAGCATTCGTGGCATTAGTCATTATACAAATTCTTTGGATTGGCAGAGTCTTTCCTTTAGCTTTTAGTTCGGTTTTATTAATCCTGATCCTCTCTTTTAACTTTTTTACGTTTGAAGAAACGATGAGTTATTTTGGTTCAGGGATTATCTGGTTATTATTTTCTACGTTTATCATGGCGAGTGCTTTTATCAAGACGGGATTGGCCAGTCGGATATCGTTAAAAATGCTTAGGATGTCTCAGGGATCTGGAAAACAATTAATTTTTCTATCCTTTTTGTTAATGTTTGTTCTTTCTTTGTTTATCCCATCCAATATCGGAAAAGGCAGTCTTGTCGCTTCTGTATTAGATAGTCTTGTAAAAAGTTTAAAGAAAATAGTGAGCGTCCCCAATCTATCAAAATCTTTGTTTATTGGGGTCGCCTTTATTGTTTCTATTTCAGGGGCCTTTGTCGCAACAGGCGCGAGCTCTACAATCTATGCATTTGGTATGTTTGGGGAAATAACTTCTCAAGTGACCTTTGTTAGCTGGATTTTATATTTTGGCCCGCCGATTGTTCTTTTTCTAGTCCTGCTGTGGGTCTTATTTTTGTTATATTTCCCGCCGGAAAGCGTAAACAAGACACTTATTTTAAGCTTAATAGATGAGCAGATCAATGAGTTAGGTAAAATTACAATACCTGAAATAAAGGTTTTAGTCATTATAGGAATGACGTTACTTTTATGGATGACTGAAAGTTTTCATGGATTTTCGATTCCTTTGATTGCCATGTTGGGAGCTAGTTTTACAGTCCTTCCCTTTAGTGGGGTTTGGGATTGGGAAGAAGCAAAGAAGTCGATTGATTGGGATATGATTTTGTTCTTTGCCGCTACATTAATGGTATCTAAGATGCTTATTGAAACCGGAACAGTCGTATGGATAGCAGATGAATTGGTAAGTACATTTGATTCTTTTTCACCGTATGTAGTTCTAATATTTCTTGTTATTAGTACCGCCTTGGTACGAATCATCTTTGTGAATGTATTGGGATTTTTAACCATTATTATTCCTGTAGCAATAACTGTAGGACAAAATATATCTGCCATTGATCCTTTAATCATGGCAATGGCAGTATTTTTGGCAGGAGTGCCTGGATTTTTATTAATCACACAATCACCTGTTCACTTGATCAGTTATTCATATGGTTACTTTACTGAGAAGGATTTGTTTAGGGTAGGACTAATCTCAATGGTGCTCTGGGTAGCGGTTGTCTTCTGTTCAGTCTTTTTTTATTGGAGTTGGATAGTTTAAGAAGGCAGTTTTACTAAAGTTGAAGAGAGGCGATTAAGAATGACATGGTTAGTTGAAAATCAGAAGAGTCAAGAGGAATTAGCCAATGAATTTAGAAAGCTAATGACTGCTGGCCCTATTTTAACTATTATGGGTGCCCATGATGGAATGGCTGCCCTTGTAGCCAAGAATGTTGGCTTTAAAGCTTTGTATCTTTCTGGGGCTGCGTATACCGCGAGCAGAGGGTTGCCTGATTTAGGGATTTTGCATTCTCAAGAGGTAGCTGAGCGTGCGCTTGAAATTGTCAGAGCTTCAAATCTGCCGCTTTTAGCTGACATTGATACAGGATTTGGAGGAATTATCAATGTAGCAAGGACCGCAAAGGAAATGGTCGAAGCAAAGGTAGCGGCTATTCAAATTGAAGACCAGGACCTTCCTAAAAAATGTGGACACTTAAACGGGAAAAAGCTTATCCCAGCAGAAGAAATGATTCAAAAAATAAAGGTGATCAAAGAGGTTGCACCAACCTTAGTAATTGTAGCGCGTACAGATGCTTTAGCAGTTGAAGGGAAGGAGTCAGCCATCAATCGCTTAAAGCAATATGTCGAAGCTGGTGCAGATGCCATCTTCCCTGAAGCATTCACGACTGAAGAAGAATTTAAAGAGGTTAGCGCACAGTTTGATTTGCCCATTCTTGCAAATATGACAGAGTTCGGGAAGACACCATATTTTACAGCAGAAGAGTTTGAATCATTCGGTTACTCCATGGTGATTTATCCTGTGACCTCGCTGCGTGCTGCCGCAAAGGCGTACGAGCAGGTTTTTACGGAAGTTTTTGAAAAGGGCACTCAAAAGGATGTATTACATCAAATGCAATCGCGAAAAGAGCTCTATGAAACTATTAAATTACATGATTATGAGGATTTAGATAAGCAAATAGCCAAAACGATTCTTCCTGAAATGAAGTAAAGGGGTGTTTCCTATTTCTCAGTACTCAATTCCTGCAGCTGTCTATCGAGGTGGAACAAGTCGAGGGCTTTTATTTCATGATAAGGATCTCCCAGAGGGAAAAGAGCGTCAAAGAGAAATCTTTTTAGCTGGAATTGATGCTTACAATCCTAGTCAGATCAATGGACTAGGAAGTGGTACGTCACACACAAGCAAGGTAATGGTTATTGCTCCGCCAACTGTGGATGGAGCAGATGTAGATTATACTTTTTACCAAATTGGCATCGGTGAAGAGGTAGTTGATGATGAGGGAACCTGTGGTAATTTAATGTCTTCAGTAGGGGCATTCTCGGTAGATGAAGGGCTAGTGAAGACAAATTCTTCAGATGAGTTTGTCACGGTTTCAGCTTTTAATCGAAATATCGGTAAAATGATCCGCATGGAAGTACCCGTGGTAAATGGAAAGGCCAAAGTATCAGGGGGTTATGATATGCCAGGTTTAGTAAAAACCGGTGCTAAAATAAAAGTTGATATCCTTTCACCCGGTGGGGGAAAGACGCGTCATACTCTGCCTTTAGGTTCATCAGGCCTTGTTTCGACGGAAGTAAAAATTTATCCGGCATCATTTGTAGACATAGTAAATCCGTTTGTATTTGTGGCAGCAAGTGAGTTTGGCCTAAAGGGGTCGGAATTGAATAGTGAATTGGCAACTGATGAAAAGCTGCTAGCTGAATTAGAATCAATTCGAGTGAAGATGGCATTGGAAGCTGGGATGTATTCCTCTGTGGCGGAGGCAAAAAATGCTCCAGCCATCCCGAAGATTGCGATTGTAGCTGAGCCTCAAGATTATGTGACATCTGCTGGCAAAATGATCAAAGCTCAAGAAGTAGACATCGTAGCAAAAATGGTCTCCATGCATAAATTTCACCGTACGTTCGCAGGAAGTGGCTTATATAACCTTGCAGCCTCGGTTCTGCTAAAGGGTACAATACCAAACCAGTTTTTTAATAAAAAGGATCATGGCAAAGAACAATTAATAAGAATTGGACACCCAGAAGGAATTGCCGAAGTCCGAGTTGCTCTAACAGATGATGGTTCTGACGTCGAATTTGTTGGCCTGGACCGTACAGCTCGCAGAATCATGAAAGGCGACCTCTACATTCCGGAATAGCGGGACATGGGGACAGGGCGGGGCCCGATTAAAAAGTAGTCTAGTTGATGATGTAATCACCTAGACTATTTTTCTATGAGAATAGAATGGAGGGATAGTGATGGGAACATCTACTCTGAAATCTAGTTATAAAAATACGTTTACATTAGATGGAAAGCAATATGTCTATTATGATGTGAACAAACTAAAGACCGCTGTTAGACTTCCTTTTTCAATAAAGATCTTGATAGAATCAGCACTTCGTCATTTTGATGGAAAGTACATAACAGAGCAGCATATAGACCAATTAAGAAATTGGGGTAAAAGCCAGTATGAGAAGAAAGAAGTGCCGTTTAAGCCGGAACGAATTGTCTTTCAGGATTTCACTGGTATTCCAGCAATCGTGGATTTAGCTGCGATGAGAAATGCGATTGAACGAAAAGGCGGAGATGTTTCAAAAATTAATCCTCAAATCCCTGTAGACCTTGTAATTGATCACTCTGTCATCATAGAAGACTCCGGAAACAAAGGCTCATTTTCTGCAAATGTTGAGAAGGAGTACGAAAGGAACCAAGAGAGGTACCGATTTGTACGATGGGCACAGGAGGCCTTTTCAAACTTTAGAGCAGTTCCGCCGTCGAACGGAATTATTCATCAAGTAAACCTTGAATATTTGGCAAGTTCCGTGGTGGTGAAAGAGGTAAATGGAAATTATCATGTATATCCAGATTCATTAGTTGGTACTGACTCACATACCCCAATGATCAATGGATTAGGAACCGTTGGCTGGGGAGTTGGCGGGATTGAAGCGGAAGCAGCCATGCTTGGTCAGCCTCTTTATTTTGTCATTCCAGATGTTATCGGCCTGAAATTATCAGGTGAACTTCAAGAGGGAGTGACGGCAACAGACTTGGCGTTAACAATTACCAGTTTACTTCGTCGAAAAGGGGTTGTTGGCAAGTTTGTCGAGTTTTTGGAGAAGGTCTTAAAAATATCTCGTTGACTGACCGGGCAACCATTTCAAATATGGCACCTGAGTATGGTGCCACAATGGGCTATTTTCCGGTTGATGATGTGACGATGGATTATTTAAGCCTTACTGGCCGCGGGGATATTGTGCCACTAGCAAAAGCATATTATGAAGCACAAGAGTTATATCGAACTGACTACACAATTGACCCTGATTTTACAGAAGTAATCGAACTTGATTTAGCAACAGTAAAGCCGACGGTTGCCGGTCCTAAAAGACCTCAGGATAGTGTGGAACTTGGAGCATTGAGTGAGGATTTCGCAAATACACTTATAAAGCCCATAGCAGAACGCGGCTATGGTTTACATGAGGATATTATTAAGCAGAAGGTCAAGCTAAGCGATGGTACTGAAATTGGTGCAGGTTCAATAGTGCTGGCTTCCATTACAAGCTGTACAAATACATCCAATCCAAGTGTAATGGTTGCAGCTGGTTTAGCAGCAAAGAAAGCGGTGGAACTTGGCCTGCAAAAACCTTCTTTTGTTAAAAGCAGCTTAACACCTGGCTCAAAGGTTGTGACAAAATACTTAGAGTCAGCAGGACTGCTTAGGTACCTAGAAAAGCTAGGCTTTTTCGTGGATGGATACGGATGTGCAATATGCTGTGGAAATAGTGGTGCCCTGGCTGAAGAAGTAGAGGAAGCGATAAAAGAATATGATTTAGTCGCAGCCTCCATCTTGAGCGGGAATCGAAATTTTGAGGGAAGGGTTCACCCATTAATAAAAGCAAACTATTTAAGCTCTCCACCGATTGTAATCGCCTATGCATTAGCAGGGACTGTTGCCAAAAATCTAGAAAACGATCCAATCGGAATCGGTCACAATGATAAACCAGTTTATCTCAAGGATATTTGGCCAACTTCTGAAGAAATACAGAATGTTATTTCATCCACAATTGATGAAAAGCTGTTTAGAGAGGAATATCAAGATATTTTTGAAAATGATAGATGGTCCTCCTTAAAAGCGCCTCAGGGAAACCTGTACGAATGGGACAGGAAATCGACCTATATACAGAAAGCCCCTTATTTTAATGAAGAAACAGAAAGAAAGAATGTGAGCGAACAAGTAAAAAGCTTAAAGGTTCTATTGCTGCTTGGTAACTCAATTACAACGGATCACATATCTCCAGCAGGTCATATACCTGTGAATAGCCCTGCAGGTGTTTATTTGACTGGGAAGGGGATTTCCCCGCGAGATTTTAACGCTTATGGTGCACGCAGAGGGAATCACGAAGTCATGGTAAGAGGTACATTCGCAAATATCCGTATAAAAAATAAGCTTGCAGCTGGTAAAGAAGGCGGCTACACCATCTATTTGCCTACTGGTGAAACCATGTCCGTTTACGAAGCCGCCATGAAATACAAAGAAACGAATCAGAACCTAATGATCATAGCGGGAAAAGAATACGGAACTGGCAGTTCAAGAGATTGGGCAGCAAAAGGAACATCTCTTCTGGGGGTAAAAGTAGTCTTGGCTGAAAGCTTTGAAAGAATTCACCGCAGTAATTTAGTAGGAATGGGTGTTTTACCACTGCAGTTTATTGAGGGAGAAAATGCAAGTACTTTAAATTTAGACGGAACTGAGGATTTTAGCATCAAAGGGCTTGAAGGGCAAATTGTCCCTGGCCAGGAGGTAATCATCATTGCCACTGGCCAATCCTCTAAGATTGAGTTCCGTGCAATTGTTCGTTTGGATAGCAGCGTTGAAGTAGATTACTATAACAACGGTGGAATTTTGCCTGCTGTTTTAGAAAATCTCATGCAGGAAGACCAATGATGAGGGGGAAAGGCAATGGATGAGCAGCAAATAAAACAAAAGGTTAAAGAGGTATTTGGAAAGAACGCTGAGAAATATGTAACGAGTGAATCACATGCAAAGGGAAGCGACCTGCCGTTATTAGTCGAATGGATTAAGCCTGATTCAGATTGGGTGATGCTCGATATCGCAACTGGCGGCGGGCATGTCACCAAGACACTTGCGCCCTATGTCGGAACTGTTTTTTCAACAGATCTAACAGAGGAAATGCTTGCGAATACTGCCAAGCATTTGAATGAGGAGTTCAAAAATATCTGGTATGTTGTTGCTGATGCAGAAAAACTGCCATTTCTCGAAGGCACCTTCGATTTAGTGACATGTCGAATTGCTCCTCATCACTTTCCAAATCCAGGACGGTTTATTGAAGAAGCAGGCAGAGTATTGAAGCAGGGTGGAAAGTTCTTATTAATAGATAATGTTGCGCCAGAGGATGAAGCATTGGATGAATTCATGAACATGGTAGAAAAATTAAGAGATGAAAGCCATGTAAGGGCACTATCAATCAGTCAGTGGAAAGAGTTAATGACGAAGGCGGATCTACAGGAAACAAAATCTATCAATCGCAAGAAAACCTTCCAATTCCCATCCTGGGTAGCAAGAACTGCTGGCAGCCAAGAACAAATGGAACGAGTGGAGCAATATATCTTAGATTCTAGTAAAGAAATTCAGGACTATTTTTCTGTTAAAATAAATTCAGATAATCGGGTTGAGTCCCACCAGATTGATGAATGGATGGCTTTGTATGAAAAGAAGGGTGATGATTGAGGGGGAAAAAATTAATACCCCTAGATCAGAACCACAGCTCCTTCTCCGGTAATTGGAGGAAGAACCCACAATCAAAAGGCACGATGAGCATGTTAACATACTCATCGTGCCTTTCTTGGCTCAAAGGTCTGATTGTTAGCCTTAAGGATCGTCCACTTACTTCACGTTACTTGCTCAATCTTCACCGCACAAGCCTTAAACTCAGCAGTCCCAGCCAGCGGGTCTGTTGCAGAGTTAGTCAAAACATTCGTGCTTGCCTGGTCTGGGAAGTGGAAGGACATGAAGACCAGGCCCTTTGGCTGTTTTTTGCTGATGTTGACTTTGGTTACGAGGCTTCCTCTTCTTGAGCTAACCCTTACAGGATCGCCGTCTTGCAATCCATATTTCGCTGCATCTTCTGCATGAATCTCTAATGCTTCTTCTGCGTTTTTCATTTTTTTATAATCTCTTGTTTGCACACCTGTATTATAAAATTGCAGTCTGCGCCCGGTTGTCAGCATCAAAGGAAACTCTTCATCTGGCTCCTCGGCAGGGGGCTGAAAATGGGTTGGCACGAATTTCGCCTTCATTCCTACCTTATCTGACCAGAGACGGCTATGGAGAAATGGCGTGCCTGGATGATTTTCATCAGGACATGGCCATTGCAAACCGCCTTCTTTGTCAATCCTCTCGTACGTTATACCAGCAAAATTAGGTGCAAGCTTGCGGATTTCCTCCCAAACCTCTTCCGCTGATTGATAAGTCCATTTTGCTCCCATCTTATTGGCAATATCCTGGATGATATCCTGATCATGCCGGGACACGCCTGGTCCTTTTAAAGCCGGCCGGACCCGTTGAATCCTGCGCTCAGAATTAACTAGTGTCCCGTCGTTTTCAGCCCAGCCTGTTGCCGGTAGGACCACATCCGCAAGCATCGCCGTCCTTGTCATTAAGATATCCTGGACAACGAGAAATTCGACATCTTTAAAAATCTTATCAACCTGATTCCCATTGGCGTCCGATTGAACCGGATTTTCGCCAATCACATAGACTGCCTTAATTTCTTTTTTCTCCATTGCCTCGAGCATCAGGGTTTGATGCTTTCCGATTTTTTCAGGAACCGGGGTGCCCCATACTTGTTCATGCAGTTTTCTTCCTTCAGGGTCGTCAAAATTCCAACCGCCGACAAGCCTGTTCGGCAGGGCGCCCATGTCTCCGCCACCCTGGACATTGTTTTGTCCCCTCAGCGGATTCAGTCCCGAGCCATACTTGCCGATATGACCGGTCAATAAGGCAAGATTAATCAACGCAAAGACATTTTCGGTTCCATTATGATGTTCAGTAATTCCCAGCGTCCAGCAAATCGTTGCTTTATCGGCATTTGCATATAGCCGGGCGATTTCCCGGATATCTTCCGCTGGAATGCCGGTTACTTGCTCCGCGAATTCAGGAGTATATTTTTTGACCTCTTCCTTATACTGATCAAACTGTTCTGTTGCCTTCTCAATAAACCCTTTGTGGACTAAGTCCTCTTCAATGATTACATGGCCCATCGCATTCGCCAGGACAATATCGGTTCCGACTCGGACTGGCAGCCACTTGTAGGCCAGTTTCGTCTGATCAATCTGACGGGGGTCAATGACCACCATTTTTGTTCCATTTTTGATCCCGCGGCGCATATGGTTAAAAATAATCGGGTGACATTCCTGCGTATTGCTTCCCCAGACAAGAATCACATCGGTGTCCTCAAGTTCGTCATAAGAACCTGTGGCAGCACCCGTACCAAATACAGTCACCAGACCGGTGACGCTTGGAGCGTGTCAGGTTCGGTTGCAGCTGTCGATATTATTCGTGCCAATGACGGTCCGCATGAATTTTCCCGCGAGATAGTTCAATTCATTGGTTGAACGGGAAGAGCTGAAACAGCCAAAGGCATCCGGGCCATGGTTTTCTTTGATCTCAGAAAATCTATCAGCAATCAGGGACAATGCCTCATCCCAGCTGGCTGGTGTTAACTCTCCATTTTTTCGGATCAGCGGCTGTGTCAGCCTCCGGTCACTATGAAGATATCCCCAACCGAGAGCACCTTTCACACATGTTTCCCCATGGCTCGAAGGGTTTTCCTTATATCCTTTTACTTTGCTAATCTTGTTATCTTCTGTTTCAACGACAAGACCGCATCCTGTACCGCAAAAACCGCATATCGTTTCCACTTGATTTGGTTGATCCTGCATGCCGATTTTATACCTCCTTAATCTATTACTTCTACAATTCGATCTGGTCTCGTATAGACATTTAAAGCATTGTTCCGAATAAAGCCAACCGTCGTCATTCCCAGTTCTTCTGCAAGCTCTAGTGCCATTTCCGTCGGTGCCGATTTCGATAACACCACCTCACAGCCGATTTTGGCCACTTTTGTGACAATTTCAGAGGAGATCCGTCCGCTGAACACGATGACTTTATCTTCCAAAGAAATTTGATGACGAAGGCAGTACCCGTATATTTTGTCCAAAGCATTATGGCGTCCAATATCCAGGCGGGACAGCAGGACACCGTCCCTTGTACACAGTGCCGCATTATGGACCCCGCCTGTTTCCTGGAAAACAGCTGAACGATTTTGCATCTCTTCCATTAATCGAAAACAATCTTGATAGGTTAATAGAACATTCACCTGCTTGAAATGGTGGGATAATCTCGCATCGTTAAAGAAAACAAATCCCTGTCTGCTTTTACCGCAGCAAGAGGTGATATAACGTTTCGAGTGGAATTTTTCATAAAAGGAATTGGTATAATGTGTTTTCACATGAACAAATCCTTCTTTTTCCTGGATCCATAAATCATCAATGTCGGCGAACTTCCTGATTACACCTTCTGAAGCTAAAAATCCGACGACCATATCCTCAATGTAATCAGCCGTGCAGACTAGAGTAGCAAACTCTTTTTCATTCAATTTGATCGTAAATGGCTTTTCGGTCGCAATATCATCTTCAACTTTCTCAATGTTCCCATTTACATAACGGGTAATGGTTCGTTTTGTTCTCGTCCTTGACATGATCTTTTGTTCCTCCCCCGTACGCAAACAAAATAGGGAAAAGTCTAATCTAGGCGGTTATTTCTGATTCATTTTGTTTACGAAGCTTAGCCATATCTACTCTGATCAGAAGGGAAATAACGAATGCTGCCACAAATAACCCTGCAAACACTGATAAGCTGCCGGCATAGGATCCGGTTGTATCTTTTATATAGGCGGCAAACATTGGTCCCACCAGGCCAGCTGCTGCCCATGCTGTTAAAATGTAGCCATGGATGGCTCCGAGCTGCTTTGTGCCGAATAAGTCGCCGATATAGGCAGGAATGGATGCAAATCCTCCGCCATAGCACGTATAAATGACCGCCAGCATGACCTGGAAAAGAAGGGCATTGGTCGTGTGCGGAAGCATGAAAAACAATCCGATTTGCAGGACGAAGAAAGTCGTATACGTATTTGGGCGGCCAATGAAATCTGAAATGGATGCCCAGCCAATCCGGCCCAGTCCATTGAAAATCCCGATTGCCCCAACCAGAGCAGCTGCGGCGGCTGTCCCAATTCCGATCGACTCCATCGCAAGCGGTTTTGCCACAGCTAAAATGGCGATTCCGCATGTGACATTGATGAACAGCATCAGCCATAAATACCAGAAACGGGTTGTTTTTACCGCTTCGTTCGCCGTTAGCTGAGACAGGTCCATGACTGGCTTTGCCGCACCAGACTCGACCTTCTCTTTAAAGCCCTCCGGCAACCATCCTTCAGGCGGCTTTTCCAAGTACAAAGACGATGCAGTCATTAGAATGAAGTAGGCGCTTCCTAAAATGAAAAACGTGTTTGCGACTCCAAGGCTTTCAATCAAACTGTTCATGATTGGGCTTGAAATGGCAGCAGCAAAGCCAAATCCCATGATTGCAAGTCCCGTAGCAAGCCCGCGCCGGTCAGGGAACCATTTTACCAGCGTAGAAACCGGTGCAATATAGCCGACACCAAGTCCGATCCCTCCTAGCACCCCATAAAACAGGTAAAGAAGGATTTTTGAACCTAGCAGGACGGCAAGACCAGAACCAGCAATCCCAATTCCAAAGAAAGTTGCCGCAAGCAATCCAGCCTTCCTCGGACCATGCTTTTCCACAAAATGACCCAAAAACGCAGCAGCAAGACCCAGAAACAAAATCGCGATACTAAAGGTAAGAGCCACGTCCGAATCAGACCAGCCAAATAAATCTTTCAAGGGATTCGTAAAATTACTCCAGGCATACACAGAACCAATCGAAATATGGATTCCTACAGCGGCAGCAGCAATCAACCAGCGGTTTTTCTTCGTTTCAGCCAATAAAACTATTTCCTCCTTTATAAACTTGTTTACCAGCTCTGGTATACTTTATGACGGTAAATGTTACAAAATTCTGACATTATAAAATTTATATCGGGAAACGAAAGGACAGGGGGCAGGATCAGTCCAGGACAATTCTAGGACATTAAAAATGAGTAATAGAAAATTAAGTGATAGTATGATTTTTAAAAAGTGGCTGATAAGATTGAAGGGATATGATTAATCTGTGATCAGGATAACCATGTACGTAAAACATTTGAAGCCACTGTTAAGTAATAAAGCTCCAGCGCTTTTAAAGGGGAATTACAATGCCTGTTATTGAGCATCAACAATATATTCATGCACCCATTCAGGTCTGTTTTGACCTTGCGAGGAACGTGGATATCCATACTCAAACAACCTCTAAAACAAAGGAAAGTGCGGTAGGGGGAGTGACAGAGGGATTACTAGAAGAGGGCGATACGGTTACTTGGGAAGCTGTTCATTTTGGTGTGAAACAAAGGCTGACAGCCAAGGTGACGTTTATGGAAAGACCAAAAAAGTTTGTTGATATTATGGTGAAGGGAGCCTTCCATTCCTTTGTTCATACACATCAGTTTCTTGAGAAAGGAGAAGGCACCATAATGATCGATAAATTTCAGTATAAGTCACCATTTGGCCCAATTGGCGTTTTAGCCGATAAGTTGTTTTTGGAGAGGTATATGAGAAATTTCATTGTTTCTCGTGCAGAGGCACTAAGAGATATTGCCGAAAATGTTGATGTCGGAAATTAAGCCGTGAGAGACAAATAGGGTTAAAAGTAAGAAAATTTTATAAAATCAAACAAAACACCTGCACAACCAGGCATCCTTTTTTATAATAAGAGAAAGAGGAGAGGAGTGTTTTCATGGTACATACTATAGCAAAAGAGCAATATTTCTATGCATTCAGCAAGGAGAATAAATCAGCGCTAAAGGTGCCTTCGGGTTCACAGGTAGTGATTGAAACGTACGATTGTTTCCAAAACCAGATTCAGAGTAACGATGCAGCGTTCAATTCAATTGACTGGAATCAGATTAACCCGGCTACTGGATCAATATATGTAGAAGGTGCCCAGCCGGGCGATATCCTTAAGGTGAAGATCGACAATATTGAATTGGGGAATCAGGGAGTGATGGCAACCGGTCCGGGACTTGGCGTTATGGGCCACCGAATCGATGAGTTTACGGTTAAAGTGATCCCGATTGAAAATGGCAAGGCGGTCTTTAATGAAAAGCTCCAGCTTCCTTTGAATCCGATGATCGGTGTAATTGGCGTGGCTCCTGAAGCAGATCCTGTTTCATGCGGCACTCCAGGGGCTCACGGAGGAAATATGGACACGACATCGGTCACGACTGGTGCAACGCTTTATTTCCCGGTATTCCAGGAAGGAGCCTTGTTTGGCCTCGGCGATTTGCATGCAGCGATGGGAGACGGAGAAATTGGCGTTTCAGGCATTGAGATTCCTGGAAAAGTAACCGTTACACTTGAAGTCGTCAAAGGGAAGAGTATTCCTTACCCATTCCTTGAAAATGAAGAGGGGATGGCTGTTCTAGTTTCGAAAGAGACGCTGGATGAAGCGGCCAAAGCAGCTGTGGAGATTTTCATTGATACTTTGCAGCCCCACACAGATTTGAGCCTGGCTGAACTGACCATGCTTATGAGTGCCGTTGGCCAGGTCCAGGTATCGCAAATTGTCGACCCGCTTTTGACAGCGAGATTCCTAGTCCCAAGACATGTGCTTGATGCCTATCAAGTGAAACTATTCTAGGATGGGAAAAGTCAGTCGACATTAATTTCTGGGGTATATGAACGCACAGATCAGATGAAAGCCAGTGCCCATAGACGGGACACTGGCTTCTCCATTGCCTTTTAAAATTTTATTTTTAATAATATGCTTTTCGTAATAAAACGAATAAGTAGCAACCCGATTAACATAATAATACCAGTTGCAATAATCGCGAAATTCCTTCCAAAAGGGTTAAACCAGGAAGGATTTGGAGGAGTGATAAACTCTGTACCCAAAAAAACTGATATTAATATAGTAATAATGTTAGCCAAGATAATCACATGGACTTTTAATTTGCATGATAAGAGACCTGCCACAACGACAAATAATAACGTGCCTGACAGCAGAATAGCAGGTCTTGGGGAGAGAGCAATTTCAAGGTAATGAAACAAAAATGGACTAGGAATTAACGAAACTACGAACCATAGCGATTTGATAGAATTTCCTCCTCACTGTGTAATAATCATTGATCGAAGAAGAGAAGGTGACACTTTTTTAGGGGAGCGTGCTTGGGGCCGCTCACTCATGATGAAAGTCCTCGATTTCGCCATTTTTTAAAAAGCAAAAGCTTCCCAACGGATATTTAGCTTCTTTTTTGGCTAAATCAAGTGACATATTTTTATAGCTGCCATACACATCTACTTCATTTTCTGACCTGTCATATACATATTCATATCGAATCTCTGGATCATCATTGTAATACACCATTTTTGTCCAGCCGGATTTATAGTTGAAAGAGCTTTGCTCTACTTTTCCCTCAGATAAATTTACTTTCTGAAATTCCATCGCTTTTGTAATCCGGCTGTCAGCTGTTTTTTCATAGTGGAACATATTGATCTTGAAAATGAGAAAGCCTGCGAAAAATACGATGACAAAGTAGGTTAGTATGATCCAGAACCTTTTCATTATTACGAGCTTCTCAAAGTGTAAATTTACACTTTAATTATATATTTTTCCATTTGTGAGTTCAATAACTATTTCATTTCCTTAAATAAAAAAGACGGCTCAAGTGCACCAAAAATCAGATCATTAGTCCGATTTTTGGGACACGAGAAACGTCCCCATGTTTCGCTTATTGTTGATCATCTCAATTAGTTTAATCACTTCCAGGGTTTCTTCTTTTGGTACTGGAGATTTTTTTGACTGGAAGAACTGGATGACTTGTTCTAATAAACAAGCGTAGAAAGGCTTGGTATCTTTTTTGATATCGACGTGCTGGAATCTGTCTTTGGTATGGAGGGTTGCTCCGAATCTCGAGTGCCATTCGTACTCTCCCCGTATGGTGGCGTGTCTGCCATCTTCCCACTCGACAAGGACCGTTTCGTGATCGTTGCTTGTTTTTACCGTTACATTATTTGCTCCTATTCCCATTGCGGTGATGACCATTTCGATCATATGAATACCATACCAGAAGTAGCCAGGCATGGTGGGCTGCATCGGTAGGGGGCCATGAACATATATTGAACTGATTTCATCTTTCTTGTTTTCGATTGCCACTTTTAATGAATCTGCATAACGCAGGGAGGAGGAACTCATAATCGGGATGTTATGCTTTTCAGCCAAGGCGTATATCTCCCTTGCCTCTGCCATGGAAAGTGCAAGCGGCTTATCAAGAAACACAGGAATCTTATAAGGGACCAGTTGTTTAAATAATTCAAGATGCTTCCGGCCGTCAACGGCTGTTAATAGAATTGCATCACTGGCTTGGGCCGTTTCTGCAATCGAGCTGGTAATCTTGACCGAAAGTTCATCACGCAGTGTTTCTGTATAACCCTGAACTCGGTCTTTGCTAATTGGCAGATCCTCGGAATAGAAGGGAAAGGCAAAGGCAACCGTGCCTCCTTCTACATGAAAAGGGTGTTCTGGTTCGTTTAACAGCTTTGTAAATTCAAGGCAATGAGAAGTATCGAGGCCGATCATGCCAATTGTTAATGGTCGCATTCATCTATCCTCCTTATAATTTTAAAAGATTACTGTCATTGAGACGGTACACTTGTCTCGGCCTGCCTCGTGTCGACATTTTCTCCATTCCGATAATGGAAATAAGCTCAGCATCGAGCCATTTCAAGATGATTCGGTGGGCACTGCGGGCCGTTATTCCAAGTGTTTCGGCTAGTTCATGCGCTGTGAACTGGCTGTCCTTCTTCCGTTTAACTAAAGAAATGAGTTTTTGCTGATAGACCGCTGACATCCCGGCTTCTTCTGCTTTTTTTAACAAGGTCTCATCCGTGATATACAATGGATAGGCTATTGGGGCAGACACCTCTACTGGTCCGAACACGCTGCGGTCCTCTTTTACAATGAAGCAGCTTTCTCCTCCGAAGTCTTTAGCCTGCATGAGTGCAATACGGGCATGTGTGCCAGCTTCGTTCGCGGACAACCCGAACCCTACCCCCATCGATAATTTCATTTTCAGCTGTTTTTTTGCCTCGTTAATAAGAGGGATCCATTTGTAGCCCTGCGTAATTCGTTCGAAGACTCCTCGCGTTGTAATGAACATATACTCATTGCCGCTGAGTGGGGTAAGATGTCCTTCGAGCTGTTCCACATAGTCCAATATCATCCGGTATAAGCGGAGGTTCTGCCTCTGGATCAGATGCTCTGAAGTCATTTGATTCACGATTTCATGGTAGGCATCTATTTGAATCATCCCAAACACAATCTGAGATTCCCGATTCCTCCGTTTTTTCGTTGATAAAAGGGTCCGTTCAAGCGTCACGATAATATCATCGATAGTTGGCACTGCCCACTGATTTGGAATGTTCAGTCTCGTTAACTCGTCTGCCACCATCTTGACACCGGTAATCGCTCCATTCGTTTTTCCACAAATGAAGGAATTTTGGTGGAAGGAGATCATCTCTTCGATACGTTCTAAATGGAAGGTTTCTTCATAAAAGCAGACATTAAAGTCTTCGTTCAATTCTCTTAGTGCCCGATTAACTTCTGCAGAAGGCATTGTATCAATCGAAAGGCCAATAACCCTGGGCTGGGTCTGCTTGATTTTATATAAAGCTTTGTATAGTCCAGATCCTTTTAACGGGATATAGTGGGCAGGGATATGTGAAGGAATATCAGGTTTGGAGAGGGAATAGGGCGACCACCCTGAATATAAAAGAACATCAACCTGGTCTGCCAGTTCTCTTGTGAAGGCTGGTGCGTCGAGTATTTGGTTTGATAAGCGGAAAATAGGCTGGAAATTTGGGAACATTTGAAGACACTCTCTGATCTTTTCGAAAAGAACTTCAGGACCGATGACCCCGATTTGAATTTGGCTCTGCATGCTATCCCTCCGGTAAAACTGAACACACTTCAGGCAGGAAGAAGTTCAGGAAATATGGCTTTTTAATAGTAGTCTGTTAGTGACAAAAGGTGCTTTTTAAACAACGATTATCACTAACAGAGCTTCTTGCAACGGGTCATTAGGCTATTTTGTTGATTCAAAAAGGATTTGTTTTACAAAGGCATCGTCATTCAAGTGCGGGTAGTCTTGATAAATCCGGTCAATCTCGTTATCTTGGCCAGTACTCAGTTTTTCCTTATCAAGCAGGCACCAGTTTCCCTTAATAAGACCTTGCCGAGCAAGTACCTCGTTGATACCAGCGATGCATCCTTTAAAGCTGTTGGCTGAATCAAAGAATACAGCATTTGCATCTGTGATTTCCTGTCCTTTTGTCAGGAGGGAAGCAGGGATAGTATCCTGGTCTCGGACAGCTTTGATTTCATCGAACAATTCCACAGCTTTTTTCGTCCAGACAGCCCAGTGTCCAAGCAAGCCGCCAATTATCTGCTTTTTGACAGGTTGACCGTTGACATTGACCTGGTAAGTTGTTAACAGGTCGTTGACAATATTATCATCGTTGCCTGTGTACAGGGCGATTTCTTCACAGCGTGAAGAATGGCAAACGGCTCTTACGACATCAAGTGTCTGATAGCGGTTAAAAGGGGCGATTTTAATCGCTTGGACGTTCGGGATTTCGGCAAACTCTTTCCAGAATTCATAGGAAAAGGGTCGTCCGCCTACCGATGGCTGTAAGTAAAAACCGAAAACTGGAATCACGTCTGCGACCTTTCTGGTCCTGTCGAGAAGCTCTGCTTCCGAGAGCCCAGATAAACCGCCATTGCTAAGCAATCCCATATCGTAGCCCAATCCTTTGGCAATTTGCGCTTCTTCAACCGCCTGATCGGCTGGTCCGCATATACCTGCGATTTTGATGAATGGGCGAGTAAGGTTCTTCTTGTTAACTTCTTCTACAGCAAGGCGCAAAACCCTTTCATAAAGATTGAATTCAGGGTCCCTGATTTCAAATTGAGTGGTATGCACACCGACGGCAATTCCCCCAGCGCCAGCATCCATATAGTAGTTCGTCAGCCTTCTTTGGCTGTCTTCGTCGAGGCTACGGTCCTCGTTCAATGCCAGTGGGTGAGCAGGGATGACGGTACCCTCAAACAATAGCTGTTTAATATTTTCATTCAACATATTAAAAAGCTCCTTGGCGTTCTTGAAAATGCGTCGGCTTGTTCAGGACATATCCATCTTCCTTGACCCAGTCCGCAGTCCAGGAAATCATTTGGTTCAAAGACACTTTAGGATATCCGAACAGCTGGTGTGCTTTGGCAGAGTTATTCAACAGCGCGGTAGGCTGTTCTTCATTCACGAATAAGACTTCCTTATTGAAGGCCTTGCCAAATTGTTCTGCAAGCCATCTGATAGAAATCGTCTCAGGGCCAGTCGCATTCAGGATTGCTGGCGGACTGTCGGCCAGTAACAGGGAGCGAAGAGCATATTCATTGGCATCGCCCTGCCAGATGACATTCACATGTCCCATCGTTAAATCAATTGTTTTTCCTTCATATACCTGGCGGGCAATTTCGAGTAAGACCCCATAGCGCATATCAATTGCGTAATTCAGTCGGAAGATTGTCATCGGTGTGTTGTTTCGATGGGAGAAGTTCGTGAAGATTCGCTCCCTTCCGAGACAGGATTGCGCGTACTCGCCAATTGGATTGACAGGGTGCTCTTCATCACATCCAGCTTGCGAAACTGGTACAAGAGGGTAGACATTGCCTGTTGAAAAAACAACAATTTTGGAATCCTTAAACTTCTCGGCTACGCGTCCTGGCAGGTAGGCATTCATTCCCCAAGTGTAATGTTCATTGCCTTTTGTTCCGAATTTATTCCCGGCCATATAGATTATGTTTTTGACGTCTGGCAGATTTTGAAGATGATCGTCATTTAAGAGATCTGCGGCAATTGTTTCTACGCCAGCAGCTTCTAGCTCTTCCTGTAGAGTGCCGGAAGAAAATCTAGAGACCCCAATGACTTTCTTTGCTGAATTTCCTTTTCTCAGTGCACGGACAGCCATTTTTGCCAGCGTCGGCCCCATCTTTCCTCCCACGCCAAGGATGAGGATGTCGCCATCAAGGCTGCACAAATCGTTGATCAATTCTTCCGAGGGAATAGTCATGACTTCTTCAATTTCTGCAATTGTTTTCATGTAAAGCACCTCCTAAATTATTTGAGAAAGATATTAATAATATTGTTAACTGCCAGCAAAATCAGAACAATTAATCCAGCGATTCCAAAAATGTTTTTCCAAAGAGTATTTTTTAATGATCCCATGATCTTTTCATCGTTTGCCACGACAAGGAGAGCTATGGCGATGAAAGGAACTATAACAATCGTAATCGCCTGGGCAAAAATGATCATATTAATCGGCGCAGCTCCAAAGATGATCCCAATCAGTGAGCCAAATGCCATGACAAGTAAAATGAGCCCCTTAACCGCTTTGGAGGAGAGCTTGCTGCCAAGTCCGAGCCCGTCAGCCAGCATGGATCCGCCAATGGTGGCATTCCCCATTTGAGACGAAAAGGAGGCGCCGAATAACCCGACCATGAATAAAATTGTCGCCCAGTTCCCATAGAGAGGCTCCAAGGCTAAACCCATTTCTGAAACGGAATTAACGACGATACTCTGCGGCTTGAGGATGGCGGCTGCGCAAATCATGATCATCATCGAGATGAATCCAAGAATGAAAATTCCCCAATAGGTTTCCTTAATGCTCGAGCTGTTCTGCTGGAGCGTCCAGCCTTTTTCCTGGACAAGGTAAGATTGATAAGCCGCCCCAACGATAGAAAAGCTTGTAGCTGTGAGCGCGATGATGAGAGGAAGTGAACCATCTGGAATGATTGGGACAAATCCAGAAAAGATTTCAGTGATAGAAGGCTTTGTTAAAATAAGAGTAATCACAAAGGAGACAAGCATGATGAGAACCAGACCAAGCATTAGTTTTTCAAGGATTTTATAAAAGTTCTTAGCGAATAAGAGTGCCATGCCTAGCAATGTTATCGCTGCTATCCAAAATGTTGAAGAAAAGCCCGTAATCGTAGAGATTGCCAGCCCAGAACCTAGAGCATTTCCAGCCTGGAAAGATGCTGTAACGAGAAATGCTCCTAACCCAATTAAGAGTGAAGCAGGTTTACCCCATTTATTCTTCATAACCTGGATGAATGACTCCTTAGTTGCAAGACCGATCCTTGTGCTCATTTCGGTATAAATCATCATAAAAAAGACGACAACTGCCAGCACCCAGACCAACTGCATTCCATAAATAGCCCCGATCTTTGAAGACAGCGTCAAACTGCCTGGACCAAGCACCAATGCAGATGTAATAAAAGCAGGTCCTAAAAGACTAAAAAAATTCTTCTTCTTTACTCCAGCTTCCTGACCAGGAGTAATAGGACTTTGGTTAACACCAGACTCCATTTCTAAACCCTCCCTTAAACTTTTTGATAGATTAAAATATTCCGAACCCAGTTTTTCGTAAATTCAGAATACTTACACTTCCATGTTATCTAGAGAAATAAATTAAGACAATGTCTTTAATATGTCTTTAATTGGTACTTAGGGACGGTTCTCGTGTTTCACGAACGCGAGAACCGTCCCCGTGCTTCGCGTAGGGCGAAAGTCCTGTTCTTTGAAAACGCTTTAATAATTTATTGATTTTTCTGATAATAAGTACTATTTTTAAATTGAATACAAGTAATATACATGTATTTTAATACTTTTGCTATCCAAAAGGGAGGTGTGAGTTTAGATTTTTTTAAGAAAAATAGATTTCTTGAGGAGGAAATTATGAAGAAGATGACCAGATTTATCGTCTTTGTGTGCAGTGTTTTGATGCTGCAGCTAGTGCTGCCTTGGCTTCATCAGGAAACTAATGCTGAAGGGGCTGCTAAGTATATTCCTTTATTGAATCCTGGCTTTGAAGAAAATGTGGTGAACGGGATGATCCCTGGATGGACACAGAATTTTGGGACAGGGGGCATTGCGATTGCAAATCATGAACACGCTTCTGGGAAGCAAAGCCTGGAGCTTATCGATACGGACAGTAAAAATATTGGAATCATTAGTGACAATGTTCCCGTCAATCCTGGCTGGGAGTATATTGCTTCAGCCAAGATGAAGAGCACGGCTGGTGCAGGTGAAATTTATATTCGTTTCTTCGACGGAGATGGTAAGTACATTACCGGTCTGAATAAATCTGTCCCAGGCCCGGTCAGCGATTGGATTGACATCCGGGTAAATGCTGTTGCCCCAAAGAATGCTGCTTCTGCCGCGGTATTATTTTACTCAGGGAAAGGAAATAAAGGTACCTTCTATTATGATGATGCAATGTTAATGGAGATTGAACCAATACAGTCAATTCAAGAAGTCGGCGAGGATTTAGGAATCCAGGTCTCAAAAACGACCGTCATGCTCGGGGACATCGGAAAGGACGCAAACGGCCGTGATGTCATCTATACAGTAGTGGCGGGAGCGCCAGCGAAATTTGCCATTGTTGATGTTGAAACGGAGACTTTGATCAAGAGTTATCCGCTTGAGGATACTTCGGGAGCTTGGGGAATCAAGGTGGCTGCCGACGGTACCGTATACTTAGGAGGCTACAATAAAGGTTATCTTTATCGTTATCTTCCAGAATCAGATGAGTTAGTGAATTTAGGACATCCAGTATCCTCAAGCGATGCTGTCCTGTACCCAATGGATATCGCCAGTGACGGAAAGATTTACGGCGGTGCTTATAGCTCCGGCAGCGTATACCAGTATGATCCAGCCACTAATGAATTCACGGACTTCGGCAGGATGGCAGACGGCCAAAGCTGGGTGAGAAGCACAGTCTATGATGAAGAGAACAACAAAATTTACGCTGGTGTAGGCAGTAAAGCGCATCTGATTGAGTATAACATCTCTACAGGCGAAAAGCGCAATATCCTTCCGCCTAAGTATTCAGATATTATTTCTGTTTATGATATGGGATTGGTCGAGGGAAAACTGTTTGCCCAGAAGGAATCAGCCTTTGAAATGTTTGTTCTCGATACTGCGACTGGTGAACTGGTGGAAGCGACGAATGGAGATACAGGCGAGAAAACATTTGATATTCCTGAATCATCACGTGGGATTTCAGGCAAATCACCGGTAGCTAACAAGGTGTATTTTACCCATTATGGAATCCTGTACGAGTATGATTTGGATACAAATACATTCAAGTCTTTGAATGTTGATATTAAAGGAAGTGCAATCAGCTATAAGTTCCTTGAGCTGAATGAGGAAGGCTTCCCAGGCTATTCGCTTGTCGGACTATCTGGTAATGGTGGGAAGATGTATAAGTATAATCTTGAGACTGGAAATCTGAAGCTGACCGATTTGGTTTTGCCTTCAGAGCCTGCGTTGATTCACGATTTATCTAAAGGTCCGGACGGAAAAATTTACAGTACAGGCTACCTGCCAGGAAATATGGGGGCCTATGTTCCGACAACAGGAGAAAACATCCGTTTTGATGGCATCAGTCAAAGTGAAGGGATGGCCAACCTGAACGGAAAGATGTACTTAGGCATCTATCCAAATGCGAAAATGTATGAGTTCGACCCTTTCAAGGCGTGGAACCGGACCGATTCCAATGCGCTGAATCCAAACTTACTATTCAGCCTCGAGAAAAATACGGATATCCCGGGCTATACTCCACAGGATAGAGCATTTGCGATGCTGGGTGTTGAAGAGTATAATCAACTGTTCATTGGAACGGTGCCTAAGAATGGAAATCTTGGCGGTGCCTTCACGATTTACGAGCCAGGCACAGGGAAGGATCCTGAAGTGCATTGGAACCTGATGCCTGACCAAAGTATCATTTCATTGGTTTATAAGGATGGTAAGGTTTACGGAGGTACGACTGTAGCAGGCGGACAGGGTTCAATACCGACAACAACTGAATCCAAACTGTTTGTATGGGATGTAGAAAAGAGGGAGAAAACAGCTGAATTGGTCCCTGTAGCAGGGAAGCGTGCTTTGACGGCTTTAACTGTTGGACCAGACGGGAATATCTGGGGAATGGCTGATGGAGTTCTGTTTACGCTGAACCCTGAAACTAATGAGGTCATTGGGGAGCATGAAATTGACCCGCTCGCATCGAGCAACTGGCGCAACGCTACCCTTGAAGTTGGAACAGACGGAAATATTTATGGCATCATCGGCCATAAGTTTTTCAAATTCGAGCTGGAAACAGGGACATTCGAATTCATTGCCGGCAGTGTCGACCATCTGGCTCAGGATGACTTTGGAGCTTTCTATTTATCTAGCGGAAATAGACTTTATAAGTATGTTGATGAAGCTCTGCTAGTGAATCTCACAGGCGCGCAGTTGCTCGTCGAAGACCAAAAGCTTACAGTTGGCGACAGTCAGACTATTAAAATCAAAGGCCTTCTGGAAAAGCAAAGAAGTACACTTGACCTTGAAGGGGCAGTCGTAGAATACAAGATTGATAAACCAAAAATGCTTTTTGTTGAGAATGGCATTATGACGGCGCTGAAAAGTGGCAGAGTAGAAGTTTCCGCCAATGTGAAGCTGAATGGCGTTACAGTCGAAACACAGTCTGTTTCGATATGGATTAATAACGCTGGCGGGAATAAGTAGGTAAAAGTCTGTAGTTAGACCTGGGAATGAGATTTACTCATTTCCGGGTTTTATTTTTTTGCTGAGAAAAAGCTCAATATTAATGGCCGGATGTGAAGAGAATTAATCGCCCTAAATAAACGGTTAGACTTTTCCCTCTTATTATTTTTCAAATTATCAAATAATTCATTGAAAATGCAGGGGAGTTATAATACTATAAAGGAAAGTAAAATACATGTTAAATACATGTATATATAAAGGTTGGTGGAAGAAAAATGAATATGGCGAAAATCGGGTTGTATTTTGACCAGGAAGAAGCCGAGAAGCGGTGGGCTTCAGGTCAAAATGTATTCGAGGTATTTCTTTTCGAAGTGTTCGAGCATCTCAGGATCCCTTATAAAAAGATAGGAGCTAATGATGTTCTAGAATCATTTGATATCGTAATAGCTGTCCTCGAAAGCAAGCGAATGGAATCAGATGAGGATCTGCTTGAATATGTAAGCACTGGTGGCACGCTGATATCTTATTGTGGATTGGAAGGGTTGCAAGAGATTCTTGGCTTTGATTCCATTGCCGTGGATCAGAAAGGATACGCCTTTTTATCAAATGTTCTATCCCAGGACCTGCCACCGTTAAGGTATCTTGCTGCTGACCCATGGAATCCAGGGGCTGGTCTGCTGAAAGTTAAAGAAAAAGGTTCTATGAGTAAAACGAATGCAGCTGCTGATAGTGCTGTTCCTGTTCTGCAGCAGATTGCATATGGAAATGGCACGATCCAGCGATGGTCCATTAATGTGCCGCGAACCATTGTCGGCCTGCAGCAAGGGACCCGGCCTGTTACTAAGGATGGCATCCCGGCTCCGGATGGGACGGCGAACCTGGATGAAAACCTTTTAAAAGCGGATGATGGATTTGAATTGGACTGGGAAATGGACCGCTCCCATACGGAAACAGGCATGCCATACTTCGCACATCCGTATGCTGATCTGTGGAAGGAAGCGATTGTCGGGCATCTTTTTGCCTGTGCCGCGGAAAAATCACTGACGGTTCCTTTTATAGATTACTGGCCTGATGATGTGAAGCATGTAGCGATGATTTCGCATGACAGTGATTTGAACGTAGATGAATCGGCCCTTCTGACATTAGAAACGCTGAAAGCGGAAGATGTCCAAACGACTTGGTGCATGATTGCGCCGGGATACAATCCACCAATCTATGAAAAAATCAAAGCTGATGGACATGAGCTTGCGTTACATTATAATGCGCTCCATCAAGACGCTGGTGTCTGGTCAGAAAAAGCCTTTTCCGACCAGCTTGAGTGGCTCAAAAAGGTGACAGGACTGAATCATTTCACTTCGAATAAAAACCATTACACACTTTTTGAAGGCTGGGGGGAGCTATTTTCCTGGTGCGAAAAGTATGGAATCGAAACGGATCAGACAAGAGGTCCGAGCAAGAAGGGGAATATCGGATTTTTATTTGGTACCTGCCACCCTTATTTTCCGGTTGCCTGGGCCGATGAAAAAAACCGCCATTATGATGTCCTCGAAATGGGCTTTCTGACTCAGGATTTAAACCACAATACTCTTGCTGACTCAAGTGTAATACAGCCATTTCTGGATGGTGTTAAAAGGGTGAATGGCTTGGCCCACTTTTTGTTCCATCAATATCATATCTACAACCAGCCTAAGGTAAGGGAAGCGATCATTGAAGTGATTCGGACGGCCAGGGATCAAGAATTCACCTTCTGGACATCGAAGCAAGTCAATCAATGGGAACGAGCACGGAGAAAGGTGGTAATTGAAGGGGTCTCTGGTGAAATTAAAATTGACGGTGTTATCGGCCGGGACGACTTTGTCCTGCTTGTTCCGTTGGCAGCTAATCAGTGCTCCGATGATGAAGAAACAGTGAAAAGGTTCGGATTCCAATGCCGTAAGGTCAAGACAGTATCGAATATCGTCTAGGAAGAGGGGAGGGAAGGAGCATGAGTCATACTCGGTTAGCCATACATGGCGGCGAAAGTGTGAAAAAGACCGCTTTTGGGACAGGAAAGCGGTTCGGGCTTGAAGAAGCGAGAGAGTTGCTTGAGGCTCTTGAGCAAAATACCCTGTTTTACCACTTCGGGGGAAAAGTAAAAAAGTTCCTAGCTGTTTTTAACGATATGTATCAGGTGAGATATAGTGTTGCGACTTCGTCAGGCACTGCGGCCCTGCATGTAGCTCTCGGCGCTGCTGGCGTTACTGCAGGTGACGAGGTGATCACGAGCCCGATTACAGATCAGGGGACGGTTATCGGAATCCTCTATCAAAATGCGGTTCCAGTGTTCGCCGATCTCGATCCGCACAGCTATAACATGACAGCAGAAAACATAGAAAAGAAGATTACGGCGAAAACGAAGGCGATTCTGGTTGTCCATCTTGCCGGAAATCCGTGTGATATGGATTCTATCATGGAGCTGGCACGAAAACATAACCTCAAGGTGATTGAGGATTGTGCCCAGAGCTACCTCACGACTTATAAGGGACGTTTAACAGGGACAATTGGTGACTACGGCTGTTTCAGCACCAATGATTTTAAGCATATTTCTACCGGGGATGGCGGCATTGTCACGGTCAACTCAGGGAATGAAGCAGATTATTTTACCACGCATGCGTTTGCGGATAAGAACTATCACCGACATGGGAATTCAGTCACGAAGGATTTAGAGTACCTGGCACCGAATTACCGTATGACAGAACTACAGGGAGCCGTAGGAATTGCACAGCTCCAGAAGCTTGAATGGATCTGCACGAGAAGGAACGAGTTCGGTGAAAGACTGAATGAAGGTCTAACAGGCCTGAAAGGCATCATACCGATGAAAATAACTGACGGGGGATGGTGCAGCTATTGGTTTTACATGCTAACGCTTAATTTAGACGAACTGAGCTGCACACGAGCAGAATTCTCTGATGCACTCACAGCGGAAGGGATTCCTAACCAGGCTGGTTATATCCCAAAGGTTCTCTATGCGCAGTCGTTATTTCAGGAAAGGCAAGCCTATAAGAATAGCCACTATCCGTTCGACCAGGGAACATATGATTATTCACCGGGCAGCTGTCCTAACGCCGAACAAATCCTTAATACTGCTGTTCGCCTAAACTTGAATGAGTTTTATTCTAATCAGGATATTGAAGAAATGATCAGTGCTGTAAGTAAGGTAGCTGCTTATTATGCAAGGTGATGGTGATAGGGGGGCTATTAAAAGAACCGTTGCTGTACGACAAAGTAGACTTCTGCTCCAGATCAGATGGACCGCAGAAAAGGGTTGCTGCAAAAAAGTTCTATACCCTGGATTTATATATTGATAGTTGAAAGGAGCATTCCTGTTAAGAGGATTTTCGGGGACTTGAACAAAAAAGAGCCCTCTTGGTATGATACGGGGTGTCAAATCGTGCACCGAATTGACCCCTAACTTAGGTAACCAAGGAGGACTCCAACATGGATTTTAAACAAAATCAGAAAATAAATCAAGTCACCGAAAAAACACTTGTAGTCGGTATCGACATTGCGAAGCTGACACACTATGCCTGCTTTGTGGACGATCGAGGACGAGTGCTCCAAAAATCTTTCTCTGTTACTCAATCTGGAGGTGGATTCGAGCTTTTCTATCAGCGTGTTCTCGCTGCCATGAGAGAGAACGGAAAAACAGAGGTCCTCATCGGGATTGAACCAACAGGCCATTACTGGCTCAATATAGCCTATTTCCTTGAGGAAAGGGGCATTCCCCTGGCGATGGTCAATCCGATGCATGTAAGGCGATCTAAAGAGCTGGATGACAACTTACCAACCAAACATGACCGTAAAGATGCACTAGTGATCGCTCGACTGTTGAAAGACGGACGGTTCAGTTATCCTCGCATCTTGAAAGGATTGGAGGCCGAACTTCGCGTTGGGTCAACGTTTAGAAGTAAATTGACAGATGAATTGGGTGCTGTCAAGAACATGATTATTCGCTGGCTGGATCGCTATTTTCCAGAGTTCGTTCAGGTTTTTCCGACTTTTGGAAAGATGGCCATGGCGGTACTTGAATATACCCCATTTCCGAGTGACCTTCACGAGAAACAGCCCGATGAAATTTTAACCCTTTATCGGAAGGCTGAGGGGCTTAAATCCCCACAAAGACCGAAAGCGTTGCGCCTTATGGAAGTCGCAGCCAACTCTATTGGAATAACAGAAGGACGTGAGATGGCCCGTATTGAGATCGCCACACTCGTCCGTCGTTTCCATCAACTAGAAAAAGATATCGAAAACATTACTCAACACTTGGTTGAGCTTGTAAAAACGACTGTAGAATACGAATGGCTATCAACGGTTCCAGGACTTGGAGATACAACGATTGTCGATCTATTAGCGGAAATCGGCAGCTTTTCACACTACGAAGATCCACGCCAACTAATCAAACTAGCGGGACTAACGTTACGTGAAAACTCTTCCGGCCTGCATAAAGGACAAAAACGCATCTCCAAACGGGGCAGAAGAAAGCTGCGGGCCCTCCTTTTCCGAGTGATGATGCCAATGATTCGACACAATGAAGCATTTAAGAAACTACACGAGTACTACACAAACCGTCAGGTTAATCCTTTACGCAAGAAGCAATCCATCGTGGTTCTATGCGGGAAGCTATTAAAAGTTTTACACGGAATTAGCACAAAACACAAAGCGTTTGACGCAAAGCGAATGATGAGGGATATTCCTAGTCTCGCAGAGGCTGCATAAATCCCTACATCCCCTTAATTGGACCTAGACAACTGGATGACACGGAGAAGCTGGCACTATTTTTTCCATTCGACCTTGAGTCCCTAAAGGAGCTTCGCTAGCCTCTGCCTTATGACTAGACCGAACGAAGGAATGTAGGCACTTAGATGCCCAGAGACATGGGAGGGTACGTCATCATAAGCTACGCAGAGATCCATTGTGCATCGCATAAATTCCTACACTACTTTCCATCATTATCCAGTAGTGACCGCGTAGCGCACCCATGTAATGGAATAGTTTCACATAATTTAAAGATATTGTTAGGAAGCGTGTCGAAAAATATTTTTTTGACACCCCATCAACGGGTCAAACCGTTGATAAATCAACATTTATAGAGGGAGGAATGGAGATGGAAGTGCAAGAGGGTTTTATTGACCACGGGATTCCGGTACAGGCTGATGAGGAACGGACCGCTGCTTTTTGTTCTAGAGAGGATGAAACAAGGTTGGTTATTGCTGCCAAAGGGTTTGTGCTCATCATTAATCCTGATACCGGGACTGCAAAACAAGTTTTTTTTCCCGACGGCAATAAGGAGTATCCATTTTCTTCTTTCAGCAGCAATGGATTGTTTTACACAGGGGCCGGCCAAATGCTGCTCGTCCTTGATCCCTTTTTGGAGGAATTCATCTTTCATACAGTTATTGATAATGGGGAAGAAATTGTCGGCTTCAGCTTTGCCGAGGATAAGGCTGGCTATATTTATTTCACTTCTTATCCACATTGTCACCTGCTCAGGTATTGTCCCAAAAGGCAAGAAGTGCTGGATTACGGCTCAATGGATGCGATGGAAAAATACCCAGGAAGCGCAGCGGTTGATTACAGCGGCTGGGTTTATATCGGAATTGGAACAGAGCATAAGAATCTTGTTGCCTTCCATCCTGAAAGTGGAGAAAGAAGGAACCTTGTTCCTGAGATCGAGCGGGAAAAGGGAGCGGGATATGTCTATTTAGGTACAGATGGTGAGGTTTATGGCCATTGGGAAGCCACTGATCTAAAAGAGGTAAACAAGTCTTCACGTTGGATGGGATTTTTCGATGGAAGGGTGAAGGAATGTGGCGTGCGTGTTCTGGGACCTTCACGTTTTTCAGGTACTGGCTTTAAAAAAGTGCACCAAAGTATGGAGTCAGTGTATGAAGTGCCTGCTTACAGCCTTTCAGAGGGCTATGTTGATTTAGTGCATAAAGAAACAGGTGCCTTAAGACGGATAGAGTTCAGCTATCAATCTGATGGGGCAAGCCTGTCCACGCTGGTCCAAGGTCCTGATGGCCATTTATATGGGACGTCCATGCATCCGCTCCAGTTATTTAGATATGATTTTTCAAATAATCAGTTAACGAATTTTGGCGGTGAGGTGATGGAGCATGGTGGTGGTGGAAATATCGCAGCTTATGCAGCACAAGGCAGGCTCCTCGTTGGAGCAGCTTATGCAGGCGGTAAGCTGTACACCATTGATACGGAAAAACCATTTATTAAAGGGAATAACCCTAGGCTGATCTTGCAGACAGAGGAGATTCATCGTCCGCGCTGTTCCTTTGCTGTTAACGACGGAAAACATATTATTTGGGGAGGCTTCCCCGGTTATGGAATGGTTGGCGGCGGTCTGGGCATCTACAATACCGTTACCGAACAAAATACAGTTCTGTCCCATAATCAGGTTGTTCCGAACCAAAGCACGGTAAGTCTCGGAGAACTAAGCTCGGGGTTGATCCTTGGCGGAACAAGCATTGATACACCGGGAGGAGCGAATTCCGCTGAGAAAGATGCCCGGCTGTTTTTGCTGAATTGGCAGAATCAGAGGATTGCAGATATTTTTATCCCAGTAAAAGGAACGGGGGAAATTGCCCAAATCTATATCGATCCGTTTGATCGGGCACACTGCCTGACAGACAAGTGCCTTTACTTTGTATGCAATCCATTGACCCATGAAGTGCACTACAGAAAAGACTTGTCACGATGGGGAAGTGTCGTCCGCAATGCCTTTGTTTATGATCAAGATTCTCGTAAACTCCTGATTCTATTAACAAACACATTGGTTTCAGTTGAAATTGATGGAGGGAGCTTTAATGACCCTATTGTTGTCCACACTCTCCCTGAGGAGGCGTCAAGCGGAGTGATCCTGCATAATGGGAGGGTGTTTTACGGAGGCGGAAGCCATCTATACAGTATAAAAGCTGACTGAGTTACCTATATAAATTCTATTGAGGATGAACATAGGATTGAGGTGAAGATTTTGTATTCTTTAAGGTCACTCTCTGCAAAGGGGATTCCGCCCTTGCTGGAGGGGGTACGATCGCGTGATGACTGGAACAGGAAGAGGGAATCGATTCAGCGCAAATGGCTAAGTTGTATCGGAGGCCTTCCACGGCTTGTCGATATGAGTATGACAATCGATTCTTGGGCGGCCAATGAAGACCATTATCTTATCAAAATTCGCTATTCTTCAGTTTACGATGATTGGGTAACGGCTAATTTGCTAATCCCAAAGCTTCATGACGCTCATATAACCAATGATGAAGAAGTACAGGTGATGCTATTTTCCGGCAGAGGTTTTTCAGAAAAGGCCTTTCCTGCAATACTTGCACTACACCCTACGAGTGAGACTGGAAAGGACGACATCAGTTTGTCCACAGGAAGAATGAACCGCCAATACGGCCTGGAGCTTGTGAAAAGGGGTTATGTGGTGCTCGCACCTGATACGGTCACGGCTGGAGAGAGAATTCTGGATGATGACAAGCCTTTCCATACTGCCTCTTTTTATCAAAAGCATCCCGAATGGTCTGCTGTCGCAAAAATGATAATTGACCATCAGCAAGGTATAAGCCTGCTCCAAGCCTTTAAATTGGTGGATCCAGAGAGAATTGGTGTAATCGGCCATTCGCTAGGAGGCTATAATGCTTATTTTCTTGCAGGTGCTGATCAAAGAGTCAAGGCAGTGGTCTGCAGCTGCGGCTTCTCTCCTTTGGCTGATGATCCTGAAACTCATCGTTGGGGCAGGAGAGAGTGGTTTTCCCATATCCCGAAGCTTAGTGACGATATAGCTCAAGGGAAAACACCATTTGAATTTAATGAGATTGCCGCGCTGGCTGCGTCGACACCGTTATTTATGTGGATGGCCAAAATGATCGGATCTTCCCTCATTGGAAGTCGGCAGCAGAGGGTCTCGCAGACTTGCATACTTTATATGAATGGCTGGGAGAGGAAGGGAAATTCACTTCCTTGATTGGAAATTCTGGACATGATTTCCCGCCTGAAATCAGGGAGCTATCGTATTCTTTTCTTGATCGCTGGCTGTCTGCGGATACGTGCTGAGAGAGTGAAAATCATTTTTGCAAAACTTCGATAACTCTATTAAAATTAGGGTTATTAAGCTGTATGGGAGCTGTCTGTGAATGCTGAAAAGAAAAAGTGATTTTGAGGATCGGTACAATAAGTTCATCCGCGACCTCAAAGAAGAGATTATCTCAGGGAGAATTCGTCCTGGTGAATTCATCCTTCCCGAAAATACATTAAGCAAAGAATATGATTTAAGTCGTGTTTCCATTAGGAAGGCACTGGCACAGTTGGTGGAGGAAGGCCTGATTGAGAAGATACCTGGAAAAGGAAACAGGGTTACGATTCCACACGATACCCAGAAGCAAACCATTAATCTTGGCTGGTTTTCGGATTCTTATGAAATTGAAATAGTAGAACTAATCATTAAACGGTTCGAACAGTTGAATCCTTATATCAAGGTAAACCTTCAAATCCTGCCTAACAGTCAATATGTGTATAATTTGACGGAGTCAATCGGAGCAGGCAACGGTCCAGATGTGTTCGTTGTATCCGATTACCATTTCCGGCAGATGGCTGAGACGGAGCAATTGGGCGTCATTGAGCCATTTTTACCTGAAAATATCAATCCAGAAAAGGATAGCTATGACAAGGTTTTTGAAATGTTCACTTATCAACAGAAACTGCTCGTCACACCATTCGTATTTTCTCCGGTTATGATTTGCTACAACCAAAAGATGTTTGAAAAAGCGGGAATTCCTGAAAAAGTGAAGATGGAAACATGGGACGACTTGCTGGATATTGCCCGCCGCAATACAAAAGATACTGATGGTAACCAATTAATCGATCAATACGGATTTTGTTTCTCATCATTGACAAACCGCTGGCCAGTTTTCCTTTTGCAAAACAATGGGCGATTCATGTCAGATGACCGTTCAAAGTCACGAATGAACAGCAAAGAAAACATCGAAGCGCTCGATTTTTGTGTGGACCTGATGTATAAACATCAAGTTTCGCCTATTTTTTCACATGGGAGCAATGTCCTTGCTGAAAATCTTTTCATGCGTGAACGTGCAGCTATGATTTTAACAACCTATTATTTTATGAATGAGTTCAGGGATCACAAAATTAAATGGGATATCCTCCCTCCACCGAAGAAGTCAGTACCCGCTACATTGCTGCTTGGCGGAGCGCTGGGAATCAATGCAGACAGTCAGGTGAAGGAAGCAGCCCAGGCACTGGTTAGCTATATGGTCAGTACAGAGGCGCAAACGATGGTCAAACAGAATGGCTGTACGATTCCAGTCCTGCGTTTCGTGGCTGAAGACAATTACTTGCTCCAGCCAGGGGTGCATCCGCCACATTACAATGCCTTCAAGGACATTATGCCCCATGCTGTGACCGTAAAGGATCTCAATGTGACAATTAAGGAACTGGAATTGATTGAAAGTGAGCTTCATTTGTTATGGGCCAATATGGAAAAAGCAGAAGTCAGCTGCAAAAGGATTGATGACATGCTAAACAAAGGAGTCATCGTTTCTTAGCTTTTCTTTGATAAGCTCTATAGCCGGAAAGGATTTGTTGTTTAAAATGGATACAATCCAGTTTCTTAAAGACTTAAAGCCTCATCCAAGAATTTTGTTCAATGCTCGGGAGATAAAAGAAATCAAATCCCGGGTAAGTGTGGATGACGCTGCCGGTGCCAGCGCTATCTCTTTCGGCGAAATCTGGGAGGAAGTCCAGCAGCAAGCAGAGAAATATCTCGCTGAGAATGATTTCAAGGTGGCGTATCCAAGCTGTGATGTTGTACTCGACATCACACTGCCACTTGTTGAGCTTGATCCTGTAGGCGACCCTCCTGGCTATGTGGATTATCCGTTCTGGACGATGTATTCCAGAGCAATAGAGGAGCGGATTAAGGTACTGAGCTTTGCTTATGGAATGACAGGGGATGTCCGTTACTCTTCAATGATAAAAGAATATTTGCTGTCTCTATCTTCTTTTTCAAAATGGTATGAATTCCCGCATCGTGGAGCCGAGGGCAATTTAAGCAATGCGCATTTCCTGTTAGGAGTGGCAATTGGCTATGATGCGGTATTCAACACATTATCGGCTCAGGAAAAAGAGACGATTGAAGAGGCGATTTTTTCAAAGGGACTTCAACCGCTGGAGATCGATTTCGATAACCAGGACAGCCATAATATCATTGCATCCAAGCGAGTTTCAATGTTCGTTGGCGCACTGGCGATACTGGATGTCCCGATATACACGGATCGGGTCAAGCTTTTCCTGGAAAATTCATTTGAGTACATCAGCACTTATTTGGATAACCGATTGAAGGATCCAGAAATAGAAGGCTTATTATATCTGAATGTTGCGGCACGCCATTTGTTAATGGCTGCTGACATCCTGCAGCGGTCTGCTTCACGCGATGAGTTGATCAACCATGAATACTTCAGCTTTCTTCCTGATGTTTTTATGTACATGTTAGGCACGGGTGCGAATGCCAGCTTCGTTAATTTTTCGGATTCATTTTATAAGCTGGATATTTTGTATTCGATGGCTGTGCTTGCATCGAATCGGAATCATCCTGTTGCAAGCTGGTTTATCCACCGATTTCCAGAGAAGAAGCTGGATTTATTGCTGGACTTTAAAAAGATACCAGCCCCTGTGGAACCTGGCCAATTTTACAAGCAAAACTCGAAGGTGTTTCCAGTTATCGGCTGGGCGTCACTAAGAAGCGGCTGGCAGGAAGGGGATCATCTGCTTGCTTTTAATTCGAGTGAATCCGGAAAAGATCATAACCATTTCGATCAGAATAATTTCGTTTTGCATACTGCGGGCGAATGGTTGATTACGAATCCTGGCTATCAGGATTATGTTGAGGGACCAAGAAGGGAATTCACGCTGGGAACAGTTGGACATAATAGTATGCTTGTCGATGGCAAGGGGCAAATGTACAGGGGCCGAAGCAGATTTGTAGATTACTATACTTCAGAAGGGTTTTCTTACATCATTGGGGACGCAAGCGGAGCCTATGGTCCTGAGATAATTGGCTGGGAACGGAAAATCATTCATCTTGATCAGCGTTATTTTGTGATGTTCGATAAAGTGGAAAAATCGGTTAATGAGAGCGATCTATCCTTTTTGTTCCATACGCCTGCCAGTATCCACGCGGGGGGAGAGATTCTGGCAGCTGGAGAACAACTGAATCAAAACACTCTTCACTTTACCGGTGAGAAAGCTGTGGCAGAGATCTCGGTTTGTTATCCTTCCGATGCAGAAAAAGTGGTTACCAGATATCCAGGAGCAGAGCAGTATGGAGCTTGTCTGCAGGTTAGGCTCAAAGAAAGTGAGAGGTTTCAGAACCTCGTTACCTTGATCAGGCCTTGTGGGTCAGAAAATAAGAATGAACTAAGCTATGAATTATTCCGTTCAGGTCCGTTTTTTGATTTGAAGGTAACAGATCCCGACTTAGGCATAACAGATTATCTGCTAGTGAATGAGGAGAGAACAACTGTTTATCAATCTAGTAAAGACAATCAAGTGAAGATAAAAGCAGAACAGGGCTGGATTGCGCTTGCTCATGATGAGAAAGCGCCTATCAAATTCGGGATTGTTGGTGGCAATGAATTAGTATTGAATGAAACCGTCCTCGTTCATTCTAGTGAAAACATAAATGTTTCCGGCTCTTTTTATGAAGAATCTGCAAAAGTGAAAATAGAGCAGCATCAGAAGGGGAAAGTATATATTCTAGCGGCTAATCCTCACTGTATTTTGCTTAACGGTAACCCTCCTAGTGAAAAGCAGGTTCTTTGGGATTCAGAAAAAGGTGTTCTGGAGTTTGAATTGTCAGCGGGTATCTATTATTTGGACCTATTTTTCAGAGCAGTCTAGTAAAAAGAGAGAAGCTATTGTAAGATTGGAATAGTCAGATTATTTACACATCTGGTTATTTTTTGAAAGGGTGACACACCGATGGACTTAACAGGATGGAAGGGTGGCCTTTACCGATATGGAAACTGTGCTATGAAGCTGGCTTTCTTGAATTTGCTCTGGCTTGGTGGGATTTTAATCGGCGCTGTTCTTGCAGGGTTTTTCCCCTCCACTGTTGCCATGTTTGCTGTCATCAGAAAATGGAGACAAAATGGGGATATGGAGGTGCCTTTGTACCTTCATTTTACAGAGGAGTACAAGCGTGAATTTTTTAAAGCCAACCTTTATGGATATGTATGGATTATCATCGGGGTGATCCTCTATGTAGATCTCCTGTTTTTCCGCGGCATCCCGTCTATATGGGGCACTCTTTTCTCGTTCTTCTTTTTTATCCTTGGTGTGTTCTATCTTGCATCCCTGCTATTCGCTTTTCCTGTCTATGTCCAATATGATTTGCGGATGTTCCAATATATCAGGAACTCTATTTTAATTGCACTTTCGAACCCCATCTATTCTGTACTCATGGCCCTGGGGTTTTATTTCCCATACTATTTAATGATTAAAGTTCCAGGTCTATTGCCTTTTTTTGGTGGAAGTTTAATTGCCCTGCCATTAATGAGTCTCTCTTTAAGGCTGTTTGAGCTCCTGGATCAAAAAGCACGCGAATAAAAGATTTAAAATATATATTGAATTTTCTTAAAATTTGTATTATTGTTACTTTATAAATACATGTCATATACATGTATTAGAAGTGGGGTACACATGCGAAAAATACATACGAGAAAGGGGAGCTAGTTATTGGAAGTCAAGCACAATCCTGAATATGAATCTTCCCCGGACCTTCACAATAAAATAAAACCCGATACAAGATGGAGTAAATTCAAAAGGAAGTTATGGCGTGACCGATATTTGATCCTGCTTCTCTTACCAGGTGTTTTGTTTTTCTTGATCTATCGCTATATTCCCATGGCTGGACTTTTACTAGCTTTTAAGGATTATAGTCCATTTCGGGGCTTTGCCGACAGTCCTTGGGTAGGGCTTAAGTATTTCCAGCTGATATTTGAGGATAAAGAGGTTGTCCGGGTCATCTGGAATACGTTGCAAATATCGATGCTGCAAATCATCTTCGCATTCCCAATTTCGATCGTACTTGCACTGATGCTGAATGAGTTGCGCAGCCAGCTGCTTAAACGTTTTTTACAGTCTGTTGTTTACATGCCGCATTTCTTATCTTGGGTTGTCGTAGTAGGTATTACGGTCATCTTTTTAAGGAGTGAAGGGTTGATTAATAGCTTTATCGTTAATGTTCTTGGTATGAATGCTTTGCCTTTCTTAACAGATCCAGCTTGGTTTAAACCGCTGATTGTCCTCCAGATTATCTGGAAGGAATCTGGCTGGGGAACGATCATCTTTTTGGCAGCGCTATCAGGGATAAGCCCGCATTTATATGAAGCGGCTGTGATGGATGGGGCGAATCGGTGGAGGCAAATCTGGCACATTACGCTGCCTGCTCTCAAGAGCACGATCATCATCATGCTGATTCTGCGTTTAGGGAATGTAATGGACAGTGGTTTTGAACAAATCTTCCTGATGCTCAATCCCTTCAATATGGAGTCCGGAAACGTCCTCGATACCTTCGTCTATTTTAAAGGGATCCAGCAAGCGAACTATAGCTTTGCGACCGCTGTCGGATTATTCAAAGGCATAATCGGCCTCATACTGGTCGTCATGGCGAACCGATTGGCGAAACGCTTTGGAGAAGAGGGTCTATATTAACGTGCATGGGAGGGGATAGTGATGTATAAAACTTCAGCCGGAGAGAAAGTTTTTGATGGCGTAAATATTATTTTGTTAGTAATCATATCTGCAACAATGATCTTCCCATTCTTTTATATCTTCGCAGTTTCATTTTCAAGTCTCAGCGACTTTCTCGAAAATGATCTGCTTTTATGGCCAAAGGACTGGGTGACCGATGCTTATACCTTCATCCTTGGATCTGACCAATTCATCCGGTCAATCTTCGTCACGATTTACATAACGGTGGTCGGGACGTTCGTCAACCTGGTGTTCACTTCGACCATGGCTTACGGATTGACGAGAGGAGTTTATGGGCAGCGAGCGATTCTTTTCCTGGTACTGTTTACGATGCTGTTTTCAGCAGGGATGATTCCAACCTATATGATTGTAAAAGCGACAGGCTTGCTGAATACATGGTGGGCTTTGATCATTCCTGTTGCCATCAGCCCATTTAATTTAATTATCATGAGGCAGTTTTTTATGGGCATACCGGAAGAACTCAAGGAAGCAGCAATCATTGATGGTGCGAATGATATTCAGATTTTTACGAAGGTGATTTTACCATTATCAAAACCAGCGCTAGCCGCATTTGGGCTCTTCTACGCGGTCGGCCACTGGAATAGTTATTTCACAGGCGTGCTTTACTTGAATGACCCTGCAAAATGGCCGATCCAGGTCATCCTGAGACAAATCGTCATTGTGAACGAGCCAAACGCTGCACTCGGCGCCCATGAAATGATGGAGTCATTACCTCCGCCAGAAACGGTACAAATGGCAGCTATCCTATTAGCGACCATTCCAATATTAATTGTTTATCCATTTCTGCAAAAACATTTTGCTAAAGGAGTGATGCTGGGTTCTGTAAAAGGCTGATGACTTTGGAGGCGTGCTTGCGGAAGTATTTCATTTGAATATAAAAAAGAAGCTGGAGGGGTTAATTTGAGGAGAAAAAATCTTTTAGTCAGTTTTTTGAGTCTTTCTCTTAGCTTGTCGTTAATTGGCTGTACATCGGAAGAAACGAAAAGCGACACCGATAAGAAGGATAAAGATGAAAAAGAAAGTGCCATCGATCCGTTTGACCACAGCAAAAAGTATGAGATTTCCGGGATGACGTTCCGCTTTGGTGATCCGCCGCCAGCAAAAAGCCCTGGTTTGGATATGATCAATGAGAAATTCAATGTTGACTTCAAGCCTGAAATAATACCTCAGGGTGATTATGCGGAAAAATCTTCAGCTATTGTTGCTTCTGGAAGCATGCCAGATTTAGTTGGTTTCCAGGCAAATGACACAAGATTTTATCAGTGGGCAAAGGAAGGCGCATTCCTTCCTTTGGATGATTACCTAAAGCATTACCCGACACTTTCGAAAATACCAGAACACGTTTACGATGCTTTTAAAGTGAACGGTAAAATCTATGGTATTCCACGCTATTCAAATGAATATCCGCTCGTGCCAATCATCCGTAAAGACTGGCTAGATAATCTCGGATTAGAGGTTCCTACAAGCTATGAAGAGCTAGAAGACGTGGCGGTTGCATTTACAAAAAATGACCCTGATAAAAACGGTAAAAATGATACTTATGGCCTTGCTATCGGCGAAAATATCAACCCGAACTTCAATATGGGCGCTTACTGGGATTTTGGTGCCTGGTACCATAAGAATGAGGATGGTGATTTTATTCCAGGCATGATTTCTGAAGGGCGCAAAGATTTGATTGAGTTCTTCGCCAACCTTTATAAAGAGGGTGCGATGACAAAAGATTTTGCTGTTCTGAACTGGGCAGATACAAATAATGAATTTTACTCAGGCAAAGCAGGAATCTTTGTCGGCGGCGTTTCAGGGATGAGCGAAGACTATATGTCAGGATTATTGTCCATCCATCCTGAAGCAAAGTTTGTAGCTCTTCCACCTTTCAAAGCTCCTGATGGTTCTCAAGGTTTCACGATGGGTTCTGGAAACTCAGGAATCCTTGCTCTTAATGCAAAGCTTGCCGATGACGAAGGGGAAATTTACAGAGCACTTGAGATTGTGGATGCAGGGAAAACTTTCTATCCGAGAGAAGAAAGAAATCCTCAAAACCAGGATTTCGACTGGATGTGGGGTAAAGAAGGAACAGGCTATAACATGGAAGGAGACCAGCCAGTCCGTGTGCCAAACTTCTCCTCCGATGGCCTTGCTCCATCTACCTATTTCTTAGATAACAGGGAGCACGTACCTTCTGATGCAAAAATTCGTTACGCAGATGATTATAAGTTAGCGGAAATGAAGGACTTGGTGAATTCCTTACAAGATATGTTCGAATCAAATGAGATGTATATTAACCCTGTAAACGGAGTCATTTCACAGACAGACCAGGAAAAGGGAACAGACCTGATGCAGTTCCTTATGAATGAACAAGCCAAGATGATCGCTGGCCAGAGGCCTGTCTCTGACTGGGATAAATTAGTTGACGAATACCTCCAACGTGGAGGAGCGGCCATCATCAAGGAAACAAACCAAGGAATAAAAGACAAAGGATACGAAGATTTGCAGTGGAAATAAATAAGGAAGGAAGAGAGAGAAAAATTTTCTCTCTCTTTTTATACTAAATGGAAATATAAAGGCGATTGTGGAAAAATAATTGAAACTAACCCATTAGTTTTAATGAATATCTAATTTGCGCTAAACTGGATGGGATTTTTGATAAAACAAAGGAACGGTTTCAAGTGTTACCGTTCCTTCACAGTCTATTGAACTTCTAAATGTTCCTTCAACTCTTTTTGAACTCTTTGTCTTTCTTCTTCCTCTACAATGAGATAATAAATCTTATTGATTTTTGTTCCTGTTCCGTCTAATTGCAGCTGCTGCATGTCTTTGCCTGCATTTTTATAATGTTGTTGGATATCTGTCATTTCTTCGAATGTCATATTTGTTTTGACGTTTTTTCCTAGTGCTTCAAAGATATCATCAAATCTAGTGAGTGAACTGAAGCTGGCACCTTTATTTATAACACCCTGGATGACTTCTCTTTGTCTTTGCTGGCGGCCGAAATCGTTATTCGGGTCTTGCTTTCTCATTCTGACATAGGATAGGGCTTCCTTGCCGTCAAGGGTGATTTCACCTTCAGGGTAGTTATGTCCGCCTGCGGAGAAAGCCAAATTATTGTGAACGTCAACTCCGCCGACGGCATTTACGATGTCTTCGAAGCTTTCCATATTAACCTGAATATAGTAATCTATCGGGATATCAAGGAATTCTTCCACTGTGTCGATGGACATTTCCACTCCGCCAAATGCATAGGCATGATTGATTTTGTCCTCAAAGCCTTTTCCGATAATTTCTGTTCTTGTATCACGTGGAATACTCAACATTTTCGTCGAATTGAGTTCTGGATTAACAGTCAGCACAATCATGGTATCTGATCGTCCCTTATCACCAGGTCTTTCATCAACCCCCAGCATCAGAACAGAAAAAGGCTCCTTGCTTTCAATAGTGACTTTCTGTTCCCTCTTGCTTGATTGATCCCTATCGATTGGCTGGTGCATCGTTTCCACTGCATTTGTGAGGGAAGAGTATACATTATAGATGTAAGCACCAATTGCAATCATCAATAAAAGAAATGCGACACCAGTAATTCGGAGCCATTTTCTTTTTTTCTTTCCTGTATGTTTATCTGCTCTCACGCCTTAACCCCCTGAAAAATAATTACAACTACATACTTCGTAAATGATAGCAGAGCTTTGTCCACTACCCAGGAATTGCTAGTTCTCCAATGGCACGGTTGTTTCTGTACCACCTTCAATAATAATGAAGCTCGTTATATTCTTGGCTTCTTCTTTATCTATCTGGATGACAAATGTCCTCGGTGTTGCATCTGCAGTGCAATTACCGTTTGGGTGAGCAATGGTTATTGTAGTGTTGTCCGCATTAAGTTCTACCTTTTCAATCTCGGATGGACAGCTTCCGGATTCATATACTCCTATAAAGAAAACGCTTTTCTCCTTAAAGTCTAATTCAGGTGCTTGTTTTTTAAATCCATACAAGCTCCAAAAATTTTCAAAGTCTGCTTGGTTATCTGGCATCCTCACTAAATATTGAGAACGCGGCGTTTCTTCTCGTTCAAATGCCAGTTCCTGCATGTTCGCAGGCAAGTTTTTTTCGCTGGTGATTACATCGAAGTTTTGCTGATTGTTTTCTGGGTCATTACTGCAGCCATATACGAATAATAGTGATGAAATTAAAGTGAATAGAAGTGGAAGCTTGATGGTTTTCAATGTACATCACCCTTTCTAAATAAATTAGACGGTAATAAATACTAAAGGTTTCTCATTTTTTAAACACAAAACAGTCTGTTGAAAAAGTATTGAGATTATCATAGGTTAGCAATATTGTCAGTTTCTTTTCTAAAAGCTTGAAAGACATGAGATGTCCTTCTTCCTTCCTAATTGTATGAAAAAGAAACTCGGTAATTGCTACTATTGAGCAGAAAGATAAATTAACTAAATATTCTATCTTTTATTGTTTTTCTCTGATAAAATAAAATTGTGCTCTATTAAGAACGATTTTAAGGGGGATACTATGATTCTTACAAAGAAGTTTGCCAGTGTATTGCTGACGGGGACATTGTTATTAGGCTTACCTGGTGGTGCATTTGCAAAGCCGGAAAAAAAGGTAGTAGATTTAACGGTACTAGGTGATTCTTTGGCTGCAGGACAGACTCCATATCGTGAAATTGGTTCGGGATATGGGGATTTTTTAAAAGCAAGGTTTGAACAATCTCAGTTCAAAGGGGATTTAAATAAACATGGTGTCTCAGGATATGTTTCCAGTCAGTTATTAAAAGATGTGCTGACAAACACGGATGTCATACAATCCATAGAAGATGCGGAAGTCATCGTGCTGGACATTGGGGCAAATGATCTTTTGAAGGAGCTGGGATCGAACGATCTTGTGAAAATCCAGGCAGCCTTGGTAGGAGTGCAGAACAATTTAAACCAAATTTTAAAAACAATAGATGAATTAAATCCAAATGTCGATGTCTACGTAATGGGTTACTATAATCCATTCCCACACTTGCCGGAGAAGCAGCAAGCGTCCTTGATGCCATTGCTTGAGAATTTGAATCAAACGATTGAAAAAGCTTCCGAAGATAACGGTGACACTTTTGTTCCAACGGAAAAAATAATTGCAAAACGTTATCAAGAATACCTTCCTAATCCAGCTGATATACATCTTAGCGAGGAAGGCTATAAAATAGTAGCGAAAGAGTTCTGGAAAGCGATTGATGGTAACCTGAAGTAGTCTGAGTGCCTGGCTTTAGACAGCCAGGCATTTTTTTACATGAATTTTGATCTGTATTTTACTCACTGGTTGTAATTGTTAGGATAATAGGTTTTAAGGTGATAGATAAACGTTCCGTCCGCTTCGACAGTGTAGTCAATGTCCTCTGTTTCAAAAATCCCCATTAATTTAGACCTCTCCAATTCCTTTTTTACATTCAGTTCATTTATATGCTGTGTAAGCTCTCCGTTATAAGGGCTATTTGTCTTTTTAAGTACTTCAAGATAGGTAATGATGAACAGGCGTTTCTCCATAGCCTCCAGGAATGATTGTTTATGGGATTTGAATGCGGAAGGGACCTTTAACTTCTCAGCTTCCAGCAGAAGGACGTTAAGGGAGGTTTTATCTTGCTGTAAAGAGGCTAAGTCAACAGCTGAAGGAAATGGTGTTACGGTTAAATGTTGATTTAAAAGAGCGTCACTTTTCTCGGTATATTCTCGGTGAGCCTCCAGGTAGTTGAAAATTTTGTCGTGTTTATTAACGATCAAGTCATTGTAAATCTTGGTTGGAATAGTAGAAAACATGATGGCAAAAAGGATGATTCCGGCAAAACTGTAGGTCCACCACGGCCTGTTACTTCTCTTTTTTCTATTAACGGGATAATATATGCTTTCCTGTTCAAAATTCAAGCCGTCCCGATTAAGCTTATTCATTTCCTTTTTAAAATGTTTCTGTGCAGGAGTTGCCATCTAAAACATCCTTTGGATAATTTTTCTAAAACTCACCTCTATTTTAATCCTTATAGGGGTATTACTCAATAAGAATTTGTCGAACTTTACCAATCTAACTTGAAGTTTGTCGTATTGATCCAGGAGAAGTATAATATCTTTTTTTGAGGGGGAATTGCAAACCTGGCTTCCAATCTATCAGGAAGATGGCCTTGGGCTTAAGAAGGGCTTCCTAATTCAGTTCCCGCAATGATTATCGCCTGCTCACTTTGGCTAGGCTGGGGTTAAAGAGGTGATCGGGTTGCTGGATTTTCAACTGATATTCGGACTGGATAAGCTCATGCATTTCTTGGGTTTTGCAGGTGTTTCAGTGTTAATAGGAATATTCCTTTTAATAATCTCGGGTCCTGACGGTGTTAAACAACAGCTGAAGATTGTATGGTTATCCTTGGTGACGGTCGGAATCATTGAGGAGTACCGGCAGTTCCTGGACCCTGGAAGAAGCACTGAGTTTTTGGACGCAGTAGCAAATATGGTAGGGGTAAGTGTGGGGATTGGTATTATCTTAGGCCTTTCTTATTTGGTTGCTAATAAGAGGAGAGTTCTTTCAAGTGTGTTTCGTCTATATCCAATGTTCCTGATGATGCTGTTGTTAGGATTGCTATACATAAACGAAAGGCCATTTTTAAAAATGGAAGTGTCTATTCAAGAGCGGGTCAGGAGCCTGGCGGCGTTGATTGGCTTTTAGGAGGTATTGAAAAAGCGGAGGTCTTAGCCCTCCGCTTTTTTCATTCTCTTATAAACTTGGTGAATAGGCAGTTTGCGGGATGTTATCATATTCATCCGCATCCAGCGTCTCTACTGAACCATCAACCACTCCGTTGATAATCCCATATAGTCCGGTTTCGACGGCTTTGACTAGCTGGCCTTTTTTCTTTTGCCCCAAGGAGTGCGATTGGCCTCTTACTTCGAAAAGGACTGTGCCGCTTCCGTTCAAAGCGAAGCTTCCAAGTGCTGTTCCTGGGAGATCCAGGTTTTGTTGATAAAGAGTGATATTGTTGAAAGGTGAGTTTTCACCAAGAGATTGCAGCGCATTATAGGCGGCAAGATTCAGTTGCTTGGAAAACTCGAAATTATAGTTGTCCTTGTACTCAGCGTATTTAGCGCCTTCTTCAGTGCTCGGATCCGGAACAAAGTCTGCTGAAAGAGACATAGTGACAAGGTCGTCGGTTCCTTCAACATAATATTGGCCCTGGTGGTGGAGGTCAATGAAGACATCTACTTTACCGAACTCTGCTTGGAGCTTTTTGTAAACATCGCGCACGGTTTGTGATTCAGGCGTGATGTACCAGCCAGCTTGACTTGATGTGCCAGGGAAATCTTCTGCCTTTGGTACATAATTAAGGTCAGGGTTGAAGTCCCGGTTTACGTCAAACCCAGGACGGCCATTGTAGTCCCTGTCCTGGATGATACGGTTGTTATAGTAATTCCAGGCAGGAGACGCTGCATCTGCAAGCTGAGGGAAATCCTCGACGACCTCTTCCCATGACATATCATTGCCGCGGCGGTCCAGCTCGGATGCATCAGGGTTCATTTTTGGCAAAGTGACGAGAGTGATTTCCTCGCGGATTTTTTGAGCTTCAGGTGAATTGCTAGATCCCAGGTATTGAAGCATGCTAAGCAGCGCCTCTGTTCCAGTGCTCTCATTGCCATGGATCTCGCTTTCAATCAGGACAACTTTTTCGCCAGTCCCGACTCTTGCCTGGTAAATATCCCTTCCCTGGTTTGATTGGCCGACAACCTCCAAAGCGACTTTTCCCTGGCTATTCGCTTCGATTTGCTGCAGTCTTTTGACCATTTCAGCATAATCGGTAAATCCATTGACTGAATAAACCTGATTTTCGTTGTAGAGTTTCCCATTTGGCGAGTTGGTTGCCAGTGTTGGCGTAGCAAGGGCAGTGCATAATGCCAAAACACTTAGTCCGGTGATTACTTTGTTCTTCTTCATCGACACATCGCTCCTTTAACTAGTAAAAGTAATTTCCTAGCTATTTTAATAGGGTTAATAGAGAATTGGTGCTGTAATTTGTCGAATATTTCGATTTACGAAATAAATGAGAGAAAGGGACTAGAGTGCCTTGGAAGATTAGTAGTTTTGATTTAGAAACAATAGAGTAGAGGGGTATATCCATTTTCCTGAATTCTTGGGGTAGAGCAACAAACTTGCTTCACCGCATCACCGCACCGGGGGTCTGACCCCCGGTGCGGTGATGCGGTGAAGTGTTGGATTTAACTTAGTCAACCGGATAGACAAAAAAAATAGTGGTTGTTAAGATTAGGGTGGTTAACTATAATTTGAAACCCTCATCTCTTTTTTATAAGCTCCGCAACAATTTCTTAATCCTGAACTGATAGGAGGAAAGCTAATGAAAAAAATCCAATGGGGAATTTTAAGTACGGCGAATATTGCTCAAACACAAGTCATTCCTGCGATTCAAAGGTCGGCTATGGCAGAGGTTGCGGCGATTGCCAGTTCTAGCGGCAAAGCGGCAGAGGTGGCCGCGAAGCTGAATTTTCCAAGAGTATATGATACATATGAAGAGCTTCTGCTAGACCCAAGCATCGATGCTGTCTATATTCCTCTGCCTAACAGTCTCCATCGAAAATGGGTCCTCAAAGCAGCCAAACATGGGAAGCACATTCTATGTGAAAAACCGGCAGCTTTAACAGCTGAGGAAGTGATTGAAATGGACAGGTACTGCAAGGAGCAAAATGTCTTATTCATGGAAGCTTTTATGTATCAATTTCATCCTCAGCATGAGCGTGTTAAGGAGATCATCGCGTCTGGAGAAATTGGTGAGGTCAAACTGATGCGAAGCAGCTTCTCCTATTACATGGAGGACGGTGATACGAATATTCGCATGGATAAAAGCTTGGGCGGGGGCAGTATTTATGATGTGGGCAGCTATTGCATCCATAGCATGCGGTTTATTTTAGGAGCTGATCCTGTGAAAGTCCATGCACATGGTAAACTCGATCCGGAGACAGGTGTAGATGTTTCGGCGGTGGCCTATCTGGAATTTGACCATGGTATTCAGGGTGTTTTTGATTGCAGTTTTGAAGCAAGCTTCAGACATGAGTATGAGGTAGTGGGCACGAAGGGGAGGATTCTGGTACCCAGAGCTTTCCGTCCGGATGTAGAGGGTGGTGTTGGGTTGGTTATAGTTGAATCTGACGGCCAGCAAAGAACTGAACAGGTTGATGGAGATATCTATTTATACGAGATAGATCATCTTTCCGAAACGATTCTTGAAAAGAAACCCCTGATCTATTCAGCAGAAAAGACCATTGCAAATATGCGTGTCATTGATGCTTGTTATTCATCTTTAAAAAAGAAAGAGGAAGTAAGTATATAAGATCGGATAGCCAGGCAAAAACGAGAAATATCTTTCAATTTTTGGATAGGAAAACCGTCCCTGTGTCCCCTCGTAAATTAAGTTAGTTTAATCGGTATACAAAGTAGATGAACTTCGTTTATAATTTGAGTAGATCATAATATGAACATGGAGGTTATCAGTGTGAAAAACTCTAAGCAGAATGAACCTTTAGTTACGCATATTTTTACGGCAGATCCTTCCGCGCATGTTTTTGAAGGGAAGCTTTATATTTATCCTTCGCATGACCTTGATCATGATGAGCCTTCTAATGATAATGGGGACCAGTATAAAATGGAGGATTACCACGTCCTTTCGATGGAAGATGCGGATGCTCCATGTATTGACCATGGAGAAGTGCTTCATCTAAGAGATATCCCTTGGGCAAGCAAGCAGCTATGGGCTCCAGATGCTGCTTATAAAAACAACACATATTATTTATTTTTCCCGGCGCGAGACCAAGAGGGGATTTTCAGAATTGGTGTGGCGACGAGTGAAAGTCCTGCAGGGCCTTTCAAACCTGAGCCGAATTATATTCCTGGCAGCTTCAGCATTGACCCGGCGGTGTTTGTGGATGAAGATGACAAAGCTTATGTTTATTTTGGCGGCCTATGGGGAGGGCAGCTTGAAAAGTGGCAGACAGGAGAGTTCATTGCTGATGCTGAGGGTCCAGCGCCGACAGCACCTGCTTTGGGGCCAATCGTTGCTGAGTTGACGGATGATATGCTGAACTTCAAAGGCGAGCCGCAGGAAATCTCCATTGTCGACGAAGATGGCAATCCGATTCTCGCAGGTGATGAGGACCGAAGATATTTTGAGGGACCATGGATCCATAAGTACAACGGTCTTTACTATCTTTCTTATTCTACCGGCACGACTCATAAAATTGTTTACGCTGTCAGCGAGAATCCACAAGGGCCTTTTGTATATAAAGGCACGATCCTTACACCTGTCAGCGGCTGGACAACTCACCATTCAATTGTTGAATTCAAAGATAAGTGGTATTTGTTCTATCATGACTGCTCGATGTCTGGCGGAGTAAACCATAAACGTTCTGTTAAATTCACGGAACTAAAATATAATGAAGATGGAACGATCCAGACGATCGACCCTTATGCTGACCGATAAACTTGTACAGAGAAACCCCCGATTCAGAGGCTGAATCGGGGGTTGTTTTATGCTTCTCCAGCTTTTATAAAATGGTCAACGACAAAAGCAGAAACACCCAGGGCAGTTGAATATTTTCCAAGCTTTGAAAACTGTAATTGCATCTCCTTTTGATGGTAGGCAAGTGTGTGATTTTCAATCGTCGTAAGGATTGGCTCCTCAATCCACTCTCTGATCAATGCCAACCGGTTTCCAATAATCACCTGGTCGGGATTGAAGGTATTAATGATGTTATTAATCCCGAACCCTAAGTACTGTCCAATCTTTTCAAAAAGCTCGATTGCTGATTTCTCTCCGTTTTTAGCATGCTCAATCAAGGACTCCAATGAGTCAATATTTTCTCCGGCCATTTCCAGAAGGGCGTTTTCAGAGGCGTAGGCTTCCCAGCACCCTCTGCTGCCGCAATTACAGCGTTTTCCGTTCAATTCAATAATCATATGGCCCATTTCGCCCGAAAATCCGCTTTTCCCCTGGTACAGCTCTGTGTTTAAAATAATTCCTACGCCAATACCGATTCCGGCACTGACATAAAGGATGTTTTGATAGTCCTGGCCTGCGCCAAATTGCTGCTCGCCTACAGCTCCGGCATTTGCTTCATTTTCGATGATGATTGGCACGTTAAAGATTCTTTCCAGGTCCTCTTTTAATTGAATGTTAGTCCATCCTAAATTTGGAGCAAGCAAGACTGATCCCTCTTTGTTCACAATTCCAGGGACACCTACTCCAATTCCGACAATGCCATATCTGCTGTTAGGCATCTCATCCATCAGGGATTGAATCATGGTTTGGACAGTGCTGATAATGGAAGAATAGGAGGTCCGGTTCACATTTTGGCTTTTCTCAACGATAATCTTCCCTTTTAAATCGGTTAACACTGCAAGGACATAGTTAACGCCGATATCAACACCGATGGCGTAGCCAGTATTCCTGTTGAAATGGAGGATGACCGGTCGCCGGCCACCGCTTGAGATCCCCGGTCCGGATTCGTAAATCAGTTCATCCTCTAGTAATTCAGTGACTAAAGAAGAAACAGTCGTCTTATTCAAACCTGTTACATTGGCAATATCAGCTCTGGATATCGTCTCTTTTTCAATGATCAAACTCAGGACAAGTGCTTTGTTATTTTTCTTTACAACATGCTGATTCCACGTTAAGGTTCCCACTTATTTATAGCTCCTTATTCAATAATAATTTTATCTTATCACAATCTTAGTTTGCCAAACATACAAACTTCGGAGAGCAGGCTAAAAAATATGGCTGATCAAACCTGAGGTTATATATGATGTCTGGGTTATTACAGAGCTTCTTCTAAATTATATCGCAAAAATTCTTCCTGTAATCTTAGTTTATCAGATAGACAAACTAAGTTAGCGATGCTATAATTTGATTTGTAACAGGATAAAAGATATTTGATAAAACAAATTTTTGTAAGCATTTACATGAATGATTTTTAAACACAAATCAGGGAGGAATTAAGGCATGGCTTATTTTGAATCAGTGAACAAAATCCAATTTGAAGGTCCACGCTCCAACAACCCTTTTGCATTTAAATATTATAATCCGGAAGAAAGAATCAATGGAAAAACAATGGAGGAACTTCTTCGTTTTTCAGTTGCTTACTGGCATACATTCACAGCTGATGGCACAGATCCATTTGGTGTTGGAACTGCAATCCGTTCATGGGACCGCTTCGATGGTATGGACTTGGCAAAAGCACGTGTTGAGGCTGCATTTGAACTTTTTGAAAAATTGAATGTTCCTTTCTTTGCTTTTCACGATGTCGACATCGCTCCTGAGGGCAGCACTTTAAAAGAATCAAACGAAAACCAGGACGCAATTGTTTCGATGATTAAAGATTATATGAAAACTAGCAAGACAAAATTGCTCTGGAACACGGCTAATATGTTCACGAATCCGAGATATACTCATGGTGCTGCGACTGCTCCGAATGCTGATGTTTTTGCATATTCTGCAGCGAAGGTGAAAAAAGGCCTTGAAGTAGCGAAAGAACTTGGAGCACAAAACTATGTATTCTGGGGCGGCCGTGAAGGCTATGAAACACTGCTGAATACGGACATGAAGCTTGAGCAGGACAACCTGGCACGTTTCTTCCATATGGCAGTCGATTATGCAAAAGAGATCGGCTTGAATGTACCATTCCTGATTGAACCAAAACCAAAAGAGCCTACTAAACACCAATACGACTTTGATGTTGCTACTGGTCTAGGATTCTTGCAAAAATATGATCTGACAGACTACTTCAAGTTCAATATTGAAGCGAACCACGCAACACTTGCCGGCCACACATTTGAGCACGAACTAAGAACGGCACGCATCAATGGTATGCTTGGTTCAGTGGATGCGAACCAGGGTGATACACTGCTAGGCTGGGATACAGATGAATTCCCAACAGATTTGTATACTAATACACTGGCAATGTATGAAATTCTGAAAAATGGCGGCTTGGGAAGCGGCGGCTTGAACTTCGATGCTAAAGTTAGAAGAGGTTCTTTTGAGCCGGAAGATCTTTTCCACGCACACATTGCAGGAATGGATGCATTTGCAATCGGCCTGAAAGTAGCAAACAAATTAATCGAAGATAAGGTTCTTGATAGTTTCATTGAAGAACGCTACAGCAGCTATACAACTGGTATCGGCCTGAAAATCGCAGAAGGTAAAACAAACTTCCGTGAACTTGAAGAATATGCTCTTCAGTTAACCGAGATTAAAAACCAGTCTGGCAGAACAGAACGTTTAAAAGCAGTGATCAATCAATACCTTCTGGAAACACTTTAAATCGTAAAAGTATAATTTAAACATAAGCATTGGGGTTGTCTAAATAACGAAGTGGTAAATCCTCGCAGTGAGGACCAGCCCTGTTAGACAGCCCCATTTCTATAGAATAGGAGGATCTCGATGAAATACGTCATCGGTGTGGACCTTGGTACAAGTGCCGTTAAAATACTGCTGGTTAACCAAAATGGAGAAGTGTGTAAGGAAGTTTCTAAATCTTACCCACTTATCATTGAGAAGTCAGGTTACAGTGAACAAAACCCTGAAGAATGGGTTGAAAAAACCACTGAGGGTCTTGCTGAACTATTAGGGCAATTTGATGGTGATGCCGCTGATATTGAAGGCATCAGTTTTTCCGGGCAAATGCACGGGCTTGTTTTATTGGACGAAAACCATCAGGTATTAAGGAATGCGATTTTATGGAATGATACAAGAACAACGCAGCAATGTGAGGAGATTTACAGTGTTGTTGGCAAGGAGAGGCTGATAGAGGTAACGAAGAATCCTGCATTGGAAGGATTCACCTTGCCAAAGATCCTCTGGGTAAAAGAAAATGAGCCGCAAGTATTTGAACGTGCCAACACTTTTTTGTTGCCTAAGGATTATTTGCGCTATCGTATTACCGGGGAGATTCAGATGGAATACTCGGATGCAGCCGGGACTTTGTTGTTGAACGTGGCTGAGCGTCAATGGAGCCAGGAAATCCTCGAGGCATTTGGTCTCTCTCCTGAGTTCTGTCCGCCATTGGTGGAATCCCATGAATTCGTTGGCACCATTTCACCTGAATTTGCGAAGGCAACCCGATTAACGGAAGGAACAAAAGTGTTCGCTGGCGGTGCAGACAATGCATGTGGTGCGATTGGCTCCGGGATTTTATCGGAAGGAAAAAGCTTATGCAGCATTGGAACCTCTGGTGTTGTTCTATCTTATGAAGAAAGAAATGACCTCGATTTTGCCGGAAAGGTTCATTATTTTAACCATGGTGAAGAGAATGCTTATTACACGATGGGCGTAACGCTGGCAGCAGGTTACAGTTTAAGCTGGTTTAAGGATACCTTTGCGAAACAGGAGGCTTTTGACCAGTTCTTAGAAGGAGTGAGTGAAGTGCCAGCCGGCAGCAACGGGCTGTTGTTTACTCCTTATATCGTCGGGGAGAGAACGCCGCATGCTGATTCAGCCATTCGCGGCAGCTTTATTAGCATCGATGCTTCACACGAGCGCAAGCACTTTGCACGGGCAGTGCTAGAGGGAATCACATTCTCCCTGAATGAATCCATTGAAATTTTTAGAAGCAGCGGAAAGACCATTGATTCTATCATCTCCATCGGCGGCGGAGCCAAAAATGAGACATGGCTGCAAATGCAGGCAGACATTTTCAATGCGAAAATTGAAAAGCTGGCTAGTGAACAGGGACCTGGAATGGGAGCGGCGATGCTTGCTGCATATGGCTGCGGCTGGTTCCCATCACTGAAGGATTGCGCAAAAGCATTCATTCAAGTGTCTAAAACCTATGAGCCAATTCCTGAAAATGTTGAACAATATAAGAAGCTCTTTTCCATCTATCAGGATGTATACACACAGACTAGAACGCTTAATGACCAGTTAAAAGAATTCAGGAGATAAATTTGAATCCCACTTCATGTGGGGCTTTCTTTTAAAAGAGAGGAGGATCTGCATGGAAGTATTGAAAGAGAAATTTGGCCAGATTGGCAGCCAGCCTGTGCATTCCTTTACTTTGAGAAATGACCATGGCATGGAAGTGACGGCCATTAATTACGGCTGTATTATCACGAAAATGATTGTTCCCGATCGAGATGGGAAATTTGAAAATATTGTTCTCGGCCATGACTCACTTGATGATTATTTGAACGACCCTTACTTCCTCGGTGCTGTTGTCGGAAGGGTGGCAGGACGACTCAAAGGCGGCAGTTTTGAACTGGATGGTAAGAATTTTACTCTGGCCCAAAACGATAACACCAACCATCTCCATGGCGGATTGAAAGGTTTTGACAAGGTGGTATGGGATGCAAAAGTCATTGACGACGGTGTTCTGTTTTCCTATTTAAGCAGGGACGGCGAGGAAGGCTATCCTGGAAATTTATACATAGAAGTAACTTATAGACTGAACAACGACAATGAATTATCGATCCAGTACCGGGCGCAAACGGATCAAAAAACGCTGCTTACTGTCACCAACCACTCTTATTTTAACTTGAGCGGCAACTTGAAACGGGATGTTTTAAATCATACCTTACAACTGAAAAGTTCGCGTTTACTTGAGCTGGATGAGGAGTTCCTGCCGACCGGCAGTATATTGGATGTCAAAGATACGCCATTTGATTTTACAAAAGGTGGTACTGTAAAAAGTGGCGCTGAATCGGATCAAGCACAAAATGTTCTCGTAGGACATGGATATGACCATCCATTTATATTAGATGCGAATCACGATCATGAAATTGTTCTGAAGGACCTTGAAAGCGGACGCACCCTGACGGTTGAAACAGATCAACCTGCTGTTGTCGTGTACTCAGGTAATTCTCTAAAGGCGGAAGGGGAATTCAGGGGTGTTCCATGCAGAAAATATTTGGGAATCTGTCTGGAAACACAAGCCTTTCCTGATAGCATTCATCACCCACATTTTCCATCGATGATTCTGGACAAAGGGGAGATGTACTCGTCTATCACAAAGTATAAATTTGGATTGGAATAAGGAGATGATGAAATGAATTACCGTGAATTAGGAAATACCGGGATCAAGATCAGTGAAGTGAGCTTTGGGACATGGGCAATAGGCGGGTCATGGGGCAAGACTAATGATGAAGAAGCATTAAGATCTCTGGAGTACGCGATTGACCAGGGTGTCAATTTTTTCGATACTGCCGATGTTTATGGTGACGGCCATAGTGAAGAGTTGTTAGCGAAGGCCACCAAAGGCAAGGAAGACCAGATTCATATCGCAACAAAGTTCTGCCGCCAGGGTGATATATTTGATCCGAAGAATTACAGCTATGAAACAGTCAGGTCTTATTGTGAAGATAGTCTTCGCCGTTTGAACAGGGAAGCGATTGATTTGTATCAAATCCATTGCCCGGCTACTGAGATTTTGAAGGATGGAAGTGTGTTTGAAGTGCTCGACCGTCTCCAAGCAGAAGGGAAAATCCGTCACTATGGAGTCAGTGTCGAAACGGTGGAAGAAGGGCTGATCAGCCTCGAAAACCCAAATGTAAAAAGCCTGCAAATCATTTTTAATATGTTCCGCCAGAAGCCGCTGGAAACATTAATCCCTCAAGCCTATCAAAAAGGAGTAGGACTGCTGGTAAGACTGCCGCTTGCAAGCGGGCTGCTGACTGGTAAATTTACGTCAGGGCATGTGTTTGAAGAGGATGACCACCGCCGCTTCAATGAAAATGGAGAGGCATTTAATGTCGGAGAAACATTTGCCGGCCTTGGGTTCAAGAAGGGTGTTGAACTGGCCGACCAGCTAAAGTGGATTGTGGAAGGACGCCAATCGATGGCGAGCGCAGCACTGCGCTGGATTCTCGACCAAAATGAGATTACCTGCATCATACCTGGATTTAAAAACATTGATCAAGTAAAGGATAACCTTGGAACATTGGAAACAAAGCCATTCACTGAAGAAGAACTGCAGACAATTCAGCGTTTTTATCAGGAGAATGTAAAGGAATTTATCAGAGGGCCATACTGATCGAAATTTTTAAGTATGAAATCATCAGAGCACCCAGTCGAACGGTACCCTTATGTGGAGGAAAAGTGCTGCATAAGTATCTTGATGAGTGTGAACGGTACCCTTATGTAAAGGAAAAGTGTCACATAAGGGTATCTAAGAGTCCGAACAATATCCTTCTAGATGAATCAAAGGTTAGAAGGGCTTCTGGAATGAGCGATCGGAGCACAAATATTACTTTGTGCTTTCTTTTTTAAATTTAGGAGATGGACGCTTCAACAAACTGATTTATAATATTACCAAGGGGCTAATCCGTATAAAAACACTAGTTTTAGCCTTCATTTATTAAGTTGGTATGCTGATAAGAAATATATAAATGGATTACATGTTAAGGGTTTTAGTTGGAGGGATTGGATGAATACATTGGCAAACCGGGCTTTTGCAGCTACGGAATGGATTACGAAGTTTGCCTATATAAATCTATTATGGATTGGGTTCTCACTGGCAGGGCTCATTGTCCTGGGTTTTTTTCCGGCGACGATTGCGATGTTCACAATAATTCGCAAATGGCTGAAAGGGGAAACGGAAATCCCGATTTTTCGGACCTTTTGGACAACCTGGAAATCAGAGTTTTTCCGCAGCAATGGATTAGGAGTGCTCGTGGCTGTATTCGTTGGGCTTATTGTTTTTAACCTAGTTTTCGTAGAAAAGTCAGGAACCGGCTTTACAAGTGTCATTCAAATTCCCATCTACTTGTTTATGTTCGCTGCAATCATGACTATACTCTATCTATTCCCGGTATATGTACACTTTGAATTGAAGTGGTTCCAGATCGTTAAAAATTCTTTCCTGATGATGCTCATCAGCCCGATTGAAAACATAGTGATGATCGCAGGCATCGCCGCAGTGCTATTCGTGATAAGATTCATTCCTGCATTAGGCTTCTTCTTCGGCGGCAGCCTCATAGCAGCCATCATCATGTCCGCAGCCTATCTCGTTTTCGGCAAGATGGACAGGAAAAGAAGTATATCTGAGTAAAAATATTAATCATGAAAAGGACCCGATGGGACTGTTTGCTGAATGTTTGTGAACAATCTCATTGGGTTTAGTTATTGCTCTGGCAATGAAAAGTGAGGGAACAGGATTTTTGGTCATGCACTATATAAGTCTATTTTATAGTGAGCTTTCAGTACTGCTCCAAAAAAAGTTATGAAGTCCTGTTGATTGCAGTGGAAGGCGCGTAGACTCCTGCGGGATCAGCGGGAAGGTGAGACCCCACAGGCGCTAGTAGCGCCGAGGAGGCTCACCGCCCGCCCCGCGGAAAGCGAAGCGCCTGGAACGGAAATCAACAGCCCCATTTCACCTCAGTCAAAAATAAAGACTGTAGACAAGCTCAAGTTCATCGAGGTGTGTCTACAGTCTTTATTTTTTTAATTAAGAATCTATTTGAAGCTCAAAATCACCCCTTAACAGACCCAGCTGCCATCCCCTCAACAATCTTGTCACTTAAGAACAAGAAAGCTAGCAGAATTGGTACTATACTGATTACTAGAGTTGCTCCAATCGCTCCCCAGTCTGTTAAATATTGTCCTACGAAGTTATTGATCCCAACCGTCAGTGTCTTCCAGTTATCTGAACTGATGAAGGTGTTCACAAACACGAACTCATTCCAGTTGTAGATCATATTGATGATGGCGGTTGTTGATAGAACAGGTACGGTCATCGGCAGGGTAATCTGGAAGAAAATCCTGTGGATCGAGCATCCGTCCATGACCGCAGCTTCTTCAATCTCCCGCGGGAATGTTCGATAAAAACCTAATAGAATCATAATCGTCAAAGGCAAATTGAATGCCGTATACGATAAGACAATCGATACAGGGCTGTCAATTAAGTTAGCGTTGTTGTACATATTGAACAAAGGGATGATGGTCGAATGCAATGGAATCATATAAGCGACCAGGAATAGTCCAAGAACAAGGCCGCTAAGCTTCCAGCTCATTCGTGTCACCGCAAATGTCACGAAACTGGCCAGGATGATCGTCAAAGCAACAGATAAAACGGTGATCCATACGCTATTGAAGAAGTAGACACCAATATTGCCTGAAGTCCAGGCCTTTGTGTAGTTGCCCCATTGCGGATCTTGAGGCAGCGAGAAAGGTGACATGCCGAATACTTCCTGATTGGTTTTTAATGAAAAGAACAACAGCCATACTAATGGGTAAATTTGAATGACAGCAAATAACCCTAATATTAGATAAAGAAATCCAAATCCGATTTTGTTCAAGTAAGATTTCTTTGTTTTTTGGGGTGCGGAAAGGGTCGTTGCTGCTGGTTGTGTGCTAACCTCGCTCATTATGTTTCACTCCCTTAAAATTGAACATCGTCTTTAGATTTCGTTAGTTTCGAAATTAACCAGGTCATGAAGAGTGCGATGACTAGTAGTCCAAAACCGATGGCACTTCCATAACCGAAATTATTCAATTTAAATGCTTCTTTATACATATAAGAAGCCATTACTTCACTGGCCCCGTTCGGCCCTCCGCCTGTCATAACATAAATCAAGTCAAAATATTTCAGTGAACCAACTACTGCAAGCATGATTGTCACTTTAAAAATTCCAGAAATCAGGGGCAGTTTGATCTTATAGGCAATCTGGAATGAGCTTGCTCCATCAATTTTTGCCGCTTCAATGATTTCGTCCGGGACATTCTTCAATGCTGCATAATAAATCAGAATATAGAACCCTGCAAACTGCCAGATAATTGGAATGAAAATTGCGTATAACGCGATTTCTGGATCTGCCAGCCATATGGGTGTATTTTCCACACCAAACATCTCAAGTAATTTATTTGCCATTCCGTTCGTTGGATCGAAAATCTTCATCCAGAGCTGGGCAATGGCAACAGAGGATAATAGCATTGGAATTAAATAAATTTTCCTTAATAGATCCGAACCTTTGATTTTACTGGCTAAAACCAGGGAAATGACCAGGTACAGCAGCAAGCTTGCCGTTGAAAAAATAGCTAAAAGAAAAGAATGATAGGTACTTGTCCAGAACATTTTATCCTGAACGAGGGTGATATAGTTATCCAGCCCAATAAACGTCATCTCACCGATTCCGTCCCAGTCCATTAAACCGTAATAGCCTGATAAAGCGATGGGAATATAGATAAGGGTAAGGATGAGAAGTAATGCTGGAAGCGTATAAAGGGCGATTACGTATTTATTCGACATAACATTTTTCATGTTGGTTAGCCGCCTTCCTTTCCTATAAAGAAGAGGGCATATTCATCAGCAATATGCCCTCTTTCTAAGCAAGTATTATTTCTCAGCAGCGAGTGCTTCTTCTTGCGTTTTTGCAAACTTTTCAGGAGTTGTTTGTCCGCCGAATAATGCTTGAATCTGGTTCAAGTGAACATCTGCTACGCTGGCAGACATCTGAACATCTGCATATAGAGTCAGGTTCGTTGCGTTTCCTAAGTCATTCAGGATGTCAATGTACATTGGGTGAAGCTCGCCATTGGATGTATCAACGACTGTAGCCGGAATGACTCCAGCGTCAACAACGGAACGCTTGCCCCATTCTTCTACCAGGTAGGAGACAAATTCTTTCGCTTCGTCTTTAACCTTTGATTGTTCGGATACGAACAGTCCTACACCAGGTCCGCCTACATAGCTGTCAATATCGCCTTTTCCGCCTTCATAGGTAGGGAACTTGAAGTAACCAACTTTGTCCTTGAATTCCTGGGATACATCAGGAGTTGTTGTATAGTTTGGAAGCTCCCATGTCGCCATCATGTACATAGCAGCTTGTTCATTCATAAAGTAACCTTTTGCTTCATCATTGGAAAGACCGTTGTAGCCTTTGACGAATGCATTCATCTTAACAAGCTTTTCAATTTCTTCAGCTGCCTGGACAAGAGCTGGATCTTCAAAGCTTCCAGAACGGTTGATTGCATTGTTCAAAGCTTCAGGTCCGCCAATGCGGTCAGCAAGGTACATATACCACATGGATCCAGTCCAGCGGTCTTTGTTTCCTAGAGTGATCGGAGTAACCTTGTTATCAGCAAGTGTTTCAACGACATTCAGGAATTCATCATATGTCTTTGGAGCTTCTAAATTATATTTCTCAAAAATTTCTTTATTGTAATATACCGGGGTGATGTTCAATTCAAGAGGTACAGCATATGGCTTTTCGTCAACTGAGAAAGCATCAAGCGTACCAGCAACGAAATTGTCTTCTTTAGCAATGTCATCTAATGGAGCAAACATCTTTCCATCAACGAAAGGCTTCATATATCCAGCAGCCCAGGTGATCCCAACATCCGGCAGTTCATTTGAAGCAGATAATACTTTGATTTTCTCCTTGTACTGCTCATTGCCTAGAATTTCGGTCTGGATGTCTACATCAGGATGTTCCTTTTCATATGCATTGATAATGTCATCCACAATAGTGTATTGTGCATTTGAACTTCCTTCTGGCCATAGATGCATCATTTTCACGACAGTTTTATCTCCGCTGGACGCCTTCTCATCGCCTGAGGAACCAGTAGAGGAAGAACAGCCTCCCAAAATCAGTCCGCCTGCCAATGCCAAGGTCATCACAGAGGAAAACGCTTTCTTTTTCATCAATCCAAAACCCCCTCAATTGTTTGTTTGTCTATGCCTTACAGTTAAAGTCTAACACCAGGGGGGAGACCAAAAAAGGCAACTATGATTAGGAAAAATACTACTATTTTTAGAAAGCCCTTTCATTTCCTGTTTTTCGATAAGCACTCGGTGTCATACCCTCTATTTCTTTGAAAATCTTAATAAAGTACTTTGCGGTTTTATAGCCGACTTCTTCTGCTATCTCATTAATCGGGAGGGTCGTCGAAAGGACTAATTCCTTTGCGCGCTGGATTCTTCTTCTGGTCACATATTCACTGAAATTAAGGTCGACTTGCTCCTTGAACAATACGCTAAAATAGCTGGGATTTAAGTGTACATGGGCAGCAACATCTTTCAATGTGAAATCTTCCTTTAGATTGCGGTCAATATAAATGATTGCCTTGCGGATTGTATCTTTGGTTGAATCCATCTTGTTGCTGGTATCGACTATTTTCTCGTCGACCACTTTTTCGATCAACCCGGCCCTTTCTTGCTTTTCCATGATTTTCACAGCGTCTTCGACAGCTTCGATCAGCTTCTTTTTGCCAATGGGTTTTAAAAGATAATTGATGACACCGAGCTTTAATGCTTGCTGTGCGTACTCGAATTCGGAATAGGCGGATATGACAATCACTACGGGCCTCATTCCTTTTTCCTTCAGTGTCTTTAATAACTGCAGACCTGTCATTTCCGGCATCCGGATATCGGATAGTAAAATATGAATCTTCTTTTCCTGTGCAATTCGCAGGACATCCTCACCGCTTTCTGCAGTGAGGATGGTGAATTCACCGTTGTTCCAGCTTTCCAGTGTTCTTTGCAAGCCTTGCCTCGTTCTCGGTTCATCATCCACAATCAAAATATTTTTAGACAACATTCTTTTCGCCTCCTTCAATCGGTAGTTCGAACGTAATCCGAGTTCCATGGTCCAACTCACTCTCAATCAAAAGATCTGTGTGTGAAAGGCCCTGGTAATATAGTTTTAAGCGCTTATAGACGTTTGAAATAGCCATCCCTTTTCCGCTCGCAGAGGATGTACCGCCATCTTCAATTGATTGGATAATCTGTGACAGCCTCTCTGAATCCATCCCGGATCCATCATCTTTTACGATGATACGAATCCGCTCTTCGTTCTCATATTTGACGGGTTCCACGGTTACAGAAATCTGGCAGTTTCCTGTTTTATTTCCAGCTCCATGAAGGGCTGCGTTTTCTACCAGAGGCTGTATGATTAGTTTAGGAATTCTGACATGCTCATATTTTTCCGGGACCGAGACATGCCATTGCAGCCTGTTGCCAAAACGCATTTTCATGATTTCCATATAGTCGCTGATGTGCTTGATTTCGTCTTTCAGGTACACCCAGTCATCATCGGTTTCCTTTGTAATGGTATAACGGAACAAATCAGACATGGCCACTACCAGTTCAGCAAGCTCTTCCTCATCTTTTTCATCAAGTGACCAATGAAGCGCATCTAACGTATTGAATAGGAAATGCGGGTTGATTTGTGCTTGAAGCGCTTTCAACTCACTTTGGCTCCTTAAAATCTCCTTCTGATAAACCATCTGCATCAAGTGGTTCGTTTCTTTTACCAGTTGGTTATAAGTGCTGTTTAATTCATTGATTTCATTAACGGAATACACTTCCGGATTCTGAGTTAATGAACCGTCTCCAGCTCGCTGCATCGTTTTTGTCAATCTTAATATCGGGCTTGTAATCAAGGTAGACAGAAAGAAAGAACTGATGGTAAAAATGATGAGGCCGACAACCCCTGACAATATAATGCCGTTCCTGATCCAGGACATTCCCTCAGTCAGCTCACTGACAGGTGTTAAAATGAAGACAGTCCACCCTGTAAGGCTTGATGTTTGCTTTGTTACGATATAATCCCGCTCATTTAGCTGTACGACGTTTTCTTTGCTTTTAATGATACTCTCGATATCGCCGGTATAATTTTGAATGATTGGATTTTGATCTTGATCCAAAAGAATCGAGTATTGGTCGTTCTCATACTTTTCATTCGCAAAGTGAAAATGATTCCGGTTAATACTGATTAAAAGATAGCCGCCATTTCTATATTGTCTTTCCATTAAATTAACTCTTCGGATCGCCAGGTAGTAGTTTTTATCATTTGGATCTTCACCAATCCATACGATCCGTCCTCTTGCCTTATATGCTTCATCAATCCACTTTTTGCCGATTCGGTTTATTAGTTCATCCTCATCAAGGGGGAGGATCCGCTGCTTTTTGTCAGAAAACAGCTGAAAGGAAAAAATCCCATCCGTATTCCCGATAATCCGGTTGATATGCCCCATTAATTGCTGCCTGTCGCTAAAAGAGACCTGTTTTCCGTCATGGACATCCGTTAAGATTCTTTGAACCCCTTCATCTGTTATGACAAGCTTTGAATTCATATTGATTTGCTCGTAAAGAGATTCGATTCGGCCATTGGCTTCAATCGCTACTTGCTGTATTTGCTTTTCGGCGTTGTTCTGAAGCAGTGCCGAAACTTGTCCTAATGTTAGAAGACTCACGATCAATAATACAATGACCATGACAATCAAAAAGATAAATAGAATCTGGTTGCGTAATGTGTTCCACTTTTTTAGTTGTTTCAGCACGGGGAGTTCGCCTTTCTTTTCTATGAGTATTTGTATTTACTATTATATCTCCTTTCCTAATCGCTGTTGATATGTCTATTTCAGGTAAAATGTACAAAAATTCAGGATGCAAATGGCTTATTTTCCATCTAGTCCTATTTTATCATTTTTAGAGAAAACTTTAAATTATTAGTTTATTAAGTGGATAAACAAAGTTTAGTGCTGATATAATCTTCTTACGTCAGGTAACTGCTGCCTATTTTTTTACACCTCTATGAAAGCCCTTTCTTATGTTCCTGACCAAGTAAACTGATTGAGGGGGGAGAATTCGTTAGAACTGTGTAAAATGCTAAAAAACAATTTTAGAAAGCGGGGAACTCCTAATATGTTAAAAGTATTGCGTAAACCATTTCTTACTGGACTGGCTTTGGCCCTATTTTTACCTGCCGGATTATCCAATGTTGCAGCAGCTGAACCGGTGAGTGCACTGGATGTCGAAGTGGAACTTGATGAAAGGTATGCAGATTCATTCGATATTGGGGCAGCCGTTGAGCCTAGCATGCTCGAAGGAAAGGACGCTGATGTCCTAAAGCGTCATTTTAACAGCATTGTGGCCGAGAATGTCATGAAACCGATTAATATCCAGCCTGAAGAAGGGAAGTTCAACTTTGAGGAAGCGGATAAAATCGTTAAGTTTGCGAAAGAAAATGACATGGAACTGCGTTTTCATACGCTGATCTGGCACAGTCAGGTCCCTGATTGGTTCTTCCTGGATAAAGAAGGAAACCCTATGGTCGATGAAACAGATCCTAAGCAGCGTGAAAAGAACAAAAAGCTATTGCTAAAACGATTGGAAACTCATATTAAAACGGTCGTCAAGCGCTATAAAAATGATGTGAGCTCATGGGATGTTGTCAATGAAGTAATTGATGAGTATGCGCCTAACGAAGAGGGCTTACGAGAATCTCCATGGTACCAAATTACAGGTAAAGAGTATATCAAGGTTGCTTTTGAAACGGCGAATCGCTTTGCCGCAAAGGACGCCAAGCTTTACATCAATGACTACAACACTGAGGTAGAACCGAAGAGAACCCACTTGTATAATCTGGTGAAGGAACTAGTTGAAGAGGGTGTTCCGATCGATGGAGTTGGGCATCAGGCACATATCCAAATCGGCTGGCCATCTCTTCAGGAAATGGAAGATTCCATTAACATGTTTGCTGAGTTAGGCCTTGACAATCAAATTACAGAGCTAGATGTAAGCCTCTATGGATGGCCGCCAAGACCTGCTTATCCATCTTATAATGAAATTCCAGAATTCGAATTCGAACGCCAGGCAGAACGCTATGATAAGCTGTTCGAACTTTATGAAAGTCTGGGAGACAAGATTAGCAGTGTGACATTCTGGGGTGTTGCCGATAACCATACTTGGCTGAATGACCGTGCCGAACAGTACAATGATGGAGTGGGAGTAGACGCGCCATTTGTATTCGATACTGAATACAATGCCAAGCCGGCTTATTGGGCTATTATTGACTAAAAGAATAAATAGCTTAATAGATTGCATTTCCTTGGGAATTCCTGCATCCACTTTGTTGTTTTAAACAACAAAGTGGATGCAGCTAAAAATAGGAGGGAACGGTGCGGATGAAAAAATTTAAAGGACTGTTTATGGCTTTGATCCTATTACTAATTGCAAGTACTCAATTCCAGCTGCCAGCCAACGCTAAACAAACTGAACAGGTTGAAATTCCTGTCTTGCTTTATCATGTCGTGAAACCTGATCCAGACCCGAATAATCCTTATCAATTCAGTCTGGAAGAATTTGAAAAGCATATGGCTTATCTTCATGAAAATGGCTACCGCACTTTAACAATGAAGCAATACTTTAACATCCTTGATAAAAAAGCGGCGATGCCAAATAAGCCAATTCTCCTGACGTTTGATGACAATTCAAATGATTTTTATCCGTATGTCTATCCAGTCCTGCAGAAGTATGGGATGAAGGCGACTCAATTCACGGTGTCCAATTGGGTGGATGGAAGCTGGAATATGACTTCAGATGAACTTCTGACAGTAATGGAGAACGGGGTAGATATCCAAAATCATTCCGTAACACATCCAGCGCTTGCCGATCTAACTAGGGAGCAGCAATACACAGAAATCAACGAAGCAACGAATGCCCTTAAAAAGTTAACAGGCAGAACAACAAATACCTTCGCCTATCCATATGGAAGCTATAATGCCGATACAATCTCCGTTTTAGAGGAACTAGGGTTTAAAGGCGCATTCAAAGTAGGCGGCGGACTCAGCACAGATCAAAGTGACCGATATGAACTGCCTCGGATTATGATCCTGCAAGAACATACTTTAGGGGATTTCATTAGAATGGTAGAGACGGGGTATTAAATTAAATGGAGAGTAGAGTCGGCCATGGGGGTTACCCTTTGGCAGGCTTTTTATGTTTGAAAATATAGACACTGATGATAGAAAAAGCAAATCGGCTGCCTCCATTGGTAAAACTTTCAGGGGGAAGCCAATAAGAAGCTCGGCTGTTTAAACAGACGAGCTTCTAGCATAAGTGTAAGACAGAGATTTCTCCGCTTAGTTTATTTTTTGCAAAGACCGTGATAGAAAGACTGAAAATTGAGCCCGAGTAATCGGCTCATATGGACGGAATGTTTTATCTGCAAAACCGTCTACGATGCCGTTATGGTAAGCGATGATGACGAAAGGTCCTGACAGTTGGCTTAATGAAACATCTGTAAAAGGATTTTCAGGATATGGCTGCTGATCTGATGGAGCAAGTGCGGATCTGATTAAATGAACGGTTGCATCTCCCCGGTTTACTGGTTGATGCGGGCGATAGGTGCCGTCACCAAATCCGGTCAGTACATCGATTAGTTCCAACTCATGAATATAGCCAGAACCCGTTACACTCGCTGGAACATCAGGAAACCTTGTGTCAACCGGCTGTTCCCCAGGTATTCCCTTTGCACGGCCAATCATAATGGCAGCTTGAGCGCGGGTGACAATTTCATTCGGCCTGAAAGTTCCGTCCGCATAGCCACCAATAATCCCTTTCTGCACCAAATACTCCATTTCTTCCTTTGCCCAGTGATTGGTGATGTCACTAAATGAGCTGGCTTTTGCTTCACCATTGAATACAAAGAGGCTTGAGGATAACATAGCGCTTAACAAAATCCGAGTTATTTTATTCATTACTCCTCCTCCTTACCATTTATTTACCATCTTTCTTTACCTTATCATCTCGATACTTAAATTGTATAACGATAAGGCATTATGATATAAAACTTAAGCTCTTTTATCCTTCCATTATCCTTCCAATTCTAGTAGACTGATAGATGGAATAAGAGGAAATATTCTCTATCTACATATTTAAAACACTCATCTAGGAGGGAAGAAGTAATGGCAATCTATAAATCTATTTACAAAAAGCTATTGGCAGCCGGAACTGCTGCTGTAGTGATGGCAAGCGTAGCTGCTCCGTCTGCGTCTGAAGCGGCTTTGCCGTTTGATGATGTACCAGAAAAATATCTATCATCGGTTGAATATCTTAATTCTAATGGGATTGTAAAGGGAACTGGAAATCTGTATGGTACAAATGATAGTATGACGCGCGGTACTACAGCAATTATGATTGCAAGAGCACTAGGACTAGAAAATGAAACTGCTCCAGATGCTGGCTTTCCAGACGTTGATGGGCAATATACCAACGCGGTGAATAATCTATCTTACCGAGGTATAATAAGCGGATCTGGCGGTAAATTCTTAACCAGTAAAAAGTTGACAAGAGGAGATATGGCTAAGATTCTTGTTAAAGCTTATAACATCCCGCTGAATGTGAAGAATTCACCATTTACCGATGCGACTGGCGCATTCGCTGACTATATTGATGCAATTTATGCTGCTGGTATCACCAAAGGGATATCTGCTAATAGTTTCGGAGCAACAAATGAGATTAAACGTGGTGATTTTGCGACTTTGCTGTTCAAAACTATTAATAGATTCGGAACTGCATGTGATTACGATCCAAACTCAACGGTAAATCCAGATCCACAGACAATCAATTGCTTGATTACGGAAGTGGCAAGAGATTCAAATGTTCCGCCGGAAATTGTTAAGGCAGTTGCCGAGAAGGAAAGCGGCTGGGTACAGTTTGTTGATGGAAATCCACTAAAGAACTCAAATGGTGATGGCGGCATTGGCTTGATGCAAATTACTAACAAGGCTGGCTACACTGAACAACAACTGGGATACAATGTGAAGGAAAACATCAAAGCAGGTGTTAACTTTTTGACAACGGCGTTTTACGATCGTTCCGATCTGCCGAAAATCAATAACCATGACCCTAAGATGCTTGAAAGCTGGTATTTTGCTGTGATGGCCTATAATGGCATTGTTCCTAAGAACAGTCCTGTAGTACAGGCAACTGGACAAAGGAATACGTTAGCTTATCAAGAATTGGTTTTTGACATTTTGGATAAAGGGAACCTCTATGCAGGCGATCCACAGCTTGAAACCAATATTGATAAGCTGGATTTGAAAAAGGAAGACTTCCAGTACGATCCGAATACAGGAACACCAATCAAGTTCCTTAAAAAATCATATCAGTTGAACGCAGCTGACCTGACTCCGTCAACACAATTTTTCAAAGTAGGGGACATTGTGACATACGATTCAAACCGCCTGCGTGCGATTCCTTCAAGAAGTGGATCTGAAATTGCAATAACCACAGGTTCTAGGGTGAAAATAATCGGCGAACCAATGGCCGATCAAAATTCAAAATCCGCAAATCATTTTGTATGGTACCTCGTCGAGGACGTCAATACAAGAAAAATCGGCTACATTGCATCACCATATATCAAATAAAGATAACAGGCACCATCCAATAAATGGATGGTGCCTGAACTTTATCTTGGCAGGTTGAAGGTGGCGGTTTTTCCTTTGAAGGCTTCGTTGCCGTCTTTCCCTATAAACGGTCCGAATTCTAGGGTGAATTTCTTGTACAGGTCGAATTCGTCTTTTCTGAATAGGAAGACGTGCAGTTTTTCACCTTGCTGGCCTGCTGCGATTTCGAGCGGCTGGCTTGGCTCAGCGATACCCTGGCTGAAGTAACGTGCACGGTTATCATCAATATTCAGGATTGTGCCAAGGTTGGTAATGCTGACTGCCTCACTTGATTGGTTATCGATATTCACTTTCACTGTCAGTGCTGTTATACCGTTTTCACCGAAGTCAGTGAACATCTCTTTGTTGGCTTCTGTTGGGATGATTTCCGTGTACTGTACACCGTCAAGTGTCACCTTTACATCGCCAATTTGCTGGGTCTCATTGATTCCGCTCTTCTCGAAGATCATCTTCTTATCAGCCCAGTTATCAGAAGTCAAACGGTCCTGGTAGAATTCCTGCTGGGAGGCAACCTGCTTGGATTGCTCATCGTTGTAAACAAAATCGTAGGATTGTGAATTTTGCAGATAGCTATTTTCAAAGCTATCATTATCAGCCACTCCACCCTCGATTATGTACTTCGGCTTTACTGTCTTCATTCTCTCAAACTCTTCATTTGTTAGGGCAAAGGTCACCATTCCAGATACCTTTTCCTTTGGCTCGTATAAGGTAAAATCATCTTGATTCTGCTTGATCATAAAAATCTTCTGTTCTTCCGGAATCAAGTTACTCCCGTCTGACTGGATAAAATCAAAATCATTCGCCAGCTGCAGACGGTGGTAGTTCGAATACCACATTTTTTTGTCTGTTCCGTTTTCAATAGTGACTTTAGCAGTAACGACATATCCTTCTGTTTGATCGTCAAACCATACTTTCGTGCTATCATTTATGTCAGTCACCTTTGCAATTTCATATCCATCGACCGAAACCTTGAAACCATTCATATCATGAGTATATTTAGCATCATTGTTTGTGAAGACAACCTCTATATTTCCCTCTGTTTCCTCAGCGATCGCCGGGTTTAGTTCGCCATTAGAACTAGCTGACGACTCAGTTTTTTCCTCTGAATCTTCTTTTTCCTCTTTCGCTTCTTCCTTGTCTTCCGTTTTCGGTTTCGTTTCAGCCTCTGCCTTCGAAGCTTTTTCATCATTTCCACAAGCACTTAAGACAAGCATCAACGAAAACAGTACCCATACAAACTTTTTTTGATCCATAATTCACAACCCTTTCTTTTGTACAGACCATACAATATAGGTCTTTTGCAAATGACTTTTCCATTATATAGAAAAGATGTGTGAAATATCGAATAATTTACATTTATTTACCAAAAATGAGAAGAAAGGCCCAAATTAAAAAAAGTGACAGGCACCATCCAATAATTGGATGGTGCCTGTCACCCTTAGATTTGGTTGGCAAGTAGTGTGACTAATGCGCTAAGTATAATAGATAGGAGAATGAGGGAGGCGTACATAATAGCTTTGTTTCGTTTTTTTCTCCTGAGCTTGGCTTCTGGTGTGAGGTGCTGGTAGATTGTCGACATCAAATAAATCCCCTTTTACTATGTAGTTTGATGGCAGCTGGCAGGCGTAGTTTTTGCTTTAGCCCCTATAGCTTTGCGTCATTGCCTTTCAGCAATTTTGCCCTTAAGACATAAAGAAAATTCTGAAATGAATAAATGCACTATGAACTTTCTTTCCCGGTTGAGTAGCCGGTTAAACAGGAAACTGCTGTATTTTTTGAAAATGAGTCTTACTGACTAGTGAGGAATTGGTATGAGGTAATAAAGAAGATTAGGTTTAAAAAGGGATGTTTATTGTCAATTTAAATGGCCGATGACAAAAACACCTCCATAGGGTGGTTACTATGGAGGTGCAGTTCAATACGTACATTGGAATGGTTTCCGAAAAAACAATGTGTTCTCGCTAATTTTACTTCCGATCAATATAACTATTGTCTTGGATTATACCCAGTTCGTCTTCGGTCACCTGAAAATACTCAGCCAGTTCTTTTTCGCCTGTCTGAGGCGGGAAGGTCCTTCTTTTAAGCGGTCCGTATTTGCGCCTGTTATAGGAACTCCACCAGCTGAGGAAAGCGGCACTCAGGATCACCACGAGGATGGTGATAAGGATAATTGAATTCGCATTAGCTAAATTCAGTTCAAGGAAGGTGAAATCCAGGGTACCTTCGTAATGAGTAATGAAGTTATACAGAAACAATGCGAGAAATGCCCAGCCGAACAAGGTGAAGAGAAGATCTATGAGTTTTCGCGGTTTGGACTGCTTGTTGTTTATGATCATGTTGTCTCCTTATAAATGGAGTCCGCGGTCAGGACTTTCCCAGGTTGCGAACTGTTTTTTGTTTTTCTTGAGGATCTTTAGCCCTCTTGGGAGCGCCCTGATCACAAGCAGGGCATTGATATGCCAGTAAAGGATTGGGTACCAGATTCCCCAAAGCATGTATTTCAAGATTCCTTTTTCATACTTCTTCTCAATGAATAGGGCGACGAGGAATTGCAGCAGACAAATGATAGATAGATAGTTTCCGATCCACAAAGTTGGCATGATGAATTCCTGATGGAAAAAGTATCTGTACAGCATAATGAGCAGCGAGACAAACCAGGTGATTGACCAAAGAACGCTCAGCACCTGCTCGAGATAGACAGGATACAGCCTCCGCTGACGCCAGTCGAGAAAGATATCCATATGGCGGAGGGTGACCTCGATACCGCCCTGGGTCCATCTCAGCCGCTGCTTCCAGATTCCCCTCAATGTTTCTGGAACGAGCATCCAGCATAGTGCCTTCGGTTCGTAGCGAACATCCCAGAATCTCCTTTGCAGCTTCCACGTAATACCAATGTCGTCCGTGATCAGGTCAGTATCCCACATCCCCGCGTCCAGGAGGGCTTTTTTACGAAAAACGACAAATACTCCGGAAACTGTCATCACTTTTCCGAGCACTCTTTGCGTCCTTTTTATCAGACCAATAATGCTGGCGTATTCTACAAGCTGGATTTTCGCAAGCAGGCTTGTCCGGTTGCGGATTCTTGGGTTGCCGGTTACCGCTCCCACTCTTTCCCCATTATTAGGAGTAATGAAATGCGGGACGATATAGTTGAGTGCATCCTTGTCGAGGATGGCGTCACTATCAATTGTTGCGATGAGCTCACCTTTGGAAGCGAGCACACCCTGTTTCAGGGCATTTGCTTTGCCTTTGTTATTTGCAATGTTGACGACACGCAATCTTGGATAGATGTCTAATAATGATTTCAGTATCTCAAGTGTACGGTCCTTGCTGCCATCATTGATGACAATCACTTCATAATCCGGATAATTGAGATCTGATGCATATTTTACTGTTTCCTCGATTGTCTGTTCCTCGTTATATGCAGGAATCATCAGAGAAACGAAGGGTAAATCCTTGATATTTTCTTCAGGAATGAAATTGCGTTTTTCTTTTTTTACATAATAAATCAAGCTTCCTGTAACCCAAATAATTCCCATTACCAGTGGATAATAGAATAGAAACAGCACTAAGAAGTTAACCAAATTTGCACCCGTCCTATTTAAAAATTTCAGTAGTATTAAGATGATATTACTTTGCTGGGTTGCAGATTAGCAATCTTTAATATTTGGTAGTATTTGGAGAGTTCTGACCGGAGGATTTGGTTGGAGTTACCAAGTGACAGGCACCTTCCAGAGACAGGAAGGTGACAGGCACGTTCCAGGTAATTAGAAAAAGCAGACTCACACAGATCCGTGTATTCGGAACTGGTGAGCCTGCTTTCTTATTCTTCATCGACAGTGTCGATTGTGCGAGTATCAACGGCTGCCCAGATGAATTCGCGCATGAAGTTCTGGTAACGCTGGTGTTCGTGCAGGAATACAAGATTCACTCTTTCTAACAGGACTCTATAGGCATCTTCCTTCGTTCTTGTAAGAACATAGATATCATAGTCAGTGTCCCAGTAGTCGAGGATGAACATGATCAGCTCGCGTTTTTCGGTACTATTCATTGCGGACCAGTCGTGGCCGTCCATCTCCTCGAGAGAATAGTAATGATAGTTCCACCACAGTTCATCAAGAAATACCTCAGCATGATCATCTTCCACTGTGCCATCAGTATAGGTGATCTTAATCAGGCTGTCGCCCAGATAGGTGACCTTTTTAATATTTTCATAAACTTCTAAAGCAATGCGATTCAATGCTAATTCGAAGTACTTATGTTCTTCGATTGTGAATCGGTAGGTCAGTTTGGCGAATGCTTCACGTGTGGTTGCATCCTGCGGGAAGTAGTATGTTCCATTTCCGTCAGCAAAGCCAATATCCTTCAGGAAAAATACATGGTGTTTGGCCCAGCTTGAAATCTTGCTGGAATCGGCAAATGAATTTTTGTAGTCGAGCATGTGAACAAACTCTTCCAGACCCATGGCGCGTACGAACATAACGGCCATTTCCTGTCTAGTGATAAAGTCATTTCCGCCAAAAGACGTCTTGGATTTGCCATGGGAGATTCCGGCCTTCACCAACGCGCCGACATACGGTCTTGACCAGTCAGACAGGTCGGTAAACTGTCGGGCAGCATTTGCATCTGGAGACAGTCCCATCGCAAGCGCAAGCATTTTAGCATATTGAGCCCTTGTTACTTTTTCCTTTGGCCGAAACGTGCCATCCATATATCCACTAATGATGTTTTCCTTTGCAAGCCTTTCGATATGAGGCTTCATCGGCGAGGAATCAATATCGGTAAACGCACTAGCGGCTGCTGAAGCGCCTCCGAAAACACCAAATAACATGGCAGCAGAAACAATAGAAATAATAACTTTTTTCAAGTTTTCACCTCATTAGATATTCTATAAAATTAGTATAAAGGAAGTGGGAGAGAAAATCCGGTGGCTTTCGGACTAATTAGCCCAGTATCCCTAAAACAGGGAGGAGTCTTGAGGGAATATAATGATTTTTAAAAATAGACAAAGAGAAAAAAAGAGACAGACAACACTTTTCATTTTATGATAAAATAGGAAAAAATAACTAATTTATTTCAAGATTGTGAATATTATATAGTTGGGACTCTTGCGACTGGCCTGCTCACATAAAAGAGAGAATAATGTCACTACATGATGAAGGTAGGAGTTTATATGCACTCATTAAACATCAGTAAAATTACGATTCCTTATGATCCAGAGTTGCTGCATAAATGGAAACGACGGAATCCTGCAGTTGTTCCTGCTTTTCTGCTTGGCCGTAAAGGGCCGGGAATCAGCAATGGGTACGGATTTGGTGAATGGCATGCTGAGCAGTATTTCCGCAGTCATGGCTATCATGTTTTTACGGATGAGTTTAATTTTCTCTCAAAGAAATCGATGTTTGACCCATATAACCGGATGATTGCGACTCTTATTGATCATGAAAGGATTTCAGCTTTTAAGCAGGAAGTGACCCGGCTGATTGAAGGAAACGTCTCAATAGAAAACCCGGATTTATTTGTTTATAACTTAGATTCTATCTTTTTTGCTGAAGTTAAGAAGGGAAGAGACAATCTAAGAGAATCGCAGCTGCGCTTTATGTACCTTGCTAAAGAGTACCTTGGAATTGAGAGTGTATTAGTCTACCTTTGTGACGCAACAATCGAAGTTGAAGTAGATGAGATTGAGGTACAGTTTTCAATGAATGAACTTCAAGAGGTATAAAATCGGTGACAGGCACCATCCAATTTATGGATGGTGCCTGTCACCTTAAAGGAATATGGTGACCAGATGTAGAAGTAGTTCATTATAATTTACGGGCAGGGAGAATGCAGGGATGAATGGGAGAATTCTGCTGTTGCTTCTGATTTCTTTGGTGATAACGGGTGGTTGTTCTGGTCAAACTCATGAAGAGGTTGTGGTTAAGGCTGAAACGAAGAGAAGCAGAGATGTTTACACAGAAATTCGAATCCCTGTCATTCAGGATTTCATGCCAAGGCTTAACTTTGTGCCGAGGAGTAATGTTCAAACCCATGTGGTGCTCCATTTTATCAGCCATGCGGCAATGAATCCGGAGAATCCATATATATATGAGGATATCCGGGAAATTTTTGTGAATTATGATGTTTCACCTCACTATATGATTGACCGCGAAGGGAAAATCTATTATTTGCTGCCGGAAACCAGGGCTGCCAGGCATGCGGGCAAAGGAGAGCTGCCAGGGTATCCTGAATATAAAGATGATTTGAATGACTATTCAATCGGGATCGAGCTTATGGCGATTGGTACTGAAGCCGAAATGGGAACAATCCTTTCTGCAGATGTCTATAAAAAGATTCCTCAAGAGCATATTGGTTACACGGAAGCTCAATACCAGTCACTAAACCTTCTGCTTGAAGATATCCTCGCCAGGAATAAGAAGATTCTGCGGAACAGAGAGCATATTATTGGGCATGATGAGTACGCCCCTGAACGAAAGAACGATCCGGGAAGCTTGTTTGACTGGTCGAAACTAAAGCTTGAAGGAGATTCATGATGAGGCTCCATCACTTTATTTTTAAAATTGAAACAGGGCTTACTGCTGGAATGATAGTTTTAGTGGGTGCATTCACTATTTGGCTTATAGCAAAAAGTGTTAAGAAAAATGATTAAAGGGGAGTCTACAGCCATTGACCATGCAGCAAATGTTAAAAGAAATCATAAAGGAAACGATTGCCCCGTTATATAAAGCCAAGGGTTTCAAAAAGAGAGGGAATAATTTTGCAAAGGACTGTGGCGAATTCGCTTTGACGGTGAATATCCAGTCCTCAAGGTGGAATACAGCAGATGAGGTTGAATTCACGATCAATACAGGGATTTTTACAGATAAACTCTTTGGGACCTTTTATGACTTTGCCCCACCGCAATTCCCGACCGAAGTGAATTCAGTGCTAAGGCAAAGGATTACCGAGCTGAAAAATATACCAGACCACTGGTATAAGCTTAGTTCAGACACCAATATTGAGGAATTGAAGAAGCAGATTGAAGCTGACATTGAAACTGTCATTTTCTCTTACTTCGAACGGTTTAATAGCATAGATGATGTAATAAAAGAGATGGAACAGTATGAAGAACAGGGAAAATACGAAACCCCACACTTTTTAACCATCCTGTACCATGCATACGGTTATAGCGACAAAGCCAAGAAACGAATAAAGGAATCCTACAAGCGGGCAGAGTATGACTCGCAAAAAGAATATACGAAAGAACTTGCAGAGCGATTAGGTATTTCGTGACAGGCACCTCCCAAAAAAAAGGGAGGTGCCTGTCACTTTTTCTATATTGACTTTTAGAATAATCTGGTAAAATAAGTATAGGAAAATAGTAGGAGGTTTGTGATGGTGAGGGGAAAACAGAGATTTATAGTTTTGTTGGCTATGTTTTTACTGACTGGAAGTTTGATTGCCGTTGGACCTGGGTTCGCTAAAGCTAAATTTGTAGATGTAAATGAATCATATTGGGCGTCGGAGGAAATCAGTTTTTTAGTTGAAAAGGGTGTGATTGGGGGTTATAAGGACCAAACATTCCGTCCGGGGGAAAATATTACCCGTGGACAGGCTGTCATCATGATTGCAAGGGCCTTTAAGTTGGATGGTTCCAAGTACAAGGATCCTGGGTTGAAGGACGTCGGTAAAACAAGTCCATATTATCTGCCGGTAAAAGCTCTGATTGGTGAAGGTATTTTGACGGAAGTCATTACAGAAAGCAAGCTGTTGCCTTCCAAGTCATTGACGCGCGGTGAAATGGCCTCTATTGTAGCGAAGGCATACAAGCTGGAAGGGAATTATAAAGGTCAATTTAAAGATGTGGGCAAAACACATTTTGCCTATGATGATATTAACTTGCTTGCCGCTAACAATATCACGTTTGGTTTTGCTGATAAAACCTTCAGACCGAATAAACCATTAACGAGAGTGGAGTTCTCGGTTTTCTTAGCCAGGGCAATTGATGACCGATTTAAGACACCATCTGATGATGAAAAGTCAGTCAGTCTTCCTAAAGTTGATCTGGTCGGGCTGGATACGGATAACCCATATTATTGGACTACCAATCAAGCCCATGTTGCTCTCGGCGGGAAAGGCGGAGTGTTAAGTCAAATTAAAGACTACGTTCAGCCCGGGATGGAATTCTTGGCATGGAAGGTGTCAGAAAAACCGATTAACCTCTCAGAAATGATGGGAAAGCCTGGGAGGATCGATACGATTGGAAGAAATTCAGCCATTATTACCCACATTTCTAGTGAAGAAATTTCTGATCCAAAACGATATGTTACGGTCATTTTCTATGACAAGGATAAAAAGCCATTGGCCTACCAGGAAAATGTAATTACACTCAAACCTGCTATCATCACCCAAACCTCAGCAGACAAAATCGATGGCAATGGTATTTTCAAAGTGGACAATAGCAGAGGGGTTTATTTCATTTCCACGAATCTTCCTGCAAACTATCAGACACTTGGATCTTATTATTCACTGCACGGCAGTTATTCAGATTTCACATACAATGATGCCATTTCCGCCAAAGGAGACCGCATCTTTAAAATTAATGACAGCTTCGGTTTATCGGCAGTTGCCATAACCAACTTCAAAGAAACCAATAAAGACGGCAAGTTCTATATCACCCTTGTTATCTATGATCAAAACCTCAAGCCAGTAGCCTATGTAAAAGAAGAGTTGAATTTGAATTAGGTGACAGGCACCATCCATTAAATGGATGGTGCCTGTCACCTGGAAGGGATGAATTAAGTGGAGTTGATGATGTTTTTGTTTGGTTTGTTGGCGGGGGCTGCTGGTTTTGGGGTTTTTCATTTTTTTGAGAAGAGAAGGATTCAAAGGGAACAGTTTGAGGAGGATCAGCGCTTTTCTGGTCTGGTAGCGAGTACGAAGGATATTATTTATTATTTTGAAAAGAAGCCGGGGTTCCAGTTTCGTTATGTCATGCCGCCTCTGGAGCATTTTTTCGGAGAGGAAATGGCGAAGGACGCCTTCGTGGATCCATCAAAATTCTTTTACCTGGTACATCCTGACGATTTAGAAATGCTATGGAAGAAAATCAGGGGCGAGGTGGATTACAATCAGCCGATCATATATAGGATAAATGACCGGAAAGGCGGCTATACCTGGTATGAAGAATATACGACCCCTGTTTACAAGGATGGAGAAATCGTCGCTTTGCAGGGAATACTCCGAAATATTTCAGAGAAAATCAAACTTCAGGAGGAACTGGAGTATCGGATCAATCATGATGATCTGACAGGTCTGTACAATAGGGGTTATTTTGAGAAGGTACTTGAAAAGTATGATTCTGTTGAGGATTTATCTGCTGCGGTCATTATGTGCGACCTGGATGATTTGAAGCATGTGAATGACCATTATGGCCATAAGGCAGGGGATCTGTTAATCAAAACGGCTGCCAGCATCTTGAATTGTTTTGCTTCTGACCAACTCGTCGTTGCCAGAATGGGGGGAGATGAGTTTGCCCTTTTAGCCACTGGTTTTAGCCGCGATCATATGGACAGAATGGTTAAAGAAATCGCTGAAAAGGTGAATAGCCATAGTATTGATAGCATTGGATTATCTGTCAGTCTTTCAGTTGGTTATGCTTTTTGTGATCACTCTTTATATAAAATGGATAAGCTTGTTAACGAGGCAGACCAAGATATGTACCATAACAAGAAGAATAGGAAGCTTGTAATGATATGAAAAAGTGCCAGGCGCCTCCCAATGAATGGGAGGTGCCTGGCACTTTGTTTTGTCCAGCTTCAGTGCCTAGCCCCTCGAGTCGCTTCGGTCCTGCCAATGAAGTCAAAGTACGACTTCACTGTCAGGCCCTCCAGCGCTTGTCGGGGCTGAACAAGGCACTTACACTTTTCCTAGTAATTCATCAACTTCGCTTTTTCGAGGAAGTTAGCAAGGATTTTGGCCATTTCGTTACGTTGTGTGTTGCCTGCAGGTCCGAACTTGTCTTTTGCTTTTCCGTTCATGATGCCTGCCTGGTACACTGCTTCTACGTCTGCTTTGGCCCAGTTGCCGATTGATCCAGCATCTGTGAAGTTTTTAAGTGTCTTCGTTTTATCCAATTTGGATAGATCGTAGTTGATGAAATCGAGTTTCATCGCGCGTCCGATCATTGCTGCAGCTTCTGTACGGGTGATCTTTTCGCCAGGAGCAAATGTTCCGTTGCCTTTGCCCTGGATGATGCCGTATTCGATTGCTGCCATCAATGCGTTGTTGTCGTTGAACCATTCATTGCCTTTTACGTCTTTGAAGCGGCCGTCGTATTTCTCGCCAGGCAGTCCAAGCGCACGTACAAGCAATGCAGTGAATTCTGCACGAGTCAGCTGCTGTGTGCTGCCGAATGTTCCGTCGCCCTTACCTTTGATGATGTACTTGGATGCAAGAGCTTCGATGTACTGCTCAGCCCAGTCTTTGCCATTATTTACGTCAGTGAAAGTCACATCATTTTCAACAATTGTATAGGTTGAGTTAGTCAATGACTTGATCGTTGCCTTATTCCCATCGAATAATGTAGGAACTGCACTGAATGTATCATCTTCGTTCAGTTTTACAGCGACTGCTTTGGAAGCGTTGAAGTTTGAATCACCAAGGATTTCGCGTTCCACATAGGTGCTGAATTCCTTGATTTCTTCTTTCTTGCTTCCGGCTGCTGCTTCAACTGTAAAGTCGATGATCGCAGATTTAATGTTCAGCTTATTTTTAGCGTCTGGCTTCACCACGTTCACGGAAACAGTAATCTGGACGTCGCTTGCAGACACGCCAAGCTTTTTAGCAAGATCCGCAACATTTACTTCTGAAACAGGAAGAGTATAGCTAGCATCTTCTGTAACAATTTCAACTGTTGCCTGCTTGTTTTTCTTTGCAGCTTCAGTAAATAAGCTTGCAGGAAGCTGTGCTTTTACTTTTTCGCCAGCTGCCGGCTTTTCAAGCTTAACAGCTACGTTTGACTTTTCAGCTGTAATCGCATTGACGATTTCAGCTACTTTATTTGTTGCTACCTTCGTGATGACTTCAATCATGCCTGAAGGGTTCTTTTCCTTCACGACTTCTGCTGCATGTTCAGGAAGCTCGATTGTGTGAGGCTTCTCAGCTGGTTTGCCTGGGTCAGCAGGCTTGCCAGGGTCTGTTGGCTGTCCTGGATTGGAACCACCATTGTCAGCAGGAGCGTCTGTCGCTTTTCGATCCAGCTTGATTACTACTGTAGTCAATGGGTCGATTGTCAGAGTGTCGTTTGTTAATTTGAATCCAGATCTTTCAGCTACAGGCTTCGCACCAGCTTCGTCACTGTCAACAAGTACCTTGCCTCCAGTGAAGTTGTAATCGCCAAGCGTCAATGTACGTGCCTGTGTATCTGCGTTCACGAATACATAGTAGTTGCCGGTGTTGTCAGTCGATACGTTTTCGTATGCGATGACAAGGTCTGTATCCTGAATTTCAGGGATATCAAGCAATGTTACGTTTTGGTCAACTAATTCCATTTCGCCAAGGCGGAAAGCGTTCGTTGACTTTCTCAATTCAATCAAACCTTTTGTGAAGGCTTGGGTTGTTGTGTTTACTTCGTATTCGTCTTTGTTTGTTGCTTTTTCCCAGTCGAACATGTTGATTGCATCGGATGAATCATAAGAGTCATGGACGAAGTATCCGAATGATTTTCCTTGTGCATCCTTCAGCTCGTGGTACTTTTGCTCAGGAACTCCATCGGCTTTCCACTGCTTCGTTCTGCCATATTCCTGGCCAGCGTGAAGGAATGCTGTTCCCTGTGATGTTAAAATAATCGAGTTTCCAATGCGGATACGCTTATGGATTTCCAACTCATTTTCCGGTACTGCTGGATCCTTCTTGATTGATTGTGCAATAACATCGTGAAGCGGCAGGTTATCATGCGCTGCGATGTACTGGACCATATCGCCTGGATCGTCGTCAGCGGTATTGCTTGGCTGACCTTTGATGTTGTTGAAGATTGTGTTGATGTCTCTTGCTCCGCCTGTGATGAAACGAGGTTCACCTTCAGAACCGAAGCCTGATTTCAATTCGTTACGGATTTCGTCAGAGAATACGCCAACGTCATCTGTCTTGTCCATCCAATCCTGGTCAGCACCCATGCCAGCTAGTTCTGGCTCAGCGATGTGGCCTGCGAATGTTCTCCAGCCTTCGCCGATGAACAATGCATTAGGATTTACTGCTGCTGCTGCGTCATATGCATTTTGAACAGATGGATAGGTGGCGTCACCCATCATATCGAAGCGCATGCCGTCAATCTTATACTCTTCGAACCAGTATTTCACTGAATCTACCATCAGCTTTTCAGCCATTGTATGGCTTGTTGCCAGGTTGTTTCCGAAGCCGCCAAGGAAGTTGCCTTGAGCGTCCTGGAACGCATAGTAATCAGGAACGATATCATTCAGCTGGCTAGCTTTTGCCATATGAGTGTACACAACGTCAAGGACAACACCCATTCCAGCATCATGAATTGCATCAATCATTTCTTTCAGTTCTTTTACGCGTTGTTCAGGGTTTGTTGGGTCAAGTGAGTAAGCTCCATCCGGCGAGAAGTAGCTGTGTGGGTCATAGCCCCAGTTGTACTCGTTTTTGCCAGCAGAGTATTCAAGCTCTCTTTGGCCCATCTTTGTTTCGTCACCATAATACCAAGCCATTACAGGAAGCAATTGGACGTGTGTTACGCCGAGAGACTTAATGTAATCAAGCTTGTCTTCGAACGCTTTGTAAGAGCCCCATCTTGCGTTCAAGTCGCCTTCGATCGAAGGGTCTGAAGTGAAGTCACGTACATGAACCTCGTAGATGACTGCATCTTCGCGCTTTTCATAGCCATCGATTTTCGCGTGGCTGAATCCTTCAGGATCTGTATCGCTAAGGTCAACGATTGCTGCCTTGCCGACAGTGTCGCCGTCTGGACCAGCTTCTCCTTCGGTATTAACTGTGAAAGCTGCCATTGACTTTGCATAAGGATCAAGAACCTGACGAGTCACTCCGTCATTTGTTACATCATACTGGTAAAAATAACCCTCAAGATCAGTTGCGTTTAGGTCTTCAGGAGCGATGTCAACAGACCAGACTCCTTTGTCACCCTTCTCCAAATCGATGCTGCCGATTTTTTCAGCTGCATTGTCTTTATCGAAGAAGTTTGCGACAACCTTGCTTGCTTTTGGAGCCCAAAGCTTCAATGTTGCTCCGCCGTTGTTGTAGGTAGCACCAAGGTCATTTCCGTCATAAGCATACATATCATCAAGCATTCTCCAGCCAGAAGCAGCTGAAACGGTTCTGCCTGCATATGTTACGGATAATGGAAGCTTGTCTAAAGCGAATTGTGCTGTAACTTTTACAGAAGTAGCGCCTGTGATTTCGACGCTGTCGATTGTTACTACAGTACCGTCTGCGTCTTTGATTTCAAGAGCATCTTTTAGAGCATCAGGTGTCAGGCCGTCTGTTAGCGTGAAGCCCAATAGAATTGTTTTTTCATTGAGAACTTCTGCAGATACAAGTCCTGTTGCCTGCTCCCAGTATGGAGAAACGTAGACATTGTCATCGCCTTGTTTTACCCATACGTGGTTGTATTTGTCCAGGAGGTTGAAATTCTTATCCCCGCCGTCCTTTTCTTGTGTTGCTTTGTTTAGGGTAATCATCCCGATTTCTTTTGCATCTTCTTTCAGCTCAATATCGACATACGCACCATAACGGTCTGTATTTTCGAAGCTTGGAGCGTCTGCTGTCCAGTTTGTAGGAGCAGATGTAACATCTCCCCAGAACCAAAGCCCGAAGTTTTCGTAGTCAGCGTTGTCACGTACATAGTGAACGCGGACTGTGTTTTCAGGAAGGTTGACTGGCTCGTATTTATAAACTTTGTCATCGCCTTGCTTGATGAAAATCTCGTTGATTTCTGGTGATGTGACTGTAAAGCCTTTGTCTCCGCCGTCTTTACCAGCATCACCCTTTGTTACATCCATTACCAGGAAACCGATGTTTTTGGCGCCTTCTTTTAACTCTACGTCAATGTATGCGCCATAGCTGTCTGTTTTTTCGAACATTGTAGCACCCATTGGCCAGTTGGCAGAAGGGGAGGCTACGTCATTCCACAGCCATGCACCGAAGTTTTCATAATTGTTGTCGTCACGCTTGTAGTGGATTCGAACATGATTTTCAGGAATTGGATCAACAGTACCATTTCCGCCGCCATCTTCAGTACCAGCCGATACAGCAGCCGTAATCGCACCGCCTTCAACTGTAAGTAAAACAGTACCGCCATCAGCTTTGGCAGGGATTGTTAAAACGACTTCTCCCGCTTCTGAAGCAGTGTAAGTTTGGCCTGAATAGTGGTCTGTAACGACCGCATCTGCATCAACTGTCAATTTCACTTCTTTTGCTGTGTCAGAAACGTTCAAGCCGACATATGCAGCTTCATTTCCATAAGTTCTGGCAAAAACCATGAACTTATCAGCGTCTGTTCCGCCGATTGTCGCACGTTCACCTTTAGCGAAAACTTCAGAGTTATCACTGCGGAAGTTCAGGATTTTTTTATAGTGTGCAAGAATGTCATTGCCTTCTACCTGATCCCAGGCGAGGTCATAACGGTTATCGTATTGCGGATAGTTATTCGCTCCTGTTTGTCCAAGTTCTTCGCCGTAGTAAATGACAGGCTGGCCTTTTGCTGTTGCCTGCAGGGAGGCAGCAATCTTCAGCTTGCCTTCGTCATTGCCCACAGCATGAAGGAATCCATCTTCATCATGGCTGCCAAGGAACTGGCCAAGTGTAGCAGTGTTGTCAATTTGCCCATTGCGGGAAATCAAGGCATCGTTGGCTGCTTTTAGCTTGCCGTTTACGAAATCATGAGCAATGCCTTTGAATCCGAAATCTAGCAGGGAGTCCATCATACCTGATTCAAGGTAGCCAGAGTCATTTCCAGCGCTTGCTCCCCAAGTTTCGCCGATCATTTTGTGTTCCGGCATTTTTTCGGTGATCGCGTTCTTGAACGCCATCCATGTTGCATCTTCAACGTGCTTTACAGTGTCCACGCGGAAGTAGTCGATAGTATTTCCTTTAGCTGTTTTGGATTTTTCGATCCAGTCAGTCTGCCACTGGATGATCGCGTTGCGTACTGCAGGGTCTTCTGTCTTCAAGTCAGGAAGGCCAGATAGTTCGCCAACGACTGTATCCTCGCCAACGTTCTCTCCCTGGCGAAGCAAGTCGCTGAATATTGCGCGATCTTCATCTGTCGGGAATCCGGCAGGAGGATTAGCCACTTGGCCATCAATATCCTTCAGACCATAACCAGTATGGTTCAATACTACGTCCACCATAATTTTAATGCCGCGCTCGTGAGCTGCGTCAATCAGGTTATGGAAGTCTTGCATTGAACCGAAGTGCGGGTTCAATTGACCAAAGTTACTAGCCCAATATCCGTGGTAAGCGTAGTAAGAGTGGCCTTCAGGTTCATTGTAGCGTACATCATGCTTGGTGTTTTCCACGATCGGGCTGATCCAGATGGTGTTTACACCCAGGTCATCAAGATAATCTAATTTTTGCGTGATTCCTTTAAAGTCACCGCCCTGGTATGTACCGCGGTCATTTTTAGCATCGTAGTTCAGGTTGTAAGGATCGTTGTTCGTGTCATCACCGTCAAAGAAACGGTCAGTCAGCATGAAGTAAATGATCGACTCATCCCAGTCGAAGTCATTTTCGCCGACAGCTTGTCTTGTTTTAACTTCTACATTAGCTGAACCGTTGTAGTAGTTTCCGAAAGAATCTACAACAGTTAGTGGAATTTCTTTTGTTCCTGCTGTTACATTGTCATCCACTGCAATGGTGATTGTATTTAAGGAAGGATCGATTTCCAGCTTGTCAGAACCGCCAAGGGCCGAAATATCAGCTGTGATTTTGCTGATGGATAGGCCATCAGTCATTCCTTGCACATCAACGGTTAATACAGCATTCTGGTTGTAATCAATCGCTGCTGGCTTAACTGTTCCTGAAACAGTTAATTCAGCCTTTTGGAAGACGATTTCTGAAGTCGGATTGTATGGGTCTTTAACTTCAGCTGTAGTTCCGTCTTTCATGGTTACAACGTAAGAGTAGGCAGTTGTACCATTAGGAATATTTTCATAAGTAGCTACGAATCTCTCATTCTTTGACTCATAGTTCATTGGAATGATTTTATCATTAAATTTCAATTCTACTTTTTCAATCGTGTCCATTTCATCTTTAGCAAAAAGTTCTTTGTCACGATAGTAGAAAGTAGCATTTCCTTGGTCAATTTTAGGACCAGATCCATCAGGGACGATATGCATCTGTTCAACACCACTAGTGATGAATGCCTTAGTGATGGAGTCATTTTTATTGACCGGAATGTTGCGGTCTTTATCGAATTCTTTTACCGCAGTGTCCCAATTGTCTGTGCTGCGGATCAAAAGACCAATACTGCTGGTTTCAGGTGCAACTGCAATATCAGCTGTTGCCACTCCACCTTCATATGATTGGAAATTAATCTGATCATTTTGTCTGCCAGTACCCCAGACCCAAATATTCCAGCCTTCGTACTGCTGATCTTCACGGATGTAAGTCACACGGACAGTGCGGTCAGTTGATTCCACAGCAGTGCCAGTGTCTTCTGCAAATGCTTGAGGAGCAGGCACAAATGGCAACCACAGGCTCAACAGCATGATCGCAGTCAAGAAGATCGAGAAATTACGCTTGGTGTTCTTTCTCATTAACATTTTTCCTCCCTTAATTTATTAATTATGCAGTAGAGTAGTAGATTATAAAAAATCAATCTAGTACTTTACCACTAGTGAAACCGTTTGCACAAGTGAATAAAAAAATTAGGCTTTAATAAATGCAAACGCTTGCAACAAGTTTTCCTCTCAATATTACAATAGATTCAAAGAAACTTCAATTCAATAAAGCAAAAAGAGACCTATGAAAATTTAAAAATGTGAATGAAGTGTGACTTTAACAAACTAACGCGCCAATGCGCCGGGGGTCTGACCCCCGGCGCATTGGCGCGTTTATGCTTTAGTGTAGTGCGCGGTATAGTACTACGCTTGTTTGGGCTCTTGTTGCTTTGGCGAGCGGGTTGAAGCTTCCGTCTGGGAGGCCTTTTATGAGTCCTGCTTTGGTTGCTTGATAGATTTCTTGCTTGAAGGTGGTGCTTAGCTGCTTGTCGTCTGTAAATGGTTTAGTCATTTTTGAGTTTTCATGGAGGGCATCAGGATTTTCGACTCTCAGTGCCCGCACGATCATGGCTGCCATTTCCTGGCGGGTAATGACGCGGTTCGGCTGGAATGTGCCATCGCCAAGCCCAGAGGTAATTCCATGGCGTTGAGCAGCTTCAATAAATCCGACAGCCCATGTCTGGCTTTTAGGTACATCCTTGAACGTTCCAGAGTATTCTCTGGTCGGAATGCTGAGCATTCTTGCGAGCAGCACGACAAACTGGGCGCGTGTGACTTCCTCGTTAGGTGAGAATAGGTCGGCCGTTTTGCCCTGAATGATGAACCGTGATGCAAGCTGTTCAATCTCGGGTTTAGCCCAATGATTTTTAATATCCAGGAATGTTCGATGATTCTCCAATACAGCAAAAGAGGCTAACTGCTTTGTGTGCAGAACTAATTTTCCACCGGCAATGTTTCCGCCTGCAAACTGCCACTCGCCGCCTGCCTTTCTAGCTCCGAACATAGTTTTTTCAAGGCCAGCAATTTGAACAGCTGGAAGATCTAATGTGATTGTAAGTGGCTTAACAAAAGTATTGATTGGCCTTTTAGTCACTTGGTCGACCATCTCGATTTTTGCGAGGTCAGTTAATAGGCTAGCACCTTTTGGTGGTGCCGATGTTTCCTTGCTAACAGAGATCTCGGTAAGGTGCTCAAGTCTCAAATTCGCTATATTTTCCTTTGGCATTAAAATAGACAATTCATTAAACGACACGTAGAGGTCTTTATTCTTTATTTTTAACTCATTCCAAACATCCGGAGAGAAAATGATTTTTTCTGTGTTTGATGGTAAAGTCAACTCGATTTTACCGTTGTTTTCAACCAGTTTTTCTTTGGTAACCAATAATTGACCATGATCACCCGATATCGGTGAAGTCTCAACCGGACTCGGGGCAGGTGCAGTAGGTACCGGGCTGACTGGCTGGTCTTGTGTGCCAGGTTCTGATGGCCCCGGGTTGACTGGCTGTTCTTCTCCGCCCGGCTCTGATGGATCCTGCTCGCCTGGTTCGCTAGGATACGGTGATTCAACAGGAACTTCGACTGGACTAGCCTCTGTAGTGAAAGCAATAGTTTTACCAGTTGATTCGTTCCCTGCCTGATCGACTGTCCTGATGAGCACAGAGTAGGCAGTGTCAGGAGCAAGGCCCGTCAATGTATAAGAAGGAGTTTCTTCCTTCAGCACTGTCTTTATTTTTTCATCATTAAGATAAAGATTCACCTGGGAAAAATCAGCCTCAGCAGGGTTTGTCCACGAAATTATTGCGGAAGTTTCTGTGATACTTTCTGCTCTCATTTCTGTTACTTCAGAGGGTGCAGTGGTATCAGGTAAAGCCTTTGTTTTTATCAATATACTGACACCATTAGAAAGATTGCCATGTCCGTCAACAGTTTTAATGCTAATATTGTATTCCGTGTCTGGACTCAAATCAGTCAGTGTGTATGAGTCCAGTGTCGTTTCACCTGAGAACACACCGTCCAGGTAAAGGTTTGTTTTTACAAAATCCGCATCGGCCGGCTTTGTAAAAGAAATTGTAATAGATTCTGTGGTTGTTTCGGTTGCTTGGAGGTTCATTACATCACCCGGTGGAACTTCGTCCAAAGTATTGTAATCGATTAACCCGTATCCATAAAACTCATCGCGGCCTTCAGAACCTAAATCCTCTGCATATTTTTGCAATTCGACACGAAGCTCGCTCGCCGTTTTGGATGGATTCTTTTGCTTCAATAGCGCGAGGAATCCTGCAATATGAGGGGCCGCCTGGGATGTTCCGCTCATCATTCCATAAGTTGAAATGCCTCCATTAACATATGTGCTGGCTATTCCACTGCCTGGCGCTGTGAATTCTATCTCTGCACCGGTAGAGGAAAAGCTGGATAGTGTTTTTCTTGAGTCAACTGAAGAAACGGCAATCACCGATTCGTACTTAGCAGGATAATTGACCGGACTGCCCACATTATCATTGCCTGCAGCGCCAACAAGTAAAATCCCAGCATTATATGCTCTGTCAACTGCATCCTGTAATAACTGAACGTGGCTAGACAGGCCAAGGGAGAGATTAATGATATCCATATCATTGGCAATCGCCCAATCAATCGCTTCAATGACGTTCAAAATACTTCCCTCGTCACCGTCCATGACTTTCAGTGAGTAGAGACTCGCATTGGGTGCAACACCTACAAATTCTCTGCCTTCAATCGAGGTCGGCCCGCCGATTTTCGCTCCGACAATCCCGGCAACATGTGTGCCATGGCCATGATTGTCAAAAGGGGAGGACTCGTCTTTTAGGGTTGCTGGGTCGTCCTCTACGAAGCTGACCCGCTTTACTACATTCGGCATTTCATTATGATAGGCAACACCTGAATCAATGATCGCTACTTTTACTCCCTGGCCCGTAATTCCTTGTGCCCAAGCCTTAGGAGCGTTGACAGCTTCTACATTCCACTGTCCGGGGGTTCCCAGCAATTCTACCTGTTGATCGATCTGGTGCTCGATATAGCTGATATCCGGGTCATTTTTTAAAAATGAATTGCAGAATCCAGTAATACTAGATTAATGGCTTTCAAGGATGTAAACTCATCCTTTACTTCGATCGCCTGATTCAAAACCTTTTCTCGCCCGGCTGAATTCTTGTAAACTACGACAACTTCCGATTTCTGCATTGCGGTGATCGGAGCCGACGCTAATGTAAGCGCAGGAGATACAGACGTAACCATAAGACTTACTGCAGCAAACGGAACGACAACTAAACTACGAAACCTTTTCCTTTTCATACTCTGTCCCTTCTTGTTGAATAACTTGGATGCTATTAATATCGGAGGGTTAAAGGTGGGTTTAAAGTGACAGGCACCATCTTTTTTGGGATGATGATAAAAAAATACAAGATTTCGACCGATATATTAGGTATCAAACAGGTAAGGTGAGGCAACTTATGAGAGGACTGCGAATATTAAAACCTCAATTGGCCCGAGCTATCGAAGAAGCATGCCAAATAGAAATGGATTATTTCAGTGAAGAGGGTATTAAAAAACGAACTGTGGACCCCTGGTATTTACTGATAAGGAATAAATCTTACTATTTATTTGGTTTCTGTCATTTAGAAAAAGATATTAGGTGTTTCAATCTAAAGAGGGTGCAGAATTGTGAAATTAAAAATAATCTTGTATCAGAAAAATGCATTCCTTTATCCATTATTTTTAAATTAAAAAGTCCTTCTTTGGAAGAGTTTTATGCAGATCCCAATAGATTTACAGCCTTTGCATATCCTCAGAATTTCGAATTAGATATAACACAGTTGAAAGTTCGGTTGTATAGAGAACTTAAGAAAGATAAATTACTAAAGAACAACCCGTCAGTTTCCAATAAAAAAATATCAAATGGTTACCCATGTACCATCCACCTTAGCAAAATGAAACAAAAGGGAATCTGTAGAAGTCCCTTAGAGCATAAAGTTATTCGAGATTTAAATAAAAACAATGATGTACTTGAACTTGAAGTAGAACCAATAAGAATACAGTATTTTTATAAAAGGATAAGCAGCCATTATAAACCGGATTTAATGGTAACTTATCAGGATGGTAGAAGAGAGTTAATTGAAATTAAATTATCTGGAGATATTGGAAGCCCGAAAAATCAGGCTAAGTTTAAAGCTGCCCAAGACTTTGCTGGAAAAGAGGGAATTACTTTTCGGGTTGTAGGCACATATGGAAATTCACATTCATTTAAAAATATTGCGGATTGGTCTGAAATAGAAGAGATCGAACCTGTTTATTTGGATCCGAATGACTTATCGGATTACCAACCCCATGCTTGGAATCAAGCAGTAAAGAGAAATAAAACCAACAATAATAAAGTTGGTGGAAATTTAGTTGAGGTTGAGAACATTGTTGAGACGGATAAACCTAAGAAAAACGTTGGATGTACATTCAAGGGAATCTTTCGTCATAGCAATTCTAGATTTATATATTCGGGAAGGAAAGTCTTCAGACATAGATTTATTAATTATTAAGAAACCTCCTGGAAAAATAGGGGGGTTTCCTTCACTTTGGAATCTTAATTTCAATTTCTTGTCCTCGAAATCCATACTGGAAGTTTACAGTCCAGACGCTTTTTTCTGCATTATAAGAGATGTCTCGGATAATGAGTAATTCATCGCTGCTTGTTTTTTTAGCCTCCGGGATGGCTTTTCTGACTACCTGGGATTCGGACATATTCGCGCCAGCAGGCTTGTATTCTGGCAGGAATGTGACATAGAGTGCGCCTCCCTGGCCTGGGTAGGATTCCATGATCGGTCCGTCCGCTTTGACTTCAAGCCTTTGCTCAATTTTCAACTTTTGGGCGGCCTTAGGGAAAGAGAAGTGGGTAGCGCCAAATTGCAATTCTCCCGTTGCTTTGTTGTACACACGCCCCTGTGCACTTACCGCAAGCAAACCACCTTCGGATAGTTGCATGATATGATTGCCTTCCTTGGAGGGCTGGTCGATTAATTCCTTTTCAGGGTAAAAGGTGTCAGGATCTCCTCCTTTGGGAATCATTCGGCCTCTCTGTTCAAAGACGACTTTTCTTTCCGGTAACTGTTTTATGATTTGATTTTTCTCTTCTTCTGAAAGGAAGTTGTGGCCAATGATGATTTCTCCAGTGACGGTATTTACATGGGAAGAGTGATTTCCGCTGGTATAACCTGATAATCTATGAATGCTTTTTACAGTCTCATATACCTTAGTGGTTAAATCATAGTTCTCAGTTGTTGTGTAAGGAGAATAGAAGATATGGATATACTCCGCTTTAATTTCTCCTGCATCGACTTTTGTCTGCATTTCTTCTAAGTACCTGGTCAAGCGGTCATCTGCCTTTTTGACACCAATCCAAAAGACTATCTGTTCACCGTTTTGATTGCTGTTTTCTAGAAAAACCACCATATTATCCTCTAGTCCTTTGTATCCGCCATAGATTTTTTCCAAAGCCTAGTTCCTTCGACAGATTGCAAAGTAAGTGCTTCTGCTAGTTCATCAGTCGGCTTACCAAACAAGCCGTCTTTAAAATCCTCTCGGTCCTTGAATTCTTGAAGTTTCTTATCGCGTTCCGGGGTCCCTTTGGCAGTCTGCTTCAACTTGGCAATGATGGCTCTGTTGTTGACAACCTCAATCGTTTTCCAGCCTGATTCATTCGCAGGAAGAGAATTCTGGACCTGCGTTCCCGTTGTTGTATCGAAACTATTATTAACATTATCCTTCGGTCCACATCCTGAAATGGTTATGGCGACTCCTAGCAAAGCGGCTACTACATGATGTCTCCTCATAATATCCTCTAATTATTGTTATTAACTTAGACGGGCAGAGAAGGGAGAAGTTACAAATTCATGCCTGCTTTAACACAGTAACGCACTGGGGGTCTGACCCCCGGTGCGTTACTGTGTTAAAGGGTGAGGTTTTTTTGTTCTGATGGAATGAGGTCTTGACATGCTTGGATTCAAGGGGTTTTAATCAAACGTTTGATTAAGAAAGGATAGTGGTTTGAAAATATAATTTTCATAAAGAATCTAGACTGATAATATAAATTGATAAGATAAAGACCAAAGAGTTAGGGGATTGCAGAGGAGGGGGAGTATGAAAAAAAGAGTTCGAAAGGCGATTATCCCTGCTGCTGGGCTGGGTACGCGTTTTCTGCCGGCGACAAAAGCAATGCCGAAAGAGATGCTGCCAATTGTTGATAAGCCGACAATCCAGTATATAGTGGAAGAGGCGGTCGCTTCTGGAATTGAGGATATCATCATCGTGACAGGTAAAGGCAAGCGTGCGATTGAGGATCATTTTGATTTTTCACCTGAGCTAGAAATGAATCTGGAGCAAAAAGGTAAGCTTGATTTGCTCGAAAAGGTTCGGTATCCGTCAAATCTGGCGAATATCCACTATATCAGGCAGAAAGAGCCTAAGGGTTTGGGGCATGCTGTTTGGTGTGCCAGGCATTTTATTGGTGATGAACCATTTGCGGTCCTGCTTGGGGACGATGTTGTCCAGAGTGACACACCTTGTTTGGCGCAATTAATGGAACAGTATGATAAAACGCGATCAACGATACTTGGGGTGCAGCCAGTGGAAATGAGTGAGACACACCGATATGGAATTATAGATGGGGATGAGTTGGAGGACCGGCGGTATGTTGTAGAGAATCTCGTTGAAAAACCAGCTCCAGGTACGGCACCTTCCAACATGGCGATTATGGGGCGATATATCCTTACACCTGAAATTTTCATGTTCCTAGACCAGATGGAAACCGGAGCAGGCGGTGAAATCCAGCTGACAGATGCCATCCAAAAGCTCAATCAAATCCAACGCGTCTTCGCTTATAACTTCGAAGGAAAACGGTACGATGTGGGTGAAAAAATAGGTTTCGTAAAGACCACCATTGAATTCGCTTTGAAAGACCCTAACCTTCGCTCAGATATCTTAAAATACCTGGATGTTATAGTAGAAAAAGAACGTAAAGATAAGATGAGGTGGTAATTCTGGCATTACCGCGTTAAAGGATCGGGGGTCATACCCCCGGTGAGTTAAAGTGGTAAAGTAAGTCACAAGCTGGCTGATGTCCATTGGTAGCAAGAGAGAAAATCAAAGCAATAGTGTTACTATTTCATTTTGATTTATCTAATCCTAACGAACGCCAACTCCATTTATTTCGTTAATTTAAATTAGTAATAGAAGAACTAATAATGATTGAATATTCCTTCAATATAGATTGACTAGGACTATTTTACTAATTAAAATAGAGATAGATTAAATAAACTTATGGACGGGATTAATTGTGAAAATCGAAAGTGTTGTCTTTAAAATTGAGAATCTAATGAGTAAACAACGCTACGGGGCAGCTAGAGAAGTCATTTTAAAGGAATGGAACCGGATAACTGAACCGAATCACTTTCATATGTTTAGCCAACAATCCAAGGATTTGGTCAAAGTTATTGCCAAAGAAAAAGAAACAAATGAGTTTGCTATGCTGACAAATAAGGACAAGAGGATTTTGAGTTTATTGAATGAAGCGGTTAGGGATGTAAAACTTCCTTATGCCAAGAAGATTTTCTTTGAACATAAGGAGCTAATTGATCAGGCTCATGCACAAAAATGGCTTACGTCTGATGCGCGATTTATGTGTTTTGCCTGGCAGAAGGAAGCATAAGGAAGGCAGGGAGCTTAATTCCCTGCCTTTTCTGTATTTTTAATAGTCATTTGAAATCAATCTTTTATTTCCCTTTACCACAAGAATCTGTTTCAACAATTACTGGTCCCATTGGGGTCGGAATTTGTATTTTCATTATTAAATATACCTCCTTTAGCTTGTATTATTACCTTGATACAGTTTGAAAAGTGTCGCGGATATCATGTTCATTTAATCCCCAGTCAAGCCGGTAGTCCGCAGGATCAAGCACCCTATAATGCCCCGTCAATTTGTTTTTTTTTGCAACTTAAACCCATTCCTGCTATCTAGTGTGAACCACCATACGCGGCCGCACCTGTAGGCATCCTCAAATTTGGCAATCCCATTCCTCTCACCTCTCTTTTTTTAATATCCAAAGTATTTCCTTATAGGTCAAAAGGCATAATAAGTATCGTTCATCAAATACTTAGAAAAATCGACAACAAAGTCAGACATAATACGAATGAACTGCTTCACCGCGTTAAACGGTTGGGGGTCTGACCCCCAACCGTTTAACGCGGTGAAGTTTATGGAGGGTGATTTGGATGGAGACTCTACTTTGTCTGGTACTGTTGATGGTGATTGCTGGGGGAGTTTATGTGTTGTTTGTTAAGAGGGGAGATGCTGTTAAACAGGGGGAGCAACTTGCTGCTGGGATGAATTTTGATCTTGAGAATGTGGGTCCTTTTTTGGAGGAGTTATCACAGGTTTTCAATCAAGGCTTTACGAGCGAGCAAATTGACTTTATCCAGTCTGAAATTGAGGGTATGAAGGTAGACCATGAACTTAATGAGATTGGAACCTTTCCGCTCACTTACAAAGGGGAAACCGCTGATATCAGGATTGAAGCTGAAATACATATAGAAGACGATTTAAAGGAAGTAGTTTTAACTATGTACAGTCGTCCTGAAGTGGTTCGAATAATCGATCAGGAAATGATGAGATTTATAGAGGAAAGAGGAATGTAGTCTCTATTAAATTAAGGAGATTCACCGGAATAAATCAACCGACTTAGAGAATATGCTAAAAAACGCCTAAAGCCCAAGTTGTAATTTTTTTAAAACGAAAATAATACTGCGGATTATTGGGAGAGAAGGGCTGAATCAGTATATCCGAAGAAATAATCTTGCGCGCCTGGTGATTTTCAAATAAAAGGAAGTTATCAGGCGCGTTTAATTATAGGCAAATTGTGGGTAAATAGAAATTAATATAACAATCGGGAAGAGGTGTTGATGATGAACAATGATAAAAAGCCTAATTTTTATAAACCAGAAGAATTTATTGACTTGTATCACGACGCTGTGAGTTTGGAAGATAACACGCAACACCTTTTAAACCAGGAGAGAACTAGATACACAAAAGGCGCCAACGCTGTCATCAAAAAAGTCCAACAGGAATTCCTGGAAAAAAAGAGAACAGAAGAAATTGACCTCGCATTGGAATTGAAGGATAAAGAAAGATTTATGGCTCTTACATCAGATGGATGGGAAGAGGTTCTATAAAATAAAGTGACAGGCACCATCCAATTATTGGGTGGTGCCTGTCGCTTTATTTATAGTAAACTAAGAGTACAGATTGAATTAGAGGGAGATAATTGTATGATTTTAGTTGTGGGCGGGGCTGGCTATATTGGCAGTCATCTTGTTGAGGAATTGGTTAAGTCGCACGAGGTTGTTGTATTGGATAATCTCTCAACAGGGCATGAAAGATCGGTTGATTCCCGAGCTATTTTTGTAAAAGGGGATCTGGGAAGTCAGGAGGATTTGGAGACTGTTTTTAGCAAATATCCTATTAAAGGTGTCATGCATTTTGCAGCGAACAGCCTGGTAGGAGAATCGGTTGTTGATCCGTTAAAATACTATGAAAATAATGTAGCTGCTACCCTTACGCTATTAAAAGTAATGTTGAAGTACGATGTGAAAAACTTTATTTTTTCATCGACAGCGGCAACATACGGAATTCCGGACGCAGATATGATCAGCGAGGAAAGTCCAACCGTGCCTATCAACCCTTATGGACAATCAAAGTTGATGGTGGAAAAAATCTTGGGTGATTTCGCTTCTGCCTATGATCTGCGCTTTGTTGTGCTGAGGTATTTTAACGCTGCTGGTGCAAGCTCTTCGGGGAAAATTGGTGAAATGCATGATCCTGAAACACACTTGGTTCCCATCATCCTGCAGCATTTACTTGGCCAGCGAGAGCAAATTTCCGTTTTTGGAGATGACTATGACACACCAGATGGAACCTGCATTCGTGACTATATCCATGTAACGGATCTGGCTAGTGCCCATATTGCGGCACTAGAATCCCTGCTGAGCGAAAAGATTCAAACAGCCATCTATAATTTAGGTAACGGGCATGGATATTCTGTGAAAGAAGTAATCAACACATGTGAAAAGGTGACTGGCCGCAAAGCCAATGTTGTCATGTCTGAAAGAAGAGCCGGTGACCCGGCAAGACTTGTAGCATCCTCTGAAAAAATTCAGCAGGCACTTGGATGGAAGGCAGAAAGAAATTTGGATAATATTATTGCAACCGCTTGGGAATGGCATAAAAGCAGCAATTAAAGTCGATTAATTGTTAGTAGATAAATGGCTAAAATTATAAGATGGTGTATAAGTACCAGATTTAATCCGATTAATGGATTAAATCTGGTACTTTTTTGTCGAAAAATTAAAAATCTAATTCTTTTGAAATAGTATTTTAATAAATATTTACTACTAAAGTAATATATGGTATTAATTAAATAATCGGAATCTTTATAAATTCCAGAATATTAAAGAAAGGAGTATAATTTGTAATCTACTAAACTACTTAAGGGGGAAAATAGGTGTTAAAAAAAGGTATAGTTAGTGCACTTGTAATGTCTCTTGCATTTTCTAATGCAGCTATGGCAGCAGTGCCTGAGCCGGCTGCTAAAGTAAAGACTAAAGTTCAAAAAAACCTGAATAACGCTGTTGTCGAGTTAGCTGATACTGAAAAGGTCCGTGTGATCGTAGAGCTTAAGAATCAACCGACTATTGATTTTGCTCAGCAAAAAGGCGTTAAATACAGCGAGCTTGATGAAGCGACTAAAGAAAGCCTGGAATCTGCAGCTCTTAAGCAACAGGATGAAGTTGTTTCCCAGTTGAGCGCGAAGAAACTGAATATCAACGTCCTTGAAAATTTTACAACTGTGGTGAATGGATTTAGTGCTGAAGTAGAGTATGGAAACATTAAATTTATTAAAAATCTTGAGAATGTAGCTGAAGTTTACATAGCTCATGAATACAAGCGTCCTGAAACAAAGCCTGAAATGCTTTACAGTAAGGAATTGGTAGAAGCTCAAAGGGCATGGGACGAGTATGGTTACAAAGGTGAAGGGATGGTCATCGGTGTCATCGATACTGGTATCGATCCTGAGCACAGAGACATGATTCTTTCTGAGGAAACAGAAGAAGAGCTCACAGCAGAAGAAGTCGCAGCAATTGCCAAAGAAAATGGCTTAAAAGGTAAGTATTATACAGAGAAAGTTCCATACGCATACAACTATATGGATGACAACGATACAATCCTTGACCTTGGCAAGGAAGCATCCATGCACGGTATGCACGTTTCTGGAACAGTAGGTGCAAACGGTGATGAAGAAAACGGAGGCTTGAAGGGGGTTGCTCCAGAAGCACAGATCCTTGGTTTGAAGGTTTTCGGTAATGACCCTGAAATGCCATCTACATTCAGTGATATTTATGTAAAAGCAATCGATGATGCAATCAAGCTAGGTGTTGACGTTATCAACATGAGCTTGGGTTCGACTGCAGGATTCGTATTGCCGGATGACCCTGAACAAAAGGCTGTTCAAAAAGCAGTTGAGAATGGTGTCATGATGGCGATTTCTGCCGGTAACTCAGCGCATTTTGGGAATGGTTGGGCTGCAGCAAACCCTTCACCTTCCAACCCTGATATTGGTGTTTCAGGGTCACCAGGTGTTTCCTACAATTCATTGCAGGTAGCATCTTATGAGAATAGTTATATGAATTTAGACGCTATCACGTATGCAGTGGGTGAAGATGTTGAGAAGGTGCCATTCTTATCTGCTAGCTCTGTACACCCTAACGATGTAGAAAATAAAACATTTGAAGTAGTGGCTGCCGGATTGGGAAAACCAGAAGACGTTGCTAAAGTTAATCTAATGGTAAGTATGCATTAATTCAACGTGGAGATATTGGGTTTGTAGATAAGACTAAAAATGCACAGGAGGCTGGAGCTGCTGGAGTAATCATTTATAATAATGCTGATGGTTATTTGAGCATGGCATCTGAAGCAAGCATTAAAATCCCTCAATTATTCATGTTGAAGACTGATGGAGAAAAAATGAAGGCTCTGCTAGATGCTGGAACACCAGTTACTTTAGAGTTTAAAGGAGATACAGCTAAAGCGTCCAATCCATCCGCAAATAAAATGAGTGATTTCACTTCATGGGGATTGACCCCAAATCTTGATTTTAAACCAGAAATAACAGCCCCTGGTGGACAGATCTTATCAACATTCCAGGACGACAAATACGGTATGATGAGCGGTACATCCATGGCAGCTCCTCATGTTGCCGGGGGATCTGCTTTGGTACTGGAGCGTGTGGATTCCGAATTCGGTGTAACGGGCCTTGAGAGGGTCAATCTTGCAAAAAATATCCTGATGAATACAGGTGCGCCTGTTATTGATAAAGGTACTGCCAACGGACTACTCGGTTTAAGTATTCCATATTCGCCACGACGTCAGGGTGCGGGGTTAATGCAATTGCATGCAGCCTTATCAACACCTGTGGTAGTTGCAGAAAAATCAACTGGGGAAGCAAAAGTTGCACTGCGTGAAGTTGGAGACAATGTTACTTTTACATTAAAAGCTAAGAACTACTCTAATGAGACTGTTAGCTATGATGTAGGTGTCAATGTTCAGACTGACCTTGTCCTTTTTGGAGAGATGGGTTTCCAGTTAAGTGAGCTGGAGGCACAACCGCTTGAGGGTGTTGACGTAACAATTAATGGTGAGGAAACAGCAGTGGTCGAATTGGCTGCTGGCGAAGAAAAAGAAATCACTGTAGCGATGGATTTATCTACCGCTAAAGTTTTTAATAGCGATGCAAGCGATTATGTTGATGCGGCAACCATTTTCAAGAATGGTTATTTCGTGGAAGGATATGTCACTTTAACTGATAAAGCTGACACTTACCCTCAATTGACTGTTCCTTACGTTGGTTTCAATGGTGAATGGGGCAAGGCGCCAATCGTTGATGCTGCACAGTGGGAGGTTGAGTCATTCTATGGTATGACTGGCCTATTGGATGAAAACTATAATTTCCTTGGCTACGACGTTTTTAATGGAGATATTAAAAAGGAATTTATGGCATTCTCTCCAAATGGAGATGGTTCACAGGATAAGGTAATTCCGTTGGTATCTTTCCTGAGGAATGCTAAGAAAGTTGAATTTAACGTCCTTGATAAGGATGGCAACAAAATCCGTACGCTCCGTACTGAGAACAATGTAAGGAAGAACTACTATGACGGCGGAAGAAGCGCTAATTACTCCCTGAACCCTGCAAGAGCATGGGATGGCGTCGCTGATCTTAAAAATGTTGCAGAAGGAGATTACTTCATCGAAGTCAGAGCCGTAGTAGACTACCCAGGTGCTGAGTGGCAGTCTTACACGTACCCTGTAAAAGTTGACGTTACTGCTCCAACAGTTGAAGCAGAATACGATGCTGAAACGAAAAAATTAACACTGACAAATACAGCTGACAATGAAAATGGAAGCGGCTTGGCATATGTGGATGTTCTTGTTGATGGTGAGTCAGTATTGGATGCTCCATTAAGCGGTGACGGAACATATGACCTTGGTTCAATTCCTGAAACATCGTATGTTGACGTGGTAGCTGTGGACTATGCAGGAAACATTACAGTTGTTAATGCACAGGATGCAGTAGATGCAGAAATTCCGGATGTACACGTTTTAACTCCAGATGCTTTTGGAACCATCAACACGAAAGAAACAGTTGTTTCTGGATGGGTTGCTGACAATTCTGGAATCCATGATCTGAAGGTTGCTGGACAAGCTGCAGATCTGGTTTACAACGCAGCGGAGAAACGTTATGACTTCTCAACTAAACTGACTTTTGATACTGATGGAGTCAAGAAGTTCGATGTCACAGCGGTTGATGGAAAGAATAACGAAATTTCCTTCCAACGCACCTTGTTTGTAGATTCAACTGCTCCAACTTTGAAGGTCAAAGGCGTTTCTAAGACAGTTGGACCTGAAGTTGATAATGTTTCCGTCACACTTCAGGTGGAAGATAACTTTGATGAAATTCGTGCCTATGTAAATGGCAACGAGGTATTCTTTAATGAGTTTGTTGAACCATATGAAATGCGTGGATTCAATAAAACAATCAATGTCGACCTTGCCTTAATAGATGGAGATAATCATTTCGTTTTTGAAGTCACTGATTTAGCTGGTAATAAGGTAACCGAGAAAGTGACTATAAAGAAATTAGTAAAGGATGAAAATCCAGGGGGAAGTGATCCGGTACCTGGTCCTACTCCGAATCCAAGTCCAAGTCCATCGCCTGCACCTTCTCCATCACCTAGCAGTGACTTAGGGGAAGTCGCAGTAGATACTTCTAAAGGAGAAGCGACAGTCGCTGTTGATGAGCAGAAGTTTGCCGCAGCACTTAATGGTTCTTCTGATAAAAATGTAACTTTAGATTTCTCTTCAGTATCAGATAAGGTATCTACGGTTAATGCAAAGCTTCCTGCTGACTCCGTTGCTAAAGCAGCAGAGAGCAAGAAGAGCTTGACTCTTAAGACAGGCAGCGAGTCTGTAGACGTACCTGCGGCAGTTTTAGCTGATCTTGCTAAAGAGAAAGGCAATGTTGTATTCACAATCGGTAAACCGGCTGTTAAAGCATCTGCTGCACAGGCTCTTGCAGAAGTGAACTTGTATGTAGTGGTGGAGAAGGACGGTACGAAAACTGCTTATACGAAGTTTGATAAGCCAGTTGCAGTTTCGGTGTCTCTAGCAGGCAAAAAGCTCACTGATAAGCGAAAGGTTGCTGCATACGCTGTAGCTGGCAATAAGTCAGACTACGAAGGCGGTAAAGTAACTGGAGATACATTCACATTCAAGACGCACCAAACTGGCAAGTTTGCAGTCTATGAAAACAGCAAGACATTCAAGGATGTGAAAACTCACTGGGCTAAAGATGAGATTGAAGTCTTGGCTTCACGCGAGATCATCAAAGGTAAAACGGATGAGCTATTCGCTCACGGCGAAAGCGTCACTCGTGCCCAATTCGCGGTTCTGGTAGCTCGCGCATTGAACCTGCAGACTGCTGAATACCAGGGAACATTCAAGGATGTACCTGCTGGATTAAGCTGGGCAGCACTTGAAATCGAAGCAGCGAACCGTGCTGGAATCATATCTGGAATGGGCAATGGCAAATTTGCTCCAAATGAGAAGATTACACGCGAACAAATGGCTGCAATGGTAATCAGAGCGATCCAGTACAAGGACGCAAGCCTGCTTGAAGGCGTAAAAGCACCAGCTTCGTTCAAGGATAATAAAAAGATCAGCAGTTTTGCGAAAGACTACGTAGCCCAAGCAGCAGCACTTAAGCTAGTAAACGGCTACGCAGATCAAATATTCGCACCAAAAGCCGACACAACACGTGCACAATCAGCGGTCATCCTTTACCGCCTGCTTGACGCACTAGGCGAAATCAAATAATTTCTGCTTCACCGCACCACCGCACTGGGGGTCAGACCCCCGGAACTGTAAAGTGATAAAGTGAAAAGGACAGGCACCCTCCGAAATCGGATGGTGCCTGTTTAAATTTAGTGTACAGCGTTAAAGTAGTGGGGGTCAGACCCCCGACACGTTAACAGGATAAAGTGAACAAGGTTATATCATTAATTCCTCTGAAACGTCTCTCCGAAATAGTACGTCTATGTATTGTATAGAAGTGAGTCCTAACTTTATACCGGCCCGGTCAATTAACAAGAGAGAGGTGTTCTGATAAATGAAGAAAATGCTAACATTATTATGCCTCATATTTTCTGTTGGAATATTTCTGCTGGAGTCTACTGGTTTGGCAGCACCTCCTCCGACTGAAGTAGAGGAGAGAAAAAAGGAAGCACCTTTACATCTAATCGGGACGGTCACCGCTGATGCGAAGTTTAAGGATATATCCCAGGATGAAAAATACCCGCAGCAAATTCGCAGTATGAGTTTAAGAGTGGATCGCTTGATCAAAGGATCTGAAGATGCAAAAGAAAAGACGGCTATAGAAGTGTTTTACTGGTACATACCGTCCTGGCAGTCTAATGAATACACCGGAGGAGAAAGGATGGATATTGCAGTAGGTGATGTTATTGAAGTTTGGCTGACTGGTGGAGAGTATGGATTGGAACCGGCATTAGGCGGCAATACAGTCGAACATATTAAGTATGCAGAAATTCGTAAGGAACCAGTGCCTGAACCTTTCTTACATCAGATACGACGAAAGTTTTCCTTTTATTCAGTGGAATATATAGAAGAATTTGTGCTGCTAGTTCTTTCAATAACATTGTTAATAATATTTCTCTTGGCACACAAACCATCAAAAAAAGATAAATAAAGATATAAAAAAACTTTCAATACCTCTGGTACTTTTTGCATACCTGCTACTTAGCTTAATATCTATAAAAATCCTTTAACACAGCACATCGGTGGGGGTCTGACCCCCACCGATGTGCTGCGTTAATATGTTAAATTCCAGCATGAAATTTGGCCTATTTGTAAAATATTTATTAATATAGAAAAAATCTCTTAACTTTTAGTTTCTGGTAGGCTACAATATCCTTTGCAAGCGATTACATTATTTAGGGGGAAATACCTTGAAAAAGATGAAGAAACTAGCTGCAACGGCTATAGCGCTTGGTCTAATTATACCTCAAGCGACACCAATGGTTTCATATGCAGAGGTCATGGATCAGGACATTATTAAGCTCCGCATTCTAGAAACGACTGACTTGCATTCCAACATGATGAACTACGATTACTATCAAGATAAAGAAGTATTAAACTTTGGTTTTGCCAAAACAGCAACATTGATCAAAAAAGCGAAAGAGGAATCTCCGAACAGTTTATTGTTTGATAACGGTGACCTCATTCAAGGAAGCCCGATGGGTGATTACATCGCAAAGGTAAATAAGTTAGAAAACGGCGAGGTTCACCCTGTATATAAAGCTATGAATCTACTGGGCTACGACGCAGGTAACCTAGGAAACCATGAGTTCAACTACGGACTAGACTTCCTTGACCGTACGTTAAAAGGCGCGAATTTCCCTTATGTTAATGCTAACGTCTACATTGATGATGCTACTGATGATAAAAATGCCTTCACACCTTATGTTATTTTGGATAAAGAAGTAATTGACGGTGATGGCGAGAAACATAAGATTAAGGTTGGCGTAATCGGATTTGTTCCTCCACAAATCACTCAGTGGGATGCAGCTCGCATCGGCGGACAAGTCATCGCGAAGGATATAATTGAAACGGCTAACAAGTTTGTTCCAGAAATGAAAGCAAAAGGTGCAGAACTGATCGTTGCTATTCCTCACTCTGGAATCGATGTCAACGCAAATGGAAAGAACGAAGAGAATGCTACTTACAACTTGAGCAAGGTTGAAGGAATTGATGCAATTTTATTCGGTCACTCACATGCTACTTTCCCAAGTGATAAATACAAAGGATTAGAAGGTGCTGACCTGGAAAAAGGAACTCTGAACGGAGTTGCGACTGTACAGGCAGGTATGTGGGGAGACAATCTGGGCTTAATTGACATGACTCTTGAAAAAGATGCTTCTGGTAAGTGGACAATTACGGACACTAAGAGCTCTACACGTCAAATTTTCACTAAAGATTCTACAGGTACACATTCAAATGCAGACGTACATCAAGGTGTTGTTGATGCAGTTAAGCATGACCATGAAGCTACTAAGGACTACATGAAGGGCGCGCTAGGTAAAGCAACTGCGCCAATCAACAGCTATTTCTCACAAATTAAAGACAACGAAGCCATCCAGGTATTGAACGAAGCTCAAAAATGGTACACGGAAAATGCTATTCAGGGAACTGAGTTTGAAAAGCTTCCAGTTCTATCAGCAGCTGCACCATTCAAAGCTGGTACTCGTGACAATCCAAATTACTATACAAATATTCCTCAGGGAACTTTGCAAATTAAAAATGCTGCAGACTTATACTTGTATGATAACAACACTTTACATGCAGTTGTTGTAACTGGTGCGCAGCTTAAAGAATGGCTAGAAATGACTACTGGTCAGTTCAACCAAATTAAAACTGATATTACAGAAGAACAAAATCTTGTAAATGGCGAATACCGTTCTTACAACTTTGATGTAATTGATGGTGTTACTTACGAAATCGATGTAACAAAGCCGGCTAAGTATGATGCGAAAGGAAAGGTAGTTAACGCTGATTCTAGCCGTATTGTTAACCTGCAATTCGAAGGAAAAGCCATTGACCCTGCACAAAAATTCGTAGTTGCAACTAACGACTACCGTGCATCTGGAACTTTCCCTGGAGTACAAGGTTCTGAGATTATCGTAAAGTCTCCTGAGTCAAGCAGGGAAGTTGTATCCGCTTATGTTCTTGATAAGAAGGTCATTGATCCGACTCCAGATATGAACTGGTCATTCAAGACAATTGAGGAGGATGTAAATGTATACTTCTTGTCTTCACCAGAAGGCCAAAAGTTTGTAAGACCAACTGATAACTATAAGTATGTGGCTACTCAGGAAGACGGTTTTGCTAAGTATTCTATCGATATGAGTACAAAAGCTAAAGTCCCTGTACAAACACCTCAAAGATTCAAAGATGTTAACAAGGACCACTGGGCTTTCGATTTTATTGCAGAACTGACTGAGATGGGCATTATTAAAGGAAAGTCTGCTGATAAATTTGAGCCAAGCGGAAATGTAACTAGAGGAGAATTTGTTTCATTGCTTGCTAGAACTTTGAAGCTTGAAGCTGCTAAAGAGCATCCGTTCAAGGATGTTGGAGGCGCACTTGAAGCTGATATCGCAGCTGCTTACAAAGCAGGCATCACAGCAGGCATGACTAAAGATAAGTTCGATCCAAACGCACAAATCAACCGTGAGCAAATGGCTGCAATGCTTGTCCGTGCTTACGAATTCAAGACAGGCAAAAAATACGATGCTACAACACCAGCTAAATTCACTGATGTCAGCAAAGTCTCCAACTTCGCTAAAGAATCAGTCAACGAAGTAAGCCAATTAGGCTTCATGGTAGGCATCGGCGGCAAATTTGAGCCAAAGAGCAAAGCCACAAGAGCACAAGCAGCTAAAGTTGTGTCACTACTGAACAACAAATAATTATTGTAATTGATACATTAGTAGAAACAAGAAAGCCCTCCCGCCAACGGAGGGCTTTCTTCATCCCTTTAAAGCACCGGGGGTCTGACCCCCGGTGCTTTAATGTGTTAAAACAAAAACCCCCTTCAAAAAGGGGGTTACCACCTATACAACAATTTCTTCTTCAACTTTCCTATTTATATCGTACTGCTGCTCGATCATTTGGATAAACTGCTCTGCGTAATAGGCATCAAACTGTTCGCCAGCGCATGAGCGGATTTCCTCAATGGCCTCGGCAAAGCTTTTCGTTTTCTGGTAAGGGCGCTCCGTTGTCATCGCATCAAAAGAATCAATTATGCATAGCATCCTGGCAAGCTTCGGAATGCTTTCTCCTTTTAAACCGTGCGGGTAGCCTTTTCCGTCGAAGCGCTCATGATGCAGCTCTACCAGCGGGATTAGTTCTTGAAGCTCCTTATTGGTAGATATGATTTCTTTTCCCCAGATTACATGCTTCTTGACCATTTCCCATTCATGAGGGTCGAGCTTTCCCTTTTTGTTAATGACATCCCTCGGTATTTCGAGCTTACCGATATCATGGACAAGCGCGCCCAGCGTAAAAATTCGACGTTCATGATCCGAAAGCTCAATCTTCCTGGCAAAATCAACTGAGTACTGAAAAACCCTTTTGCTGTGGCGGTATGTATAAATATCTTTTGATAAGAAAATTTTTAACTGCTGCTCCGCCTCCTCAAATTGTTTTTCAAAGGAGTAGGAAGAATCCAATTGCTGATCTGTTTTATCATAAATATGGACCATGTTTTTACCCTGTGCTTTTGAAAAGTAAAGTGCCTGGTCAGCCTTATTTAAAAGTTCAGCAATATTATAGGTGCCTTTTTCAAATTCAGCAATTCCAGCAGAAAAGGACAGGCAGCCATAAGGAAGGATTTCTACACCATTTAATGCTGTATCATTAATAGTTTTCCTCACCTTATCAAGGAAAGCGAATGCCTCTTCTTTCGTCTTATTCGGCATAAGGACAGCAAACTCTTCACCGCCGTATCTAGCTACAAGGAATTCCTGTTTCTTTGAATGCTGGTGAAGCAGCGTGCCGAATTCTTTCAATAATCTATCACCCTGGACATGTCCGAAAAGGTCATTATATTTTTTAAAATCATCAAGGTCGATCAATGCAACGCTTAGTGGCTTGAAGTGTTCCTGGAGTAACGCAACTTCTTTTTCAAGTTGTTCCTTAAAATAGCCATGATTATATAGTCCGGTCAAGTAATCATGCTTTGCCTTCTGTGAAACCACCTGGAGATCCTGAAAATGCTGGTTAAAGGCAACTGACAGCAGAAGTGCAATTGAAACGAACAAGAAAAGCCCGAAAATATGTTCATGCTGCATCAGGATCGCTAGTACAAGCGAAAGTAGGAAAATAATGAAATAGCTGGCCTGGAATGTCCTATCTCTAAGAAAGCCACCGAAAACATTCAAAAGACTTTCTTTTTGCGCTAGAAAAAAATAAGTGCTGACAAGAGTGGTATTCAAAATAAAATAGACCGTTAAAGAGGCAATATAAGGGATGATATTTGATGAATTAATATCACCGACTTCTCCGCCGAAAAAAAGGAATGCAAAGTGTGCTGCGATAATCATTATGGAATAGATAGAGAAGTTGAACACATGCTTCCACCATTTAATTTTCCATTGGATGCCTGCAAAGATCAGGGTATATATGAACAAGACATCGAGTGTATCTCCCAGTCCGTACAGAAATAAAGCACCAAGGAAAATGGCGGAATCCATAGAGATGGAGTTGCCATCAGGCGGCAGGGGAATAGGATATTTATTTACTAGCACTATTGCACCAATGAGCGCATACAAGACAACTGTCTTTGCGCTTGCATCAAAATAAACCTGGTGCAAAGCGGTGAATGTACTAATTCCAATTAAAGAGATGATAATTAAATATATTGTGGAAGGATTTTTTAATTTATGCATTTCCATCACTCACATTTATAAATTAGGAAGGAGAAGTGGTCGTAGAAATACCCAACTTCCCCTAAAGGATTAAGTATTAGATTAGTTTAAAACCAGATGTCAAAGCGATAATTAAAGAACCAAGGATAATTGCGTTAAGTACGATACCTTTTGTGTTTTTCAACTTGTTTCACCTCCTTTCAATTGAAAGGAGACGTCGTCTTTCGGTTTATTTTTAAAATGGCCTAGCATTAGATGCTGGATGAACATGAAAATGCCGATATTCATTAAGACATCGCCAATGCTAATTACCTGATTTTTCGGATATGGGTCAGTTAGAGGGATGATGTCTCCCAAAAAGCCCAGGTTTGTGGAAGTTGTCAGCACGGCATGCTTCGCGTATAGCTCTGCTTTAATTGCTTCAATATATGCTGGATCCAGTATGACAGCTGCTTCCATTGATACGGGCATCCGGCCGCCGTTAACAGCCATTACCAGGAAATTCAAGAATACGCCTATGAAAATAATCGCAAACCCCTTATAGTGCCAATTCATTGCCAAAAAGAACAAACCTGCAATATATACGAGCATAAATATAAAGCCACTTGCCTGGCCAAGAGCAGGGATTTCATTCTGAAGTGAAAAAACGGCAATCTGGACGAGCAAAAGAAGCGGGAATACCCAGCCGAATTTTAACTTCAAAGTTGCAAGAGATTTAAGGCAGCCTTTCCGAAGATATCCGACAATAACTGCTAAAATAATACCATCAAAAACCATAGTATATATGCTCCTGTTTATTTTTATTGGAATAAGAAGAAAAATATAACAATTCACTCATTTTTTTAGTATATCAATATCTGATTTTAATAGAAAGGGTCTTTTTTCATGATAAATTTCAATCGTCTTACAATTTTGTATTAGCATTGGATATTTATCAGTTATTATTTCGTTGCGCTGCGCAAAAAAAGACACGCTGTGATATTCCAGCGTGTAAAATGGTTACATTCTAGTTTGTCTTTTACAAATATTTCATTTTAAGTATATTATTAACTTAGAGCATTTTAGTGTTCGAATGGCAGATCAACAGTTGGCGTTGGTGCTTCTGCATGTGCGGAAGTTTGGGCGACAGGAACAGCAAATGACATAATACCTAGAATGGCAATTCCGAATAAAATTTTAGATAGTTTTTTCATCATAATCCCTCCTGAGAAAAATATACCATGGTATGAAATTATAGGTATTTTTACTTACAAGCGATTTTTGGGTTATTTTGTTGGAATTTTCCGATAAAATCCCTTGTTATCGATAACGAATATTCTTATAGGAATATTCAAAGATAGGATAGGAGAAATACATATGGGAGAATTTAATTTTAAAAATCTAGGTGAATCGATACATTCCATAAGAGTTAAACTTGGAATCAGTCAAAAAGATCTCGCCAGCGGAATTTGCAGTCAATCGCAGATCAGTAAGATTGAAACAGGGGAAATCAGTCCGTATATACACACGCTAGTGAATATTTCCGAAAGATTAGGTATCAACACCAACCACTTCATCAATCAAATTTCCAAGGAACATTATGAGTTTGTCACCCAATCGAAATATAGAGTACGGGAACATATCAAAAAGAAGGACTATAGGGAAGTAAAAAGGATAATCAGTAAACTTGAGAAGCATCCATCTTTTCAAAATATTGAGGAAAAGCAATTCATTTCCTGGCATAAAGGAGCATTCCTGTTAGAAGGATTTTCGGGGACTTGAACAAAAAAGAGCCCTCTTGGTATGATACGGGGTGTCAAATCGTGGACCGAGATGACCCCTAACTTAGGTAACCAAGGAGGACTCCAACATGGATTTTAAACAAAATCAGAAAATAAATCAAGTCACCGAAAATACACTCGTAATCGGAATCGATATTGCGAAGCGAAAACATTTCGCCTGCTTTGTCGATGACCGTGGACGTGTGCTCCGAAAGTCTTTCTCGGTATTACAGTCCAGCCAGGGTTTCGAAAGTTTTTACCAGCGTATTTTGACTGCCATGAAAGAATATAAAAAGACGGAGGTCATTGTCGGGATTGAACCAACCGGCCATTATTGGCTAAATCTAGCCTATTTCCTTGAGGAACGGGGCATTCCCCTGGCGATGACCAACCCTATGCACGTCAAGCGATCAAAGGAGTTGGATGATAACCTGCCAACCAAACATGATCGCAAGGATGCCCTGGTAATCGCTCGCTTAATCAAGGACGGGCGCTTCAGTTATCCTCGCATCCTAAAGGATATGGAGGCTGAACTCCGTGTGGGTTCAACGTTCAGAAGCAAGTTGACCGAGGAACTTGGGTCTGTCAAAAACATGATTATTCGCTGGATCGATCGCTATTTTCCTGAGTTCACCCAGGTCTTCCCGTCATTCGGGAAGATGGCAATGGCTGTCCTGGAGTGCACACCATTTCCGGCCGATCTTCATCAGAAACAACCGGATGAAGTATTGGCACTTTACCGTAAGGTCGAGGGGCTCAAATCCCCCCAAAGGCCGAAAGCCATACGACTCATAGAACTCGCTTCAGACTCGATTGGGGTAACAGAAGGGCGGGAGATGGCCCGTATTGAAATCGCCACACTCGTTCGCCGTTACCACCAGTTGGAACAGGAGATTGAAAGCATTACGCAGCACCTGGTCGACCTTGTTAAAACATCAGTGGAATACGAATGGCTCTCAACTGTTCCTGGCCTTGGAAATACCACGATTGTTGATTTACTCGCTGAAATCGGAAGCTTTTCTCACTATGAAGATCCACGCCAACTAATCAAACTCGCGGGATTGACATTACGGGAAAATTCATCCGGCCAGCACAAAGGACAAAAGAGAATCTCCAAAAGGGGCAGAAGAAAGCTTCGAGCGCTCTTATTCCGAGTGATGATGCCTATGGTTCGTCATAATGATGCCTTTAGAAAGCTACATGAGTATTACACAAATCGTAAGGACAATCCGTTACGCAAGAAACAATCCATCGTGGTCCTATGCGGGAAACTCTTAAAAGTTCTCCACGGGATTAGCACGAAGCACAAAGCGTTTGACGCAAAGCGAATGATGAAGGATATTCCTAGTCTCGCAGAGGCTATGTAAAGTCCTGCATCCCTTTAAAAGACCTAGACAACAGGATGACACGGAGAAGCTGGCACTATAAACACCATCCGACCTCGAGTCCCTAAAGGAGCTTCGCTAGCCTCTGCCTTATGACTAGACCGAACGAAGGAATGTAGGCACTTTGATGCCCAGAGACATGGGAGGGTACGTCATCATAAGCTACGCAGAGATCCATTGTGCATCGTATATCTAACAATCACTACTTACCATCATTATCCAGTAGTGACCGCGTAGCGTACCCACCAATTGTAAGAGAATCACATATTTATTAATATCTGTTAGGGTGTATGTCGGAAAATATTTTTTTGACATCCCACCAACGGGTCAAACCGTTGATATATCAATATTTATAGAGGGAGTTTGTATTTACTATTTGGACCATGATTTTGAGCAGGCTATAGAAGCTTTGAAGGCTGCGCTGAATTTAAAGGATTCCATCCAGGCGACTGAGCAGGATATACAGATCATCAATAGTACCGGGATCATCTATGGGGAAAAAGGGGCGTGGGAAGCGGCGAAGGAATCATTTTTGAGAGCTCAGGAAATTTATAATAAAGCTTTATATCCAATGGATTTTTCAATCTTAATCAGGGTTTACTATAATTTAAGTAAAATTTATTACAAACTCGCTGATGGTAATAGTGCATTATCTGTCGCTGACAAAGGGATTTCTTTAGCACTTGAGAATGATTCGAATTATTTGCTGGGGGAGCTTCTTTATCAAAAAGGGTTTATTTTTGCTGAGCGGGGCGATGTGACACAGGGTATTTATTTCCTGCAGCAGGCTGGTGCGATTTTTACTCTTCAGGAAAAGGAAGATTATATTCAATTGGTGCAGGACAAACTGGCAATGTTCCGGCAATAAAGTGCCAGACTAGCCGATAAAAAAGGTGTAGAAAATTATCTACACCTTTGAGCTCGACTTTATTTTTTATCCTTTAAGTCTGCTGGTATAACCTGGTTCTTGTATGCTTCCTTGAAGGCCTTCATAATTTCAGATTTTTTAGCTTCGCTGTCGATTTTGATGTCCCCGTAAGCTGGGACTACAGTATGCCAGTTTTCAGATTCTAAGTATCTTGTTGCGAATAAATATGTTTCACCTGGTACAAGAAGCTGGTCGTCTTCAATTAGAAGAAGTTCTGTTTCTCCTTCTTCATTTTCCAGGTAACCCCCTTGTTGATTGACAAGAACCTCACCAGACAATTTACCTTTTACCGTCGAGATGACTTCCACTGTAAACTGTGTCTCTGGACCGCCATCCAACGATTTTGATCCAGCCTGTTCGATGACTTTTCCAATGAAAACATTATCCGTTGCTCCTACAAGCTTTCTTTTATCTGAAAAATCATCAATGAAATTTGCATGTGCTTCCCTTACGACAACGTTATCTGCACTTGCTTGTTGGTTATTTATATAATTTGCACCTAAAAATCCGCCTGTAATGACGGCTGCTAGAGTTAGTGAGATCGTAATCTTTTTCATGGTAGCGATTCCTCCTTTAAATTAATAGCCCCAAAGGGAATGGTAGTCAGATTTGTCGTGTGAGCCTAAGCTAGTCTTGGAGGTGACATATTTGTGCATGATTTGATCAGAGTAGCTATGTGCCAGTCCCAGTGCATGTCCCAGTTCATGTGTGAAGACATTCTGCCTCTTAGCGGTTGTATAGCCATTTAGATAATAGTTGTTCAACTGGATTCTGTCTGCGCCAGATAAATTGCTATATAATCCAGCCCAGGTTACATCTGAGCGATTAGCATCCTTAAAGGATAGATCCTCGATGGTAGAGGATGTATCGCCAAGAATATTGATTGGATTGATTCCGTTCCAGGTAGAGATCGCTGCGTTCCTGGCGGTTGTCCATTTTGTAGTTCCATGGTAAGTTCCCCAGCGGATTTCCTTGCCGTCGACTGAATCGTAGCCTAGAAAATGGGCCGATGCACCTGAAGGAAGAAGCATAATTCCCAAAGCCCCGACAATGATTCCTTTTTTAATGAATTTTTTCATTTTGTATCCCACCTTATAATCATTTATATATACGATCATATCTATTACATTTGGAAAACTAGTACTAAGGTTGGCCAACCTTTAATAGGAGTATAGCAGGATAAAATGTATAATTGTTTAAATATTCTCATAAGTATGCAGTGAAATGAAAAGGGGAGAAAATGAAAGATAATTAAAGAGAAAACAGGAAAAAGGCGGGGAAAATAACAATGAAGTATAAGAAGAAAATAAAAAGCTTCACCACAGCACCGCACTGGGGGTCAGACCCCCAGTGATTTAAAGCGGTGAAGTGAGTTCAAAACTAAAGACCCTGGAGGGTAACTCCAGGGTCTTGAGGTAGTTTTATAGTTGGTTTGCCAGAATGGTTATGAGTGCGCTTAATACTACTGATAAGAAAAGGAGGGAAGTATACATTAAAACTTTGTTTCTCCTCTTCTTTCTTTGCTTCTCCTCTGGTGTAAGCCAATAGTAAGTAGACATCAAAATACTCCTTTACTCTTTGATGGCAGCTGGCTGGCCTTGCCTTAGACAGAGGCCCCTATAGCTTTGCGTCATCACCTTTCAATGATTTTGCCTATATTTATATCGGATATGGTATAAGAATTGTTAATAGTAATTTATGATCAATATCTATTTAGAATTATAGTCCCACAATATAGCCCACTTACCTTTGTACTTTACAACATAAACTTCCTGCTGGAAGTTGAACTTACCATACTTACCTGAATATGTCTGAGTAACAACCACTTTGTAACCATCCCTAAAGTTATCCTGGCCATCTTCGGGTTTCCATTTATCAAATTCAAGAGGCTTACTGATCTCATATGAAAAAGTATCCGCCCCAAAATGGCCAATGAAAACGTGAGCTCGATCCTGTATGAATGATGACTTAGTAAACCTTTCCTTCATATAAGGATGGAAAAGTTCCCATGAATCTGAGAAATTACCTTCTTGTTCATATTGATAAAATCTTTCAACAGTATCTTCAGCTTGAGTTGAGGAACTAAATAAAAAAAATCTCCAGCCAATTAATAAAAATGATACTAGGAGAATACCAATTAGTATGGGAAGTATGGGCAGTTGGTTTCGCCTCTTCCTCATTTTCACCACCCCTTAAAAAGGAAGTTCATAAGGATAATTATGTTCAATTTTGGGGTTTTATTCTGTCCAAAGAGTTTTTAGAGGGTGGAAAGGAGGAATATAGATTATTAGTGATAACCATTCAAATAGGACTTTAGACCCTTACTAAATGTGTTTAATTTTGGTAATTTCAGAATAGAAAGCACATAAAACGTACGATAAGGGCAAAGTCATTGAAAAATGGCGACGCAAAACTATAGGGACTAAAGTCGTGACTCTATGACTATGTCAGCCAGTTTCCGAACACGAACTCCTGCGATTTATGTGATAAAAAGGAGGAAAGAATGTGTTAAAATCTGTAATTAAGTTAAAATACCGTTTTCATTTATTATTGCAAAAGTATAACGAAGTGTTAATGGAAGATGCCGTCTGCCAAAAGCTTAAGTCCAGGTTACAGCAAAAGGCAGTCTATCATAAACAGCGGGCAATTTTTATAGAGTTTAAAATGTGAAGAGCAGACATTATTGTCTGCTCTTTTGTTGTTAATGCAAGTTAATTGCTCATTCTTTTTCGTGGTTTGTCCCAAAATTTAATATATGTATGGCCTTCCTTGCACTTAAAAACTTTTATCCCGATCAGTTTGAGTGGCGTATAGACTTCCTTCATCTGAAGTAAAGGCATATTAATTAACTCCTCCCAAATAGTGTTAATTTAATTCTATACGAAAAGTTAAAGAGTTTGTACAAAATGTTCTCGATAAGAAACGACGGCATTCGGGAAAATGGTCATGTGAACTTCTGCTTTTTACTTGATATTGATAGGTAAAAGAACGGATTAATTTATTCATAAGCACACTGTTGGCACTTCGAACCATTAAGATTCTCCTGATGAATTTTACGGTGATATTCGGGATAAAGAACAATTAGAGAAGTCATAAGACAAGAGGTAATAACATGAACACTAACGTTGTAAAGCATTAACCCACTGGGGGTCAGACCCCCAGTGCGGTAAAGTGTTAAAGGTATGTAAATCAAAAAAAGGTGGCTAATCAGCCACCTTTCATTAATTATAGTCTTTTAGCGCCAATGAATCTTGGCTTCCAGTATGAGTTATTGATGCTGGCGATTGATACACCTTTAGAAGTTGCAGCATGGATCATCTGGCCATTGCCGATGTAAATCGCAACGTGTGTGACTTTCTTTCCGCCGCTAGTTGCGTAGAATAATAGATCGCCAGGCTTGTACGAGGTCACTTTTGTACCTACATTGTACATTTCTCCTGCTGTACGTGGCAGTTTGTTGTATCCAGCATTTTTGAATGCGTATGTTACCAGGCCAGAACAGTCAAAACCGCTAGGAGTTGTTCCTCCCCAAACATATTTGACGCCCATTTGGCTTTTCGCAATTGAAATTGCTTTTGATTTATAATCAGTGCTGACTGTAGAAGCTTTTGTTACAGTGCTTCCAGGAGCAATATATTTTGAACTTACATAACCGACTTTTCCACTGTAAGAAATTCTAGCCCATCCATTACCTTGGCTCGTTACCGTTACATTGTAGCCTTTTGGCAGTTTAGTATAAATCTTACCAGATAGTGATGGTTGATTTCTAACATTTAAATAGCCGGAACTTACATTAATATGATAAGCTGTTCCAGCAGCTGAAGCTTGATCCATGGACGGAGTGGCAGTGGCAAGTAGTGAGATGAGCATCGTAGAAGCTATAATTCTCTTAAACAAAGTTGTTTACCCCCGTTTGCTAGATGTTAAACATAGTATATATCGAAAGGGGTTACAGACCAATAACAGGAAAATTACGTTTATATTACAAAAAGCGACATTTTACGTTAAAAGATGATATATTGCCCATGTTTTTTCAATAATTCTCTTGCTATGGTAAAATTTTCTGAAAATATGTTACACGTAATTAACTTAAACTTAAAAAAAAAACAACAAAATTTGGGTTGATGAGACAATTCCTTTCCATTTGAAAAGAAGAGCAATAACTATTCTTGCAATTCAGGATGATGATATAATAAAAAAACAAAGGGGAGGTGCTCATTCAATCAAATTAAACATCTATTAAAAGTCAAAATATTATAAAGGAGCTATAACATGTCCCGTAAACCACGCATATGGTATCCTGGAGCCGTCTACCACATCACAAACCGGGGGAATAGGAAAATGCCTATCTTCAGTGATGATAAGGATCGCTTCAAATTTATGCATCTATTAGAGGAAACCCGCGTACATCGCCCATTCACCCTTCACGCTTATTGCCTCATGACCAACCACTATCATCTTCTGTTGGAAACCATCAACCATCATCCACAAGAGATTATGAAAATGCTTAACTCCCGATATGGAATCTACTTTAATAAACGTCATGATTTGGTCGGACATGTCTTTCAAGGCCGATACAAATCTGAGTTAATTGACTCTGATGAATATTTTCTGAACGCCAGCCGCTACATTCACCTCAACCCATTGGAAGGGAATATGGTCCAGAATCCTGCAGAGTATAAATGGAGCAGTTACCAAGCTTACATTTCAAGCAGAGTAAATCCGCATATCACCACTGATCGAATCCTATCCTACTTCCCGGATCCGCCAAAACAACACTATAAAAAGGTAATAGAACATGAAGTAGCTTTAAAACAAAAACCTGAAGCCATTAGGTAAGAACTCCACTCGCTTCATCGCACCACCGCGCCGGGGGTCTGACCCCCGCGCGGTGGTGTGGTAAAGGACCTTCTACTTTCTATTCTTAATGATTTTCCTTTTTGCTGGCAGTATAATAGAAGGTAGATGGAATTTACGCTTGGCTGTTTTCGCAGTTTAAGAGGATGGGAGGCTCTTAGGATGGTTCTGAATGCGAGGAGTGTTGGGATCTTGATAAGGCTTGTTGATTCCCATTCGTATGTTTCTGCGAACGAGCTGGCGCAGAGGATGGGGGTTTCGAGCAGGACTATCTTCACTGATGTCGAAAATATCAATCTATGGCTGGAAGACCATCAACTAGCTGTTGTCCAATATCATCCTTCCGCCGGCTTTTACTTTGAGCATGCTGGCAAGGCCCTTATTAAAGAGAGACTTGGGGAGCTTAACCTAGACAGACAATATAAAAGTTCCCGTGGTGAGAGGGCGGCCTGGGTCGGCATTCTTCTCCTGACCAGGGAGCAAACCATATTCCCAAATGATCTCACCGAAAAATTCACCATGAGCAAAAGTACCATCCAGCGCGACCTGAAACTGCTCGTAGATACTCTTTTGCCCTTCAGGTTGAAGTTGGTTTTCAGCAGACAAAAAGGCTACTCCATTTCAGGAGATGAACAAAACAAACGCAAGGTCCTAACCCACTTTTTATCAAAATTACACCCTCACAGAGAAACACACTGGATCATCCAAAATACGCATTCAACCCGAGAGTGGCGCAATGACCTGGTTGCACCGCCGCATGCCTTGAAAATCCACCAAATTATATTAGATTCACAAAAATACCTCAATGTCAGCTATCCTGAAGATGTAATCGAATTATTAAGCATACAATTATTGCTTTTGCTATCAAGATATAAACAGGGGAAGGTCATCCACCTCGACCCGGTCGAAAAGGTTGTGGTTAAGCCATCGCCAGAATTTCAGGCATCAAGCTTTATAGGTGAAAAGGTGAAAGAAACGTTCGGCGTCGAAATTCCAGATGATGAGCTATGCTATATCACCATTTGCCTGATGGCTGCCAAGAATCAGCACCCGCTCGCCAACAGCAGTGAAGAGGACATGGACATCCTCAAGAGTGTCATCCACGAAATGGTCGATCAGTTCCAAGTGGAAGCTGGTGTAATGTTTAAAACTCGTGACGCGCTCGAACGCAGTTTATTCTTCCATTTAAAATCAGCCTACTATCGCATTGTCCACGGGCAAATGTATGATAATCCGCTTACCGACATGATTAAATGTAACTATCCCGATTTGTTCCAGAAAACAAAGAAGGTCATTTCCCACCTTGAGGACGTGATTGGAGATGAAATTCCAGACGATGAATTAGCCTTGATTACCATGCATTTCGGCGGCTGGATCGAAAAAGAATGTTAACTGGTATTTTCTTAACGAAAAAATCGGTCTCAGGTCTTAGACAACATTACATTACTAGACTGTTAATGACAGGGGAGTTTATGGGTAATATGAAAGTATGGAAAAAGTGAAACAATGACCCTATGTCATTCGTATACATAGGAAGGATTCCATGAAGGAGTGTATTTTCGATGAACCCGATTCTTTCAGTTATTATCCGTACACTTATAGCCATCCCTTCGACAGGATTCATATGGCTTTTAAGTTATGCTGGTTTTGATCAGACGTTTGGAATGGCTTCGCTCATTGCCCTTGGAGCGGGAGGACTTGTTTATTTCGGACTTGGCAGTATCATGAAGAGCCGATTTTTAAAAAAACACGGTCTGACCCGAAAGGAATATCATTATATAAAGAAGAATCTGGACGAGGCGAAGCAGAAAATCAACCGCCTGCAAAAGGTGCAGTTTTCAATCCGCCACATCAGGTCGCTGAAGCAGCGAATGGAGCTTGTCCGTATGGTCCGGAATATTTATAGCCTGACCCGGAAAGAACCGAAGCGATTTTATCAGGCCGAGCAGTTTTATTTTTCACACCTGGATTCTGTACTTGAACTCACTGAGAAGTACGCATTTCTATCTTCTCAGTCAAAAACGAACCGTGAGATGCAGTACACACTTGACGATACGCAAAAGACATTGATTGAAATGACAGGTGCTGTGGAAAAGGACCTCTATCAAGTCCTGTCAGATGACTATGACCATTTGAATTTTGAGATAGATGTAGCTAAGCGCAGGCTTAATTCGGTAAAAGAGCCGAAGTATCTTGATGGAAACTGGAGGGCGAAAAAATGACAGAGAAAGATATAGATCTTTTGAAAAACAGCGGAAGTCTTATGGATGATATGCTGGCCAACCCTTTTGGCGAGCAAGGAGAATTAGTTTTGAAGGCAGTGGAGAAGGAGCCGGAGAGCAAGCCGGTAAAATTGATTGATGTGATTCCAGAGGAAAACCGGGCCAAGGCCTACCAGCTGGCAGAGCAAATCGACCCGAAAAATCATCAGGCGATGATCACCTACGGAACACAGGCGCAAGGAAAATTGTTATCTTTTTCTCATTCCATGCTAGAACATGTTCAAAAAAAGGACGTTGGTGAAATAGGGGACATCATCAGTGATCTTATGAAGCAGCTGAATCATGTCAGCCCTGATGAATTAAGTGTAGAGAAGCAGGGCTTTCTATCAAGGGTTTTTGGTCGGGTGTCCGGCTCGATTCAGGAAGTGCTTTCCAAGTACCAGAAGACCGGTGCCCAGATCGACCGGATCAGCGTGAAATTGGACCGAAGCAAGAATGTGCTGCTTTCCGATATTGGCATGCTGGAAAAATTGTATGAAACAAACAAGGAATATTTCAATGCCTTAAATATTTATATCGCGGCCGGTGAAATTAAGCTGGAGGAGCTTCATGATAAAACGATTCCAGCATTGAAAAAGGCGGCGAAGGAAACGAACGATCAGATGAAGTACCAGGAAGTGAACGACATGATCCAGTTCGCTGACCGTCTCGATAAAAGGCTCCATGACTTAAAATTAAGCAGGGAAATTACGATCCAGAGTGCGCCGCAAATCCGCCTGATCCAAAATACAAACCAGGCACTGGTTGAAAAAATTCAGTCTTCCATTGTCACGGCCATTCCACTCTGGAAAAACCAGGTCGCGATCGCGCTGACGCTCATCCGTCAGCGACATGCCGTGGAAGCACAAAAGAAGGTTTCCAAGACGACCAACGAGCTGCTGCTTAAAAACGCTGAAATGCTGAAAACGAATACGATTGAGACGGCAAGGGAAAATGAGCGCGGCCTCGTCGATATTGAAACATTGAAAAAGACACAGGAAAACTTGATTTCCACGCTGGAAGAAACGTTGAGAATCCAGGAGGAAGGTCGAACCAAGCGCCGCCTGGCCGAGCAGGATCTTGCGGCGATGGAAAATGAACTGAGGGTAAAACTTCTGGAGTTAAAAGACTAATCCATTAGGTAAAGCTTCTTGAGTTGAAAGACTAAAGTTTCTGGAGATCAACTAAGGCTAAGCTTCTGGAATTTAATAATATTTGGCAAATTAGGACCGTTGCTGCTGAGGACGGTCCTAATTTTGTTGTGCAGCATTCTAATCTACTATCTCCATCATTTGTTCTTTTAACTTCCTTTTAGCCCCATTTCGCCACTGCTTGACCGCGGACAGTGAGACATTCTCCTTTTCAGCAATTTCCCTCACAGTCAGGAAGTCAATGCAAGAGTAGACGACCCACTTTGTTTCTTTTTCCGTGAGGCCCTGGCAATAGCTGAGCAGAAACTCAAGCTCAAGCGGTTGGTCTGCGTTCGTCTCCTCGATGGTTTCCCAATATTCCTCTTTTTGATGGATGCTCCGTTCTGCAAACCGGTTGTTTCGGTTCATTTCGTTGAGGATTTGTCCTTTTACATATGAATAAGCGTAATTGGTGAACTCGCCTTTTTCTGGATTAAATGCTTCTGCAGCTTCCCAGAGGCCGACCAGGCCGATGTGATAGTAGTCTTCCTTATTTTTATAGATATTAAGTGAAGAGATAATTTTATGGATCATCGGTTCATATTGTTTTGCCAGTTGGTCAAAGCCTTCCATTGTGGTGCAATCCTTTCGGGATCGCGCGCGTTCCATTGTATTCCCGGGTAGCTTTACCATACTCCCGGATATGGATCATACACCAATCGCAAAAATTGAATTTTGGAAGGCAAAATAGCTTAAAAATATAAAAAAAGGCCTCAAAATTGAATTTTCAAGGCCTTTTTACACAGGATGTATCAATTAGGTGCTATTAATATTTTCGGTTCCAAAGCAATTGTGAAATTTTTTAGACAACTCCTGAAAAATATTTTTCCAGCCTTATGTTGGCATATTAGTAATATCGTTATAGGAGTAAGGCTGCCGATACTCTCAATCAAAGGCCGGTAAACGCAAAAAACGGACCTGAAAGCAGGTCCGCAGAAAATTATATTATACTAATAAAATGAATTTTTAGCAATATTCCATAAGAACTAGAGTGAAATTCAGCTAAAAATACAGATTTACATTTAAATGCCACTAAAAATATAATAATACCTATAGGGCTATCCTAACATCACCGAGAGCAATGACGCACATGCCCTGTTAACAGGACAGGAGGTTGTGGGGTGAATTTAATATAAAAAGTCCCCAGGAATAAGTCGTGCGGACAATCCTGAGGACAGCGTGTTGGTATACCAACTCTGTTAGTATACCTGTTTTGTCAGAGATTGCAATACATAGGAGGACTAATGAGTGAGCCTATTAAATGATTATCGAATTAATCAGGAAACAGTGTTGCTGACAGGAGAGTATGACGAAAACGGAAAACTGTGTACAAGAGTGATCGAAGGCGAAAACACTTTTCTTGTAAATTTAAGGCCGATTGAAGTGATTAACAAGACGATGCTTGATCTCGGGTCTGATTTTCATGCTGGCCGGAAAAGTGCGAGGGAAATACTGGGCGATATCAATATGTGCCCGATTAAAATCAACTGTCATCTGGGGATTTGGCTATTTCCGACCAAGTCTTACAATGATGATTTTTGCATCTGGTTTTCCCTTAAGCATGTCCAAAAAACGAAACCCATGGGAATTCGTAAAACAGAAGTCTATTTAAGCCATAATCATACTTTCATAGTCAATATGAAACACTCTGCCTTTAATGACCGAAAACAAAAAGCGAAGGACCTGCGTGATGAAATGTTAAAAAACTCTCAAGGCAAGCTGACTCTTTACGTCGAGCTGGAAAAAGGCCTAGTCATTTTTGAAGGTGAAGGGATCAATAGATATAGGATAAAGAAGTAATAGATTTAACATTCTTTCTGAGCGGTAGTATCCGTATAGCAGGGGGCTTTTAAATAGAGGTTAATAGGCTTATCGTGCTGTGCCGTGTGGCAGACGGAAAATCTCATTAGAAACCTGAATCGGGTTGATGGATTGATTATACACACTATTAAAATCAAAAATATGAGACAAACCTGTTGACAGCGCTTTCAGCTTTGAGTATACTCCAATTACAAGTTAAGAATGTGACGGAGATTGGGAGATTCACACTGAAATACCTATGCTTTTTTAGGTATGCTGTGTGAATCTCCCTTTTTTTGCATCTTCTTAGCTGTATATACATCTTATTGATATACACGAAAGGGGAATTGTTTATGTCAGCATTTATGGGAGAATTAATTGGCACAATGATTTTGATTGTCTTCGGTGCCGGGATTGGCGCTGGCTCTTCGTTGAAGAATTCTTACGCGAAGGACGCTGGATGGATTGTCATTACAATTGCGTGGGGACTGGCAGTTACAATGGGGGTTTTTGCGGTAGGTTCAATAAGCGGAGCACACCTTAACCCAGCGGTTACATTGGCACTGGCGATTGATGGCTCATTCCCGTGGGCAGATGTACCAGGCTATATGGTGGCGCAGATGATTGGTGCATTCATTGGAGCAACTCTAGTATTCTTGCATTATCTTCCACACTGGAAGGCAACAGAAGATCCTGGCACAAAATTGGGCGTGTTCTCAACAGGACCTGCAATTCCAAACACTTTTTCAAACTTATTCAGTGAAGTTTTCGGCACTTTTATTCTTGTTTTAGGATTATTGTTCATCGGAGCAAATCAGTTTACTGAGGGGTTAAACCCTATCGCAGTTGGATTGTTGATTGTAGTTATCGGTATGTCACTAGGAGGTACAACAGGATATGCGATTAACCCTGCGCGTGACCTGGGGCCGCGTATCGCCCACTTCCTGCTGCCGATTCCAGGCAAAGGCGGATCAAACTGGGGATATTCATGGATTCCGGTTGTTGGACCGCTGTTAGGTGGTTCACTGGGAGCAGTCGCATACAAAGCTCTTTTCACAGGAGCAATCACAGGGACTTTTTGGCTGGTAATTGGTATAGTGGCAGTAGTTCTAGCATTAGCTTATACAGTAGGAAAAAAACAAGCTGGACAATTAAATCCATCTAATATTGGAGCATAAGGATAAATGCAGGTTGGGGCGTAGTAAGGATAAAATTGAAAGCGGTTAAGTCGATAAGGGGAGGAAAACTTTCATGGAAAAGTACATTTTATCTTTAGATCAGGGAACGACAAGTTCAAGGGCTATTCTTTTTAACAAAGCTGGAGAGATTGTGCATGTGGCACAAAAGGAATTCACGCAGCATTTCCCAAAGCCGGGCTGGGTTGAGCACAATGCGAATGAAATTTGGGGTTCTGTACTAGCTGTTATTGCAAGTGTTTTATCTGAGGCAGGTGTTAAACCAGAGCAAATAGCGGGAATAGGTATTACTAACCAGCGCGAAACAACAGTAGTCTGGGATAAGGAAACAGGGGTGCCAGTATACAATGCTATTGTTTGGCAATCACGCCAGACGAGCGGGATTTGTGATGAGTTAAAAGAAAAAGGCTACAACGACCTTTTCAGGGATAAAACAGGATTACTGATTGATGCTTATTTCTCAGGAACCAAAGTAAAGTGGATCCTTGACAATGTAGAGGGTGCTAGACAGAAAGCTGAGGATGGAAGGTTGCTATTCGGAACGATTGATACGTGGCTGATCTGGAAGCTATCTGGCGGAAGCGCCCATGTTACTGACTATAGCAATGCTTCGCGTACGCTTATGTTCAATATTTACGATTTGAAGTGGGATGAGGAGCTCCTTGACATCCTTGGAGTACCGGCATCAATGCTGCCGGAGGTTAGACCTTCTTCTGATATATATGCGAACACTGTCACTCACCATTTCTTCGGACAGGAGATTCCAATCGCTGGAGCAGCTGGTGACCAGCAGGCGGCATTGTTCGGCCAGGCGTGCTTCGAGAAAGGAATGGCGAAGAATACGTACGGCACAGGCTGCTTCATGCTCATGAACACTGGTGAAAAAGCGGTAAAATCAGAGCATGGCCTTTTGACGACACTTGCCTGGGGATTGGATGGCAAGGTTGAGTATGCACTTGAGGGAAGCATTTTCGTTGCCGGATCTGCAATCCAATGGCTGCGTGACGGTTTAAGAATGTTGAAAAGTGCGAAGGACAGCGAAGATTATGCAACGAAGGTTGAATCCACAGATGGTGTCTATGTTGTCCCGGCATTCGTTGGCTTGGGAACACCGTATTGGGATAGCGACGTAAGAGGTGCGGTATTCGGGCTTACTCGCGGGACAAGCAAAGAGCATTTTGTTCGTGCGACTCTTGAGTCACTTGCCTTTCAGACGAAGGATGTTTTATCAGCAATGGAAGCAGATTCAGGAATCGAGCTGAAGACACTCCGTGTTGACGGCGGTGCAGTCATGAACAATTTCTTGATGAACTTCCAGAGCGATGTGCTGAATGTCCCAGTCGAAAGACCGGTTGTCAACGAAACGACAGCGTTGGGAGCTGCTTACCTTGCGGGTCTTGCAGTGGGCTATTGGGAAAGCCAGGAGGAAATTGCCTCACAGTGGGCGATCGACTCTTCATTTGAACCGAAGATGTCTGACGAGGACCGCGACCAGCTTTACAGCGGCTGGAAAAAGGCTGTCAACGCAGCTATGGCTTTTAAATAAAGGCTGTTTCGAGTGCTTAAAAAGAAAAATTCAAAAATAAGACATTATCATTTCACAGTGGAATTTGATACAATGATAACAAGTTAATAAAACGGCAGGAGATCTGGAGAGACCGCGAAGCATTACCGTCCATTAGGTAATGTTTTTCGTGGTCTCTTTTTCTGTTCTAAGGGAGGAAAACACCATGTTCACGAATACAAAACGCAATGATATTATCTCCAATTTAAAAAACAATAAATTTGATTTGCTAGTCATCGGCGGCGGCATTACAGGTGCGGGAATTGCTCTTGACGCCACTACGAGAGGGTTAAGTACCGCTGTTCTTGAAATGCAGGACTTCGCGGCAGGTACGTCCAGCCGTTCTACAAAGCTTGTTCATGGAGGCCTTCGTTATTTGAAGCAACTGGATGTGAAGGTAGTAGCTGAAGTAGGGAAGGAAAGAGCGATCGTTTATGAAAATGGGCCGCATGTAACGACTCCTGAGTGGATGCTTCTTCCGTTTCACAAGGGCGGAACCTTTGGCAGCTTTACGACTTCAATTGGCCTGCGAGTCTATGACTTTCTAGCAGGTGTAAAAAAGGCCGAAAGGAGAACGATGTTTTCCAAGGATGAAACATTGCGAAGAGAGCCGCTTATTAAAAAGGAAGGTTTAAAGGGTGGCGGATATTACGTCGAGTACCGCACGGATGATGCGCGACTGACAATTGAGGTCATGAAGGCAGCGGTTGAAAAAGGCGCAACAGCACTAAATTATGCCAAGGTAGAGAACCTTCTTTATGAAAACGGCAGGATTGTTGGCGTCATAGTCAATGATCAGCTATCAGGGAATAAGTACGAGGTCTATGCAAAGAAAATCATCAACGCTACTGGTCCGTGGGTGGATAACATTCGTGAAAAAGACGGCTCCAAGAAAGGCAAGAGCTTAATTTTATCAAAAGGTGTCCACATTGTTATCGACCAGTCTCGATTCCCGCTCAAGCAGGCAGTCTATTTCGATACGCCGGATAAAAGAATGGTGTTCGCAATTCCTCGCAACGGCAAAGCATATGTTGGCACGACCGACACGTTTTATGATGAGGATAAAGCAAATCCGAAAATGACCCAAGCCGATATGAACTATTTGATCAATGCGATCAACTACATGTTCCCGGAGGTTAAAGCAAAGCCTGAGGATGTCGAGTCCAGCTGGGCTGGAATCCGTCCGTTAATCCACGAAGAAGGAAAAGGACCGTCCGAGATTTCCCGTAAAGATGAAATTTGGGAATCAGAGTCAGGATTGATTACGATTGCCGGCGGCAAGTTGACAGGCTACCGCAAGATGGCGGAAACAATTGTTGACCTTGTGGCCGGGAAATTGGAGTCCTCAGAAGGCCGGAAGCTCAATTCTAGCCAAACGATGCATTTGCCTATTTCTGGAGGAGACTTTGGAGGTTCAGAAAAGTTCCAGCAGTTTATTGAAGCAGCAGCGCAGCAAGGAGTAAAAGCTGGCCTGTCTAAAGAGGATGCCAAGCACATTGCATCATTTTATGGTTCCAACGCTCCGATCGTGTTTGGCCTGATCAATGAAAGAAAGGAAGAGGCTGAGAAATTCAATCTGCCGCTCATTACCTTTGCGAAATTGGCTTATGGAATTCAGCATGAGCTTATTGCCACACTTGTTGATTTCTACTTCAGAAGAACGGGAGATTTACTGTTTGATATCGATTCCGTATATAAAACAAGAAAAGGTGTCAGCAATTATATGGCGGAACTCTTTAGCTGGTCAGAAGCTGAAAAAGCTAGATTCGAAGCAGAACTTGATCAAGAAATCAATAAGGCGACCATACCGGTTGAATAAGTACAGATATAATATTCAGTAAGCCTCCTTTTATAAGGAGGTTTTTTATTTAGGCTCGTGTAATAAACTTTGTTACCAGAAGTAAAAATCGGTTTGCAGTTTAATTCAGAAACCTTCTCAAAAATAACCGACACATTTTTCAGCGTGATCACCTAATCATGTACGAAAAGGAACAATCAGTGCCAAAACAGCCTTTCTTTAATAACTCCCTGGCCTTTTTTCAGGATAATCCGTAAACACTCCATCCGCTCCAATCTCATAAGCCTGCTGAATGTCGTCGTCACTATTGACGGTAAAAAGGTGGACCGCCAACCCATGACGATGGGCTTTTTTAATATATTCTACATCTACCTTTCCGAAGTTGGCTCCGATTCCGGACGCATATTTCTTCAGCGACCGGAGCTCTCGGTCTGTCAATCTTGCCTTACCAGAATATCTGTAAAGCTGGATCAGCGGAATTCCCGGTTCCAGCTTATGGATTTTCCTCAGGCTTTTGCTGTGAAAAGATTGAATGATGACTTTCGATTCAGACTGAACCAGCGAATGCTTCCTAAGTAGATTGATTAACTTCACTTCCATCCCTGGCGATTTGGTTTCGATGTAGTAATTTACGCTTTTTCCATAACGCTGAAAAATTTCCTCGAGTGTGGGGATTTCTGCCTTTTCATAGGCGGAATCTGCGAGTTGTGGGTACTGCTCATTGAACCACGAACCGGCTTCCAGCGCCTTGATTTTATCCAGAGTTTGCGTTTTTACAAGCCCGGAGCCATTCGTCGTTCGGTCCAGTTCAGAATCATGCAGGGCGATCAATTCACCGTCTTTTGTCATCTGCAGGTCTATTTCGATATAATCGGCACCTGAGTGCACTGCCAGATCATAAGCAGGCAATGTATGTTCAGGCGCGTAGGCCGATGCTCCTCTATGAGCGATGATGATGAAATCTTCCGTTAAAACAAAAGCTGGTGCAACTCTGCGATTCTCACAACCGGCACTTACCAGCAAAATTAAACAGAGGAATAAAAGCGATATAGTTCTCATGATTCCCTCACTTTTTGTGAAATGTAATTTCCTAACATACTAGCAAACTAAAAAACATATACTCTCAATATATATTGCAAACTTTACAAGTTAATACTTTGTGACGGAGACCAGGAGACCACATCTACTGCCTGAATGGATAGGCATTATTTGTGGTCTCTTTTTTCAGGAAAAGGATTTATAGAGAAAGGGTGGCGAGCATGAAAAAAGTAGAATTGGTTGGTGTTTCGAAATCATATGATAAAAAACAGAAGTCATTTCAGATATTACAGTCACAATCGAGCCCGGAGAGTTCTTCGTCCTCGTCGGTCCGTCCGGTTGCGGAAAAAGTACGATGCTTCGCATGATCGCCGGCCTGGAGGAAATCACGGGCGGAACCCTGAAGATTGGCGATGTCGAGGCGAACTGGCTTCCGCCAAGCAAAAGGGATATCTCAATGGTTTTTCAAAACTATGCTCTATATCCACATTTAACGGTTGAGGAGAATATCATCTTCGGGCTTCATGTAAAAAAAGTCCCGAAAACAGAGCGGAAAAAGCGCTGTGAGGATGTCGCGGAAATGCTCGGACTGACACCGTACCTGAAAAGGAAGCCCCGTGAGCTGTCCGGCGGCCAAAGACAGCGGGTCGCGCTAGCGCGTGCGATTGTCAACCAGGCCCCGATTTGCCTGATGGATGAGCCATTATCCAATCTGGACGCCAAGCTGCGCGCGCATATGCGGTCGGAAATCCGCCAAATCCAGAGGCGGCTTGGCATCACGATGATTTATGTCACCCATGACCAGGTCGAGGCGATGACAATGGGGGACAGGATCATGATCCTTCATGACGGGAAAATCCAGCAGATTGGCAAGCCGATCGATATTTACAATAATCCGGCCAATCCTTTTGTCGCGACATTTATTGGCTCACCGCCGATGAATATTGGCGAAGGGAAGGTCAATCAAGAAAAGGATGAGATTGTATTCAGTGAGGAAGCAAAACTAGCCATACCGGTAGAAGATCGTCATCTGTTAAAAACAGACATGATCATTGTCGGTATCCGTCCCGAGCATCTTAAGGCAGCGACGAAGGAGACGAAGGTGGAGGATAAGATTTATGTGAAGACGACCAATGTCGAGGTGCTCGGCAATGAAACGATTTTCTCCTTCGATATGGGCGGCAGGGAATGGATGGCGAAATGGACCGGCCAGTGGCGGATTGACGTCGGGGATTTGGTCCCAATTGTCATCAGCTATGATTCGGTCTGCCTGTTTGACAGCTCTACGGAAAAAATCATCAAGATTCCTACAGACATCGAGAACCATGTGTTTGATAAAGAGGTGTTCCTATGAAAGCAGACGCTCCTCGGAAACTGGGATTTTGGAGGAAATCACTTAACGCCCGCACAGCCCTTTTGTATCTGTTTCCGTCGATCCTCCTGTTTGCGGTTTTCATTTTTTACCCGATGTTCCGGACGATTTACCTGAGCTTTTTCCTGACCGACCAGCAGGGTGCCGCTGCATTGTTTGTCGGCTTTGAAAATTACGCCTATCTTTTCGAGTCAAAGGAATTCCGCAACAGTATCAAGGCGACGGTGCTATTTGTCCTGTATACCGTTCCAACAGGGGTGATCATCGCGCTGTTCCTGGCTCTGATCGCTAATGAAAAGCTGAAAGGAATCGGCTTCTTCCGGACTGTCTATTCCTCGACAATGGGCATTTCGGTCGCTGCTTCCTCTGTTGTCTGGCTGTTTCTGTTCCACCCCAGCATCGGGATGTTCAACCGGCTGCTGAATGTCATGAATTTGCCAGGTGTGCAGTGGCTGCTTGATCCAGATTGGGCGCTCGTATCGATTTCAATCTCAACAATCTGGATGAATATCGGGTTCTCTTTTCTCATCCTGCTCGGCGGACTGCAAAACATCGATGAATATTTATATGAAAGCGCGAAGATCGACGGTGCCGGCTACTGGTATCAGCTGCGCAGGATCACGATTCCGATGCTGTCGCCAACATTGTTTTTCATCATCACGATTTCCTTGATCAATGCATTCCAGACATTCGGGCAGGTCGATATTTTAACGAAGGGCGGCCCTTCCCAGGCAACCAACCTAATCGTTTATTCTATCTACCGGGAAGCATTCGTCAACTATCAGTTCGGGACGGCAAGCGCCCAGGCAGTCTTTTTGTTCATCTGTATTTTAATCGTGACGATTTTGCAATTTAAGCTCGGAGAAAAGAAGGTGCACTATCAATGATGATGTCGACACCGAAAAAAATCCTGTTTTACATTTTGCTGGCGATTTCTGCCTTCCTTGTCTTTTTCCCGGTGATGTATGCCTTCATGATCAGCTTCATGTCTGGCGGGGAAATCCTGCAGGGAAAGTTTTTTCCTGAATCGATCCATTTTGATAACTATGTAAAAGTGTTCGACCGGCTGCCGCTGATGAATTACCTTATCAATAGCTTCGTCGTGTCTTTCGGCGTCATGCTTGGCCAGCTGGTAGTCTGCAGTCTGGCGGCATATGCCTTTGTTTTCATTCCATTTAAGGGAAGGGACTTCATCTTCTTCGTGTTTATCTCGACGATGATGATTCCCTGGGAAGCAACGATGATTCCTAACTTTTTTACCATCCAAAAGCTTGACTGGATGAACACATATCAAGGGTTGACCGTGCCATTTTTCGCATTGGCGTTCGGGACCTTCCTGCTGCGGCAGCACTTCAAGACGATTCCCAAGGAGCTGCATGAAGCAGCGGAAGTTGCCGGGCTTGGAAAGTTTGCTTTCTTCTGGAGAGTGATACTGCCTGTGTCAAAAACAAGCCTTGTCACGCTGGGTGCCTACGGATTCCTGACGACATGGAATATGTATTTATGGCCATTGCTCGTCACAAGCACGGACCAGGTAAGGACGGTGCAGATCGGCTTGAAGCAGCTGCAATCCCAGGAAGTTGCCACTGAATGGGGCGTCGTCATGGCGGGAGTGATCGTGGTCATCATCCCGACGCTGCTATTGCTTTTTGCAGGTCAGAAGCAGCTCCAAAAAGGCCTGACCCAGGGAGCGCTCAAGTAATTCATTTAGGTTTCAACTTCTGGTATCCAGAAGCATTTTAATAAAAGGGGTGTTCAGCAAGATGGTGAAAAAGTTCAGATGGTTCCTCGTGATTAGTGCGATTTTCAGTCTGTTGGTCATGACGGCATGCTCGAATGATGCAAGCAAGGGAGATGACAAAGACAAGGAGAAGGATGGCGGCACGAAGCCGGGCGAGAAAACAGAAATATCGTTCTGGCATGCGATGTCGGGGCCGGGCCAGGAAGCGCTTGATGGCATTGTCGCGGATTTCAACAATTCTCAGGATAAAGTTGTGGTCAATGCAGAATTCCAGGGTACGTATGAAGAAGCGCTGACAAAGCTTCGCAGTGTTGGCGGCACCGATAATGCGCCGGCCATCATGCAGGTATTCGAAGTAGGGACGAAGTATATGATCGAGAGCGGCTTCATCGAGCCGATGCAGACATTCATTGATAAGGACAATTATGATCTGTCCCAACTTGAAGAGAATATTCTTAACTACTATAAGGTTGATGGCAAGCTTTATTCGATGCCATTCAACTCTTCGACTCCGGTAATGATTTATAACAAGGATGCTTTTAAAGAAGCGGGTCTGGACCCTGAAAGCCCGCCACAAACGTTTAGCGAAGTAAAAGCTGCTGCAGAAAAGCTGACGAAGAAAAATGAGCGTTTTGGTTTCTCAATGCTGACATATGGCTGGTTCTTTGAACAGCTAGTCGCCACACAGGGTGGTCTGTATGTCGACAATGATAACGGCCGCTCTGATGACGCAACAAAAGCTGTGTTTAATGGAGAAGAAGGCCTTCGTGTCTTCAAGTTCCTGGACGACATGAACAAAGCTGGAACTTTCGGCAACTACGGAACGAACTGGGATGACATCCGGGCTGCCTTCCAGACAGGAAAAGTCGCGATGTACATGGATTCATCAGCAGGTGTTGCCGGCGCGATCAATAACTCATCATTTGATGTAGGAGTAGCCTATATCCCTTATCCGGATGAAGTCGAGAGACAGGGTGTCGCAATTGGCGGAGCATCATTATGGATGAGCAAAGGGATTGGCGAGGATAAGCAGCAGGCAGCATGGGAATTCATGAAGTTCCTCGCCTCACCGGAAAGCCAGGCGAAATGGCATATCGGCACAGGCTACTTCGCCATCAACCCGGCTGCATATGAAGAAGACATCGTGAAGAAAGAGTGGGAAAAGTATCCGCAGTTCAAGGTAACAGTAGACCAGCTGCAGGATACAAAACCATCCTTTGCGACCCAGGGTGCATTGATCTCCGTCTTCCCTGAATCACGCCAGCAAGTCGTCACCGCACTTGAAAACATGTACCAGGGAACACCGCCACAAGAAGCACTAGACCAGGCAGCAGAAGGAACAGACAGAGCCATTGAAATCGCCAATAAAACAAAGAAAAAATAACTTTACCACACTAACGCGCCGGGGGTCAGACCCCGCGCGTTAGTGCGTTTGTATGGTAAAGGGCATAAAAAAACCCCCGTCTTTTACCAGAAGAAGGGGGAAGCCCAAAATGGCTATTCAACCAAAATCTAATATATCTTACGCTTGCTAACTAAGTTTTATTAGGGTAATTCATTATGGTAAAATAAAGAATTAAGTGTAAAAAAATATCAAAATACACTGTAATAACCATATTTATAGGGAATTACCGCTACTAAATGGGTAATTATAGTCGAAAAACCAAAAAGTAAAACTGGATTTTGAGGACTTTGTCCTAAATAATTTTTTTATTTTTTTATCCCCAAGTGTGATTTAAACTCTTCCTGAACCCTTTGTTTTTCGGCATCATCCACCTGGTAATAGTAAATCCCATCAATTTTTCCGCCTGTGCCCTTCATCTCAATCTCCTCGATTTGTTTGCCGGCTTTTTTGTATTTAGACTGAATATCATACATCTCGCTAAATGTCAGGTTTGTTTTAACATTGTTGCCTAAAGCTGTAAGTATTTCATCGTAGTTCCCTAAAGAAGAAAGTTTGGCCCCCTTGCGGATTACCGCGCGGATGATTTCCCTTTGCCTTTGCTGTCGGCCGAAGTCGCCTCTCGGATCCTCGTATCTCATTCTCGAATAAGCAAGCGCCTTTTTCCCGTCAAGGTCAATTTCACCCTTGGGGAAATCATAGCCTCCATATTTAAAGCTGAAATCATTTTGAACAGTCACACCGCCTACGGCATCAACAATTTCTAAAAAGCCTTCCATATTGACCTGCAAATAATAATCAAGCGGGATATCAAGCAGGTTTTCCACGGTATCCAATGACATTTCTGGACCGCCGAAAGCATAGGCATGGTTAATTTTGTCCTGAAAGCCTCTTCCGATGATTTCTGTTCTTGTATCCCTGGGAATGCTCAGCATTTTTACAGAGTTCTGATCAGGGTTTACCGTAACCACGACCATCGTATCGGATCGGCCGGTGTCGCCGTCACGTTCGTCGACTCCAAGCATTAGTACGGAGAAAGGTTCTGCTTTTTCAAGTGTAATGGGTGTAACTCTTTTTTCGGATTTTTCCCGGCTGATTGGCTCGTGTATGGAATCTACTGTCTTAGTTACTGAATTATATAAAGAATAGGAGTAGATCCCGATTGCTGAAATCATCAACAGGAAGAACGCAATCAAAATTCGTCTCCATATTTTTTTATTCCCTTTGGCGTTGCGGGTCATGTGTATAAAACCTCCGATTTAATATGCTTATCTTATCCTTTACAAGATATTGATGCTTTAAAACAATAATATGATGGGATATATAATTGATTTGAGAATCCTTGCAATCTATCAAGCAGAAGTAGGGGGATATACCTGTTAAAGGGGTTATTGCATGAGATATTTATACTATCTATATTCCCTATTAATAAGGGAATATTTACATGTATTAGAAAAACTTTAAATTTGCTAAAATCTTTTTAGCAAGAATGGGTTTCTTGTAAAATATCAACTTATTATTCCAGGAGGAATTACATTGGCAAATCGTTCTTTTAACAAATTTTTAGCAGCAGGAACTTCTGCGGCGATTGTCGTTTCTGCGGTTGCACCGGCAGCATTGGCTCACGATAATCATGTGTTTACAGATGTGAGCGGAAACTATGAAGAAGCAGTTTATTCTCTTCATGATTGGGGCATTGTCAACGGAAAGTCAGAAACTACTTTCGGGACAAACCTTAACTTAACTCGTGGGGATGCAGCTGTCATCATGGCAAATGCTCTTGGCCTTGATATTGAAAATGCACCTGATGCTGGTTTTACTGACCTGATTCCACGTATTGAAGGATCGGTAAATGCACTTGCTGAAGCTGGTATCATTTCCGGCGTCGGTAAAGGCAAATTTGCCCCGAATGAGCCTTTGACTCGTGGCGCGATGGCAAAAATTCTTGTTTTAGGATTTGGATTAGAGGACTTTGCTGTTGAAACTCCATTCACAGATGCAGTCGGAGCGTTTGGGCCTTATATCGAATCTTTATATGGAACTGAAATTACGTTCGGTAAGACAGCGGTTTCTTTTGGGACCAACATGAACATCACTCGTGGTGATTTTGCCAACCTCCTGTATAGAACTTTCATGTTCATAGATGAGAACATTTACTTCCCATATGCAGTAACTTCTGAATTTGTGGATTCAAATACATTGAAGGTTACTTTGGAAGAAGCGGCACCTGTGGAATATACACCTCAGGATATCGCAGATGGCCTCTTGATCTATATTGAAAACGAAGATGGATCAATGACCATGCCAGTTATGGCAAATGCTGTTCTTTCAGAAGACCGCATGACAGTAACATTTGATATCTCACCAGACCTAGCTGGTAAAAAAGGAATCATCTATGTAGACGACATCGAACAGAACTTCGATTTCACAGTCAAATCAACGCCAGTATCAATCAATATCGATACAAAAGGAACAAGCACAACAGGCACAGCACTAATTTAACGCATAAAACCCCTGGGGGTCAGACCCCCAGGGGTTTTATGCGTTAAAGCGTTGGGGGTCTGACCCCCAATGCTGTGACGCGGTGATTTATTGTTGTTCTTGGTGGATGTAATCGATTGTGTATGTGTCTACTGCGCTCCACAGGAGTGTTCGCAGGAGGTTGTCTTTGTTGTTGATGCTGTTTACATAATAGCCGTCAAGTCTGCTGAGCAGAAGGTTGTAGGCTTGTTCTGCTGGTCTTTTCAAAATGTACTCGCTATACTCGCTGTCCCAATAACTGATCGCGAACATGATAATTTCTTTCTTTTCAGCTGAGGTCATCTGCTGCCACATGAAGCCATCAAGGTATGCGAGCGATTCGTACTGGAATGTCATGTACAGCCCCTGCATGAAGTAGGCGATCTCATATTCATAAATTTCCCCGTCGTCATAAGTTACTTCAATTGTCTCTCCGTCGATCAACTCAACATCAATAGCTTCTTCGACCAGTTCCAGAATGATTCGGTTAAGTGCAAGCTCGTAGTACTTCAATTCTTCCATTTTGAAACGATAGGTCAGCTTAGCGAACGCTTCGCGAGTAGTCGGGTCATGAGGGAAATAATATTTTCCATTCCCTTCGATAAAACCGATATCCTTCAAAAAAGTCACATGCGGCTGGGCCCAGCTGGATACTTTTTGAATGTCTGCAAAACTGGCATTATACTCCAGCAGGACCACGAATTCTTCTAATCCCATCGCCCTGACAAACATCACGGCCATTTCCTGGCGAGTAATCAAAGTGTTCGCTCCGAACAATGTCTTTGATTTTCCATAAGTGATTTCCGCTTTTACCAGCGCGCCTACATATGGCCGCGACCAATCGGCTAAATCTGTGAATTGTGCAGCGGCCTTTGAATCTAATGGCAGTTCCATGGCAAGAGCAAGCATTTTAGCAAACTGCGCCCTTGTCAAATTTTCTTTAGGCCTGAACGTTCCATCAGCATATCCGGAAATTACATTGTTTTTCGCGAGTTCTTCTATGTAAAACTTCATTGGCGACCTATCTATATCTTTAAATGTCGCAGAAGCTGAAGCAGAAGGGCTCGAGTGCAAACCAAGAACAATTGTAAAAGCAAGCAGCAATACGGTCATTTTCCGCATTGTATTTCCCCCTTTATAATCTAGTAGTCAGCTAAATTTTACATATGAATACTAGATAAATATATTGGTAATTAAAGGATAAAGTTAACTCAGAAAATGGCAATACACAGGCTTATTATGTAAAAATGCCTATTTATACCCATCAATCACCAATCGACAAAATATGTTTATTGTGGTAAAAATATTTTGGTAGATACAGATAATGGTAGATTACATAATAGGGGGAAAAGAGTTGAAGTTTGTAAAGAAGGTAGTCGTCACATTAGCCGTGAGTCTTCTGTTCCTTCAGTCAGTAACAGTGCATTCTGGGTTTGCAAGTGTATTTGAACAATTCCAGGTGTCACCAGGCGTTAAATACACTGAAAACAAGGAGTATATTAACAGTAACACGCAGTCAATCAAAGTTCTTGAAGTGAATCTTCAGGATCCATATACGAGGCTGGATGTTTCAATTCCGGAAATCGGAAAAATCTCAAGTACTACAGCGCAGGCGAAAGCTGTTCACCGAGCAGGCAATAGAGTAGTAGGAGCGATTAATGGTTCTTTTTTCGATACAAACACCAAACTGCCAATGTACCTTATTGCTCAAAATGATGTTTTGGTGAATTCCGGGATCATCGCCTCTGGGCGCGACCAGTATGTGAATGAACCGATCGCTTTTGGGATCAATGCAGCCGGCAAGGCACAAATCGAGTATTTTGACCTTGACCTAACTGCTGTCCATAATGGGACAGAAGCTGAAGTCACCAGCCTGAATAAAATCAGGAATAATGATAATTTGATTATGTATACACCGGATTATATGGATGGATATACGAATACCAATGCATTCGGTTATGAGGTTATTTTTACAGGAGCTTCGAAAAATAAGAATCTATCATTCGGTGATACCATCACTGGAACTGTCAGCGCTAAACGCCTATATAATGATGCAACACCAACAAAAATCCCTGCGGACGGATTTGTACTATCTGCGCACGGTACTGCGATGGAATTCCTAAAATATATGCAGGTAGGAGAGCAGGTACAGATTTCGATTGGAATCGATGAGAAGTGGAAGGGCGCTAAATACATATTGGCGAGCGGCCCGAGGCTTGTGGATAATGGAGCAGTTTCCTTGAGCATAACTCCTTCGAGCCCACGTGCTACTGAGAGAGCACCAAGAACCGCAATCGCAGTTGACCGAACTTTGAGTAAGGTTTTCCTGGTCACCGTGGATGGAAGGCAATCCGGTTATAGTAAGGGGATGAACCTGACAGAGTTCGCCCAGTATCTTGTAAAACTAGGCGCCTATAAAGCTCTTAATCTAGATGGAGGCGGCTCGACCACGATGCTTGCCCGTAATTATGGAAGCGATATGGCTACATTGATCAACCGGCCATCTGACGGCTGGGAAAGATCGGTGTCCACGACATTGCAGGCGATCAGCACTGCACCAGTTGGGGCCGAGACCAGCTTTGGCGTAGGGCTTTCAAGTTCGTCTGTCAATGTTGGATCTACCATTACGGTTTCTCTTAAATATGTACTTGACCAATTTTACAACCCGCTGGCAAAGGATCCGTCAAAATTGAAACTTTCCAGCACAATGGGCACATTTGAAGGCAACACTTTAAAAACGACTAAAGTTGGTGACGGAGTAATCGTCGCGACATATGGCAACATGACAAAACAAATCCCGATTAAGGTGAAAAATGATTCTCCTTTTGTGGATATCCCTAGCACGCATAAATATTACTCAATCATCAAGTATTTATATGATCAGGATGTTATTGCTGGTTACGCTGACAACACGTATAGGCCTGCAAACACGCTGAAGCGTATCGATGCAGCATTATTGCTTGTACGGTCATTAAAGCTTGATACCACAAACGTGCAGGATGTAAACTTCGTGGATGTTCCGAAGACATACCGTTTTTATAATGAAATAGCGGCAATTACGAATGCCGGAATTATATCAGGTAAACAAAACGGGACGCTTTTCGACCCGAATGCACCTTTGACGAGAGCAGAGATGGCCGTCATCCTGCAAAAAGGCTTTAAATTAGAGGGCACAGCAGTGACACCATTTACAGATGTCCCTGAACAAAGCTTTGCATACAATGCGATCTCAGCACTGTACGCAAACAAAATCACCGAAGGATACGGCACACTGTACAAGCCAGCCAACACAGTCGACCGCATCCAATACGCCCTATTCCTATACAGGGCACTGCAAAACCAAAAGTAAAATTAGAATTATAATATGATTTTATGAAATGGGGGTCAGTCCTTCAGCGCTTTACCGCGCTGGGGGTCTGACCCCCATTCGTTCACCGCATCACCGCGCCGGGGGTCTGACCCCCGATGGTTCACAGCGTTAAAGCGACTCTCTTTTGTGCCATATTTCGGGATGAAATGACATTATTCTTTAATTTATGTATAATTGTGCAGTAAATATTTTTAATGAGGGTGCGTGTGCTGTGTTATTTAATTCGTATGAATTTATTTTCTTTTTTCTGCCTTCTGTTTTTGTTATTTATTTTGTTCTTCAGTATGCGGGTCTTTCGCGGCTGGCGAAGATTTCGCTTGTCGTGGCATCCTTATTTTTCTACAGCTGGTGGAATGTAAGTTACCTTCCATTGATCTTGGCGTCTGTTGTGGTCAACTACGCTGTCGGAACTTACCTCGGCAAAACCAACAAACTGGGAACACGTAAAACTGTCCTTACAATCGGAATCATCTTCAATGTCCTGTTATTGGGCTATTATAAATACACTGATTTTTTCATTGCTACAGTAAATACTGTGCTAAAAGAAAGCTTTCCTTTGCTTCATCTCGCGCTGCCGCTGGCGATCAGCTTTTTCACCTTCCAGCAAATCGCTTACCTAGTCGACAGCTACCGCTATGAAACAAAGGGATACCGATTCGATGAGTATATGCTTTTCGTCGTGTTCTTCCCGCAGCTCATTGCCGGTCCGATCGTCCATCATAAAGAAGTGATGTCCCAATTCCATAACGAGAATTCACGGTTGAATGCGAAGAACATTTCGCTTGGATTGTACATCTTCGGCATCGGCCTGTTCAAAAAAGTCATGATCGCCGACACCTTTGCGATATGGGCAAACGATGGATATAAAAACGCCTTCGACTTGAACCTTGTCGAAGCCTGGATCGCCTCGCTGTCTTACACATTCCAGCTTTACTTCGATTTCAGCGGGTATGCGGACATGGCAGTGGGGGCGGCGCTCTTATTCAACATCATGCTGCCGATTAACTTTAACTCGCCATACAAGGCCCTGAACATCCAGGATTTCTGGCGCCGCTGGCATATTACGCTAAGCCGTTTCCTGACGGCTTATATCTACATTCCGCTTGGCGGCAGCAAAATCAGCCCGTCGCGTACCTACATCAACATCATGATCATCTTCATGGTCAGCGGTTTCTGGCATGGCGCCGGCTGGACGTTCATATTTTGGGGGTTCATGCACGGGGTAGCTTCTGTCATTTACAGATGGTGGAACCGTCGCGGCTATTCAATGCCCAAGCTGCTCGCATGGTTCATCACCTTCCAATTTGTGAATGCAGCGTGGGTGTTCTTCCGGGCAGAAAGCTTCGCGCAAGCGATCGCAATTCTAAAAGCAATGTTCGGAATGGGTAAAATAGAGCTGCCAACCAGGGTGGCAAGAGTCCTGGAACCAATCTTCAATATCAATCTTTTGCCAGATGGCCCGATGCTTTATACAACCCCGAGCGTACTGCTGATCATCATCGGCGTGCTAGTCGTGACGTTTAGAAAAAATTCATTCGAAATGCTTGAAAGATTCAAGCCAAACAACATCAACATGGTATTCATCGTGCTTATCTCGATCGTATCGATTTTACAACTTGGAAAAGTTTCCGAGTTCCTGTATTTTAACTTTTAATGTTTGAAGGAGTTCTGCACGTGGAGCATCAATATAAGAAGTACGTTCTTAAATTCATAGCCGTCTTCGCAGCAGTGCTAATCCTCATTGCTGGGTTCGTTTATGTGACTGACCCTTACGTCTATTATCATAAAGAGGGAATTTACAAGCGGACTTTCACGAAAAATTTCAATATGCGCTACCAGATGCCCGGTTTGATCAGGAATCTGGAGTACGAAACTTTGTTTGTTGGCACATCGATGTCACACAATTTTACCGAGGAAAAAATAGATGAAGTCTTGAAGACGAAATCGTTCAATGCAACGATATCCGGCTCCTCCGCAAGAGAACAGCGGAAGGCGGTTGAGTTAGCGATGAAGTCAAAGGATATCGATCATATCTATTGGGAAATCAATTATGATTCGCTGGCCGGTGATCCGGACCGTGTTGATGCGACATTCCCTAAATTCCTGTATGACCGCAATTTAATCAATGACATTCCGTACCTTCTGAGTTACGAAGCAATCAAAAAGATTGATTACCAGATCAAGAATCAGCATCTTGTAAAAGACGATGTCAATCCACATCTCTTCTATAAATTCGGTGCGAAAAAAGAGCCGCTGACAATCGATAAAATGAGGGCTCAAACGGAGGGGCTGAATGCACCGCCTGAAGCATCGCATAACCTGGAATCCTATATGGAGAGCTTCAGGAAGAACATGCTGTATATGGTAGAAAAATATCCAGACACGAAGTTCACGTTCTTTTATGCTCCATATCCCATTACAAGGCATATGGTGATCCAGTCCCAGAAGCCTGACATTAACGAAGACAGACTTCAGACCAAGCTGGCAATCTTTAACGAATTAAAAAGCTATAAGAATACGGAAGTCTATGATTTCCAGGATGAAGCAGATATCACTTTCAATGTCGGGAATTATATCGATCGTTCTCATTACTTTCCATATATAAATGACATCCTGCTCGAGAAAATGGCTTTCGAGAAACCGATTCAATCTGAAAAAGAATACAAAGAAAAAGTAGAGAGTTTATCAGACCAGCTTGAAAACTTCTCATATGATCAGTTAAAAGAACAACCTCTCCACGTCAGTAATAATGAATAAAGAAGGCTGCCAGACAGAATCTGGCAGCCTTTTCTTTACCTCTAAAAAGCCTGTCCCATTGGACCACTCTCCATAATCCACGAAATTTCAACACCTGCATTGTCGGTTGATGCGATATTTCTTTGTATGGTATTTCTTGTAAAAGTCATCGAAAAAAAGTAGTATTAGAATTGGATGAGAATTCCAATAGTAGAGACAGGGGGAGTGGAAATTGGGGAAATGGAAAAAGAACCTCGTTTCGATTGGTGTCAGTGCCAGCCTAATTGCAGGCACAGCACTCATGCCGGGAGGAGCAACATTTGCAAAATCTAGTGATAAGCATGTTGGGACATCAGCAATTTCGGTGAATTCACCATTGCTGCAGCAAAAACTCGACCAGAAAAAACCGCCGTTCAGTGAGGATACTTTGGTTATAAAGTACCAGAAGCCTCTGACTGCAACAGAACATCGCAGGCTCGGGGGAACATTGGTCCATCAGGTTTCAGGGTTGAAATATGCTGTTGTTCAGGTGAAGGATAAAAAGAACCTACATAAGGTCATTTCACAATACCAGCAGCTTGATAAAGTTGTTTCAGTTACTCCATCTGTACTGTACCAGCAGCTTGGCCTCAAAGACCCAAAGGTTGGGGAGCAGTATCATTTAACCCAGCTGCAGATCGAAAAAGCGCAAAAGCTTTCCGGGAAAAATAAAGTGAAGGTTGCCGTCATCGACACTGGGATTAAAGCAGACCATCCTGATTTAAAAGGGAAAATCATTTCAAGCAAAAATACCGTCAATCCTATCAGCCCCGGGATGGCCGATTCACATGGAACTCACGTTGCCGGAATTATCGCTGCGAAAAAAGATAACGGAATCGGCGGGTATGGAATCAATCCGGATGCTGATATCCTTTCTATCGATGTTTTTGACCGTGGATGGGGCGCAAGTGACTATGCGATTGCCGAAGGAATCCTCGAAGCTGTAAGGAGCGGGGCAAGAGTCATCAATATGAGCCTTGGAGGCCCAATGCCTTCGCCGATCATAGAGGATGCCGTCAAGCAGGCAGTCGCCAGGAATGTGGTTATTATTGCCGCAGCCGGCAATGATGCTACTGATTGGACAAACTATCCGGCGGGATATGAAGGTGTCATCAGCGTTGGTTCTACCAATAAGTATAAAAAACTATCAAGCTATTCTTCTTTCGGGCCTTCTGTTGACATCGTCGCTCCGGGAGAAGATGTCTACAGTACAATCTATGAACCGGAAAAACTATCAAGCTATCGTAAAATGAGCGGTACGTCCATGGCATCTCCGGTCGTAGCAGCAACTGCTTCACTTTTGCTTTCCAAGTATCCAAAGCTTACTGCCTCACAGGTTGAGTATATTCTGGAGCACAGTGCAGATGACCTGGGCGAAAAAGGTTTTGACGTAAAATTTGGACACGGGTTAGTGAATCCTGTAAAAGCACTGCAATTTGACCAGAAGAAGATTCCTTCCATCGTAAATAAGAAAATGACGGAAAAAGAAATCTTCGCAGCTGCCAAAAACGTGAAAGTCAGCGAGCAATCATTGTTCACTGATGCAATCACTAAGCCTTACGAGGAAAAATGGATCAAGTTCGATGTGAAAAAAGGGGACAACATCCAGTCTGTATTATCCGGTGCGGATAAATATGATTACAAAATGATGATGCGATTCACTTCTGCCAGCACAAAGCGCATTCATGAAGTCAATAAAGTTCGTGAAGGCAAGGCGGAAGGCAAGCTTTTCATAGCTCCAGCTGATGGAGTACTGGCGATAGGCGTAAAGGACGTCAATGCAAACTATGATGACTCTAAAAAGAAAACATCTAAATATACTTTGCAGGTAAGCAGGACAACCGGTCATCTGACAGATGATTCAGACCTTGAGAATCCAGTGGCAATCGAAACGATTCCATACAGCAATGACGAGAATCCGCTGACTTTTACAGGAAGGTATGGAGAAGATGATGACTACTTCACGTTTTCCGTAGAAGAACGACAGGTCGTAAAGCTGGAAGTAAGTGCGGTTCCGGGAACCAACTCGGCAATCAGTGTTTATCCGGCTGATATGATCCTGCCAGTTTCAGGTGAGATGCCTGAGGGAGAATATCCTGATAAAGGTGAATACCAGGCGGCGCATGAAGGTGAACATGGCGAGGAATTCGAGCCAATGTACTATGCCAACAATGGCGGAATCAGTGAAGGGGAAGCATTGACCTTTACTGCTGAGCCAGGAATGCCTTATGCTGTAAAAGTTTCAAATCAGCCTGGCAACTACTATGGTATGTATGAATTCTATTATGGCTATGATATGTTCACTGAAACAATGGTGAAGCCTGAAAGCTCTTTGGTACCATATTTCTTCAGTATTAACGGTAAAGTAATGCCGGCGGATGAAGACAATCTTCCGTTCATGGAGGAACCGCCAATGTCAGAGGAGCCGATGGAAGAACATGCTGAAGGAGACCTTGAGCAGCAAAGGGTTAAAATTGCTTCAGCCTATCATGCAGCGCATGAGGAAAACCCTGAACTGGAATACCTGAATATGGTCCAGGAGAATGCACGACCATATACAATCGGCAAACGTGCAGACGGATATTTATCATCATTCGAGGATGAGGATTGGTTTACACTCAGCCCTCAGCAAACAGGAGTATACGAGTTCACACTCGATAAGTCAGGCAATATTCCTTGGTTTGAAATCTATAAGCTCGAAACTGAAAAGAATGATGAAGGTGAAGAGTTCAAATGGCTTAACTATATCGGAACAAATGTCACCTGGGAAATGTTTGGCAATGGAGTCACCACTAAAGTATACACAGGTTTGAAAAAGGGAGAGAAATACCTTATCAAACTGAACAACGATTATATGAGGAACGAAATCAGCTTCAATTCATATGCATTCAATTCAAGACTTGTCACGAAGGATGTTATGGATAAATACGAGGACAATGACAAGCTGGAAAAAGTAAAAGACATGCCAGGTGCAGTGGTTCAAGGCAACTTCGGTATGCCAAACGACCAGGATGTATTCTACTTCAAGGCAAAGACTACCGGAGTCCATGGTGTTACTCTCGAGCGTGGTGCTTTGACCAAAACGCTTAGCCGCCTGCCGAAAGAAATCGTCAGTCCGTTCTACGGCTTTGTCCAGATCATCGAAGACCGGAACAAAAATCGCAAAGTGGATGAATTTGAATACAACCTTGCTCAATATATTGAAAAGGGAGTATATAACGGCTATACCTTTGGTTCTTTCAAGGCTAAAAAAGGCAGCAACTACATTATCGTGGCAGCTGGCTGGCCAGAGAGTAGCACACCGTTAACTCTACTGCCTTACAAGCTGACTGTCGCTGCAGCTAATACGAAGGATGAGGACGCAGGCAATAAAGTAGTAAACAATAAAGCATCCAAGCCTGTAAAAATGAAGAAATTAACAGTTCATACATGGGAGTCAACAGGCCACTTCAATTCCGGATTAACATTCGGTGACGAGGACTGGTATACATTCACCCTTGAGCGCAACTCTTCAGGTGTCATCAAATTGGAAGGTTCTATTGAGACAGATGGCAAAATCGAGCTATACCAAAACGGTAAACTGGTTTCTAAGGCTGATTTCTATCCAGAAGGTGATGCCGAAGTGTTATCAGCTTCTTTGAAAAAGGGAACTTACCAGATCAAAATCAGCGATTTCCATGGCAGCTCAACCATCAAGCCATATAAGCTGAAAGTGTATATGAAGTAATAAATAGAATGGAAGGGGCAGCGCCTCTTCTATTTTTTTCTTGCAAAATTCAGTCAATTATCAAAAGAACACCTGGTTCAGGTAATAAATAAATTTACTAGCTAAATATGACAATATTTCTTATTTTATCCTTGTATAAAGATGCCAACGTGGTAAAATAGTAATGTAGCACAATTCCTGTTTTGTTATTTTTCAAATGTGCAAGGGTTGGTTATGGCCGATGAAGAGTACCCGCTTAAAAAGCGGGTACTCTTCATTTTTTGAGAAGTCCTGTCTTCATACTGATTGCAGCTTTTGGAAGATTCATGTGACTTTTCGAGCACTGCAACAGTCAAATAAATATAAAAAATCCGGATCCTCCAAAACGGGGGATTCGGATTTTTTCATTCATTATATGGTTTCTTTATGCTCGACAATTTTAACCTTCCACCTCGAAAGGTCAGGATCCTGAACAAGCAATAGCTCCTTAGGGAAAATAAATGTCCAAGGCTTGCTTGTATTGGCTTTTACCTCGAACTGTTCCAGAGCGAATCCACCTTTGGCAATCACTTCTCCGGCTGCGTCCTCGACTTGAAGAGGAAGTTGATGCAGCTGAACATTCTTGTTATTCCCATTTCGGATGAATATCGTGACATTCAGGCCATCATTCTCGTTTTTCTTCGCCTGGAGCCCCATGAAATTCACTTCACCATCATTTGGCGGTCCAAGTTTTTCAACAAGCTTGACGAGCTTTTCCTTTTCATCATCCGGAAGGACGTTTTCCCATGCCGGATCCAGATCAAGGCGGTGGGGAGCTTTGATTTCAAATGCAAGCTTCCAGCCTTCGGGAGGTATTTCATTGGTCAGGACATCACTTAATTGAAAATGGAAATGCCATGGTCTGCTGCTGTTTGCCGGAATTTCACCAAGCTCTCTTAAATCGAACACCCTGCGAGCCAAATGCTCTCCATTTGGACCAATCAGCAGTATTGGTGATTCATTAAGACTGATCGCTTTCGGCACACTATTGCGGACAAATGCAGAGACAACCAGCTGGCTTTCTTCTGCACGAAGCTCAATTCCTGAAAGTGATACCTGGTTCGGCTTCAAAGGAGGAAGCTCATTGTTGAGGAAACGCAGTACATACTGTGTTTCCTGCGGTACATTCATCGATGGGTGCAGCGACAGCTCTGTGTATACTTCCTGGTTATCTTCAACGGCACTTTCGTCATCAAGCAATTCCTTTGAAGCTACTACAGTATCTTCGCCTAGTTTTTCAATCTTATCTTTTTTGTTTTTTTTGAAAAAAGAAAACATATCCTTAATCCTTTCTATTCCTGGGATTCAGCTACAATCATGAGCTGTGCAGTCTGGATGCTGATTTCTTTCGTGATTTTATAATAGGCCATTTCAAAAAGTTCCAGGCCTTCCTTCTGATAAAGGCGCATAGGATCCTCCTGCTGATAATGGCGCATTCCGATGCCTTCCTTCAGCCTTGTCATGTTTTCAAGATGCCTGATCCAATTGCGGTCGATCACAAAGGTATTAGACCCTCTTAAAGCTTCCTGCAGCTGCAGGTTATCACGTACAGACTCTGCTTTTTCTTTGAATTCTGAAACACGGCCTTCAGTAAGCTGCTGGATGGTTTTCTCGTCAAAATTCTCATCAGGGAATTCAATATTCATTCCTGGAAGGAATTGATCCAGCTCGAGCTTTAAATCTTTCAAAGGCCAGTTCTCTGGAATTTCGTCCTCAAGGCAATATTTGTCCAATAAGTGCTTGACGGTACGATCCACAAGCGGCAAGATGATCGAAATTTGATCTTGCTCTTCAAGTACCCTGTTGCGGAGAGTATAAATGACATTGCGCTGCTCGTTAATGACATCATCCAGCTGCAGGTTATATTCGCGCATGGAGAAGTTTGCACCCTCCACAATCCGCTGCGTGCGGTCGACAAACTCGGATATCTTTTTGTTCTGGATGACGCCTTTTTCATCAGTAACCACGGTAGGCTTGAGCTTTTCCAGATCATCCTGGGCGAACCGGCGGAACATATCATCCTCGATCGAGATGAAGAATTGAGAAGATCCAGGATCACCCTGTCGTCCTGCACGGCCCTTAAGCTGATTGTCGACACGGCGGCTTTCATGCCTTTCTGTACCGATGACATGCAGTCCGCCTAATTCCGCTACCCCTTCACCAAGGAGGATGTCAGTTCCGCGGCCGGCCATATTGGTCGCGATTGTGATTCTGCCGCGCTGTCCAGCCTGGGAAATCAGGCGGACTTCCTGTTCAACCGTCTTGGCGTTCAAAAGTTCAAATTGCAGGTTTTCATTCTTGAGGTATTCTGCAACTTTTTCCGATTGAAGGATTGAGGTTGTTCCTATAAGAACTGGTTGGCCTTTGACATTTCGTTCCTTGACTTCATTTGTAACAGCGGTGTATTTTTGGTCCTTCGTTTCAAACACAAAATCTGTAAGGTCTTTGCGAATGACAGGCTTATTAGTAGGGATTTGAATGACATCCATCCCATAAACCTGGCGGAATTCGCTTTCTTCTGTCTTGGCAGTACCAGTCATACCAGACATCATTGGGTACATACGGAAATAGTTCTGTACTGTGATCGATGCCTGTGTTTTATTTTCATCTGTAACCTCTACACCTTCTTTGGCCTCCAGTGCCTGATGAAGTCCATCTGACATCGTGCGGCCTTCCATGATCCTGCCTGTGAACATATCGACCAGCATGACTTTGCCATCCTTGACAATATAATCAACATCCCGTTCGAACATCACATGTGCGCGCACTGCCTGGATCATATAGTGATACAGCGTTTGGTGTTCAAGGTCATAAAGATTATCGACACCGAATGCTTTCTCAACTTTATTGATGCCGGTATCCGTAAGGCTTGTTGCCTTCGTTTCTTCATCGAAGGTATAATCAACATCTTTTTCGAAGCGTTTGGCAAGTCGGGCTCCAATATAATGGAGGTCCGCGCTTGATTCCATTTTGCCGGCAATGATCAAAGGTGTTTTCGCTTCATCGATCAACACGCTGTCAATCTCATCGATGATCGCAAAGTGGTAAGGCCTCTGGACACGCTGTGCTACGCTGGCGACCATATTGTCACGCAAGTAGTCAAAGCCGAATTCTGTCCCGATTCCATATGTAATGTCAGCCTGATAGGCAAGCTGCTTTTGATTTGCCTCCATCATCGGCACATTCAATCCGACCGTCAACCCTAGAAACTCATGGATCTTGCCAATCTGGTTACGGTCACGTGTAGCAAGGTAATCATTGACTGTGATAACGTGAACACCTTTTCCCTCAAGGGCACGAAGATAGCTCGGCAGTGAAGCGACCAATGTTTTGCCCTCGCCAGTAGGCATTTCAGCAATATTGCCTTCATTGAGGACAAGGCCGCCGATCAATTGGACATCATAGTGACGCAGGCCAAGCACGCGCTTTGATGCTTCGCGAACGACAGCAAAGGCCTCGACTTTGATATCATCGATCTTTTTGCCGCTGGCAAGCTGCTCCTTAAAGTAAACTGTTTTATTTTTAAGCTCATCATCACTGAGTCTTTCAATCTCTGGTTCTATTTGATTAATTTGTTGTACTAACTCCCGATATTTCTTAAGGCGCTTCTCATTCGAATCGCCAAATTTCTTCTTTAAAATCGACAGCATCCATTAACGCTCCCTTAATCATGTTTGAATATTTAATTAAGCTTTTACACTTTGATTAGTGTCTAGCTTCAGCGCCTATCCCCTCGAGTCGTTTCGGTCCGCCCGATGAAGTCAAAGAACGACTTCACCGGTCGGCCCTCCAGCGCTTGTCGGGGCTGACCAAGGCGCTTGCGCTTTTTATAGTAGTATATCATTTATTTCCTTATAATAGTATGTTTTGCCAAGGTGACAAATTTTTCTATTATTCTCGGTAACTTATTCGTATTACACAACGTCTATATAAAAGATTGAGTTGAATACCCACTAAATAATAAGGTTATTTACGAAAAGTATAGGAGGCTGGAATACGTTTGTTTTTCAAGGGAATCGGGAAATGGTACTAGTAAAAATGAAGATATTTGTCGATAGTTAGGAATATTAGTTGTTTCAGAGATTACTAACTTATGCTATAATGCTTTTTGTGGTAATCTGAGCAATTGCTCATTTCGGCTAAAAACATGCACTGCAGACAGTCCTGACAGCTGCTTTGTGGACTGACAATTTATAACGGAAAAGTCATCAATTAGATGTTCAAAATAAACCCGCATTGGTTATGCTATTTATTAAGGAGGACCAACATGATTTATGTTACAATGTTCATTTGTTTTATCACCTCCATTTTGATCACGCCGCTGGTAAAAAGGTTTGCCATTAAAATCGGCGCGACAGATAAACCCAATCAAAGAAAAGTCCATCAAAAAATCATGCCTCGACTCGGGGGCTTAGCAATTTATATCAGCTTCATCGTCGGCTTGCTCGTACTCCAGCCAAGCAGTGCAACCCACTGGCCGCTGGTACTCGGCAGCTTAATCATTATTTTAACCGGAATTTTCGATGATATGTTCGAGCTTTCCGCTAAAATTAAGCTAGCCGGACAATTGGCAGCAGCCATTGTTGTAGTCGTTTGGGGCGATGTGCTCGTATCGTTTATCAACCTGCCTTTTGGCGGAGTAATCGAATTCGGTTACTTGAGTATCCCGCTGACCATTTTGTGGATTGTCGGAATAACCAATGCCATCAACTTGATTGATGGTCTGGATGGCCTGGCAGCCGGTGTTTCATCCATTGCATTAATTACCATCGCTTTTATGGCGTTGATTATGGGTAATTATTATGTTGTTGCTATCGCTGCAATATTGCTTGCAAGCACACTTGGTTTCCTGTTTTACAATTTCCATCCAGCAAAGATTTTCATGGGAGATACAGGAGCATTGTTCCTGGGCTATATCATAGCTGTACTTTCCCTGTTGGGATTCAAAAATGTCACAGTCATTTCATTGATTGTTCCTATTATTATCCTCGGTGTACCCATATCTGATACATTTTTTGCGATCATCAGAAGGGTAGTGAATAAAAAGCCGTTATCGGCACCTGATAAATCACACTTGCATCATTGCTTATTGAGACTTGGGTATTCGCATCGCCAGACTGTAATCTTGATTTACGCTCTTGCAGCATTCTTCGGATTAACAGCTGTGATTTTCTCCCAGGCAAAGGTATGGGGTTCATTCCTTGTAATTGCCGGCCTGTTGCTGCTGATTGAAGTGTTAGCGGAAAGTATCGGCTTGATGGGGAAGAACCATCGTCCATTATTAAAATTTGTTCGTCGTTACTCGACAGCAAAAGATCGATCATAATGAAGTAAGCCGTTCCTGAATTGGAACGGCTTTTTTGTTGGGAAAATGGACTGTTTAGGGATAGGTAAAAAAATTATGTTTAGTCTTAGTGGTGTTGGATATATAGAAAATATGGTGTGATTTAGATTCATTTTGCAATAAATGATGAAGGGCACTACATAAAAGCACAATGTTTTCTGCAAAATAAAAAGGACAGCTTTATACTGTCCTGGAAATGTTATTCTTCGTCATCTTTTTCGGCAAGTTTGTGCGAGTCTTCTTGCCCTGATACCATCAGGTGGGTTTTGAGGTCAAGCATCGTTTGCTGCAATGCCTCTTCGTCAAGCTGGTAGTAATATACGCCGTCAATCGTTGCATCGGCACCCTGGAGAGACATTGTTTCGACATCCAGGCTTGATCCTGCCGTAGCATAGTCGACCAATGCTTTCATCTCACTGAAAGATAGGTCCGTCTGCATGTTGTCGCCAACGGCTTCCATTACGTCTGAGTACTTTGTGATCGATTTAGCAGAGGCTGCTTTTTTCATGATTGATTTAAGAATTTCCTGCTGTCGTTTGCCGCGTTCGATATCGTTATCGAGCTTTCTTGTGCGTGCCAGTGCCAATGCTTCCTCACCATCAAGGGTTTGGAGTCCAGGTTTCAAGTAAACCGCACCATTACGGTCAGTTGAGTCTTTTTCATGTAATTCAAATGGGACTTCAACTTCAATGCCATCCAGGGCATCAACGACATCAATGAATGCTTCAAAATTCATTTGGACATAATAGTCAACCGGTACATCGAGCAGTTCTTCGACCGTTTCAATAGTAGAAGTAATGCCGCCTTTACCATACGCGTGGTTGATTTTATCCTCATAGCCCTTGCTTGGGATATAGACAAGCGAGTCACGAGGGATGCTTAACAGCTTGATGGATTTGTCTTTTTCATTAAGTGTTGCCAGCATCAATGCATCAGTACGCGATGCGGACTCGAAATTACGTGCTTCGCTGTCATCGATTCCGACAAACAGGACGGAGATGTTATCGACATCCGGATTAACTTGTTTGTCTCGTTTATCTGACTGGCGATCCAGCGGTTTATAAGAATCATCAATGACGGATTGTGCTTTATTATATAAGAATGCTCCGTATCCACCTGCAGTAAGGACAGTGAATAGCACGACAAACAATACGGTGGAAACGATTCTTCTTCGTTTCTTGCGCTTTTTCAATAGTGAACGTCTATCAACAGACATAAGATAGCTCCTTTTGTTAAAAAATAATCAACCTTTTTTTGTAAGCCACATTTTATTCTACAATTTTTATCATGTTTCGTAAATTGAATTTTTCAAAGATCCGATTAAACGGCAGCTGGCTCCTCTAAATATTGCATGTCGCCTTCACGCAATTCACACTGTCCGCTCGTCAGTTCAACCATCCATTCCTTGAACGTTTCTGTCTGTGCTTCTTCCACGAATGTTTCGATCTCCACCTTATCCAGGTAGTGGATTTCTTTTAATTGATATACGGATGATCTTAGCTCATTTTCGATTTTGCCAAGCCAGGTGTATTCAACAGTGGTGTGAACGATTCGCATCAGCTTTCGCTCTACGATTCCTGTGGCTGACAAACCTTCGGAAGTGGCCTTGCCGTATGCGCGAATCAAACCGCCGGCTCCAAGTTTGATGCCGCCGAAGTAACGTGTGATTACCACAACCGTATCCTTTAAATGCTTCTTTTTTAAAACCTCAAGGATTGGTACCCCTGCAGTACCGCTTGGTTCTCCATCATCATTAGCCTTCTGGATCTGATCATTTTCGCCAATCATGTAGGCAGAGCAATTATGATTGGCATTCCAGTGTTTTTTCTTAATGGACTGGATGAACTCCTGGGCTTCTTCCTCTGTCTCCGCTCTATCTATATATGCTATGAACCGGGATTTTTGAATCTCGATTTCATGTTCTCCATAACCTTTTACTGTATAGTAATTTGGAAGCAATTAGGTTCGTTCCTCTCTTTTAAAAAATTTCCCAATACTCTATATGGTCATTTTGACACAGTGCTTATTTTCGTTAATAGTTTTTAGTGCTACAATTCATTATAAGTTTACAGCTTATCATAGGACAATTCCTGTCTTATGATTGTAATATAACTTTAATACAGTAAATATGTATGGATGTTATAATGTTTAGTGGTCCTACCAATAGGAAAGGCTCCGATTAATATTTTTGGAAAAATGTTTTAATTTTCAAAGAAGAGTTTATTTCCTAAAATTATAGGATATAAGACTTAGAATGGTAATCTGATTCTGTGTCTTTATGACGATTTTTATTAAAATTGGCATGATTTTCTTGTTGAAATTAGTAACCATCCATGTTTCACGATAAAATATCTATGTGTGCCACCCATGGGGGAGTTTAAATGGTTATTAAAATGTTTGATTCTAAAGCTCTTGATATGATTCTTGAAAAAATGATTGAAACTGTTGGCGAAAGTAAAGACGAAATTTTTCGAATTGGCGAAGAATGCCGCTCGGATTATGAGTCGATTACAGATGAATTGCGAGAAATTAAACGAAAGGTTGCCCAAACAATCAATGAAGGTGACTTTCTTGATACCCAGGTAAGGGCAGCGAGAAAAAGGCTGTCAGAAGTAAGTAAGCATTTCAAGGATTATACCGAAGTGCAGGTCCGTGAGGCATATGAGGTTGCTCATAAGCTGCAAATGGATTTGACATTGAACAGGCAGATAGAAAAACAGCTTCGGGAGAAACGGGATGATCTTGAACGAAGGCTTCTAGGATTAAGTGAAACAATTGAAAAAGCTGAACACCTTGTTTCGCAAATAACCGTCGTCATGAATTATTTGATGAGCGATATCAGGCAAATGGGTGAGGCGCTGGAAACGGCGAAGCAGAAGCAGGATTTTGGCCTGAAAATCATTGAAGCCCAGGAAGATGAGCGAAAAAGGCTTTCCCGTGAGATCCATGACGGGCCCGCACAAATGCTGGCGAATGTGATGATGCGGTCGGACCTTATCGAGAAAATCTATAAAGAGCGCAGTGCAAGCGAAGCGATCAAAGAAATTAAAGACATGAAAAAGATGGTCCGTTCGGCACTATATGAGGTCAGGAGAATCATTTACGATTTGAGGCCAATGGCTCTTGACGATTTAGGTTTGGTTCCTACCCTCAAAAAATATTTACAGACAATCGAAGACTATCATAAGACGACAAAAATAGAATTCTCCAATATGGGTGAGGATAAAAGACTTCCTGCCAATTATGAAGTCGCTCTGTTCAGAATGATCCAGGAATCAGTGCAAAACGCGCTGAAGCACGCCAATGCTACGATTATCCAGGTTAAGCTGGAGATAAAAAGAGACCTGGTAATAGCAGTGGTAAAAGACAATGGCCGAGGCTTTGATGTCAACGATGCCAAACCAGAATCATTCGGCATCCTTGGAATCAGGGAAAGGGTGGAGCTTCTAAATGGCGAACTGAACATCCACTCGAAAATTGGTACAGGGACTTTAGTCATCATCCAGGTTCCGATGAATCTATGAAAATAGCAGCGTATCCAATGCGGCACCAGCCGCTGCCAAGATAAAAAATAGAGATAGAAGCCGTAAAGGGAGGCGAATGATATGACAACAAAGATTGTCATTATTGACGACCATCAACTTTTCAGAGAAGGGGTAAAAAGGATCCTTGATTTTGAACCATCATTTGAAGTAGTGGCAGAAGGTGACGACGGCAGCGAAGCTATCTCGCTAGTAGACCAGCATCAGCCAGACGTTGTCATTATGGATATCAACATGCCGAACACAAATGGGGTAGAGGCAACAGCTGAACTGATTGAAAAGTATCCTGAATCAAAGGTCATCATCCTCTCCATCCATGATGATGAGAATTATGTAACACATGCACTTAGGACAGGCGCGACAGGCTATCTGTTAAAGGAAATGGATGCAGATGCGCTAATCGAAGCTGTTAAAGTTGTTGCAGATGGAGGTTCATACCTTCACCCGCGTGTAACGCATAACCTTGTAAAAGAATACCGCCGTTTATCCGCTGATGAAGGCGGAACAGATAAGTACATATCCCCGGTTGAAATTCGCCGTCCTCTTCACCTGCTGACACGCCGCGAATGCGAAGTTTTGCAGCTGCTGGCAGATGGAAAAAGCAACAGAGGCATTGGCGAAGCACTGTTCATCAGTGAGAAGACAGTCAAGAACCACGTAAGCAATATTTTACAAAAAATGAACGTAAACGATCGCACCCAGGCAGTAGTCGTTGCCATCAAGAATGGCTGGGTAGAAGTGAGATAAAATGAAGAAACGAAGAAACCACATTTGTCGACAATGGCAGATGTGGTTTTTGTCGGTTTTTGGTGGAAAAATACGACAGAAAAACCGCCAGAGATTTACAAATTCTTAATAAAATCCGATATAATGAGGGAAAGTAAATCGAAGGGGTGGTCAACATTTCTACACTATGGGAACTAACAGATGAAAAGTTACTAGAAGCATACCAAAAGGCTACTCTGTTAAATTTGGATGAAACCTTTATTGAAATGCTAATGGAAGAAATAAATAACAGAGGCTTAAAAAGCTTAGAAAAACAATACGTTTCTTAATTTTGTGACACTGTGCAATCGATTGCTAGTGTCTTTTTGTTTTTTAACAAATACCTGTTTGAGAGGATTTGTCGATAGTAGGACGCATAGAAAAAATCTGTAAATCCAAAAGAGGTGTAAGTTGAACTTAACAATTATCGATTTAATGAAGCGGAAGGTGCGAAGACTCCTGCGGGATGAAAGGTCAGTGGGAGACCCCACAGGCGCTTGCGCCGAGGAGGCTCCCAGGCCGCCCGCGGAAAGCGAAGCACCTGGAGCGAAATGAAAAGGTAAACTTTCTAGTTCAACTTATATAGTATCTTTCTATTTAGCATTTCCAATCTCTTTATTAAAATAGTTTTCCTGAAAGAATGCATTTTGCAGGAAGTTCATATAAAATGGGATTGTACAAACTGTAGAGAAAAACATAAGGATGGTAATATAATAATGAAAACGGCAGTTATCACGGATAGCACTGCGTACATCCCGAAGGATTTGCGGGAGAAATGGAATATCCACATGATTCCGTTGAGCGTGATTTTCGATCATGAGACATATAGAGAAGAAATAGATATCAGCGCAGAAGAGTTTTATGAAGAAGTGAAGCAGCGCGAGCTTCCGACAACTTCGATGCCTCCGATTGGCGAGTTCGTCGAGCTTTTTGAAAAACTAGCAAAAGAATACGATTCGGTCATCACCATCCATTTGTCCAGCGGGATTAGCGGCACTTACCAGGGTGCGGTGAGCGCGGGCGAAATGGTTGATGGGATAAAAGTATATCCATTTGATTCTGAAATCAGCGCGATGGTCCAGGGTTTTTATGCTCTGGAAGCGGCAGAGCTGGCAGAGCAGGGTGTTGAACCTGAGAAAATCATCGGGCGCTTGAATGAGATGAAACACTCCATCCGCGCCTACTTCATGGTGGATGATTTAAGCCATCTTCAGCGCGGCGGCCGATTGTCGAGTGCTCAGGCATTGATTGGAAGCCTGTTGCAAGTGAAGCCTTTGCTTCATTTTGAGGACAAGAAGATTGTTCCGTTTGAAAAGGTCCGTACACGTAAAAAGGCGATGAACCGTGTCGTCGAACTGCTTGCGGAGGATGCGAACAGCGGGGATGATTACAGGGCAGTCGTCATTCATGCCAATCGTGAAGCAGAAGCACTTGAATGGAAAAGCGAGCTAGAAGCTCAGTTCCCGAATGTTGAATTCATGTTAAGCTACTTCGGTCCAGTCATTGGAACCCATCTTGGGGAAGGTTCGATGGGGATGGGCTGGTATAAGAAATAATTACGGAAGAGTTCTTACAACAATGATGAAGCGCCGGATCCGTATGGGGATGTGGCGCTTTATTTGATTATCCACATAAATATAGTAGTTATCAACAAAAAGATTCACTTACCAACAGATATTTTCAATCAACATCTGATTATCCACAGTAAAAACCGCTTTCATCACCCTAAACAGACACTTACCAACAATTTAACCCACATTATCCACATAAAAACCTTGTTATCCACATAAAAATCCACAAAAGGCTGTGATTAACTTTGTTGAAAGAAGAAAATTTAATCCCCAATGTAATTCATTCTGTTGATGAACAGGCATTCACCGACAGATTTTCCTCGTTATCCACAGATCGTTCTTTCCAATACAATCCTGAACTGCAAAAAATGCTGACTGGGAAACAGCTGCTGCATGAGGAATTGCCTTTTTCGAGAGAGGAAATTCAGAAACACCATGAAAGTGGATATATAGTATACCGCAAGGGAGTCAACCGAGATCCGCTTTCTTGCACAAGATGCGGTACAACTGATCCAACCTGGTTTGCAGAATTCCCGTGTTCCCGTTGTGGGAAAGTAGAGTTCTATTGCCGCAAATGCTTGATGATGGGACGGGTGAGTGAGTGCACGCCGCTTATTAGCTGGGCGGGGCCTGAACCAGAGTTTAATCGAATTGCCCAACCTCTTCATTGGGACGGGAAATTATCAGCAGGACAGAAGGTTGCTTCCCGTCAGGTTGCGGAAGCTGTGGAAAACTCATCTGAGCTCCTTGTATGGGCGGTTGCTGGGGCAGGTAAAACGGAAGTGTTATTTGAAGGGATTGCTCAGGCTTTCTCCACAGGCAAGCGGGTTTGTGTGGCTACGCCAAGGACGGATGTGGTTCTTGAGCTGGCACCTCGTTTTAAAAAAGTGTTCCCAGATATAAAAATCGCAGCTCTTTATGGCGGCAGTGAAGACCGCTACGAATTAGCTCAGCTTACTATCGCGACATCGCATCAATTGCTCCGCTTTTACAGGGCGTTCGACGTAATGATTGTCGATGAGGTGGATGCCTTCCCTTATTCCATTGACGAAACTCTTCAATATGCAGTCCAGCAATCAAAGAAGCTAAAATCCTCGTTGATATATTTAACTGCCACCCCTAAAAAACAATGGCAGAAAGAGTGCCGTCTTGGGAAAAGAGATTATGTCACGATTCCTGCCCGCTTCCACCGCCATCCTCTGCCGGTGCCACAGTTTGTGTGGTCGGGAAACTGGGAGAAACACCTTAGTAAGGGAAGGTTGTCTACTCCAATAAAAAAATGGGTGGAATCTAGATTAGCCAACGGAAAACAAGCATTGATTTTTGCTCCGAAAATCGCCGCCATGGACAAAATCCTCACCATCCTTCGACAATTGTATCCTCTTATTGAATCGGTCCATGCTGAAGATCCTGATAGAAAAGAAAAAGTAATAAAGTTCCGAAATAAAGAGATGCCCATATTGCTTACCACAACTATTCTTGAACGCGGTGTTACGGTAGCGAATATTGATGTTGCTGTCATTGGCACGGAGGACAGTATTTTTACAGAGAGTGCTCTTGTGCAGATTGCCGGCCGGGCAGGAAGAAGTGCAGAATATCCAACAGGCGATGTGACATTTTTTCATTATGGCAAAACAGAAGCAATGCTCAGTGCCCGCAGCCAAATTACGATGATGAACAAAGAGGGGATCAAGAAGGGATTGATTGATGTATGAAAGTGAGTTATTGTCTGATATGCCACGCTGAGATAGAACCTGTTTTGTCGTGGAGAACTCTTTTGGGGGATGATCAAACATCAAAGATTTGTGGAGGATGTTATGAGAACTTTGCGCCGATTACAGGGGAGATATGTGGAATCTGCGGCAGACCATTTGCCTTTTTGGAAGCGGAATTCAGGTTAGGTAGTGTCTGTCTGGATTGCAAACGCTGGGAGGAAGACGAGCAATGGAGCGGGAGGCTTGACCAAAACCGCTCACTGTATCGCTATACTGATTTTACGAAAGATGTGGTGGCGAAATTCAAATTCCGCGGGGATTATGTACTGGCGGAGATTTTTGCAGTAGATCTTCGCCAGGCTTTGCAAGCTTTCCAATATGATTATATTGTCCCAATCCCGCTCAGTGCAGAACGACTCTACGAAAGAGGCTTCAACCAGGCAGAAGCCCTCATCACCACTGCCGGCTTCAAACCAACCCGCCTGCTCTCCAGAGTCCATACCGAAAAACAGTCAAAAAAATCGCGCTCTGAAAGAATTCATATAGAGCAAGTATTCAAATTGGAAACAGACCTAAATCTTAACAGTAAAACAATTGTGCTGATTGACGATATATATACTACAGGCTCCACGCTGAGGCATGCAGCCAAAATACTAAAAGATAACGGAGCGGCGAAGGTGTATTCATTCACTTTGGCACGCTAGATGAGATATTATTGAAGGAGGAAGGACAGTGGACCTTCAAAATTGCCCGCAATGCGGCGAAATATATGTGGCAAGCAAATTTCGCGATGTTTGCGAAAAGTGCTGGAGAAAAGAAGAAGCGGCGTATGATACTGTCGCTAAATATATGAGAAAACGTGAGAATCGGGCTGCGACGATGCTACAGGTGGTTGAAGCGACAGGCGTACCGGAAAAACTGATCCTGAAGTTCATTAAAAATGGCAAGCTTCAGATAGCGCAATTCCCGAACCTTGGGTATCCTTGCGACAAGTGCGGTAAAGTGATTCGGACCGGAAGACTTTGTGAGGGCTGCGCTAATGAGCTCAGAACCGATTTAAAACATCTTGAGCGGGAAGAAGAGTTTAAACAAAAAATTAGCAGCCATAAGGCGACGTATTTTACAAGAAATGAATAAGACTAAAGTCGCTATTTTACATTATTACTAAAGATAACGGGGAAATATCCGATATGTACGGTAGAGAATCCTTAACTTAATGAAAGCGAGGGATATTGAATGAAGATCAGTAATTTTGGCACAAATCGAATCAACCCATATAACAGACAGATGAATAAAATTGATGAACTGAAGAAGGCTGAAAAACCAGTTGATAAGGTGGAGATTTCACCTACAGCAAAGGCTATGCAGCAGATGTCAGAAGTTGAACAGCTGCGCCAGAAAAAGGTAGAAGAGCTGAAGCTTCAAGTGGAGAATGGCACTTATAAGCCAAATCCACAGGATATCGCAAAAAGTGTTATGGATTTCTATTATAAAAAATAGGTCGGGGGAGAAACATGAGTATCCATCAACTTATTGACAGCATGGCCAAGCTTTTAAAGCTTCATAAAAGCCTGCTGGAACTGGCATTCAAAAAAACAGGCATTCTTGAAGCGGAAGATGTACCTGCTTTGACAAATCTTCTGAAAGAAGAACAGACACATATTTTTGCGATCGAAAAGCTCGAGGCTGAGAGACGCAGGGTCACTGGTGATCAGACATTAAGTGAACTGTTGGATAAATGGCCAGAACAAGAGAAAGAGACTCTTTTAGAAATTAGTCAGGAGCTCCAGGATGTAATACGCCAAATTCAACAGCTGAATGAATTGAATCAGGGATTGATTAATCAGTCCCTGAAATTCATTTCTTTTTCAATGAGCCTGATCGCCCCGTCGCAGGAAGATTTCAATTATGGGCAAGGAGAGCCAGGTTCGCCAAGCAAGAGCCTGTTTAATTCAAAAGCGTAATAATGGAGGAAGTCACTTATGCGTTCGACCTTTATGGGATTAGAAACAGCAAGGCGCGGAATGTTCACGCAGCAATCCGCTCTACATACTACGGGACATAATATTGCCAATGCCAATACACCAGGATATTCAAGGCAACGGGTTAATTTTGCCCAGACGGAGCCTTATCCGGCAGCCTCGCTCAACAGGCCCAATATCCCTGGTCAAGTTGGCACAGGAGTGAAAGCCGATGCTGTGCAGCGCATTCGCGAGGGCTTCCTTGATGTCCAATACAGAAATGAATCGAACAAGCTAGGTTATTCATCAGCGAAGGCTGAAGCCTATCAAAAGATGGAACAAATCATGAATGAACCCTCTGATTCCGGTCTGGCTAACACGATGGATCAATTCTGGCAGGCTCTCCAAGATTTAGCCGTGAATCCGAGCAACGAGGGAGCCAGGTCTGTAGTCCGCCAACGGGGAATCGCTGTAGCGGAAACATTCAATTATTTGCACAATTCTCTTGTGGCGGTACAGAAGGACATTGGTAATGAAATCAATGTTACTGTCAACAAGGTAAATTCCCTGGTGAAGCAAATTCATGAACTGAATAAGCAGATCGGTGATGTGGAGCCGCATGGCTATTTGCCGAACGACCTTTATGATGTACGTGACCGACTGATTGATGAATTATCTTCTATCGTTAACGTTAAAGTCGAGTATTCAGAAACCGGCGGCCTTTCCCATTCAGGCGCTGAAGGGAAAGCGATTATCAAGCTTGTAAGCGATACAGGCAAACAGCACGGGATCCTGGTCGGGAATGGTGGCTTTAACGAAGTTTCCATCAATAAAGATGCAGACTATGCGATTGCAAGCATGAAAGTCGGCAATACTGAAATCCCCTTCAATGAACTGCAATCAAGGGGGAAACTTCAGGGACTTGTAGAAGCTTTTGCCTTTAAAAATAATGAAGGGGAAGTCTCTGGCGTCTATGCTGAAATGCTAAAAGAGCTGGACAATCTGGCATATACTTTTGCTAATGCCTTCAATGATGTACATAAAGCTGGCTTCAGTCCAAATGAAATTAATGGAACTGACGGGAACGGCCCGAAGGCAGAGGAAATCTCGTTCTTCGCTGATGCCGAATCTGCAGCAATCGGAGACCGCGAAGGATTTGCCGGCAGGATGACGATGGATGATCAAATCCTTGCGAGTCTGGACAATATTGCATCTGCAACTGGGGATGACATCACCAAAGCCACACTTGGAGATAGCTCGAACGTCCTTAATCTGGCAAATATCATTACGCAGCAATTGAGCTATGACGGCGGATCGGAGAAAGCTGATTTCCGCAATTACTATGAAGGAATCATTGGCGGCATGGCTGTTCAGGCGCAGGAAGCGAACCGATTGACGGCGAATGGGGAAGCGCTTAAACTAGCTGTCCAGAATAAACGCGAATCGATTAGCACGGTATCTCTCGATGAAGAAATGACGAATATGATCCAATTCCAGCATGCCTATAATGCTTCTGCAAGAATGATTTCTCTCCAGGACGAACTTCTGGATAAAATCATCAATGGCATGGGAACTGGTGGAAGGTAAGTGATATAGATGCGAGTCACACAATCGATGCTGTCTTCCAACTCGCTTAGGAACCTGAGCGAGAGTTACAGAAGAATGGGAAAGTACGAAGACCAGCTTGCTACAGGCAAAAAGATCAATAAACCTTCCGATGACCCAGTTGTCGCGATGAAGGGAATGTACTATCGCTCCAATCTGACGGAGATTGAACAATATAAGCGCAATCTATCCGAGCTATACCTTTGGATGGAAAATTCCGAAGCCGGGATTGATCAGGCGAACAGCGCTCTGCAGCGTGTACGAGAGCTGACGATTCAGGGGCAGAACGACACGAACAGCCCGGACGACCGCAAAGCAATTGCTCGTGAAATCGAGCAATTGCAGCAAAGCCTAGCGGCAACAGCAAATACTAAGATTGGCGGTCGCTATATTTTCCACGGTACGGATATCATGAAACCGGTCGTCACATCGGAAAATCCGGTGGAGGTAGCAGACAACCTCACATCCGACAAAATCAATAACTATCAGATCGAGGTATCCCGCGGTGTCTTTATGAAAGCAAACGTCAATCCGGGCAATGTATTCAACCAGGAAATGTTCGATACAGTCCAAAAAATCCAGGAACAACTCGAAAGTCCGGATCCAAAGGGAATGGATCAGCTGCTTGAGGATCTCGATAAAGTGATGAACACTTTGTCGGCAGAGCGCTCCGAGTTGGGTGCGCGATACAATCGCCTAGAAATGGTCGAAACACGGCTTGGTCAACAGGAAGTGATGGCTACAAAAATTCTTTCTGATAATGAGGATGCCGATATTGAACGTGTCATTATGGACTTGAAGTCCCAAGAAAGTGTCCACCGTGCGGCGTTGAGCGTGAGTGCGAGAGTCATTCAGCCGACATTGATGGATTTCTTAAGATAAGGTTCATTTCTAGTTGAACTTTACTCCGAACTATTAGGAATAATAGATTTACGAAAAGTGCCTAACTAAAGCCTTATCATGAAAATTGATAAGGCTTTTCTTATAGGGGGAGTTACCAATGAACATACCACAAATAAGAATGCAATCGACTTTTGCACAGATTGGCATCGAAACAAGCAGGGGAGAAATGCAAATACAGCAGCGTCATGCTGATATGCAGATGGAGCAGCCTATGGCCAAATTGATGATTGATCGGAGACCGCCCAGGCTGACGATTGACCAGACAAGAGCTTTCGAGGATGCCAACTTGAAAAGCGTGTTTCGGATGACCGAAGATGCTGCCCAGGCCGGCTATCAGCAAGCGATGAATGCCATAGCGAGGATTTCCCAGGAAGGGGACGAGCTGATGATGATCGAGCATGGTTTTTCTGCCCTCCATAGCCAAGCCGAACGAAATAGCCTTCCGCCCATGGCTGATATTAACATTGGCTGGATTCCATCGCATAATAGTGTCAAAATTAATTATGATCCGGGCGAAACAAGGATTAACTGGAAAACTCGTCCTGTAAATATCGAAGTTACTCCGAACAAACCAGTGATTAACTATTATCCTGGTAAAACCAATATCTATTTAGCGCAAAAAAATACATTGAACATTGATTTTGAAATCTAAAGGAGATTTTGTGATGAAATTAACTACAAAATATCATAATGAAGTAGAAATACATGAAACAGAAGTATTGCAGTTTGAAAAAGGAATACCTGGATTTCCAGACGAAAAGAGATTCGTGATTTTGCCTCTAAATGAAGATGGATCATTCTCTGTGATGCAGTCAGTGGAAACACCAGGACTGGCATTTGTGGTCGCAAATCCTTTTGACTTTTTCAAGGAATATGACTTTAAAATTGAGGATACAGTGGTTGAAGAGATAGGGGTGGAATCTGAGAAAGATGTCTCGGTCTACGCAATCCTAACAGTCGAAGACCCATTCGAGAAAACAACCGCCAACCTTCAGGCACCCGTCATCATCAATAAAGCTAACAACAAAGCGAAACAGGTCATTCTCGTCGAAGAAGGCTACAAGACCAAACATAACCTATTCCAAAAGGTAAAGGGGTGAGATGAATGCTCGTACTGACAAGAAAAAACGGCGAAACTATCAAAATCGGTGACGATATCGAAATCACCATCGTCTCATCCAAAAACGACCAGGTCAAAATCGGCATCAAAGCACCCAAAAACATCGAAATCCTGAGAAAAGAAATCTACGAACAGATTCAGGAAGAAAATCAGAACGCATCAAAAGACATCACAGCCCTGCTGACGAACCTAAAGAAATAAAAATTATAAAAAATAATTAAAAACTATTAAACAACCCACCCAATCCGACGATAACATAAGTAGAGAAGAACAGGGCGGCCGACCTGGACGACTCGAACTAAACTAATTAAGGTTCACAAGGAAGTGAACCCTTAAATTCAAGGAGGAAATAAGTAATGAGAATCAATCATAATATCGCTGCATTGAACACGCATCGTCAGTTAAACAGCGCTTCTAATGCACAATCAAGTTCAATGGAGAAATTATCCTCTGGCCTACGTATTAACAAAGCTGGGGATGACGCAGCAGGACTCTCAATTTCTGAAAAAATGCGTGGACAAATTCGCGGATTAGATCAAGCATCTAAAAATGCTCAAGACGGTATCTCACTAATCCAAACTGCTGAAGGCGCGTTAAATGAAACACATTCCATTCTTCAACGTATGCGAGAGTTAGCTGTTCAGGGTGGTAATGATACAAACACAACTGAAGATCGAAATGCTATTAAGGCTGAAATTGATGAGTTAAATAACGAAATTACTAGAATTTCAGATACGACTCAGTTCAATAAACAGGAATTACTTGATGGATCATTAAATATAACTTTACAAATCGGTGCTAATGACGGTCAAGACTTAAATATTTCGATTAACATTGACCTAGATCCAACAGGCTTAACAATAGCTTCAATTGATGTATCTGATGCTGCTAGTGCAAGTGCAGCAATAGCATCGATTGACGCTGCAATAGAGAAAGTTTCTGAAATTCGATCCTATTTAGGAGCTAATCAAAATCGTCTGGATCATACCATCAATAATTTGAATACTTCATCTGAGAACCTTACGGCTGCTGAATCTCGTATTCGTGATGTTGATATGGCGAAAGAAATGATGAACCAAACTAAGAATTCTATTCTTTCTCAAGCTGCCCAGGCAATGCTTGCACAAGCTAATCAGCAACCTCAAGGCGTGCTACAGTTACTCCGTTAATTAAAGTTAATAGGTTTAAAGAAATATCGTGCTTAAGATATTTTCAAGCACGATATTTTTATTAAATCTATTATTCCTGGAGGGCTAAAAACTATGAAACCATTTATCTCACTCTGTATGATTGTCAAAAATGAAGAAAAAGTATTAAATCGTTGTTTGTCATCAGTGGCTAATTTAATTGATGAAATGATTATTATAGATACAGGATCTACTGATAATACTAAAAAAATTGCATTACAGTATACAAATAATGTTTATAGCTTCAAATGGAGTAATGATTTTTCAGCCGCGCGAAATTATGCTTCTGAAAAAGCTTCAGGAGAATGGATTTTAGTGTTAGATGCTGACGAATATATCGATGAAGAAAATTTTAAAGATTTTATACGAGAATTGCATAATGACAATGGTCTTTTTGATACCTATACTGCAAAGATATTAAATTTTACTGGTTTTTATGGAGAGAGTTTAGTTCAAAATTATCACAGCAGAATTTATAAAAATAATCGTGATATTGTTTATTATCGTCATATTCATGAACAATTAAAAAGTGCTAAAGACGAACAGTTGAAAACAAGGAATTCAAATTTATTAATCTTTCACTCAGGCTATCTAAAAGATACGGTTAAGAAGAAAAATAAGAACGAACGCAACCGACATCTACTAGAAAAAGAATTGAATACGGGAAGTCAACAAGCATTTGATTATTTTAACTTTGGCAATGAGTACTTTTCAATTGGAGAATATGAAAAAGCACTTAAATCATATTTACAAGCATATAAACTTAAAGGTAATTTTAGGACCCCTTGGGTTTCATATAATATTATACAAATTATAAATTGTTTAATGCGTTTACAAAGATATAATGATGCTTTAAAGGTAATTAAAGATGCTGAAGAAATATATGCGGGTTCACCCGAGTTTCCATACTTAAAAGGGGAAATCTTTTTAATTAAAGGACAATTAGACGATGCAAAACAAATGTATTTTCAAATTTTAAATAACCAAGAAAAATATATTGATATAATACTCATGCCCGATGTAAAAGAGTTGAAACCACATAATAGGTTAGGGAAAATATATCTTTATGAAGATGATTTCGATAACTCAATTTATCATTACTCTAGCGTTTTGAACATAGATAAGTATAATAAAGACGCTATTAATAAAGTAGTATACGTATTAAATAATTTTCATACTGCTGAAGAAATTACAAATTTTTTGAAATCAAATGAATTAGTAAATGGTAACAATATTATAGATTACGTAAGAGCAAGTTTTGAAGTAGGTAATCCTTCCTTAGCAGTAAACTTGCTAAATGACTACAATGATGAATTTGTATTGTTAACTAAGGTCGCTCACTTGAAGGAACTTTGTATTAATAATCACGGTGATATTGAACAATTTGAAGAGTTATTTACACCGGATATAATGAAAACGATGATTGAATCCAATTGGATTAATATAGTAGATTTAATATTACTAAATGATTATAAAGTGGTAGGTGATTATTTACTAGTATTTAATTCTTTAAATCATAATGGGCAAGTGAGCAAACTATTAAATTTATTAAATGGTGAGGAGTCAGTTACTAATATTGATAATAATTTAATTACCCATGTGCTCCAACTACTTTTTGTATATAAGAAATATGATTTATGTAATGTTATTTTAGAGGAAATAGAGAATAGTGATGAATATACAATTCATAAAGTTGCTAAAATATTATTTTCAAACGGTTTTAAAGGTGAATCTTTGCAGTTATATAGTTTATGTGATTGGAATCTATTCAATGAGCAAGACTTTATAAATATTATTACTGGGTTAATTGAGTCAGGTAATCTAAAAGATGCTTTAGACGTTTCTAAGTACGCTATTGTAAATAAAGATGATTTTAGATTTTATAAATTTGCTATAGAAATACTCAATACATTAGGTGATGATGAGAAGAAAGAGAATTTGATAACTAATGCATTAATGGAATATACAGATAGTCAGTGGTTGAAAAATCAATATCTACAGTCATGAAAAAGGAAGGAATAAGCCATCATGGATAAGAATATCGAAACAAAATGTTATGAGTCTCTAGAATATTTTATAGATCGGAATTACATTAAAGCTTATTCCATATTGTTCGATGAATTAGGAAAGACTCCCAATAATGAGATAATAAAAATATATTTAGCAGTTTTTTCCTCTTCAACAGGTAATCAAGAAGTTTCAGATTTTTATATTAGTGAGGTTGGGTTTGATAAATATCACAATTATATAACTTTACCTAGAAATAAAAAGCTATTATCTATCCTATTATCAAATAAAATTGAAGACAGGGAATGGAGAAACTATAGGAGACCAAGAAACAAAAGTGAATTGAATAGAATTGGAATCACTGCTCCCTTATGTAGGGGAGATGTTCTTGAGGTAGGATGCGCAAGCGGAGATTTATCTACGTTTATTGCCATGCATGCAACTAACGTATTCGGTATAGATATTGACCCGGTAGCAATTGAACTAGCTAGATACAAAGTCAAAACACTCGGTCTAGATAATTGTTATTTTAATCTTGGTGACGGTGCAGCTCTTGCATTTCAGGAAAATACATTTGATACAGTTATACTGGCTGAAGTATTGGAACATGTACCGGATCCTGCGCCTTTTATTGAAGAAGCGTTAAGGATATGCAAACATGGAGGGAGAATAGTCATCAGTGTTCCTAAAGGGTATGCAATCCCAGATCCTGATCATGTGAGAATATTTACTAAACAAAATATAGCTTCCTTAATAAATTCTTTTACAAGTAGCAAAATAAACTGGATAAATGAAGTGCCTGGTCAGTGGATATTATGTTATATAGATGTAGAAAAAGAAACTGATAGAGAAAGTAATATTACTATGGTTTCTAATTTCCTGCCACCTCATAAATTGAAAGATATAGATTATAATGAGAAAGTATCGATTATACTACCAACTTATAATAGAGCTAGTCACTTAAAAGAGGCATTGGAAAGTTTGATTTCTCAGACTTATAAAAATAAGGAAATAATAGTGGTGAATGATGGTTCAACTGATGACACGGAATTAATTCTTAGTGAATATCAACATTTGATAACTTATATTTCAAAGAAAAATGGAGGGAAATCTTCAGCTATAAATCTTGGAATGGAAAGCGCGACAGGAAAATATATTTGGATATTTGATGACGACGACATTGCTTTACCCAAAAAATTGGAGGTGCAAATAAGAAAATTTCAAGAAAATAAAAGTGTTGGACTTATTCATACATCAACTATATACTTCCAAAAGGAAAATGATTCTTTGGCCTACTCTGGTGTATGGAGTGCAAGAAATATAGAACCTCAGTATGCTCTGAAGGAACAGATTAAGGGAAATCGTTTTTTTACTCCTAGTGTTATTGTTCGAAGAGAATGTTATGAAACGGTAGGTAAATGGGATGAGAATTTAATTAGGGCTCAAGATTATGATATGTGGATGCGTATCTGTAGGCATTTCAATACAATGGCATTGCCTTTACCAACTTTACATTATCGAGTTCATTCAGGAACTCGCGGAACAGCAATAGAAAGCATCCAAATAAACAATCTGCAGGAAGCTACTATGAAGTATCATCGATTAGCAGTGAAAAAAACACACGATATTCCTATCGAGGAGATTTATACAAAAGACATACGAATTTCGGACAACACAGTTTATTTGGTGGAATCATTCCTTGAAAGAGCTCTATATATGGCAAAAAATAATTTACTTGAAGAATGTAGTGAGGATATTGAAAGGGCAAAAGATATTTCAATGAACAGTAAAATCCAGTATTTGAACTTTTCAATAAACGGTCTCCAAATAATAAAAGAACTTGTAGAGATTGTTAGCCATTTAAGTGAATCTAGATCAGTAGTGAATATTTTGTATTTTGCTAGAATGATACAGAGAGCCAATTCTCGATAAGTTTCTCGCCGCTTCTAGTTTATTTAATCTATAAAAAGAGTTGAGTGGGGAAGATTTTTAATAATATGACCAAGACCATAAAAAACCAATCCAATTCTTCATATGTCACAAAAACAACAGCCACAGGCTAAGCAGAACCAAGGGGAAACTCGGCTCCTGTGTCAAAGGAAGCGACACAGGAGCCGAGTTAAACTTGCTTGAAAGCAGCAATTAAACATGATGGCTCTGATATAAACTAAATGAAGATGCTGGGATATATTTTGTTCGATTTTGGGTGCAAGAACAAATAAAATCAGTAAGGACCAGACTTCAAAAGTGAAAGAGAAGCAGAAGCGAGTGGTATTGAATTGATATTTTGATATAGGGGGGGCTATAGCATTGCTAGAGCCCCTTTTGAGCATTTCCTATTTCAAGTGAAAGAAGAATTGAAGGTGAGATAGTGAAAAGGTGATTTAACAATTAATATTGTACTAAATGGAATAAGAGTTTATGTTTGATGATACAATCTACTAAGTGTCAATTACTCATCTTGAAATTCGATGAACTTATGCTTCTTTTCCATTTTATTTTCAATAATTTCTCCAAAGGTTTTCTACCCCAGTTCTCTCAAAGAATCTTTCATCCAACATTTTAAAACCTTTATCTACCTTTCCCACCAAATTGGTATAAATTCCACATTAAGATAATCCTTTTCCTGCCGATAAAATTGTTAGATTGATAATGTTCGGAGTGTGTTTATATGCAGGTAACAAATCAAATGGTTTCAAGACAGTTGAATGATCACAAGGCTTCCATCTCTTCGGGGGAAATTGGGTCTGTTTTGATCAAGGATCGTTTGGGTGGCAATGAGGCTACGGTTCTTTTTAAGGGACAGGAGTTTAGTGCCCGATTTGATGGGCAGGTTCCGTCTTCTGACAGGTTGCTTGCTGAGGTGGTGGATAGGCCTGAATCTGGGAGGCTTGTTTTAAGGGAGGCGTCTGCTTCTTTAGCTATGAAAGCTGCCAATGCTGAATCATTAAATGGACGTCTATTGAAGGCTGGGTTTGACCCTGGGGCCTTCCCGGAATTAAAGGATGCAGTGAGGGTTTTCGATGCGAAGGGTATTCAGTTGACCAAAGACGAGATGGTGACTTTGCAGAAGTTCTTGACCGAAGCTCAAGGCAAGCCGATGGAAAAAATGGAAACGGTGAATGCGTTGGCTCAGAAGAATCTTCCGATGGCAGCGAATCATTTGAATGCCATACATACGGCCCTGCATGGCATGGGTATGAAGGACGCTCTGAGGGAACTGGCTGGAGAGATCAAGGTCGAGATGCCTAAAGGTCATGCAAATTCAACGGATAGCGGAGTTAATCCAAAGCCGGAGTTAAAAAATATTGAACAGATCATCCGTGACCTAAAGAATGGAAATGTCTCTCTTAAGGACATAGAAGCTTTGGTCCGCCGCCTTGATGCCAACGGACGCCCGGAAATGGAACAATTGAAGCAGGAAATCACAAAAGCGCTGCAGATTCATGCTGCGGGGACGGACAGAGTCAGACAGGGAGCAATTGCTGATGGGGAAAAATTGCAGAGGATTGCGGCTGCCAGATTGCGTGAAGCACTCGAATTTTTGACTGCCCAAAACATGAAGCAGGCTATAATCGAGACTCCTGATCAGGACATGCTCCTTCTAAAATCCCTTTTAAAGGATGTTCAGAAAGAAGCGTCATTAACTAAGATACTGGACATAATCGAAAAGGTTCTTGACGAATTAAAAGGCAATAAAACCATTGATATAACTCAATTGAAAGCTTCGTTTGAAAAGGCCACTCAGATGGCTGAACAGGGCAGGGAGCTATCTGCTCGCAAGGTAGTGGCGGAAGCGATGAACCAGCTGGAAAAAGATCATCCTTCAATTCAAAAAGGCGGAGAACAGTTGACTTTGACGGAAGCTGAGCAATATGCGATCAATGAGTCGCTCCAATCTCTTGCCTTGCAATCGAAGTCTGTATTGGTGATGGAAATTACACAAAAGTTGTCGCAACTGGCGATTGATTTTAAAAAAATCAAGCAGGAAATCACCAAGAGTCTCGATCACGTAGCTCTGATGCTAGACAAAGGTGGAAGCAAGGTCAATGCGAGGCAGACACTGGATGCGGCAATCAATAAATTGGACAATGCCATCCTTAAAAGCAATTTCATGCTTTATACCGATATGCTGACAGAGAAGAAGATGCTGACTGCTAGTTCACGTCTCTCTGAAGCGCGCAACCTGCTTGCGAAAGGAGAGTATACGGCAGCCATCACGATTGTGAAAGATGTGAAAGCTACCCTTGACCAGATTATCTTTAAGCCATCCAATACCAGGGTACAGCACTTCGTGAATGAGCAAAGTCTGCTGAGAACAACCGTGACATCGGATGAGCAGCTGGCTCAAGCTGTCAGACAGGCAGTCAGGCCGATGCCTGACCAGGATTATTCTGCCCGTCAGGTGTTTGAATCTGTAAGGCGTCTCGGTCTGACGCATGAGAATGATGCGGCGAACAGCTTGGTTTTCGGCTCTAAAGGTGATCAGGGAGATTTAAATCAAAACCTGAAAGCAAGGCTGATCCAGATGGCTCAGGACGCAGATGGATATCCAAAAGCAGAGCAGACACTTGCCAATCTCACCGGACAGCAGCTTTTAAATAAGCAGGACTCTTCCGGTATGCAAAATCTTTTCCTGCAAATGCCTTTCCTGCTGAATCAGGAAATGGAAAACATCAAGGTTTTCATCAATTCTCAAAAATCCGGTGAAAAAATCGATTGGGAAAATTGCAGTCTTTATTTCGTGCTCGAAACGAAGAAGCTTGGCGAGGTCGGCATCCAGGTGACGGCCCAGAACAGAAATATCTCGATCACTTTTAACAGCAAAAAGGACGGGTTGGACAAGCTGCTTGATCCAATGACTGAGATTTCCAAAGAACGCCTGCAGGAAATCGGCTACAAACTTGAGGCACTGAAAACGAAGAAGCCAGCTGTCGAAGCAGAAACGGAATCCACTGACCAGCAAACTGTAAAATTAACGCCTGCTTTTACAGAGAAGGGGTATAATTTCACGATATGAACAATCTTTATTTTAACCAGAAAAACAGAAGGCAGCTGAACGGCCCTTCGGCGGCTGTCATTAAATATGATGATAATACCGGTAAGTCTCCGACCGTGGTGGCACAGGGAAATGGGGCAGTCGCGCAGCAAATCATTGAGCTTGCGAAGAAAAATAACGTCCATCTCCAAGCGGACTCCTCACTGCTTCAGAATTTGCTCGACATTGACCTTGGAGATTCTGTCCCGCCACAGCTATACGGAGTCATTGCGGAGATCTTCATCCTGCTTGAGGAATTGGAGAAAAACTATTAAATAAATGAGAGGTTTTACCGATAGAATCAATAGTTACCATAATGGAGGTATATGATGGAGGCACTGACAAAGGACGTCATATTCAAGAAAAGTCCCCAGGAACTGACGGCTCTCCTGTATGAAGGAATCATCGATAATCTGGAGCAGGCGATCGAATTGATCAATGAAAAGTCCTATGTGCAGGCAAATGCCAAATTGCAGAGGACAAATGATATTTTACATAGACTTGGAGTTGGACTGAAGTATGAGGCAGGTCCTATTGGACAGCAGCTGGACATGCTATATAACTATATGGCAGATCAAATCATCATTGCGAATGTTAAGAAAGATGTTTCAATCCTGAGGGATATGATTACATTGATTGAGCCGATTATCCATGCCTGGAATGAAATTTTAAAGAAAAAAGTGAATGTCTCTCAATCCAGCACCGTACGTAAGGTGTCAGCTTATGAAAATAGCATAATGAGAGTTCAAAACTAAAAGAAACAGAGGGGTCATACAGAATGAGAATCAACCATAATATTTCTGCTTTGAATGCTTATCGCAATCTGGCGATTAATAATACCAACACAGCGAAAAGTCTGGAAAAATTGTCTTCAGGTCTAAGGATTAATAAGGCTTCCGATGATGCGGCTGGTCTTGCCATCTCCGAAAAGATGCGCTCGCAAATTCGCGGTCTGGAAATGGCAGAAAGAAATGCGCTCGACGGCATCTCTCTGATCCAGACAGCTGAAGGAGCTCTCTCCTCTTCCCATGAAATTCTTCAACGGATGCGTGAGCTGGCAGTGCAGGCGGCTAATGATTCCTACACGGATACAGATCGAGCAGAAATCCAGAAGGAAATCAATCAATTGACATCTGAACTTAATCGAATTGGCAATGCCACTGAGTTTAATAATGCTTCTCTTTTGGATGGCAGCAGGATGAATACGCTGGCTCCTGCAGGGAAGGCTTTTGCAGATGGAAAAGCAAGCCAGTTTGATGCTGTAACCGGAATGGATTTGACGGTTGGGGATGCATTTGAACCTGGAAGCTACACGGTGAATGTATCCAAATCATCTGCAGGAGCTTTCTTTGCAAATGGAAAAGAGACTCAGGAGATCCCCCTTTCCATAAACGAGCTTACTCTTACTGGAACAGGAACACTTATTTTTGCCGGAAATAGCATTTCCTATGACCGCAGCAAAGGCAACCCGGCACCGGCATTAAATGATACGATTACCCTTGAAATGATTGATGCTGCTACTTTTAGCGTAAAAGACAGCTCAGGTAATATCAATGATACCTACACGATTGGTGAACAATATAATAATCACGGCATTAAGTTCCAAATCGAAGACGCTGCTGGCTTTGTCGCAGGCGATAAGGCAGAATTTATCATTAATGCTCAGTCCAGCACTTTGGGAACCATGCAGCAGGGATTTGCACCAGGTAATACTGGGAAAAATAATGTTGGTTTCACACAGCCAATCACTGTTTCAACTGAGGCAGCGGCCGGTGAATGGACGCTGACGAAGAACAGTACGGACTGGTTGGTGGAGTTTACGCCAGACGGAGCAAGTACGCCGACTGTATCAGACACAGTAGCTGCTACGGACCTTTACGACAATCACGGCATATCTTTCAAGTTTTCCACTATTGATATGGCTGATGGAGACAAAATTACCTTCAATACGCCGACAACTGTGCCTTTTTACACATATTCCATAGAAATGGGTGGTGTTGAGCAGGAAGTAGCGGCAAAGGTTGCTGATGGTGTGGACCCGGCTGTATTGGCATTCGATGTAACCGAGGGCTTGGTAATGAACAGTTTTGCCTTGAAGGAAGGCTCCTTCAGCTTCGAGGTCCAAGAAGTCACTACTGGCAATGACGGATCAATGAACTTCCAGATTGGGGCGAACTCAGGCCAATCCGTTACATTGGAAGTAAATGATATGCGCGGGATTTCATTGGGAGTGACTGCCAATATTGCGGGTGAAAGCTCAATTACGTTGGAGAACGGTAAACAACAAAAGGTCTGGTATGCCGATGAGTCAGTTGTTGTAAACGGGACGAACGTGGAATATGCGGTAGATGTTTCTACCCATGAAAAAGCACAGGCAGCCATTACGATATTTTCTGATGCCGTCCAAAAGGTTTCTTCAGAACGAGCACGCCTTGGCGCAATTCAGAACCGTCTGGAGCATACGGTGAACAACTTGAAAATCATGACTGAAAACGTGACGTCCTCTGAATCCCGTATCCGCGATCTTGATATGGCAAAGGAAATGTCCAATTTTACAAAGAATAATATTCTGAACCAGGCTGCACAGGCAATGCTTTCACAGGCTAACCAGATGCCACAGGGAGTTCTGCAATTATTGAAATAATTGGATTTGACCAGGGAGGGGCAGCAAACGTCTCTCCCTTTGGTATGATATAATTAAAGATAGCTATTTTTACGCAAAGGTGTGAGCAGGATGGACATTCAGCGTGTTTCCAAAGCTTCATTAACCAAGACAGGAATGAAGGAAACAGTCGCGAAGGATTCGATTTCTTTCAGTGAAGTGGTCAGTCAGCGTCGTACGGATGTTACTTTTGAGCGTTTAAGCAAGAAAATGCAGGCGATTGAGGAGCAAGGAAAAAAATTAGTTGATACCCGCTCAGTCGAAAACCTGAAGAAATATAAGAAGCTTGTAAAAGATTTCATGGAGGACGCTGTCCAAAATGGACTTGAGCTTAAAGAGCATAGAGGCTTCAATCAGCGTGGATCTTCGAAGATTTATAAGCTTGTCAAAGAAGTGGACAGCAAGTTGATCGACCTTACCAACTCGGTACTTGATAAGGAAAAGAAGGGAATTGACCTCTTAGGCCTTGTCGGTGAAATTCAGGGAATGTTGATTAATATTTATACGTAAAGCTTTCTCAATGTGAGGAGGCTTTTTATTTTTCACAAAATGTTAAAGACTTGTAGCAGTCATTCCGATATAAACAATATAATATGCGCTTTCGAGGAGGCAATTTTCATGATTAGCAGTCTCTCTTCAAATACATCAGGTTCCTACATCTATGAAACGATTAAGACAAAGATTGATAGTATTGATAGCGGTTCACAGACCGTTGCAGAAGAAAATGCAGCACAAGTACCTGTGCAGGAAGAGTCGCAGTCGATTCCTAAAGAAAAAATGGAAGGTGTAGTTGAGGGGCTGAATAAGTATCTTATGCAAAGCAATACCGCTTTGAAATTCCAGTATCATGAGAAGCTGCAGGAATACTATGTGACCTTGGTAGATGAAAAAACAAAGGAAATCGTCAGGGAAATCCCGCCGAAGAAAATGCTTGATTTTTACGCGGCGATGACAGAATTCCTCGGATTAATAGTAGATAAAAAGATTTAAAGGCAGGTGCAGAAATTATGGTAAGAATCGGCGGCCTTGCAAGCGGCATGGACATCGACAGTATCGTTGCCGACTTGATGAAGGCAGAACGGATGCCCGTTAATAAACTGAAGCAAAAGAAGCAGGTCCTAGAGTGGCGCCGGGATGATTATCGTACAATGAATAATCTTTTCCTGGATTTCCGGAAAGAACTGACGACGATGAAGCTATCATCGACCTTCCGGGTAAGGACGACATCCTCAACAAATGATTCCCGTGTTTCAGCGACTGCCAATAGTTCTGCCAGCCAATCGTCATTTTCGATTTCCAGTGTGAGAAGATTGGCCAGTGCGGAAACTGTGAAAAATTCAGGTGCCATTGCCGGCACAGGTTTTGATGGCAGTAAACCGTTGGTATCGCAAACTTTTTCAAATGGATTAACCTTTAGCAATGGCGTGGTGGAAAGTAAGACAGTGAAGACGACTGCAGAAGGTACAACCGTCAATCTTGGGCTTAGTGCAACTGAAATAGCCAACCTTGATCCTGCAAAGCTGTCATCATGGAGTGTTAAGGTGAACGGCAAGAGCTTTGAGGTCGTCACGGGAACACCAACTGCCGGGAAGGACCAGGTGCAATTTGATACAAGCACTGGTAACTTGATCTTCGGTAATGCGATTAGTAAAGACAGCTCAGTGGCTGTCGAATATGTATCAAAAACCAAAACCGAAACGACGTCTGCGATCACTAAGGACACACAGGCTCTGCAGCTTACAAATGGGGCACTAGATACTATCACAGGATTGAAATTGCATATCGGCACGGCTGCTCCGGAAAATCTGACACTTGAAGCAGTGACAGGTGAACCGAACAGCAGGAGAATCATGAGGGGGACTGAAGAGGTAGGAGTGCTGGATACCGTCACAGGCAACATCAAGGTTTCTGATGCTATGCGCACGCTGGCCGAATCAACAACGGATCCAATAAAGCTTGAACTGACCTATGATCAAAAGTATACCGATTTTTCCGTTTCTTCTTATAAAACGGGGAATGTGAAGGTGACTGAGAATTTCCTGGTGAAAGGTAATGAGTCCTTGAACCAGGTCATTAACGAGGTCAACTCCTCCAATGCAGGCGTCACGATGTTTTATGATGATTTTACCAAAAGCATGACCATGACGAGGAAGGAGACCGGAGATTTCAACACAGCTGGTAATGAGATCGATTTTTCCGGAAGCTTCATAGAAAATACCCTGGGATTTGCATCAGGCTTGGTGACGACAGTCGGAGCCAACGCTGAGTTTACCATCAATGGCCTAGATACAGAGCGGACATCGAATACTTTCGATATGAATGGCGTAACTTTCACATTGAAGCAGACCTTCAATACGAGTACAGAACCGGCATTGAACACAGATCCTGCGATTACGGTTAATATTAACAATGATACGACGAAAGTGTTTGATAATATTAAGAAATTCGTCGATAAATACAATGAACTGATAGATAAGATTCAAAAGAAAACGTCTGAAACATACTATAAAGATTATCAGCCGCTGACAGACGAACAGCGTGAATCCTTGAGTGAAAAGCAGCAGGAGCAGTGGGAAGAAAAGTCTAAAAGTGGCTTGTTGAGACGGGATTCGATCCTTACTGGAGCATTGTCGCAAATGCGGATGGATTTTTATACTCCTGTCGAGAATGCCGAGGTAAGCCCGTTGTTTAACCAACTGGCCAGCATCGGGATCACCACATCAGCTAATTACCTTGAAGGTGGGAAGCTGCAGATCAATGAGGCAGAATTGAAGAAGGCAATCGAAGCAGATCCACTGTCTGTCGAAAAATTATTCAATGCCTCTGGCGCGACTGATTCGCAAAAGGGAATTACACAAAGGTTATATGATACGGCTAATGAAATTATGGACAAGCTTAAGGCAAAGGCGGGGAATGCTTTTTCTACTAACCAGCAATTCAGCCTGGGAAAAGACTTGTTAAGCGTGGATAACCAGATTAAGCGTTTCGAATCCCGTCTGACTCAGGTGGAGGACCGTTACTGGCGCCAGTTCACGGCAATGGAAAAAGCGATTCAAAAAGCGAATAGCCAATCAGCATATCTCATGCAGCAGTTCAGTATGTAAGTTTTAAAAAGGAGCGTTCTAAATGGCATTAAATAATCCTTACCAGTCATACCAGCAATCATCCGTCAACACGGCTTCGCCGGGTGAGTTGACGTTGATGTTATATAACGGATGTTTGAAATTTATCAATCTGGCGAAACATGCAATGGCCCAGAAGGACATTGAAATGAAAAATATGAATATCATCAAGGCGCAAAAAATCGTTCAGGAACTGATGGTCACGCTGAATATGGATTTGGAAGTTTCACAGAATATGATGTCTCTTTATGATTATATGAACCGCCGTTTAATCGAGGCGAATATCAAGAATGAAGTAGCAATCTTGGAGGAAGTTGAAGGACTTGTAACGGAATTCCGCGATACATGGAAACAGGTCATCCAGGTGAATCGCCAGAAGCAGTTTGGCGAGGGCGGAAGAGTCTAGTGGGTCCGGTCAGCCAATTTTACGCGCGGACAGCGGAATTGATCTCCGTTCTTGAATCTGCAGACGAGCGCGATGGGAAAATCAGTCGTGTGGAAGCTTTGTTGGATGAACGCGAGAACCTGATGAACGAGATTGTTCCACCTTTTTCTCCCGATGAGGTAGAGGTCGGAAAAAAGCTGATTCTGCTGAACTCCAAGCTCATGCAACTTTTACAGTCTGAAAAGTTCCTGATTCAAAAGAATATTAAAAATTTGCAGGCCAAGAAGGAATCGAATAGCAAGTATATCAACCCTTATGAAAACCTTTCGACCGACGGCGTGTTTTACGACAAAAGAAATTAGGATGATTGGATGGCAACCTTGACTGAAGAGAAATTTCTTCTCGTACAGCAGTATGCTGGCTTGCTGGAGACGATTCAGGAGGCATTCGAGCATATAGTGGTCTGTTTTGAGGAGTTAAGGTATGAAGGAGCAATAAATCTCTGGGAAGATATCCTGCTTGCTTTTTCACAGATTGATGACTCCAATTCGGCCATTTCTGAACAGTTTGTCGACAACCCTGCTCTTCTGGATTGCTTTGATCAGTTTGAAGAAGTTCTTGAGGCAACTGAATTGCTAGGGAAAGTTGATGACATCGTAATGGTTCAACAGATTATCAGTAAAAAAATTTATCCGGTTTTTGAGGACTGGAGAAATAAAATTGACCAGGAGATAAAGCCTTATTATATTTTCTAACCGCCCAATACCGGGCGGTTTTCCTATATTCGGACAAGCCTCAACAAATTATCCACTATTCCGACGGTAAAAACAGACATAAAAATGTCAAATCTTCAGACTGTTTTTGCAGGAGTTCTTTGGGGTAAAATAGAATTAGTAATACATAGTCATATCCCAAAGGAGGAGTCCACTATGAACTACAACATTCGTGGAGAAAACATTGAGGTAACGCCAGCAATCAGAGAGTATGTAGAGAAGAAGGTTGCGAAGCTTGACCGGTATTTTACCGAGTCACCCAATGCCAATGTGAACGTGAACCTGAAAGTTTACCAGGATAAAAAATCAAAAGTTGAAATTACGATTCCGATGAAGGACCTTGTGCTTCGCGCAGAGGAAACTCATGAAGATATGTATGCTGCGATCGATTTGATCACTGATAAGCTCGAGCGACAAATCCGCAAGCACAAAACAAAGGTCAACCGCAAATTCCGTGAAAAGGAAAGCCTGAAGGATTACGCTCCAATTTTCACAGAAGTTGAGCAGGTTGAAGAAGATGAGGATCTTGAAGTTGTCCGCACAAAGAGCTTCGATTTGAAGCCTATGGACAGCGAGGAAGCGATCCTGCAGATGAACATGCTGGGCCACAGCTTCTACGTGTTCACAAACGCTGAAACAAACCAAACAAATGTTGTTTACAAGCGAAACGACGGCCGCTATGGTTTGATTGAAGCTCAATAATAATCTTAAATTCTACCCACAGCCAGAAATTGGCTGTGGGTTTTAATTTGTACTTTTGAAGGGAAAATTATACCGAGTGCCGAAATATTTTTTCAGGAGGCGATACATAATGACATTTTCAATCGTAGGTTATGATTCGCAGGAAAAAGAATGGGGAATTGCCGTACAGTCGAAGTTCCTTGGAGTCGGGGCGGTTGTTCCGTTTGCGAAGGCTGGAGTTGGAGCTGTTGCTACTCAGTCATACGCAAATACAGCATATGGCCCGCAGGCGCTAGAGTTGATGGCTCAGGGGAAATCAGCTGAGGAAGTGATGGAGCTGATCACGAAGGACGACCCGGACAAGGAAATGCGCCAGGTCGGTTTGATTGACGCCGAAGGAAATGGTGCAACTTTTACAGGTACATATTGCTATGACTGGGCAGGCGGCATTACTGGAAAGCATTTTGCGGCACAGGGAAATATCTTAGTGGATGAGAATACTGTGAAAGCTATGGCTGAGACATTTGAGTCGAAAAAAGGCTCGCTTGCACACCGTTTACTCCAGGCCCTCAACGCCGGCCAGCAAGCTGGTGGCGACAGCAGGGGCCAGCAGTCGGCGGCACTTCTTGTCGTCAAAGAGAAGGGTGGATACGGCGGCTACAATGATCGTTATATCGATCTGCGTGTCGATGACCATCCGGACCCCATCACAGAATTAATCCGCATCTACGGCCTGCAGCAGCTTTATTTTGCCAAAGCAAAGCCTGAGAACGTAGTGGAAGTTGAGGGTGAGGTCAGGGAGGCAGTCGTACAGCATCTCAAGCGCCTTGATTACCTGAAGGCAGATCCAGCTGACAACGAAGAACTCCACAAAGCGCTAACTGCCTATATCCACACCGAAAACTTTGAAGAACGAGAGCAGGAGAAGGGCAAAATCGACCTCGAAGTTTTGGAGTTTATGAAAAATCAATAAAACATGGGTCCCTCTGTCAGCCGGCAGTGGGACTTTTCGCCTTTTCCGATTGGTTGTCACTCCCTTTTGTAAGTGGTAGAATAGTAAGAAGAAATAAATCGAATTTTTCTAAAAGGGATTCGGTGCGTTAACAGCGAATCTTTTTTCTTTGGGACAATTTTTTACGACAATCAACTTATAAAATACAACGAGATTCAATAGATAAAAGGAGCGTCTGTATGGGGATTTTAGCGAAAATTTTCGACCAGAATAAACGCGATATTAAGAAATTGACGAAGATGGCGGATCAGATTGATGCACTTGCAGGCGATATGGAAAAGCTGTCTGATGACCAGCTGAGGGAAAAAACGGAAGAGTTCAAAAACCGGTACCAAAACGGAGAGTCTACTGATGACTTGCTGATTGAAGCTTTTGCTGTCGTACGTGAAGGTGCCAAGCGTGTTCTTGGGCTTTACCCTTATAAGGTCCAGCTGATGGGTGGTATCGCCCTTCACGAGGGAAATATCGCCGAGATGAAGACTGGTGAAGGTAAAACCCTTACAGCGACAATGCCGGTTTACCTGAACGCGATCACTGGACGCGGTGTGCACGTTATCACGGTCAACGAATACCTTGCTAGCCGTGATGCCGTTGAAATGGGCAAGCTGTATGAGTTCCTTGGCCTTTCTGTCGGCTTGAACCTGAACAGCATGACGAAGGAAGAGAAACAGGAAGCTTACCGTGCAGATATCACATATGGTACGAACAACGAGTTCGGCTTCGACTATCTGCGCGACAACATGGTGCTTTACTCAGACCAGAAGGTTCAGCGTCCGCTGCACTTCTGTGTTATCGATGAAGTTGACTCCATCTTGATCGATGAAGCGCGTACGCCATTGATCATTTCAGGTTCTGCGCAAAAATCTGCTGCGCTTTACATTCAGGCGAATGCATTCGTGCGCACTTTGAAGCGTGAAGAGGACTACACTTATGATGAAAAAACGAAGGGTGTCCAGCTGACGGAGGAAGGAATCACGAAGTCCGAGAAGGCTTTTGGCATCGAGAACCTTTTTGACATCAAGCATGTGACATTGCTTCACCATATCAACCAGGCGATGAAAGCCCAGGCTAGCATGCACAAGGATGTGGATTACGTCGTCCAGGACGGCGAGATCGTCATCGTTGACCAGTTCACTGGCCGTCTGATGAAGGGCCGCCGCTACAGCGAAGGCTTGCACCAGGCAATCGAGGCAAAAGAGGGCCTTGAAATCCAGAATGAAAGCATGACGCTTGCGACGATCACATTCCAGAACTACTTCCGTATGTACGAGAAGCTTTCCGGTATGACCGGTACGGCGAAGACTGAGGAAGAGGAATTCCGCAATATTTACAATATGAACGTTGTTGTGATTCCAACGAACCGTCCGATTGCCCGTGACGACCGTCCGGATTTAATCTACGCATCGATGCAAGGGAAGTTCAAGGCGGTAGCCGACGACATTGCTGAACGCCACCAGGCTGGCCAGCCGGTCCTTGTTGGTACGGTTGCGATTGAAACTTCGGAAATCATTTCTGCGTTTTTATCTAAAAAAGGCATCAAGCATAATGTTCTGAACGCGAAAAACCATGAGCGTGAAGCGGAAATCATCGCTGAAGCCGGCCATCAGGGCGCGGTTACGATCGCGACGAACATGGCGGGCCGTGGTACGGACATCAAGCTTGGCGAAGGCGTTAAAGAAGTTGGCGGCCTTGCGGTTATTGGTACAGAGCGTCACGAGAGCCGTCGTATCGATAATCAGCTTCGTGGACGTTCCGGACGTCAGGGAGACCCTGGTGTGACTCAGTTCTACCTTTCAATGGAAGATGAGCTGATGCGCCGCTTCGGTTCTGACAATATGAAATCAATGATGGAGCGTCTTGGCATGGATGATACCCAGCCAATCCAGAGCAAGATGGTTTCCAGAGCCGTTGAATCTGCGCAAAAACGCGTTGAGGGCAACAACTTTGATGCCCGTAAGCAGTTGCTTCAGTACGATGATGTCCTTCGCCAGCAGCGCGAAATCATCTACAAGCAGCGTGATGAGGTTCTTGAATCTGACAACCTCCGCGACATCGTAGAAAGAATGATCAGGTCTGCATTGGAGCGCAATGTCTCTGCCCATACGCCAGCAGGCGAGGATATGGAAAAATGGGATCTGAACAGCATTATGGACTATGTGAACGGCAATCTGCTACACGAAGGCGACATCACTGCTGAAAACCTTCGCGGCAAAGAGGCGGATGAAATCATCGAAGCGATCATGGCAAAGGTGAAAGAGCGCTATAATGAAAAAGAAGAAATGCTGACAGATGAGCAAATGCGTGAGTTTGAAAAAGTTATCGTGCTTCGCTCGGTTGACTCAAAGTGGATGGACCATATCGACCAGATGGACCAGCTGCGCCAGGGTATCCACCTGCGTGCGTATGGCCAGATCGATCCACTGCGCGAATACCAGCATGAAGGCTTCGCGATGTTCGAAAACATGGTTCTTTCCATCGAAGACGACGTTGCGAAATATATCATGAAAGCTGAAATCCGCAGCAACCTTGAGCGCCAGGAAGTAGCGAAAGGCCACGCGGTAAATCCAAAAGAAGGCGAAGGCGGAAAAGTAAAGAAGAAGCCAGTCGTCAAATCAATGGATGTCGGCCGCAATGACCCATGCATCTGCGGCAGCGGCAAGAAATACAAAAACTGCTGCGGCAAAGCAGAATAAGCTTTACCGCACTACCGCACCGGGGGTCTGACCCCCGGTGCGGTGATGTGTTAAAGAACAACAAGAGGGCGCGGGTAACCGGCTCTCTTTTTCCTTGCTGCATAGAATAAGGTATAATAGTAATTAACTTTCTTTTGAGGTGAATGATATGGAATTAGCAGATATCAGGAATGAGCTTGAAAAAACAGCTAAGAAATTAGCGGACTTCAGGGGGTCTCTTTGACCTCGAAAATAAAGAAGCGCGAATTGCTGAACTAGAGGATGGCATGCTTGCGCCGGACTTCTGGGATGACCAGCAGAAGGCACAGGTTGTCATCAACGAAGCAAATGCGCTCAAGGAACAGGTTAATGTTTTTAACGAGCTGAACGAGACATACGAAAATCTCGATTTGACTTATGAGCTTGTAAAAGAGGAAGACGACGCGGATCTTCGCGAAGAGTTGGAGAAGGAGCTTGTGGAATTTAAAGAGCGCATGAGTGAGTTTGAGCTTCAGCTCCTTTTAAGCGAAGAGCACGATAAAAATAACGCGATTCTTGAACTTCACCCAGGTGCTGGCGGAACGGAATCCCAGGACTGGGGCTCGATGCTTTTGCGTATGTACACTCGCTGGGCGGAAAAGCGCGGTTTCAAGGTGGAGACGCTGGATTATCTTCCAGGGGATGAAGCGGGAATTAAGAGTGTCACTTTGAAGATTAACGGACACAATGCATACGGCTATCTGAAAGCGGAAAAAGGCGTACACCGTCTCGTACGTATTTCACCATTTGATTCTTCTGGACGCCGCCATACTTCTTTTGTATCTTGCGAAGTGATGCCGGAATTCAATAACGAAATTGAAATTGAAATCCGTACGGAAGACCTGAAAATCGATACGTATCGTGCAAGCGGCGCCGGCGGTCAGCACATCAACACAACTGACTCAGCCGTCCGAATCACGCACTTGCCAACTGGTGTCGTTGTATCATCTCAGGCAGAACGTTCACAGATCAAGAACCGTGAAACGTCGATGAAGATGCTGAAAGCGAAGCTGTACCAGCGTGAAATCGAGCAGCAGCAAGCCGAGCTGGACGAAATCCGCGGCGAGCAAAAAGAAATCGGCTGGGGCAGCCAGATTCGCTCCTACGTATTCCACCCGTATTCAATGGTAAAAGACCATCGCACCGGTGCCGAATCCGGCAATGTGCAGGGAGTCATGGACGGTGATATTGATATGTTTATTGATGCATATTTACGCTCTAAGTTGAGTTTGGGTGAGTAGACCGAACTGAATATGAGTTTTTGGAGTCCCCCGCCGGGTTGGCGGGGGATTTTTGCGCTTAATGAGCTGCTAGTCTGATTGAATTTGGGGTAATTGCACGGTTAAACGTCATAATTGCGCCATAATTGAAGCTAATTGCACCGTCAACTAGAGTAATTACACGCTCATTCTTCTTTATTGCACGGTTAAATGCCGGAATTGCACCGTCATCCTAATAATGGAAAAACCTCCTCGGCCAAAAGGAAGAGGAGGTTATAATCATGCTTGATAATATACTCTGTTTTTCGTACTACCTGTATGTTGTAGGCTCATATTCCTCAATAAGATTGTAGAAGTACTCCGTGACGGCAGGCGTAAAAAAACTCTCAATTGTTTATTTGTCATTGTCGGTCCAATCAGCAGAAAATAATCAAGAATAGCCTGTTGATGTGCGTTAGTTGAGGTAGTTTCACAATGGGCACAGTACCATTTCCTTGAGATTCTCTCCATGTGAAATTGCTCGCACGTTGGACATTGTATACCTGGGATGATGTCAGATGGGGATAAATTATACTTGCTAATATCAGCTTTCTCCGGTTCGTGACTCTTAATCAGCAATTTCGTTAACCTTTTTACATCCTTAATCGATAGAACCTCTCTTTGGTGACGATTTTGAATTTCGTCTACTTTAAAGACCAATTGTCCTCCTTTACAAATTCGATTATAAACTTCTTGATTTTTACTGGGATTTTGAAGGATGGAGCCATGATTGCTATAGGTGACGAGGAATTCAAGTGGAAGTGGATCGATATTGTGTTTCTTCAGCCAGTTCCTGAATTGATAGACTTGTCTTTTTACCTGGTCGACCGGGCAGTCGTATATTTCCGTGCTGTCATTATACGTTCGGAAAACTTGCTTGAAGGCAGGGTCAAATTCTATTATTCCAGGGATATTCTTATTTTCAATCAGCAGAGCGAATTTGGTTGATAAAAGAAGGAAATCAATTTGGAAGTAGTTTGTGCCAAGTGGAATGCGGAGATCCTGGAGGATGTAAAAATCGTTTTCGTTCAACAGGCTAAGGTAATAATCCATATCCTGTTCGCCTTTAAATCCTGCTCTTTTAATCAGCAAATCTTTAAGAATATCTGGCCTCTTTGGATGGTTTGGAGGAAGTCTGCGCAGTAGTGCTTCATTAACGAGGATTCTCCGTGGGGTCGTTCTGCGTTTCGCTATCAAAAATTGTCACTCCTTTAGGTTGATGAGTGTATTATTCGACATTTATCGGAATAAATCCTGTTAAAGAGAGAGAAGTTTTTATCTTGGTTGCTATCGGTTGAAGAAATGGTATCTTTCAACTGTCGGAGTCTCAATTAGCTGTTTATATCAACCCCAAGTGCCAGGAGAGAAGGACAATCCATATAAGGAGCAAAATCTAGTAGGCGAGCATCAAACCGATTTGGAGTAAAAAAGGTAACTTTAAACTAAACAACGGTTCAGTTCTTAATTACCTGTTTATATCAACCCCAAGTGCCAGGAGAGAAGGATAATCCAGATAAGGAGCACAATCTAGTAGGCAAGCACCAAATCAATTTGGCGTAAAAAAGGTAACTTCCAACTAAACAACGGTTCAGTTCTCAATTACCTATTTACAAGAACCCCATGCGCCAAGATAGAGGACAACCCGGATAAGGAGGACAATCTAGTAGGCGAGAATCAAACTAATTTGGAGTAATAAAGGTAACTTTAAACTAAACAGCGGTTCAGCCCTCAATTACCTATTTTCAACAACCCCATGTGCCAAGGTGAGGACAATCTAGTTAAGAAGCACAATCTAGTGAGCAAGCACCGAACCGATCTAGAGTAAAAAAGGTAACTATCAAAAAAAACTTCAATTTTTCCTCTAAATACGTGTGAAAAGCTATTCTGCATCTTACGCAAGTGCGTTTTTGGATGAAACGGAGGTAGGTAGAAGAACCAAAAAGTATTGTTTTGACGTCATATCGTGTTTTAATATAGTTCACTTGCTGCTGGAAAAATTATTCTGCTAATATAGGGGGATAATTGCACTGTTGTTTTAGGTTATTGCACCGTTGTTTGAATTAATTGCACGGTACTGCTAATTAATTGCACCATTAATCGATTTAATTGCACCGTCTTCCTAAAATAGGAAGAAAAACAACAAAAAATTAGCCTCCCACACAGGAAGGCCGCTCTCCAAACCAACATTAGATAAACAAATTCAATCCAGAATCCTCCGCATCACCCAGATAAGCTGCTACGCCGCCGATTTCGACTCCGTCGATGAGTTCTTCTTTTGCGATGCCCATGATGTCCATGCTCATGCCGCATGCTACTAGCTTGACGCCGGCGTCCATGGCGTTTTTCATCAGAGTTTCAAGGCTGTCGACGTTTTTGTTGGCCATGACTGTCTTAATCATCTTGGAGCCCATGCCGCCCATGTTCATCTTGGACAGTGGCAGGTCGTTTGCGCCCTTCGGCATCATCATGCTGAACATTTTTGCCATCATGTCTTTCTCGGTTGATGGTGCGTCGTTGCGCTTCAGGATGTTCAGTCCCCAGAAGGTAAAGAACAAGGTTACTTCTTTGCCCATCGCCGCCGCGCCGGATGCGATGATGAAGGTTGCAATTGCCTTGTCGAGGTCGCCGCTGAACACAACCATCGTTGCGCCATTTTTAGCAGGAGCCGCAGTTGGTACGCCAGTTGGAACTCCAACAGGAGCTGCCATCGTGTTCATAGGCACGACCACATTGCCTTTCATGATTTGCGCTTTGAACTTCTTATCCTCAAAATTGTTGCTGATCAGTTTGTTGCCTGTCTTCTCACACCACGCTTTGATGTCCTTTGCGAAGCCTGGGTCTGTTGCGTGGACTTCCATCACCTCGCCGTCCTGCATGTCGCCGATTGTTTTATAAACCTTCATGATCGGACCAGGGCAAGACAGGCCGCAAGCATCAAGAGTTGTCTTTACAGTTGGCGGTGCAGCTGTCACGGCAGGAGCTGCGGGTGCCTGAGCAACAGGAGCCGCCTCAACAGCCAATCCAACACTAGACTGGGCAGCGCCAGCAGCAATTTCCTCCATTGCAGCATTTCGCTGAGCAACGCCATTGTCGCTGATCGGTGTACCACAGTTCTCACTTGCATCTGGCTCATACACGCAAGAGTAAGTCTTGTATCCGCCATCCAAATTACGAACTTTGAATCCCGCCTGCATCAGGATACGTGTAGCTAGGTAACCGCGAAGGCCGACCTGGCAGTAAACGTACACTTCCTTCGTCGGGATTTCACCGAGGCGGTCGCGAAGCTCGCCAAGCGGAATATTCACAGAACCCTCGATCATACCCATATCGCGCTCGATTGGCTCGCGGACGTCGATCAGATAGCCGCCGTCAGCAAGGATGTCATTGATTTCATGCCATTGTACCGTTTCCACGAGGCCTTCCGCAATATTTTTCGCTGCGTAGCCAGCCATGTTGACTGGATCCTTTGCAGAAGAGTACGGCGGTGCGTATGCCAGTTCAAGATCTGGCAGGTCGAAAATCGTCATGCCGCCTTTGATGGCAGTTGCCAGTACGTCGATGCGCTTATCTGCGCCATCATAAGATACAGCTTGTGCACCGAAGATTCTTCCTGTCTCACGGTCAAAGATCAATTTTAGCGCGATTGGGAATGCGCCAGGATAGTAGCCGGCGTGAGAGCTTGGGTGAACGTGCACGACATCGTAAGAGATGCCAAGACGCTTCAAAGTCTTCTCGTTATTTCCTGTTGCCGCAACAGTCATGTCAAACACTTTCGCGATCGATGTGCCAAGCGTGCCTTGGTACTTGGAATCGATGCCGTTGATATGGTCCGCAACTATCCGTCCCTGGCGGTTGGCCGGCCATGCAAGCGGAATGTGAGTCGCCTGTCCGTTGATATAGTCCTTCACTTCAATCGCGTCACCGATTGCGTAGATGCTCTCGTCAGCCGTCTGCAGGCGCTCGTTGACACGGATCGCACCACGAAGTCCTAGCTCAAGCCCAGCTTCCTTAGCCAATTTATTTTCAGGAGCAACGCCAATCGCAAGGATAACAAGGTCAGTGTCAATTTGCTTGCCGCTGTTCAGGTTAATGACTTTGCCGTTCTTTTCAAAAGATTTCACACCGTCTTCAAGAACAAGCTTCACGCCTTTTTCACGGAGGTGCTGGTGTAAAATAGAAGCCATTTCAAAGTCGATGGGTGCCATGATCTGATCAGCCATCTCTACGAGTGTTACTTCAACACCGCGTTCCCAAAGGTTTTCAGCCATTTCAACACCGATGAAGCCGCCGCCGATGACTGTCGCTTTCTTCGGCTGCTGCTCATCAACATACGCTTTGATTTTATCAGTATCAGGAATGTTGCGAAGCGTGAACAATGCTTCTGCTTCATTGATGCCCGGGATCGGAGGCTTAATTGGGCTTGCACCTGGTGATAAAACAAGCACATCGTAGCTCTCTTCATAAGTTTCGCCCGTTTTAAGGTTCTTGATTTCAACCACTTTGCGCTCGCGGTCGATGCGTGTGACTTCGCTCAAGTTGCGAATATCCATGTTGAATTTCTTTGACATGCCTTCAACTGTCTGCACCAGCAATGCGTCACGTTCCTGAATCGCACCGCCAATATAATAAGGAAGTCCGCAGTTTGCGAAAGAAATATATTCACCGCGTTCGATCATCACGATTTCTGTCTGTTCATCCAATCTTCTTAAACGAGCAGCCGTTGTAGCTCCGCCAGCAACTCCACCTACGATTACCACTTTTTTTGCCATGTATATTACCCTCTTTCTTAAAAATTTATATCGTTTCGATTTGTTATTGGTCAGTTGCTTACACGCTCTTTATTTATAATCCGCAATCTACAGTCTGGCCAGATGCTTGACCCGGATATTGTGTAATGGTGAGCATGTGAGATGTTAAAAAAAGTATTTTTCTTTTCTACAGGAAAGACTAATCAATATGACCGCCTCCTTATACGTGAAATGTATCACAAAGTACGACTAGGGGTAAGGGTATTTGGTGAAACGTCAAAAATAGTTCATAATTTCACAAACTATCTAATTCCTACAAAATTGTGCTTGCAAAATAAGCTAGACGAATTGTTTCTATAATATAGGCTCTGTCTTACAGTAATAGTGTTAGTGAAAATGATAATATTCGTTTTTACATCAAATAAGCTCCAAATAACGCACCGCCAGAGAAGGGATTCAATATCAACTTTCACCCTTTAACACGGCGCACTGCTAGCGTTTACAGAAAATTCGACACGTGCTATACTCACTGACGGCATTAAAGGAAAAAGGAGATAGGACTGTGAAAAAACGGCGAAATCATACGATAAATCCAACTCTAGAAAAGCTGATTGAATATGTATATGTGTTGATTGGTTCTGGAATTGTAGCTATTTCGTTCAATGTGTTCTTGCTGCCGAACCGGGTTGCTTCCGGCGGGGTCAGCGGGATCAGTACGATTTTGGATGCTACGCTTGGCTGGGAGCCTGCGTATGTCCAGTGGGCGTTTAATATCCCGCTGTTTATTGCTGGGGTTGTTTTACTTGGGCGACAATATGGGTATAAAACTCTTGCAGGGACCATTTTTCTTCCATTTATAGTGTTTTTGACGAATGACGTAAAGCCATGGACTCTCGATCCTTTGCTTGGATCATTGTTCGGCGGTATTGGTGTCGGTCTCGGACTTGGAATTGTATTCAGAGGAAACGCTTCAACTGGCGGTACAGACTTGGCAGCGCAAATTATCCACAAGTACACGGGGCTATCGCTTGGAACCTGCGTGGCGTTGATTGATGGACTGATTGTATTATCTGCAGCGATTGTATTCGATATTGAACGCGGTCTATATGCGTTAATCGGGCTTTATGTGACTAGCAAAACGATTGACCTTGTGCAGGTGGGCATCGGGCGCTCGAAGATGGCAATGGTCATTACAAACCAACAGGATGAAGTTCGTGAAGCGATTTTGAATAAAATAGACCGTGGAGTGACAAAACTATCAGCATACGGCGGCTATACCGACCAGGAACGGCCAATTATCATGTGTGTCGTGGACCAGACGGAGTTCACAAAATTGAAACAATTGGTCCAATCCATTGACCCATCAGCATTTGTCATTGTAATGGATGCTTCTGAGGTATTGGGTGAGGGTTTTAAAAGGGCTTGATATTGGTATAAAATAGTCGTGTATGCAAAATTTTCTTAGGGGGAGTTAAGTTGAAGAAGAAATTATTGGCTCTATTAATGGGAACCTCCTTGGTACTGGCAGCTTGCGGCGGGGGCGGCGACGAAGCTGGCGGCGGGGACACAGCTGGTGCGGATCCAGAAAAGCTCTATAATCAAAAATGCTCTAGCTGCCATGGCGGTAACCTGGAAGGCGGAGTTGGACCTAAGTTAAGCGATGTAGGTTCACGTTTGTCACAAGAAGACATTGAAAGTGTAATCGCTAACGGCCAAGGCTCAATGCCTCCAAAACTGCTTGAAGGCGACGATGCATCAGCAGTGGCTGAATGGCTGGCTAACAAAAAATAAGAGTTTTAAGGAAACGTCCTGATTACAGGGCGTTTTTTTTATGCTGTTCTTTCCAATACAACCATAGTGAAATTGCTGTCTTTATGCATTTTCGAAAAATCGCCAAATTATTTAGCAATTCAGCAAGCTTCACAAAATGTCCATACAAGTTATGACAAAATCTTGTTACAGCTTGGTAATAAAACTAAAAATTCTACTAAATGAGAAACTGTATTATATCAGTATTTTACTAGGTAAATTGCTGGCTTTTAAAGCAAAAAAGTGCTTAAACTACTAGATAGAATATCCTTCATAGGGATTAATTGGTATAAAAAGGCTAATTTGAAAAGAAACTGTAATAATTAAAAGGGTTTTTTTACTATAGGGAGATGCTATAATAGGTTTGTTACAAATTGTCGAAGAATAGCCGATTGATAAGACAAACTATCTAAGGTGATACAAAAATGATAGATATGCAGGATGTGTATAAAACATATTCTAACGGCATCGTTGCCGCTAATGGAATTAATGTTCATATAGATGCAGGTGAATTTTTATACGTAGTAGGGCCCAGCGGTGCTGGAAAATCCACTTTTATAAAAATGATGTACCGGGAGGTCAAGCCTTCCAAAGGTTCCATCATAATAAATGGTGTCAATCTAGCCAAGCTAAAGGACAGCAAAGTACCATTGCTTCGCCGTAATATTGGCGTCGTGTTCCAGGACTTCAAATTGTTGAACACTCTTTCAGTCTATGAAAATGTCGCTTTTGCGATGGAAGTAATCGAGGAACAGCCGCAATATATCAAGAAGCGTGTAATGGAAACCCTGGAACTTGTCGGACTTAAGCACAAGGCAAGAGCGCTTCCTACCGAGCTATCGGGAGGGGAACAGCAGCGTGTTGCCATTGCTCGTTCAATTGTGAACGCACCAAAAGTGGTGATTGCCGATGAGCCAACTGGAAACCTTGACCCCGATACCTCATGGGAAATCATGAACATTTTCGAAGAGATTAACTTAAGGGGAACCACGATCGTCATGGCCACCCACAACAAAGAAATCGTCAACACAATCACGCATCGCGTCATCGCGATTGAGAATGGCAGGATTGCCCGTGACGAAATGAAAGGTGAATACGGATATGAAAGCTAGAACATTTCGCCGCCATGTCCGGGAGAGCTTTAAAAGCTTAGGCAGGAATGGCTGGATGACGTTTGCCTCCGTAAGCGCCGTTACAGTTACCCTGCTTTTGGTCGGTGTCTTTTTCGTCATTATGATGAATTTAAATAAAGTCGCAACCACGATCGAGGAAGATGTAGAAATCCGGGTCCATGTGGATGTAGCAGCGAACGACAAAGATAAAGAGGTATTGGAACAGCGAATCAACCAGGTTTCTGGTATTAAAAATGTGACCTATTCTTCCAAGGAACAAGAACTTAAAAGCCTTATTGAGAGTCTGGGAGATGAAGGAGAAGCTTTCCAGCTGTTTGAACAGGACAATCCTTTGAACGATGTGTTCGTCGTAAAGACGAAAAACCCAACTGACACAATGAAAGTTGCCAAGCAGATTGAGAAATTCGAATATGTCGCTACTGTAAAGTATGGGCAAGGCAAGGTTGAAAAGTTATTCAGTTTTATAAAAGTAAGCCGCAATGTTGGACTTATCCTGATTGTTGGACTGCTTTTTACAGCCATGTTCTTAATTTCAAACACTATCAAAATTACGATTATGGCACGTAAACGAGAAATTGAGATTATGAGACTTGTCGGTGCTACCAATGGTTTTATCAGATGGCCATTCTTCCTTGAAGGCCTTTGGCTGGGAATCCTTGGGGCAATGGTGCCGATCGCGGTAGTCTCTGCAGCCTATTATTACGCTTATGACTTCATTAACGATAAACTGAAAGACCATTTTATCAAATTGCTTGAATTCAATCCGTTTGTATACCAGCTGTCTGCAATCCTGATCATCATGGGTGCGGCAATTGGAATCTGGGGAAGTCTCATGTCCGTCCGTAAATTCTTAAAAGTGTAAGGAAGATAGTAAAGTCTTCCTTAACACTACAAAGCCAATAGACGATAGATAGAAAGACAAAGTTACGAAACTATCATGAGTAAGAGAGGGGAAAGATCTAGTGAAAAAGCAGATACTCTCACTAGCAGTAGTCAGTACTTTAAGCCTGGGTTCTTTATTAAGCCCATTAACAGTTGATCAAGTAAAAGCTGCAAGCATTTCGGACTTGCAAAAGCAAAAGGAAGAATTACAGAATAAACGTTCAGGCATCAACGCTGAAATTAGCCAAAAGAAATCAAAGATTGATGAACTGCAAAGTGAGCAAGAAAAAGTGAATGAACAAATCAAGACTCTTGATTTTGCTGTTGCTGAAGCAGAGGAGAAAATCCAAGTGAAGAATGCTCAAATTGACCAGACAACAGGAGAGATTGAGCAGTTAAAAGTTGAAATTGCGGAATTGATGAAGCGTATAGAACAGCGGAACGAATTACTAAAGGACAAGGCACGTTCCTTCCAGGAAAACGGCGGTACAGTTAACTATATTGATGTATTGCTCGGAGCTAATAGTTTCAGCGACTTCGTTGACCGTGTGAGTGCAGTCACAACAATTGTACAAGCAGACAAAAATATCCTTGAACAGCATAAACAGGATAAACTGGAGCTTGAAACGAAACAACAAGAGGTAGAAACGAAGCTGGAAAACTTGAAAGAGATGAAATCAGAACTTGAGGTTTTAAAGGTTGAACTGAATACACAAATCAAGGAAAAGAATAAATTAATGAGCACTTTAAAACAAGAAGAAGAACAGATGGAAGCTGCGGCACTATCATTAGCAGAAGAAGGGGACCTACTTGCCGCTCAACAAGGGGCTTTGCAGCAGGCGATCGCTCTTGAAAAGAAGCGACAGGCCCAAATTGCTGAGGCTGCTAGAAAGGCAGAACTGGAAAGGCAACGAGCTGCAGCGTCAGCCAAAAAAAGCGGCAGTTCTACGAGTACCGGAGACTCTCAAGCAGTATCGGCACCACCGGCTTCTGGGGGCATGATTCAGATGCCTACAAACGGTAGAATTACGTCGAATGTCGGGGCACGGTGGGGATCTTTCCATGCCGGCCTTGACGTAGCAAATAAAGCTTCAAATGTTCCTATTGTTGCGGCTGCTGATGGTGTTGTAATCCGTTCTTATTATTCTTCAAGTTACGGAAATGTTATTTTTGTGGCACATTCACTGAATGGGCAGACATGGACAACTGTTTATGCCCACATGAGCGACCGCCGTGTAGGTAATAATGAAGTGGTAACCCGTGGCCAAAGAATTGGGACTATGGGAAATACAGGGCAATCTTTCGGTCAGCACTTACATTTTGAGCTTCACAAAGGTTCTTGGAATGCGTCAAAATCAAATGCAGTAAACCCACTTGCCTATATGTAATCACTTGCCTATATATAATCTGGAAGAGACTTTTTTCTCTTCCTTTTTTATTTCCCCGGTATAACTCAATGTGAAACTTGCAATGATTTCCAAGTAGCGAAAGGGTTACGAGAGTTCGTTATTATACTTTTAGTAATTCATCTAATTTTTAGGATTCAGTTTAAGAATGAGGTTTATTGTGAAATGAAAAGAATATGATTCTTTATTTTCTCGAAAGCAGATGTATAAAAGGTACTGTTCAAATTGGATTGTTATGTAGAAAATCCGGGTAAAACGGGTTGTGAGGTTATAAATAATCATGGAGAACAGAATAATGGGAAACATTTACATCCCTTTGTTTGCTGAATAATATTTGAAGGAAATGTTTACGATATGCTATCCTTGTATACATTCAGTCTATTATCTTAGTTTAACAAGCAGGTGATTACATGAAAAAAACACTTTATAATAAATATTTAGGATTCTTCTTTTTAGCGGTTACTCTTCTTTGGATTAAAACATACCTTGCTCAACTGACACAGTTCAGCTTGGGAATTGAAGGTGAGTTGCAAAAGTTTTTGCTATTCCTGAATCCCTTAGGATCTATAATCCTTATATTGTCCCTAGCCTTCTTGTTAAAGGGAAGAAAAAAATACTATGGCGTTATTGGTCTATCCTTTATTATGTCTTTCCTATTGTATGCTAATGTTCTTTACTACCGATTTTTTAATGATTACATTACGTTGCCTACAATCACTCAGGCTCAAAATTTTGGAGATGTCAGCGGCAGTATCGGCTCACTGTTAAGAGGTTATGATATCTTGTTTTTTATGGATTTAGCAGTGCTTTTAGCATTGTTTTTATCCGGAACGATAAAACCTGACAACTCAAAGACTGGTAAAAGGTTACCAGTCGCTGTCGTATCTATTGCGTTAGGCGTATCATTTTTCAATCTTGCCCTAGCGGAAAAGGATCGACCTCAATTATTGACGAGAGGGTTCGACCGTAATTATATAGTGAAGTATTTAGGTATGTATAACTATACGCTATATGATGCTGTCGTTAGCACTAAAGCATCCGCACAACGGGTCCTTGCGGATAGCGATGATCTTACAGAGGTAATCAACTTTACGAAATCGAACCATGCTAGGCCAAACCCTGAATATTTTGGAGCCGGAAAAGGGATGAATGTCATCTACTTTCATCTGGAGTCAATGCAGAATTTTTTGATAGACTACAAGATGAACGGTGAGGAAGTAACGCCGTTCCTAAATTCGTTAAAGCGAGATCCAAATACTCTTTATTTTAATAACTTTTTTCACCAAACGGCACAGGGAAAAACCTCGGATGCAGAATTCATCCTTGAGAATTCGCTTTATGGTTTGCCACAAGGCTCTGCTTTTACAACGAAGAGTTTAAATACGTACCAAGCAGCCCCTGCTATTTTAGGGCAGCAAGGTTATACGTCAGCAGTGTTCCATTCAAATGGCGGAAGCTTTTGGAATAGGAATGAAGTTTATAAATCATTTGGTTACAATAAGTTTTTTGATTCTAGCTATTACGAGATGCAAAATGAAAAAAATCTAACTGATTACGGATTAATGGATAAGCCATTTTATCAGCAATCCATTCCGTTATTGGAGTCGTTGCAGCAACCGTTTTATGCGAAATTCATTCCAGTCACCCATCATTTTCCTTACAAAATTGATGACTCTGAGGCAACGATTCCACCAAACACAACGGGCGATCCAACAGTTGATGGTTATTTCCAAACGGCACGATATGCAGATGAAGCACTAGAGCAGTTCTTTAATTATTTAAAGGAATCGGGTTTATACGATAATTCCATCATCGTTATGTATGGAGATCATTATGGGAATTCAGAGAATCGTAATAAGGCAATGGGCGAGGTAATCGGCAAGGAGATTACTCCTTTTGAAAATGCAGGTTTGCAGCGAGTTCCTCTTTTCATTCGGGTTCCAGGAATTGAAGGTGGGATAAATAGTGAATACGGAGGACAAATCGATCTCCTGCCAACTCTACTTCATTTGCTCGGCAAAGATACCAAAAATTATGTACAGTTTGGTACAGATCTTTTATCGGAGGAACATGATGAACTTGTCCCATTTCGAAATGGAGATTTTGTCAGTCCATCATTAACATTCGTGGATGGAAAAGTATACGATTCTGCCACTGGAGCAGAAGTTGAGGATGATGCTAGCCTGCAATTAGCAAAAAAATATCAGAAAGCGGCAGAAGGTAAACTCCTGTTATCTGACAGCGTCATTAATGGGGATTTGCTCCGATTTTATACACCTGCCGATTTCATTCCGGTAGATCGGTCGCGTTATAATTACGAAAAGATTTATCCGAACGAGTAAATATGAAGGTGTCCCGTAATTTGATCATACAGGGGCACCACTTTTTTTGAATTTATTCTTGTATTGACCGAGTGTAAAGAGAGTCCTTCGGGAATCTTAATAAATGGTTTCGATGGATAATATTAAGCTGTTATTAGATTATTAATCTTTCATATTAGCTTTTAGAAGTCATAAAATATTCAAAACTCTATTTGAATAACAATAGTCTATTTGATAAAATTAAGGCTGTCGGTAAACTCATGAAACCTTTACAGGAGGAGAAATATGGTTCCAAAAAATAATTCATTCTTTAAAATGGCAGTCATTATAACCCTTGTTGTAGTAGTAGCTCTGGCAGCATTAGTTATGATCAATTCGAAGTCAGAAACAAATCCTGACACAACCACAGACAAATTACCGCCGATCGAAGGGCAGCCTACATTGGGAGTGGCGGATGCGCCAGTTACTGTAGTCGAATTCGGTGATTATAAATGCCCAGCATGCAAAGCCTGGGGAGAACAATTCTTTCCCACATTAATTAAAGATTACATTGACCAGGGAAAAGTGAAATTTGTGTACATCAATGTGCTGTTTCATGGTGAAGAATCTAAAGTGGGATCAGCTGCTGCAGAAGCTGTCTACAAACAGAGTCCTGAAGGTTATTGGCAATTCCATAAACAGTTATTTAGCGAACAACCAGGTGCCGATCATGACTCTAACTGGCTTACAGAGGAAAAGGCATTAGAAGTTGCTTCCACTGTACCAGGGATTGATTTGGCGGTACTGGAAAAAGATATGCGGAGCCAGGAGATAAAAGAGGAGTTGGACAAAGACACTGCACTAGTAGAGGAATTTAAAGTAGAGAAGACTCCAACCATTATGGTGAATGACACGATACTTGAAGATCCTTTTGATTATGAGTTGATCATTTCCTTAATAGAAGAAGGCTTAAAGGAAAAACAATGATGAAAAGCGTAAATGGCGAGCAAATCTACCTTTATTTAGCCTGGGTTGTTTCACTGATGGCAACCTTGGGCAGTCTGTATTTCAGTGAAATAGCTGGCTTTATTCCCTGTGAGTTATGCTGGTACCAACGCATTCTTATGTATCCTTTGGTGTTGCTATTAGGAATTGCGACATTTCAAAATGATACAGCTGTAAAAAAATTCGTATTGCCTTTAGCTGTCATAGGTTGGCTGATATCTCTTAATCACTACCTAGTACAAAAGGTTCCTGGATTTGCACAAGTTAAACCTTGTGTCAGTGGTGTTCCATGTACGGCTCAATATATCAATTGGTTTGGTTTTATAACCATACCATTCTTAGCATTCACAGCATTTACTCTTATTATCATTTTTATGGCTCTATTGATTAAGCGCAAGAACCGATGACATAGCGAGCTGTCCCTTTTCTTAATGGGTCGGCTCTTTTTGGTTTTTTTTGTCGCTTCATACTCGGACTGGTTATTCGAGCTGCTTTTGAGGGAAATTAAAAATTATTATCTTTGACATTCAAACACATTTTTGAATATAATGTATTCAAACGTCCATTTGAATGTTGGTGAAACGGAGGTGATCAATTTGAAGGAAATCGATGTATGTCAAGTGGCATGTGTGGATCAAGAAAGGGTTGATCGGGTAAAAGCCATCCTAAAACCTGATGAAACAAAGGATGTGGCCAAGATATTCAAAGCCCTTTCAGATGAAACAAGGATGAAAATTGCCTACTCCCTTTATTTGGAGGATGAGCTTTGTGTATGTGATGTTGGCAATATTGTAGGGGCTTCAACTGCAACTGCATCGCATCACTTGCGTTTACTTAAAAATATGGGTTTGGCAAAGTACAGGAAAGAAGGGAAATTGGTTTTTTATTCTCTTACGGATGAACATGTAAAACAATTGATTAGTATTGCATTTGAACATCAAAAGGAGTTGAGTACCCTTGACTGAGGCTTTAGAACAGAATCTTAATGCAGAGAAGACGGTTTATCGCATCGAAGGATTTTCTTGAGCGGGCTGCGCTAGAACGTTCGAGAAGAACGTAAAGCACCTGGATGGTGTTTTGGATGCAAGTGTAAACTTCGGTGCCTCAAAAATAACGGTGGTTGGAAACACAACGATTGAAAAGCTGGAAGAGGCTGGAGCTTTTGAAAATTTGAAGATCTATCCTGAAAAGGGTGAGATGAAACCACAGAAAAAAGAACCATTCTGGAAGGAATATTCCACAGTTTTGGCTTCATTACTGTTTGTGGTTTTAGGTTATGTCTCTCAGTCTATTAATGGGGAAGAAAGTCTGCCAACGATCGCGGCTTTTCTGGCAGCCATCTTAATTGGAGGATTTTCTTTATTTAAAACGGGTTTGAAAAATCTTTTCCGGTTAGAGTTCGACATGCGAACTCTCATGACGATTGCCATTATCGGTGCTGGCTTTATCGGCGAATGGACTGAGGGTGCAGTAGTTGTTATCTTATTTGCAATCTCTGAGGCGCTTGAGAAATATTCCATGGATAAGGCTCGGGCTTCGATTCGTTCATTAATGGATATCGCGCCAAAAGAAGCACTCATCCGTCGTAATGGTCAGGAACTATTGATTAAAGTAGATGATATCCAAATCGGTGATATCATGATCGTGAAGCCAGGTCAAAAAATTGCTATGGACGGAATTGTCGTTAAAGGATATTCATCCGTTAACCAGGCAGCAATTACTGGAGAATCCGTACCGCTGGAAAAATCAGTGGATGATGATGTTTTTGCAGGTACATTGAATACAGAAGGCTTACTGGAAGTCAAAGTAACAAAAAGGGTCGATGATACAACAATTGCGAAAATCATTCACCTAGTAGAAGAAGCCCAAGCGGAGAGAGCACCTTCCCAGGCTTTTGTCGATAAGTTTGCAAAGTATTATACACCGGCCATTATTGTGATTGCTGCACTTGTGGCTATAATCCCGCCGCTTCTATTCCAGGCAGACTGGAGTGAGTGGATTTATCAAGGGCTTGCGGTCCTAGTTGTCGGCTGTCCTTGCGCACTTGTCATTTCGACGCCGGTTGCCATTGTAACTGCAATAGGAAATGCAGCAAGGAATGGAGTATTAATCAAAGGCGGAGTTTATCTTGAGGAAGCGGGTGCGCTTAACGCCATCGCATTTGATAAAACAGGTACTTTAACAAAAGGCGTACCTGCAGTTACTGATTATGTAATGCTTGATAATGAGCAGAAGGAAAATGAGCTGCTGAGTATCATAGCTGCATTAGAATATAATTCTCAGCATCCTCTTGCTTCAGCGATAATAAAAAAAGCAGAGGAAAAAGAAATTTCTTTCAAGGACCTAGTTGTGGAGGATTTTTCATCGATTACGGGAAAAGGGATAAAAGGAACAATAAACGGGTTAACCTACTTTATTGGAAATCCAAAGTTATTTGAAGAGTTGTTAAATCAGAGTATTTCATCTGACATTAGTAAAAAAATTAATGAATTACAGCTTCAAGGAAAAACAGTCATGGTTGTGGGCACTACGGATAGTATATCCGCGTTGATTGCAGTAGCAGATGAAGTTAGGGAAAGCAGCCGTTCCACTATCGCCAGACTCCATGAACTTGGAATAAAGAAGACCATCATGCTGACAGGTGACAATAAAGGGACTGGAAATGCAATTGGTGAATTGGTCGGAGTATCTGACATCGAAGCGGAACTTCTTCCACAGGATAAACTGGCATTTATCAAGAAATTGCGTGATGAACACGGTAAAGTGGCCATGGTTGGAGATGGGGTCAACGATGCACCTGCTCTAGCTTCTGCCACTGTAGGAATCGCCATGGGAGGAGCAGGGACTGATACGGCTCTGGAAACTGCAGACATTGCTTTAATGGGCGATGATCTCAAGAAACTGCCGTTTACTATCAAGTTAAGCAGAAAAGCCTTAACGATCATCAAGCAAAACATTACATTCTCCCTGGCAATCAAGCTTATTGCACTTCTGCTAGTGATACCAGGATGGCTTACCTTATGGATCGCTATATTTGCCGACATGGGGGCTACTCTTATTGTCACTTTAAACGGTTTGCGACTTTTGAGGGTAAAAGAATAATTTAACGAACGGGGTAATCAGATGAATAATAATTGGAATCGATTCATCTATAAAATTTGGTCCCCCATCTACGATTACTTTTTTAATTCCGGACTATTTTTAGAAGCAAGAAAACGAGTTTTTCAAGATATAGAGTTTAAAGCAGGAGAATCCGTACTTTTCGTAGGGGTTGGCACAGGGGCGGATATCGATCAAGTCCCTTATAACAGCCTCAAGGTAACAGCCATAGACTTTTCAGAAGACATGCTAAATCAAGCAAGAAAGAAGTACGAAGGCGAAAAAATTGAATTTATACAAATGGATGCTCAAAGCATGAACCTGCCAGACAATACGTTTGATTATGTCATTGGCAGCTTGATATTAACTGTCGTTCCCGATGGCAAAAAAGCCCTTGATGAAATGACCCGTGTTACGAAATATGGTGGACAGATTGTTGTTTTTGATAAATTTGTTGACGGTAAGAAAGAACTTTCATTATCGAAAAGATTAATTCGACCATTGATTAGACTATTAGGTACAGATATTGGTTTATCCTTTGAGTCCATCGCGAATGAAACGAAGAGTATAAGACTATTAGAGAGAAAAAAATCATTATTCAATGGTATGTACCAAAAAATAGTTTTAATGAAAGTTTAATTTTGGCCAGGGCCCACATTGGAAATGATGAATGTGGGCTTCTTTATGATTAATTTATTTTCATAACGTTTCATAATTTAACCTAAGCCTTAATAGTAAGTATGGAAAGTCATTTGCCTAAAGATATTGATTTATACTCTTAAAATTAGTATTATTTTATATGATTGATTGCTCATATATTCACTGTTAAAGAAAAGCCTTAAGCCTTGGAATAAGGAGTTGATTTAAATGAAATCATTTATAATGATAATATTTGCTTCTGTATTTTTTATATTGGGTGGGTGTGCACAGGAAAGTAACAAGGAATCCCTACTCGAAATGGTTGATGTTGAAATTATTCTGCCTGAAGTAATAAAAAAAGGGGAAACTGTAGCATTGAAAGCCCGAATTACTCAGGGAAAAGAAAATGTGAATGATGCTGACTCTGTACAATTTGAGATTTGGAAAGAAGGCCAGGAAACTCATGAAAAGCTAGAGGCTAAAAATAGTGAATCTGGAATCTATGCCATCCAAAAGTCTTTTTCCGAAGCAGGAAAATATACTATTATCGCGCATGTAACTGCTAGAGGGATGCACAACATGCCCAAAATGGATTTTATAGTTGAGTAGGAGGTTTTCGAAAATGAAAAAGATCTGGGTTATAGCAATCCTTATTCTTATTAGCTTTAATTTAAAAATTGAGGTCTTTGCCCATTCTTATACAAAAGAATCGAATCCTGCAGAAGGGGAGATTGTAAAGGAACCGCTTGATATGATAGACATCACCTTTGAAACAGAAATTGAAACAATTGGTGAGCTATTCTTAACACATAATAACGAGACATACCAAGTTGAAAATATTACGATTGAGGAAGATAAATTAATTGGGAAATTGGATAAGCCATTAGAAAATGGCGAGTATAAGGCGACTTGGAAAATAGTTGGAGAAGATGGTCATCCTCTGGAGGGAACCATTTCTTTTACCGTTCAAGTACCTGATCAAACTCAAACTGAAGCTTCTAACAGAGAAGATGAAACCGAGAACCAAACTGAAGACTCAGAGCAGGAGGGTCAGGAGCAAAACAAGGAAGATGACACTTTGTCCCAAGACGAACAAAATAAACAAGAGGGAGTGGGAAATTCAAATTTCCAAAAGTGGTTTTTGCCTGCAGCAGCCTTAACCATACTAATTATGGCACTCTTTATTTTCAGAAAGGGTAAAAAATGACCTTTTATCTAATAGTATCTGAAACTATTTTGTACCTTTCTTTTTCTATTTTAGTTGGAGCTATGATTTTTCAGCTCGTTCCTGTAAATTTTAAACCAAAAATTGAAATTCCAAGAGCAGTATATTTTCTATCGATACTGGGAATCATTTTTGCTTCAATAGGGCCAGTAGTTCAAGTGATTTTCTACTTTATAGAAGCTTTAGGTTTTTGGGAAACATTACGTTCAGTTCTATTTGATTTTGAAGTAGGAAAAGCTTGGATGTTTACTTCATGGGTAGGACTGCTTTTATACTTCATGATTTTATTTAATAAATCCAAGTATTTTCAAACTTTTCTAGTTCTATTGTTAATTATTGCCGTTGGATATTCGAGCCATGCTGCAAGTTTGTCCTTTTGGTATGGCCTGACATCTCACACAATACATTTTCTTGGAGTAGTGGTTTGGACAGGTATATTATTGATTGTTTCTCTATTCTCAAAGGACGTGCGTAACTGGAGTAAATTTTTGTCTTGGTTTACACCTACAGCTATTCTTTGTCTAATTTTAATCATTGTAAGTGGTTTCATGACCATGAAACTGGTTGTGGACCCTAAAGATTATGTCTCTTCTTGGATGCTTCCATATGGACAGGCTTTATTAGTTAAACATATACTTATAATTCCTCTATTAGTTTTTGCATTTATCAATGGAATATTGATGAAAAAACAAGCAGAGCATCCAGGTCCCTCAACAATTAAATGGATGAGAGCAGAGGGCATATTTATAACCTTGATATTTATTGTGACTGGTGCACTGGGAATTCAATCTCCACCGCATGATATAGAATCAATGATTAAAACAGAAGGCTATTCACAGTTGTATAAGTGGTTTCATCCCTTTCTAACTAATGATATAGTACAGTTAAATGTGGATGCCTCCTTTCTTTTTGGAGTATTCTTATCAACCATTTTATTGATTCTAATGGTACTCAGTTTTACTCGTAAAAACATGGTAGCAGGATCCGTGGTATTTGGATTGTTTTTCGTATTTATGGCTTATATCGTACTTATGACGGCAGGTCATTAAAAACACATTAGAAGGAGTGAGGAAGATGCAATTTGTTCTTGGTTTAAATATTGCTGAACTTTTCCCAACAGTAGCCGCATATTCAATTTTGTCACTTATGGCTATAGGGGTTATCTACTTATTTAAGAAAAAGTCGGATAAAGAACTAAAAGAATTGGAGGAAAAAATGGGTTCAAAGGACACGCTTAAATAGGTTCGATATGGATATGGACATGGCCGATTTTGTGGTATTCAAACAAGCGTTGTTCTACCAATTCTGATATAGCATGACCCTGAATGATTGACAGATTTGAGTCAACGAAAATGGTTGCATCTACTGCTGTCTGGTTTCCATATAATCTTGCTTTAATATCTTTAGTGAACTTTACGCCTGGGGTATCATTGATTGTATCTTCAAATTCCTTAAGTGTCTGAACCTCAAAGCCATCAGTCAGGTCATGGGCAGCATTTTTGAAGATATCCCAGGCAGTATGACAAATGATCAAACCAACAAAGGCGGCTGTTAGCGGATCAAGCCATCCAAGGCCGAAAAAAGCACCGATGATTCCTACTGCCGTTCCTATGCTGACTAAGGCGTCAGATTTATTATCCTGTGCCGCTGAATACAAGGCTTTGCTTCCGATTTCCTTGGATAGCTTGATATTTATCCTATATACATAAAACATGGCTATAGCACTGATCAAGGCGACGAATGAGGTAAAAAGCTCCGGCTGGCCCTCACCTGGTTTGTAGAATTTCTGGAAGGAATCCATTACAACTTGGACCCCTACAAAAAACATGATGAACGAAGCGATCAGGGACGAAATGGTTTCTGCCCTGGAGTGACCATATTTGTGGTTTTCATCAGCTGGCTTTTTTGAAATTTTTAATCCGATTAAAATGGCTACGGAAGCAAACACATCAGTAAAATTATTCAGACCATCCGCTTTAAGTGCTTCAGAATTCCCCAGGTTTGCCATGATCAACTTGAATGCAGCCAAAAAAATATAGGCAGAAATGCTGATCCAGGCGCCTTTTTCACCAGTTTTTACAGTAGAGTTCCCCATTTCCTGATTCCTTCCTAATTTTCTGATTTGATTTCTATTTCTTTTCAACATGATTATTTACTTAACTACAATAATTATTCACAGAAAAGTGTTTTGAATAACAATAAAATTGAAGAAGAATAAAAAATTGCAACTGGGGTAAAAATAAATGCCTGGTTTCCTCAAAAAGGATTGCAATACACCCATCATATGTTAATAATATATATATGAGCATATATTCATAAAAAGGAGGTTCATTATGGGACACGGACATTCACACGCTCATGGACATAGTCATGGCCATGGGAATGCAAATAATAAAAAAGCACTGTTCCTTTCGTTTATTATTATTACGACGTACATGATTGTGGAAGTGATCGGCGGTATCATTACAAATAGTCTTGCCCTATTATCAGATGCAGGACATATGTTGAGTGACGCTGCAGCATTAGGATTAAGCTTAACGGCCATCAAACTTGGAGAACGAAAGGCGACGATAGGGAAAACATTTGGTTATAAAAGGTTTGAAATCATTGCAGCTGCACTTAACGGTGTCACATTAATATTGATTTCACTCTATATATTTTATGAAGCATATCAAAGGTTCCTTAACCCTCCAGAGGTAAAAAGCCTTGGTATGCTAACAATATCTATCATCGGGTTGATGGTCAATATCATAGCGGCATGGTTATTGATGAAAGGTGATAAAGACGAAAATTTAAATGTCAGAAGTGCTTTTTTACATGTTATAGGGGATATGCTTGGGTCGGTCGGTGCCATTTCGGCTGCATTGCTTATTTACTTTTTCGACTGGGGCATTGCCGACCCGATTGCGAGTGTGATCGTTTCGATATTGATCATCATCAGCGGCTGGAGAGTGACCAAGGATTCTTTCCACATCCTGATGGAAGGCACCCCAAGCCATATCGATTATGAGCAAGTGAAATCATCGCTGCATGCAATTCCCTATGTTCAAGACGTACATGATCTGCATGTTTGGTCCATTACTTCTGGGGTTCTTGTATTAAGCTGTCATATAACCATCCAGGATAATGGGAACCATGATGTCATTCTCCATGCAGCACAGGCGATTCTCCATGACGAGTTCGGAATTGATCATAGTACCATCCAAACGGAGAAATTGGAATTTGGTTGTCCTACTCAGCATGGGACTTGTAACTAAAGGTCATAAAAACAGGAAGACTACCCTGGGGAAACTCCCTGGCAGTCTTCCTGTTTTTTAAATAATATCAGAATTTATAGCATTTCAACTTAGAGAATTGGCCAGCTCCAGCGCCTAGCCGGTTTTCATCCAAGAATGTGCATCCGCGAGTATTTTGCGAGAAGCGTTAGCTTTGAGCAGCTCGAGACGCTTGTCTAGCTGCGGCTCCTAACTCCTCGAGACGCTTGTCTAGTGTCGCCTCCTAGAAACTCCGAAACTTCAACTCCGCCGGCAGGGCCGGAGTCTCCAGTTTCTGCGTTTCTGGACAGTCGGCTATACTTTTCGTTTTTGGTCCTGCCAATGAAGTAAAAGAGCGACTTCACTGTCAGGCCTCCAGCGCTTGTCGGAGTTGGGCAGTCGCCTTCGCTTTTAGAGTTTGGTCCGCCCAATGAAGTCAAAGAACGACTTCACCGGTCGGCCCTCCAACCCTTGTCGGGGCTGACCAAGGCGCTTGCGATTTTCTTATTCTTAGCATGTTTTTCGTCCACGTTCGACCTGAATCGAAATGAAGTCAATACCTTCATCATTATTCTTCAAGATTTGCCTGATTTTATTCCTAATTACTTCTTCCTGTCCATTTTCCAATTTTTCTTGGACGATAAGGTGGGTGGAGAATGCACTCGACTTACCGTCAAGGGACCAATAGTGTAAATTATGAATATCCATAACATATTCTAGATTCAGGAACTGATCCTTCATGTCTTTGAGATTAACTTCCTGAGGGACCGCATCCATCAAGATGACAAGTGTTTTCTTGAGATTTTTAATTACATGGTAAAGTACAAAGAGAGTGATCCCAATGGAAAGAAGAGGGTCTAAGATAGGAATTTCTTTGAATTGCATGATGATACTGACCACTAAGACTGCAATCCACCCGAGTAAATCCTCTAATAAATGCCATGAGAGCATTTTCTGGTTCATTCCACTTTCCCCTTTTTTTATACGATACGCTGCATATCCATTTACCGCTATACCAAGAATCGCAAGCCAAAACATTCCCTGAGAGTTTGGAGACACAGGTTCAAATAGCCTTTTTCCAGCCTCAATCAATACATAGAGGGATCCGAAAATAAGGACTGCTGCATTCAGCAATGACCCCATCAAGGATAATCTCTTATATCCAAAGGTGTATTTATCGCTGGGTTTCCTACTAGCCTTCCGTTCGAGGTACCATGACATCCCAAGGGAGATTGAATCACCCAAATCGTGTATCGCGTCAGAAATGATGGCGATACTTCCTGTCAAGATTCCTCCTATAATTTCTATAATCGTGAATGAAAGATTTAGAAAAAAGGCAACTCCCATACTTTTGTGTTTGTTTTTACCCATAAGCTGTCCTGCTCCTTTTTTTACTTCTCTTTTCCCTCCTTGCCTTCGCTAAAACTGGAAATGCCATTTTAATCAACAAATCAATCAGCATGTCCATTGAAAAATTGAATATACATCTTAAAGAAGTTTTGGCCGGAAGGTGTGAGGATGGATTGCAACCTGCAAGTGTAAGTGCCATATTAGCATGGATCGTTTTCCTGGGCCTCCTGTTTGGGGGATACATGACATTTTTCATTAATAAGAAATGGAATATGAATCATCAATCTATACATTTATTCTGTGGCGGTCTTTTATTAGGCTTAATCACATTCGACTTAATTCCAGAAGCGCTGGTTCGATTAGATCCATTAGGGGTTTTTATAGGGATTTCTTCAGGTGTTTTGCTCATCTTGACAATTGACCGTTTTTTTCGCCAATTCAATCACAAAGCCCAGACGGGGTGGTCAGCCTTCATCCTTTTATTTTTGGCGCTGTATACCCATAGTATACCCACAGGGTTTGCACTTGGTTTAAGCTTCTTAAATGAAGAAGTCGACAATTTTTATTTAACGATAGCCGTAGTGCTTCATCATATTCCAGAAGGAGTAATATTAATGGGAGCCATCCTCCAAAATAAACTAAGGTCCACCATCTTCTGGATTTCCTGTGCCATTTTGTCTTTTGGCGTCGGTTTCACAATCTTTGCAGGTCAAACTATTCCTGTCGTCCCGCTTAAGTTTTATACACTGGTAATAGGAGCGGCAATAGGGACTATAAGTTATATAGCTTTATACGAAATTTTCTGGAAAAGTATTGGGACCGTTTCAATTTCAAGATTGCTATTCATATTAGCTATTGCACTTGGTTCAATAAAGTTGATGATCATGGTGATATCAATCTGGTAGGCAGTTAAATTGACTTCGAATAGCTGGCCATGCTGTGATATAATGAACCTTATAAAACCTTGAGGTGAACGAATTGAAGAAATCAGAACATGAACCAGTTGATATGGTGAATCTTGAAAACACTTTGGATGAAGAGACGCTGTTTATAGTATCGCAAACTTTTAAAGCGTTATCTGACCCTACTAGGATCAAGATCCTGCACCTGTTATCAAAAGGACAAAAATCAGTCAACGAAATTGCTGTACAACTGGAGATGCTCCAATCCACTGTTTCTCATCAGTTACGATTCCTGAAAAATTTAAGATTAGTAAAGTACAGAAGAGAAGGTACTTCCATGATATATTCGTGCGATGATGAACACGTAATGGGTGTCCTGAAACAAATAATTGACCATGCCAGACATCATTAATACTAGAAACTTTAAGCTTGCAGAGCCTCCTGCAAGCTTTTTTGTTTTATAAGAAAGTATAAACTTATTACACTCAGATTAGTGTCTAGCTCCAGCGCCTAGCCAGTTTTCATCCAAGAGTATGCTTCCTCGAGTATCTTGCGAGAAGCGTTAGCTTTGAGCAGCTCGAGACGCTTCGGTCCTGCCAATGAAGTCAAAGAACGACTTCACCGTCAGGCCTGGTCGAGGCGCTTGCGCTTTTCTTATTGCATAGAACTATTTAATAATATCGTAGTGGGTAACAATATGTGTCTCGAGGCAATGTCCAGACTGACTAAGGCATTTGCAATATTCATACTGTATAGCCACGCATACACCTAAATGCTAAAAAACTTTCCTACAATCATTTTGACAATATGAATAAGTGAACATATAATGAAATAAACCAGAAATGTTTCTCTAGGGAAAAACTATGGCTAGGAGGAAAAAAAGATGATACGGACAAACAAGTTGAGTTTGTATGATGGCATAATCGGGGATTTTATAAAAATTTTAAGTCTCAATATCCACGGAACGATGAGGAGAAGGCTACTGGATTTAGGATTTGTACCAGGAGCAATAGTCGAGGTGGTGAGAAGAAGTCCTTTAGGTGACCCTGTTGTTTATCGGGTAAGCGGTGCATCTGTTGCTTTAAGGAAAGAAGAGAGTCTCAATATTATAGGGGAGCTGGTCGAGAAATGATCAATCAAATCAGGATTGCACTAGCAGGAAATCCAAATACCGGAAAAAGTACTTTGTTTAATACCTTGACTGGGCTAAAGCAGCATACGGGCAACTGGGCAGGCAAGACCGTGGATATAAAAGAAGGAGCATTCGTACACAAAGGTAAATCCTACAACATGATTGACCTGCCAGGAACGTATTCCCTCTTTTCTAATTCACTTGATGAGGAGACAGCGCGAAATTTTATAGTGTTTGAGAAACCGGAATTGACGATTGTTGTACCGGATGCTACTGCACTCGAGCGCAATTTAAATCTTGCGTTGCAGGTCCTGGAATTGACTGAGAAAGTCATTGTATGCATCAACTTGATGGATGAGGCTGAGAAAATGGGTATCAGGATTAATGAAAAAATACTGATGAGACGCCTTGGGGTCCCTGTCATTAAAATATCAGCCAGAAATAAAACAGGACTGCCGCTTTTGTTGGATACAATTGAAAGGGTAGTAACAGGTGTCATTCCTTGTTCGCCTGTAAAAGTTCAATATGATGACGAAACTGAACAAAAATTAGAATACCTTTTACCGATGGTCCAAAAGGTATTCGGAAACAATGTACCAGCCAGATGGCTTTCTTTAAGGCTATTGGATGGTGATGAAAAGTTGCTCGAAGAACTGAAGGATAGGCATTTATCAAAGGAGGGATTAAACTGATGGAAAAAGCAGCCTCTGAACAAGTAATGTTCGTTGAACTGCTTGAGCAAGCAGAGAAATTATCATCCTCAAAAACACGCGATAAGATTGTGGAGGCTCTGTATCGGAATAGCAGGGGATGTATTGAGGCGGGAGTTGAATATAGCAAAACAAAACATGACGAAAGAACGGAGCGATTAGACTCGGTGCTTACTTCTCCTGTTTGGGGTTTTCCTATCATGCTTCTAATGCTCGGAGCGGTATTTTACTTAACCATTGCAGGAGCCAATATTCCCTCTTCTATGCTCGCGGATTTTTTTGGCTGGCTTGAGGGACATATTACAGTATTATTTAAGCTTGTAAAAGCTCCAGATTGGCTATACGGTGTATTGGTATTGGGCTTTTATCGGGGAACTTCATGGGTCATCAGTGTGATGCTGCCTCCGATGGCGATATTTTTTCCTACTTTCGCACTTCTCGAGAACTATGGATATCTTCCTAGAGTAGCATTTAACATGGATCGGCTTTTTAAAACTGTTGGAGCACATGGCAAACAATCCCTTACAATGGCGATGGGTTTTGGCTGTAATGCAGCAGCCATGATGTCCACAAGAATAATAGAATCACCGAGGGAACGGATGCTTGCCATCCTGACCAATAATTTTGTTCCTTGCAATGGGAGATGGGGAACGTTAATCTTGCTGGCCTCCTTGTTTATGGCGGCTGGTTTTACGGGGGGAATCAAATCCTTTATAACAACGGCTGTCATAGTGGGAATTGTATTATTTGGGATCATCATAACATTCTCTGTTTCTTGGATTCTATCAAAAACTGTATTAAGTGGTGTCCCAACACACTATACATTGGAACTCCCGCCCTATAGAAAGCCGAAGATATTTGATACTGTCATTCGTTCTTCTTTGAACAATTCTCTAGCAGTACTAAAACGAGCAGTTAAAGTAGCAGCACCCGCGGGGGTCATGACATGGATATTGGCAAATATCCATGTGAACGGCACGAGCATTTTATTGCACATTGTCCAATTTCTTGATCCGCTCGGCCAAATGTTAGGCTTGGATGGGTATATCTTGATGGCATTCATAATCGGACTCCCTGCAAATGAAATTGTGCTGCCTGTCCTTCTTATGGGATATCTATCAACAGGTGAACTGGTTGATGCAGGAGGAATAGAAGATATTAAGCAAATTTTTATTAATCATAATTGGACTTGGCTCACTGCGTTGAATATGATGCTTTTTTCTCTATTACACTATCCTTGCGGCACAACATTGATTAATATTTATAAAGAAACAAAGAGCAAGAAGTGGACATTTATGGCTTTTATCATTCCAACCGCCATCGCCCTTTGTGTAACGTTTCTTATTGCCCAAACTGTGAGATATTTTGGCTGGATATAAAATGACCTATATACAAGTAAAAAAACTATTAGAGGGTAACCCATCAGGTCACCCTCTTTCTGCCGTTTTGGCCAACTCGGCAACAATTCCCCTGAAAATATGACTACTCGTTCAATAGAATCTTAATATCCTCAATCATTTGTTCGAAGGGAACATCAGAAAGACTTGGATAATCTTTTACGATTACCCCATCTTTATCAACCAGATAAAAGGAAGTGCCATGAATAACTTGATCGTCATTTTCAGGCTTTTTAACAATAGTTTTAAAATTTTTCAAAGCAAAGTCTTCGATTGTTTGCTGAGAGTATCCTGATAAAAAGTGCCACTTATCAGGATTGATATCATACCGCTCCATATAATCTTTTCTTCTATCAGGGGTATCAACATCAGGATCAACACTAAAGGAAACAAATTTAATGTTATTTATTCCTTCCTTTTTCAACTTCTGATTCAGGATATCCATATTAGCCGTCATAGGGGGACAAACCGTTTCACAGCTAGTGAAAATAAAGTCTGCTACCCATACCTCGCCATTTAAATCCTCCATTCCTACTTTCTTGCCATTTTGATTTTCGAAAGTGAAGTCATTTATTTCCCAATTCAAAGGATCCTTTATATCTTGCCCGCAAGCTGTAAGTATTAACGTAACCATTAAAGCAATGGACACACCTATAGTCTTCCGCATTGATTAATCTCCCTTTATTCAAAATTTAAATATAGCATAATTGATTAACAGTCAATATTTTTATTATTACCATTTGTTTGTGATAAAAGTGTGAAGATTCCTAATTTAATTCTTTTGGAGTTAGTAAAAGGAAAAGAATAATACAAAAATGTAAATAAAAACCTTCATAAATTTGTCACAAATAGAAATTTATCAGCTGGATGAGTATGTTAACATTATAACCGTGTTAGAAACTGTTCGTTCTTTCTGGAAAACATGTATGTATATGTGTTCATGTATCAATGACTTTTAGGTAATTTATGTATATATGTTCATATATCATTCGTTTGATTTGCAGCTTCATTCTCTTAAGTTAACTTTCATGCTTCCAGATTGTAAAACAATTTATAATGTTATCCTATGTGATGTAATTCACATAAATAAGGCGATATAAATTGGACATGGATTCTAACTACTGTCTCATCAACTAAAGAAAGGGGTAACTCGATGAAAGTGAAATGGGCGATTCTGTCGTTGATTCTGGGTGTTTTCACCTTACTATCGGGATGTGAACCACTTATGGTTCTTGATCCGAAAGGTCCGCAAGCACGTACAACTGCAGATGTAATCATGATTTCAATCTGGACTATGGCGTTCGTTGTCATTGCGGTTTTTGTACTTTTCATCGTCATGTTAGTCAAGTACAGGGCTTCTAGACAAAGTGAAAACTATGAACCGCCACATATTGAAGGGAGCAAGGTGATTGAATCAATCTTTGTAGGGATTCCGATCATAATTGTCATTTTTCTTTCAATAATTACAGTGAAATCCACATATGAGGTAGAGTCGATACCAGAAGGCTATGAAAATCAGAAACCATTAGTGATATATGCTGCTTCCTCAAATTGGAAATGGCATTTCAGCTATCCAGAAGAAAATATTGAAACTGTCAACTATCTTTTTATCCCAACGAACAGACCAATTGAGTTCCGTCTGTATTCATATGGGCCGATTTCTAGTTTTTGGATTCCTCAATTAGGGGGCCAAAAATATGCGATGGCAGATATGGTTAATAAGTTAAATCTAGCTGTAGACGTACCTGGTGAGTACGGCGGAAGGAATGCGAATTTTACAGGTTCTGGTTTCGCAGAGCAAAGCTTTAATGTAACAGCTATGAAGCAGGCTGAATACGAGAAATGGGTAGAAGAGATCAAGAAAACTGCTAAACCATTAACTGAAGAAAAATTCAATGAACTGTTAAAACCCAGCCATCTAGGTCAATTAACTTATACAGGAACACATTTATCCTTCTCTCCACCTCCAGAGGGCCATCACAAAAAAGAAGCGGCAAGCACTCAAAAGGATAATAATGGTGATGAAAAACAAAATCCTGATGGAGAAATGGATCAAAATGATATGGAGGATATGAATCACTAGAAGATTATAAGTAAGGTAGTATAACAACTTAAAACTTCTTGAAAGGAGTTGCAGGAGTATGGAATTTTTTGATCGATTTATTGTCCCGAATCCAAGCCCAACGATTTACGCTTCGATGGTAGCCATTGGTCTTACAATTATAGCTATTTTAGCTGGGCTGACCTATTTTAGAAAATGGGGCTATCTGTGGCAGCAATGGTTAACAACGGTTGACCACAAACGCATTGGCATCATGTATCTCATTTCCGCTTTGCTGATGTTATTCCGAGGCGGGGTCGACGCTTTGATGATGCGCGCTCAAACTGCTATACCTGAGAATACATTACTGAATGCCCAGGAATATAATGAGGTTTTTACGACACACGGAGTAGTGATGATTTTATTCATGGCTATGGCTTTCGTCATGGCTTTAATGAACTTTGTGGTCCCTTTGCAGATTGGAGCACGTGATGTTGCCTTTCCCCGGTTGAACGCTTTAAGTTTCTGGTTATATTTTATGGGAGCGATGTTATTTAACATTTCTTTCGTGGTAGGTGGTTCTCCTGATTCAGGCTGGACATCGTATTTCCCTCTCGCTGGAAATGAATTCAGTCCATCAGTAGGAACGAACTATTATATGCTTGCAATTCAAATTGCAGGCCTTGGTACTTTAATCACAGGTATTAACTTCATTGTTACCATTTTAAAAATGAGAGCGCCAGGTATGAAGTTAATGAAGATGCCGATGTTTACATGGACAGCACTGATTACCAATGTAATAATTGTTTTCGCTTTCCCGGTATTAACAGTGGCATTGGCGATGGGAACAATGGATCGTTTATTTGGGACCAACTTCTTTACGACAACAAATGGCGGCATGGATATGCTGTGGGCCAACTTTTTCTGGGTCTGGGGCCATCCAGAGGTCTATATTTTAATCCTGCCAGCATTCGGGATCTACAGTGAAATCATTCCGACTTTCGCCCGCCGAAATCTATATGGATACAAGTCTATGGTCGTTTCGATTGTGGCGATCTCGGCATTGTCCTTTGTCGTCTGGGTCCATCATTTCTTCACGATGGGACAGGGTGCCCTTGTGAATAGTATTTTTTCGATAACGACTATGGCAATTGCAATTCCTACAGGGGTTAAGATCTTTAACTGGCTTCTTACACTGTGGAAAGGAAAAATCAGGTTTACGGTTCCTATGTTATACTCCCTTGGCTTTATCCCGATTTTTACAATCGGTGGAGTAACAGGCGTCATGCTTGGCATGGCTAGTGCGGATTACCAGTATCATAATACGATGTTCCTTGTGGCCCATTTCCATCTGGTTATCATCCCAGGTGTAGTATTCGCGATGATCGCGGGAATGACATACTGGTGGCCGAAGATTTTTGGTTTCATGTTGAATGAACGCATCGGAAAATGGTCGTTTTGGTTCATCGCGATTAGTGTCTGTTTGACATTTTTCCCGATGTTTATTTCTGGTCTTGACGGACAAGCGCGTCGCATGTATACCTATTCTGAGTCGACAGGATATGGAATTTGGAATGGACTTTCCTTTATTGGAGCAATAGGTCTCGCCATAGGATTTGCTCTGATTGTATACAATATCTATTACAGCACTCGCTATGCACCTCGAAATATCGGATCTGATCCATGGGATGCAAGGTCTCTTGAATGGGCTACTCACAGTCCGGTACCGGAGTACAATTTTGCGATTGTGCCTCATGTGAACTCATCTGAGGCGTTCTGGGATGCAAAGAAAAACGGTCATGACTTGTTCCCGGGTGAGTACAAGAAGATTCATATGCCAAATAACAGTGGGTTGCCTTTTGTTCTGAGTGCTTTCTTCTTTGTATTTGGATTCGCGATGGTATTCAGCATGTGGACACTAGCTATTCTTTCTGTATTAGGGATATTTGGTTGTATGTTATACCGTTCTTTCGAGAAGGACCATGGCCACTACATTTCCGTTAAGGAAATCAAAGAAACTGAAAAGAAATTGGGAGGTATCTGAAAATGAAAATCGATCAATCACTCCCGCTTGAATATAGTACAGAAGAAAATAGGTTGAAAATCTTAGGTTTTTGGATTTTCCTGGGGGCGGAAATAGCCCTGTTTGCAACGCTTTTCGCTGCATACTTTATTTTAGTGGACCGAACCGGAAGCGGCCCAAGCGGGGAAGAAGTGTTTAAAGCTCCGACCCTGATTATTCAAACTCTATTACTTTTGACTAGCAGTTTCACAATTGGCTTAGGAATTCATGCTATGAGGATTGGCAGAGTAAAAGCGATGATCAATTTCTTCATCATTACTCTTATTCTAGGACTGGGATTCATAGGTTTGGAGATTTATGAATTTGTACAATATATCCATGAAGGTCTGACACTGCAGACTAGCGGTTTTTCAGCTGCGTTATTTACTACATTGGGTACACACGGTGCACACGTAACGTTTGGTTTGTTCTGGGGTCTTGCGATCATTATGCAAATCAAGAAACGAGGTCTTACGCCTGAAACAGCCAATAAATCGTTCATATTTTCGTTGTACTGGCACTTCCTAGATGTGGTCTGGATATTTATCTTCAGCTTCGTCTACTTGAAAGGAATGATGTAAACATGAAAGATTTATTTCCTTTAAAACAAGTAATGGGGTTTGTATTTTCTTTAATCCTCACTGCAGTGGCTCTTGCTGTTTATTTCATGGATCTGTCTTATACCATTGGAATGTCCATTCTGCTGGTGACAGCCTTCATCCAGGCGGCGGTGCAGTTGGTTGTGTTTATGCACGCTGGTGAAAGCGAAGATAAACCGTCCATTTACACCAATATTTATTACGCAGTTTTCATTGCTTTAGTTACCATCTTTGGTTCATTGCTTACCCTGATATGGGGTTATGAATAAATGTGTTAATCAACGGGGCGTCTAAAATGGCGCTCTTTTTTTATTCTTATGTTGTGTTTTTTCCAATACCTCTCCTGAAGCAACAAAAAAGATCCCCATCAGGAAGATGAAAACGGCACCCACAATCGTGCCTGCTCCAATTGCTGCCAGAATTTCGCCTTTACTTACGAAAAGACCTGTGAGAAAAGTCGATATTCCAATACAAAGAAGGGTTCCACCCAGCAATTTAACTGTCTGAAGAATTTTTTCATTCGTCATTTCATTTCACCACCTTTGTACATATTATTCAAAATATTCACTAAATTGTCAAATTTGTTCACGAATGCGATTCAAACCAAGCAATTCATTAACTTATAAAGCGGCCGACATACTATGTTTTGTTAGAAGGTCTTGAACATGTACTCTATTAAAAATAGGCCCCTTCAGTAATGAAGGAGCCTTTCTAATCTAATAAACATGGTGATTTTTTTAGGCTAATGTTGCTAGCCTAAACTTCCTAATCCCTAAAAACCAGAGGAAAGCCATGTAAAAGACAATAGGCAGCAGCCAATCTTCTACTGTAAGAAGGATGTATGTATATCCTCCATGAAGTAGTGTGGGTATGATCAGGGACAGGACTATCCACCTAAGGGGCGGGCTACTTGAGAATTTCGCTTTCCCAAAATAGTAGCCCATGATAATTCCAAATATTGCATGACTTGAAACGGGTAATAGTGCACGGCTATATGCGAGTTCCAATCCATTAGCAAACAGGTAAAGGATATTCTCCGCAGAAGCGAACCCAAGAGAAACAGCCGAACTATATATAATACCGTCATAAGGTTTGTCAAATGCCAAGTGGCTGTATACCATGTTGTACAAAATGAACCATTTGAAAAATTCCTCAAGTAAGCCAACGGTAATAAACGATTCAATAATTGAACTGGGTATCAAGTCTTCTGTATCCAAAACGTAATGAATAAACATGATCGGGAAAACTAACAAGGCACCTGAAAAGAATACTTTAGCCACTACCGATAATGGCTCTTGATCATATCTATCTTTTAAATATAAGTAACATAATAGCGCTAATCCCGGTGCCAGGCCTGCAGCAATAGTAGCGAGCAACAATACATCCTCCCGATATTTTTATAGATTTGAATCATTCAAACGCTTTAAAAAGATCAATAAACAACTTGACCTATAATGATTAGTATAACATAATGCATATATGAGCATATAAGCATTAAAGGTAATTCATTTTCGAATCATCATGCAGTAACTTACATTAACTATTAAACTACTTAGAGGTGTATTTAAATGAAGAAAACACTAGTTGGCATTTCGTTGGCTGCAGGAATAATCAGTTTAAGTGCTTGTTCCACAGGTCCCGCAAACTCCGAGGTGATTGTACAAACAGAAGCCGGAAATATTACTAAGGAAGAATTGTACGAATCCATGAAAGGTAAATATGGAGAACAAGTATTGCAAGACCTTGTCTATAAAAAAGTCCTTGCTAACAAATACAAGGTAAGTGATAAGGAAGTAAGTGGAAAATTGAAGGAAATCAAGGACCAGACGGGTGAAAACTTTGAAATGGTACTAATGCAAAATGGTATAAAGGATGAAAATGAGTTGAAAGAAGTGCTGAAAAGTCAACTCTTAATGGAAAAGGCTCTAATTAAAGATATAAAAGTCACTGATCAGGAAATTAAGAAGAGCTATGATGCCTACAAGCCAGAAATCAAAGCAAGACATATTCTGGTAAAGGATGAGAAGACCGCGAATGAAGTTAAAAGTAAATTGGCAAATGGTGATAAGTTTGAGAAGTTAGCAAAAGAATATTCCACCGACAAGTCTTCAGCAGAAAGTGGTGGGGATCTTGGCTGGTTTGGAATTGGAAAAATGGATCCTGCGTTCGAGAAAGCAGCTTATTCATTAGAAGTAAGACAAGTTAGCGATCCCGTTAAGTCCTCATTAGGGTATCACATCATTGAGCTAACTGATAGAAAAGAAAAAAAATCCTTTGATGCGATGGCAAAAGAGTTAGAATATCAATTGAAACTTTCGAAAATTGACCAATCTAAAGCACAGGATATTTTGCAAAAGGAACTAAAAGATGCTGGATTAGTTGTGAAGGACAAAGACTTGAAAGGTATTCTGGCCGATAGTTGATCCGAAACTTGCCATAATCAATCAGCTCCCTGTCCAATCCTAACCGGTTAGGGAGTTTATTGTCGTAATGTGAATGTTTATTACTAGTATGATAGAAGACTGCACATTTTCTATTTTCTTCATAATTTTTATACTAAAATCCAAAAATAGGAAGTTGAGAACTGACTACTGCACTATATCAAAATTAAAATGAAAACTCGAACCTGTTTTGGACAGTAGAAACTGAAGGGGTGATAAAATGATGCAAATGTTTATACTGTTGATTGTCGTGCTTATTACGCTTTCAATTGTTTACGGCATCTTTCTTTATAAAGCATATAAAAAGGGAAAGCGCTAGATTGGATCAGAAACAAAGGGGAATCGAATTGTAATGATGGAACATAACCCGATTAGTGGAATTATTTATGAATGGAATATATTGCTTTTGCTTGGGTGCTTTGCTGTTGGCATTTACTATCAACGGAAACAACAAGCTATTAAAATGGAGTTAACGCAAAAGCAAAAAGGCTCATTCTACACTGGATTAGCCTTATTTGCTATAGCAATGGGGACTCCTGTATATAGTATTGGCCATTATCTTTTTTCTGTCCATATGGTCATCCAATCGATCATTTACCTAGCAGTTCCGCCGTTATTGCTTTATGGTCTTCCAAAAAGAAAACTGGGAGAAGTTTTGAACAGGGTTGGTGTATTACAAAGCTCAATACGATTCTTAACCAAACCCGTAATTGCGGTTTTGCTTTTTAATGGAATTTTTTCTTTTTACCATGTTCCATTTATTTTTGATTATTTAATGACCAACTCCTTTTTCATGGGTTTATCGACATTTGTTTTATTTGTCCTGGCCCTAATTATGTGGTGGCCAGTCGTCTCTCCGGCGGAATTCAAGGGAACGATGAAGCCGTTATATAAAATAGCCTATATATGCGTGATGGGCATCCTGCTCACTCCGGCATGTGCGCTAATCATTTTCTCAAAAGACCTGCTATATACTTCATATATGCAAGCACCGCAATTATTTGGAATTGGCCCATTAGATGACCAGCAAGCAGGTGGCGCATTCATGAAGTTCATCCAGGAAATCATATATGGGACAGTCATTGGCTTCATCTTCTTTGCCTGGTCAAAGGATCAAAAGAATGATGAATTGGAAAACAAACTAGGAGAATATGAAGAAGAGTATTTGAATAATTTGAGGGAATTGTGAATGAAAAAATGTAATATATTCGTAATGCCTTTTGCATAATATCTGCAAAATCATATATTATTCTAAAATAGCTAGGACATCAAACCCCCTTTTGAATATAAGTCCCTACCCAAGTAAGAAAGGCCGTCGTACTCATACGATGGCCTTTCTTACTCTGTTTTGGTTCTATACTGTAATGGTATATAATTAATGCGTAAAAATATATCACTATAAGCTACTAGGGTACAGAGGAGTTTAATTGTTGAGGACGTAATCCTCAAAGGTACAGTATTTGTAGAAATGGTTGAGTATTTCAAATTTGCCTTAATACCAAGCTTTTTTTCATTAATTATAAAGAATGGATAGGAGGATGAAAAATGCCAAAAGAGTACCAACCCTTCAGCAGCAAGAAAGTGTTTATTATCATCGGATTGGTTGTTTTCGGGGGGATGTTCCTTACATCCGTTATTGATGGAGAATATTATGCAGGGAAAGGTCAATTGCTTGAGTACAGACTATTTATACTTGGGTCTGCATTTATATATTATGTAATTGGCTATTTTTTGATAAGAAAGGCCAGGGTTAGAGATTAATAATTTAAAGCTAGAACTTTCATGATAAATCCAATATATTACGCAGGATTGTCACCTGAAAAAATCATTGCTAGGAGCCATGCAAGGATAGGTGTCCAGATAAAGTTTATGATGATTGAAGAGTATGTAAACTTGATGTTTTTAAAGATAGGTGTGATATTCTTGTGGTGCTAACTGAATCTTCAGGCTCGTACTAAAAAACGGGCACAAATCACCACTGGATGATACCTCTTTCGAGATCAGCTGCTAAATTTATCCTTCATACCCTGTCCCTGTTCGTCATATAATGGGAATCATAGAAATTTTTACGGCAGAGGAGCAGTAGATGCGGTAAACAGGGAGGAGTTTGGCAATGGAGCGTAAGTGGATTGCCATTTTGATGGCGGGCTCGCTGCTGACTGGTGCAGGAAGTACATACGCCGGCATGCAATGGTACGAAAGCAAGGCAGGTGTGCTGGAACGCCAGATTGTGCCCCTGAAAGATCATGCAGGTGCAGAGGCAGGCGATGCAAGCAGTCTCGAAAAAGTCGAGCAGGCATACAGTTTGATTTTTAACAGTTACGTAGAAAAGGTAGAAGAAGAAAAACTGGTTGAAGGAGCGATCCAGGGGATGCTTTCCACCCTGGAGGATCCGTATTCGGTCTATATGGACAAGGAAACGGCCAAACAATTCAATGAGACGCTGGAGTCGTCCTTTGAAGGAATTGGTGCTGAAGTCAGTACGGTCGATGGAAAAATCGTGATCGTTTCTCCTTTTAAAAATTCCCCCGCAGAGAAAGCGGGTTTGAAGCCAAATGACCAGATTTTAACGGTCGATGGCGAGAGTATCGAGGGATTGGATTTATATGAGGCGACTTTGAAAATCCGCGGCAAAAAAGGGACACCTGTAGTGCTGGAAATCGAGCGTAAAGGCTTGAAGGATTCACTGAAGGTTAAAGTGATTCGCGATGAGATTCCGCAGATTACCGTCCATGCTGACATGAAAAAGGTGAACGGAGAGAAGATTGGTTACATGGAGATTACCTCGTTCTCAGAAGATACCTCCAAAGAGTTCAATAAGGAGCTTAAGGCTTTTGAAAAAGAAGGGCTGGATGCGCTGCTGATCGATGTACGCGGCAATCCTGGCGGGCTGCTTTCCAGTGTTGAAGAAATTTTACGAGAGTTGATTTCCAAGGAGAAGCCGCTCTATCAAATCGAAGAACGTAGCGGCGATAAGACTCGCTACTTCTCCAATCTGGAAAAAGCGAAGCAGTATCCTATTGCTGTGCTGACAGATGACGGCAGTGCATCCGCATCGGAAATTTTGGCCGGGGCATTGAAGGAAGCAGGCGGCTATCCAGTCATTGGCGAAAAGACCTTCGGCAAGGGGACAGTCCAGCAGGCTGTGCCGATGGGGGATGGCAGCAATATCAAGCTGACGCTGTTCAAATGGCTGACACCAGACGGCAACTGGATCCATAAAAAAGGCATCGAGCCAACCGTCGAGGTCAATCAGCCGGCGCTTTATGATACCCATCCTATCCAGGCTGAAAAACCGCTCAAGCTGGACATGAATAACGAGCAGGTCAAAAATGCCCAGGAAATCCTTGCTGGGCTCGGGTTTGAGCCGGGCCGTACGGATGGATACTTCAGCGGCATGACCGAAATCGCCGTCAAAGCATTCCAGCGCAAAAATGACATGACTGTAACAGGTGTCATTGATGCAAAAACTGCCTCCGCACTCGAAGACGCGGCCAGGAAAGCGATGAAACAAGAAGAAAACGACCTTCAGCTGCAGACCGCATTGAGGCTGCTGGCGAATCAATAAAAGAAGCTGTATCTCATTTGATTGGTTAAAATGGGGTGCAGCTTTTTTTTGCTTGTATTTGGATGAACGTGCAATTAATGTGTCTGAGTGTGCAATTATGGCTAATGTCAGTGCAATTATTAAAGCTGAACGTGCAATTATTGAGTTGAACCTACAGAATAATTTTTCCAGCGACCTTTTTTTAATGAAACCCTCTGGATTCACTTCAAAATTGGGTGAATTTCATACTTGGAAGTACCTTGACTGCCGAAGTGACACTTAGATCTGCCTATAATTATTCAAATTCCTGACCCCATCCCAAGATTCAGCCCTAAAACAGCTCCACAAGAAAAAAATCCCATCAAGTTTCCTCAACTATTGATAGGTTTTACCACCCAGATTTGATAGAATAAGCTTAATATCATGTAATTTATGAAGGCTGGTGACATAGGGGTGGCACAGGATTGGTTCATTGAACTTTTGAAAGGGATGGGCAGGCTTCTGCTTCACCCTGTGTTCTATTATTCTTTATTTTTGGCGGCTGTCCTGGGTGTTTCGCGCGTGAAGCGGGAGCGGAAAAACTTTACGGTAAGGGCGAAGGATGCTTATTTTGAGCTCAGGCAGCTGTTTCCGCTGGGATTGCTGGTCGGGCTCGCCATTTCGATCATAACCATTGCCGCGGGGATCGCGATTCCATTCGCAGCAATCGTTTTAGTATCTGCAGCAACACTGCTATTGAGTCTGACAACAAGGGTCAGACTGCTTGCTCCTGCATTTACAGTCGGGGCAGCGTTTTTCGCATTGATTTTCCTGTCAGGAAGGCAAATCGATCTCCCTTTAGCAGGCGACTTATTTTCAAGCCTTGATGAAAAAATCTTTCCATCGATTGCGATTTTGTTAGCATTATTAACGATTGGCGAAGGCTTCCTTATTTTACGAAATGGAAAAAAGGGAACTTCTCCTAAATTGATCAAGAGCAAGCGCGGCCAGACGGTTGGTGTCCACGAGGTAAAGCGACTATGGGTTGTTCCGGCATTCATGCTCATTCCGGGCGAAATTCTGACGCTGCCGTTCGAATGGTGGCCTGTGTTCGCACTCGGCGACAATACATATTCACTGATCCTCGTTCCATTTGCGATCGGTTTACATCAGCAAATCCAGAGCATGCTGCCAAAAGAAGCTGTCAGTCAATTGGGCAGCCGCGTCGTTGGGCTCGGTATCCTGATCACGCTGATTGCTGCAGCGGGATACTGGTACCCAATCGCTTCCATTGTAGCTGTTGCGATTGCCATGATTGGACGCGAAGCCTTGACGCTCATGCAAAGGATGCAGGAAGAAAGCAGGCCGTTTTATTTTCGAAAAAGAACCATGGTGTGATGATTCTCGGAGTCCTTCCTGAATCCCCGGCCGATAAAATGGCTCTTGGTGTAGGCGAGCTTGTCACAAAGGTCAACGGCACGAATGTCCATGATGAACAAACCTTCTATGAAGCTCTGTCGCGAAACAGGGCGCATTGCAAGCTTGAAGTCCTTGATACGAACGGGCAAATCCGCTTCGTGCAGAGGGCTTTGTATGAAGGCGATCACCACGAACTTGGCATCCTTTTTGTCCAGGGTGAAAAGAAGTGGGACAGTGCCGTTGTTTAATTTTGTTTCTTTGAAAGCTTATTAAATTTAATTGGCGTGCTGGAAAGTCCTTGGAGATAATGTCTCGAAGGACTTTCTATTTTTATAGATTATTCCTTATATATAAACTATCTTCAGTTATCAGTTGAAAATTGAGTATAATTAAAATTGGATATTGCGGCAAATTTTTTTAAAATGAAGCCTCAAAACTAAAGGAACTTAGGCCGGCCAAGGCTGCGTCAGCCAGTTACTGATTCCAGGTATAATGGGACTAATCAGGTGATTGATTGGTCTCTTTTGACATAAAGGAGAAAACACAATGGAGAAATTGGGCTCTCTGAAGGACTTTAAACGTACTGTCTATCTAAGTATGATTATTCCCAGTCTGCTGGCTATGATCTCTTACATGCTTTTCGTATTCAACCAGCCAGGGCATGGGAAATATTTAATACTTACAGTAGTTCTGACTTGCTGGTTTACCATCAGTTTAATACTGTTATATCACAAAAGGCTCATGCCTCTTGTGGAGTATGGTACATTAATAATCATTTCTGCTATGCATATAGGAACAGTATACGATGGCTTTTTTAATTATATTGCCACTGATAAAGCTGGTGCATTTGGAGTTACAGTTATGTGGGTTCCTGCTGTGATTCTCAGCTTTTTTCTTATTCTCGGAGCTAGGCGGGGGCTTGTCTTCTCCCTATCTGTATTTTTGGTCATCTTTGTTATGGGTTTAATGAATTTTCCTGAGATGTCAGAGGATTATTTAATATCGGTTATTCAGTTTTATGTAGCCTATCTTTTTTACATCCTGATTATTTATTACTCACGGTTATTAATTAAGCTTTTTTCAGACTTTGAAAATATGAAAGAGAATGCTTTTACTGATGCATTGACAGGAACAGCCAACCGTCATCAAATCGACATCTGGCTGGATGAAAAAGTGTCGGGAACAAAGGAAGCACCAGTATCTATATTATTTTTCGACATTGATCATTTTAAGGCTGTTAATGATACATACGGACATAAAGTTGGGGATTCGGTCCTTAAGGAATTAGCTGTACTTGTGAAACAAAATCTGACACCTAATGAACAATTTGGCCGCTGGGGAGGGGAAGAGTTTATTATCATTTCCTCTCAATCCGGTGAAAATGCACTGAAGCTGGCTGAAGAACTTCGTTTAAAAATCAGTGAATACCATTTTAAAACAGCTGGCAGACAGACAGTAAGTTTTGGGGTGACTGAGTTTAGAGCGGGTGACTCAGTCGATACATTAATAAGCCGGGCGGACAGAGGATTGTATCAATCAAAGCATGAAGGGCGGAATAGAGTTACAATGATTTAGAAGTAGCTTATCCCCCTCTATCGGGTTCTGATTAACAAAGTGGGAGCACCACTAAACCGGGGCTCCCGCTTTTTTCTTTTATTCCACGACTCCAGTCCTCATAATCTCAAACTCGATCTTCACATCGACTTTGCTTTCCGGGTACATGCCATGCCATTTCTCGGTGGTCAAGTTGGCCTGTCTGACACTTTTTCGATAGATCTCTCCAAACCCGAATGGATCTGCCCCTGATTCCCGTGCTTTTTTGATCAATTTTTCAATATCTGAGGTAATTTTTTCTTTTAGCTTGGTTTCGAGCAGCAAAAGCTCTTTGGGGTTTTTTAAGTCCAGTGCCTGATTGACTTCAAGCAGTCTTGTTTGTAATTTGACATTCAGTTCGAATTGCAGGTTTTCTTTGCTGATCAGGTTGATGTCACTTTTGCTATGGATTGTGTCAAGAACTACTGCGAGTTTGACGGGCGATTCAGTAGACTCGGGCAGATCAAAATCTTTTTTGTCAATTTCAAGCTCTATGGCTCCTGCCTCGTAGCGGTCATTAACCAATTTTAAATAAAAGGCTTCTTTTGGGGTGATTTTGCCAACCATTTTATCATTCTTTATTAGAGCCATCCCGGAAATTTTAACGATGCCATTATCACCTTTTAAAGTTGGCAGGATGGGATCAATTCCTGGTGCATAGAAATCATGCAATACTTCCTGCAGGGTGGAGGATGGGATTTTTTCACCTTTTATGTTTTGATCCAATTCCTTATAAATGAGCTGGCTGATATCGGAAAATTGTTCATTTTTTTGGTTAAGTAGCTTATTGGTGCTTCCCTCAACTACCGCGAGATAGGTAAGATCACTAATCGATGGATCGCGTGCGAGTGTATCTGCCAGATTGATAAGACCTGTACGAACAACTTCTTCACTGAAAAGTGCTACCCTCAGCTGCCCTGACTGCAGCCTTTTAGGGCTTTTCAAATCTGCCTCATTTCTCGCACCTTTACTTGTTGCCGATTTTGCCGTCAGGATGACAGAACTTTGCGGAGCCTCCGGGTCGATTTGGAGAAGAACCATTGTCGCTAGAATCTGCTTATCCTCTGTAAGATCATAGCCCACTGTGGTGAGCAAACCCATTTTCTCCAGAGTTTTCTCTTCAGCGCAGCCAGAAAGGAGAATCACAAGGATTACAATCATGAGCTTATGGATTTTATTGCGCATTGGCTTCATCCTTTTTACCGAATAATTTCTTCTTGATCAGAACAACGCCGAACAGGAGTAATGGATAGGCAAAAACAATATAGAGAGCACCCCTCGCGAAATAATCGTTAAATAGATTAATCTGCACTCTGCTGAGCGGATAAAGCAGGGTCAGGAAAATGAATAGTAAGAGAACCCAGCTTACTTTTTGTTCTTTTTTATTGAAAATCCTTGAGATTCCCCGAGTGGCTGCCCACATATAGAGCATCAGGTTTGGCAGGATCAGCAAGACCCAAAAAGTGATTGCCACGTATTCAAAGCGTTCAATAAAGGGAAAGCGAACGATTTTAAAAAGGGAAAGCGTACCCCAAATTGTCCGTTCCAGCTGGCCGCCGCTGAAATAGGCCAGGGAGACGACCATGAGCGCAAGATACAGGATAGTCGTGAACCCAAGACCATATTGCATATATTTATGGACCCTGTCTTTTTCTTTTAAAAAGGGATAGATAACGTAAATGATCTCAAAGCCGATGACCGTGAATGTCATTTGCTTTGCCCCTCTTAGTATTTCAGTTATCTTCGCTTCAAACATCGGAAATAAGTAATCCCAGTTAGTGAACTGGAAGGGGTAGGCGAGCAGCATTATCAGCCACAAAGATAGGATAACGCTAAAAAAGCTGACACCCACAACTGTCCGCAGCCCGCCATTCAAGCCATAGTAAACAAGGTATACGAGAGTCAGAGCAATCAGCCAGTTCGGGACTTCAGGGAAAACCCATGCCTGCAGAACTTCGACATAATTCCGAACGATAATATGGAAGCCTCCAAGAAAATAGATGACAAACAAGATATTAATCAGGTTGCCGAGCCACTTTCCAAGCACATCATATTGGATTCCATATATATCAGAATTCTCATATAAACTTAATGTTTTTACCATAATGAACCCTATGATGGCAGTGGCAATCCCGCTAAGAATGACGGAAATCCAGGCATCATGCCTTGCTTCCATATAGATGATCCGCTGGAAGCCCTGGATGCCAACGCCCACCTGCATAGAATGAATCACGAAGATAAGCAGGAATGTATTGACCATGTTTTGAGGCTTAGGCTCGATGTGAACTTTCATTTATAACACCACAACTTATTATTTGGTTTTTCGTTTCTGATACTTCAATCTGTCCATTGGCCTAGTCTGCAACGGTCTGTTGTTTGTCCATCCGATAGGCAGGCGTATGATGCTGTCTCGCCAATCTTCAATTCTCGGCGGATAAAAAGGCGCCAAAAACGGTGTTCCCAGACTGGATAGGCGGAGCAGATGGATCAGCAGGAAGCAAAAGCCAACCATCAATCCGTAAAATCCCCAGAATCCTGCAAGTATGATTAATGGGAAACGCAAGACTCTAATAACATTGCCCATCATATAGTTTGGCGTTGTAAACGAAGCGAGTGCACTAACGGCGATGATGATGATCAGGATGTTGCTTGTGAATCCAGCTTCTACGGCAGCAGTCCCGACGACGATACCGCCAACGATACCCATCGTCTGGCCGACTTTTGTTGGCAGCCGGGCTCCGGCTTCCCGCAAGAGTTCAATCATCGTTTCCAGCAATAATGCCTCGATTATGGGCGGGAAGGGTACACGTGACCTCGACTCACCAAGCGGGATCAGCAGGGTTTGCGGGATAATTTCATAATGGAATGTCAGAGCTGCCACATAGATTGCCGTGAAAAAAATCGAAACAACCATGGAGAACACCCTTAAGACTCTGAGAAATGTCGCGATTTGCCATCTAACACTTTCATCTTCCATACTCTGGAAAAACTCGATGAATGTTTGCGGTGCACCGATAACCTGCACACTGCCATCAACAAGGACCACCATTTTTCCATTCAAGAGCCAGGCGCAGGCACGATCCGGTCTTTCTGTCAGCAGCAGCTGCGGAAAAATGGCAAATGAATTGTCTTCAATCAGCTGTACCAGAATTGAGCTGTCAAGGATCCCGTCAATGTCGATTGATTTGATCCGCTCACGCATCCGATCGATCATATCATCGTCCGCAATTCCCTTTAAATAGAGAAGCGAAATCGCTGAATTCGTTTGTTTTCCTAAAGAAAAGCTCTCATTGCATAAATTTGGATTTGTAAGAAATCGGCGGATAAGAGATATATTGGTTGCAAGACTCTCGTTAAAGGCGATTTGAGGCCCCAAAACCTGTGATTCATTTTCCGGCCGGGTCAAGGACCGGTTTTCCTGGGTACCAACCAATGCGCTGATGATGACAGGGTGGCCTTGCGAATGGACCACCACTGCTCCATGTAAAATCGAATCAACCACATCTTCGACATATTTATGTTTGGAAGTACTGGATACTGTAATATGCTTAAGCGCCTCGTTTGGGGAAGCTTGCGCATCTTCAAGACGAGCGAGAACGTCTCCATTCAGCATCTTCTTATCCGTCAATGTGTCCAAGAAAATCAGTGTAAAGCCATTTTGGAGTTCCTTAATATTTAAATCCGCACTATCATGAAGGCATTCCTTGATTTTTTGAATAAATTCGGCCTTATCTACAGGGATTAATTCCTTTTCGTCGAGGTTTTTTTGATTCTTGCTGCTGTTGTCGGCTTCTGCTTTCTTTTTCTTAAAGAACATCAAAATCCCTCCGATGCAATCACCTACACAAAAGGTTTTGCATTAAAGGGAAAAATTATACTGATGATAGTTTCTGTGATTGTATGAAAAAAAGAAGCTGACGTATTGTCAGCTTCCAATTATAAAACTCCTAGTGAATCAAGGAACACGATGATAATAACTAGAGGCACGACAAACCTCATCACATTGTACCAGAGAGTGAAGAGCCAGCTCCCGGCCTTTGATTGCTGCAGCAGCTCCTGTCGCAGTACTTCCTTTTTGATTTTAAGTGGGACAAATATCGAAATCAGCAGTACTCCAAGCGGCATCAAAATGTTGCTTACAAGGAAATCGGCTGTGTCGAAGATGTTCTTCCCGAATATCGCCGCTTCTGCCATCGTTCCGAATGAAAGGGCAGAAGGGATCCCAAGCAGGAAAATCAATCCGCCGGCAATCCATGAGAATTTTGCCCGCTTTTTCTGATTGCCTTTTGCAAGGGTGGCAACGACAATCTCAAGCATCGAGAAAGCGGAGGTCAGTGTCGCAAACAGGAACAATGCCAAGAACAGCAGCAGGAACAGTTCCCCGAAAACCATTTTTTCAAAGACAGCTGGCAGGACGACGAATAACAGCCCAGGTCCTTCTGCCGGTTCAAATCCGAGCGAGAAAACCGCAGGGAAGATCGCCAGCCCGGCAAGCAGTGCGATAAAAAGATTCATCCCGACAACCGATAGGGCAGGCTGGACGATGCTGCCTTTTTTCGGCAGGTATGAGCTGTAGGTTACCATTACCGATACGCCGACACTCAGGGAGAAAAACGATTGCCCCATCGCGAACAGGATGCTTTCCGAAGTGATACTTGAAAAATCAGGAGCGAGGAAAAACTTCACGCCAGCAAGCGCGTTATCAAGCGTCAGTGAACGGATGATCAGAATGATGAAAAGCAGGAACAAAGCTGGCATCAGGATTTTGCTCGCTTTTTCAATCCCGGATTGCACTCCTTTGGCCACGACCATAATCGTAATCAATAAGAAGGCAGCCTGGGCTGCGAGCACACTCCTGGGACTGCTGATCGTCTGTCCGAACAGCTCGCCATAATCGGCTCCTTCTTTGATCACTCCGCCAGCCAGCCCTTTTACAAAATAAAGGCTGATCCAGCCGCCGACCACACTGTAGAAGCTAAGCAGCACAAAGCTGGTGACGACTCCAAGTATCCCAATCAAATACCATTTGCTTTTCGGCGCGATTTCCAAGTAGGCACGGATCGCTTCCTTGCCGGTACTGCGGCCGATGACAAACTCCGCCAGCAATAAGGGCAGTCCGATGAATAACGAAAATAGAATAAACATCAGGAAAAATGCCCCGCCGCCGCTCACTCCCGTTACATATGGCAGCTTCCAGATCGCTCCGATGCCAATTGCCGAACCGGCAGCGGCCAGGACGAACCCGATTTTCGATGACCATTGTTCTTTCTCCATGTTGATTTCTCCCTTTTTCTCTCTATTTCAGCGGGGGATTGATGTCACGGCAAAATAAAAAGCCACGCCTCCATCCATCAATCTGGATAGGGACGTGGCTGAACACGCGGTACCACCCTATTTGGAAGCATGCTGCTTCCCGCTCAAGTTACTGGATAACGGCCACAACCGTTCCTTTTTTTTAAAAAAAGGAAAAGCTCCAAGAACGAAATTCACCAGGCCTTTGTATCAGTTTCCACCAACCACTGATTCTCTATTAACAGGGAGACCGGCTTAATAGACTCTCTTCAACGCTTCAACTTATTAAAATGTTTTTTGAAATTATAGTATGATAATAAAAAAGTGTCAAGAGATTCTGTCTTTTTAATTTATAATAAGGATACATTGTGCGAAAAATGGAGGAATTCAAATGCTCACGCTGATAAAAAATGGAGAGGTTTTTGCCCCGGATTATCTTGGTAAGAAGGATTTACTGATAGTCGATCGGAAAATCGGGTTTATAGAGGAGGAAATCGAGCTTGCTGAAAAATACGTGAAGGTTATTGATGCGACAGGTAAGAAGATCGTTCCGGGATTCATCGATGCCCATGTCCACCTGATTGGCGGGGGCGGTGAGGGCGGATTCCGCACGAGAACGCCGGAGATCCAGCTGACACAGGCAACGACCGCTGGCATCACGACGCTAGTCGGTGTGCTCGGCACCGACGGGACGACCCGGACGATGCCAGACCTGATTGCCAAGGCCCGCGCGCTTGAGGAAGAAGGGATTACTACCTATGTCCAGACAGGTTCCTATCAGGTCCCAGTCAAAACGCTGACCGGAAAAATCGAGGACGATATCATTTTAATCGATAAAATCATCGGGGCCGGGGAGATCGCGATTGCCGACCATCGCTCCTCGCAGCCGACTACTGAAGAACTGGCAAAAATCGCTTCGGCAGCGCGCATTGGCGGAATGCTTTCTGGCAAGAGCGGCATCGTCAATGTCCATGTCGGTGACAGCTTTGACCATTTGAAGCTGATCGAGGAAGTAGTCGAGCATACCGATATCCCAATCAGGCAGTTTTATCCGACCCATATTAACCGGAATCCGCATCTGTTCGAAGCAGGCATTGAGTATGCGAAGAAAGGCGGCTGGGTTGATTTTACAACAAGTTCGATTCCGAAGTTTTTGGAGGAGGGCGAAGTTAAGTGCAGTGTTGCGCTGAAACGCATGCTTGAAGCCGGAGTTGAGATCGGACAAATCACCTTCACCTCTGACGGACAGGCGAGCCTGCCTGAATTTGATGAAAATGGTGAATTGATGGGTTTGCAGATCGGGCAGGTTTCCTCTTTATACGAAGCGGTCAAGGATGCTGTTTTATGTGAGGGCATCCCGCTCGAAGCTGCCATCCGTGTCATTACCGCAAACCCGGCGGCAGTCCTGAAACTATCGCAAAAAGGCAGGATTGAAGCTGGACGGGATGCAGATTTAGTCCTGCTTGATGACAGTCTTGAGATTGACACTGTCATTGCGATGGGGAAGGTCATGGTAGAGAATAAGCTTCCAATTGTGAAAGGGACATTTGAATAAGTAGAAGAACCTTGACCATTGTCAAGGTTCTTTTTTACTCTATGCATGTGTGTTTGATTCACTTGGTCGATATATTCGGAAATGTGGTCGATATAATTAAAAATCCGCCGATATATTCGAAAAAGTGGTCGATATGTTCGAAAATCCGCCGATATATTCAAAAATGTGGTCGATAAAATCTGATTTACGCAAAAAAAACCAACTTTACCGAAAAAAAGAAGCGAGATAATAGTACTATATCAATGAAACCTTAGTTAAATAGCAATAAACCGGACATCAGCCCGGTTTATTTTAGAAAATCATCGATAAAACCAATCCGCCAACCGCTCCGGTAACAACAACAATCCACGGTGCAAGCTTCCAATATACCAACATGCTGAACAGCACGGCCGCGAATACAAAATCACTTGGCTCAAGAATTGAACTCGTCCAGATTGGATGGTAGAACGCGGCGATCAGGATTCCGACAACGGCTGCATTAACGCCCATTAGCGCGCGGCTGATTTTGCTGTTTCTCCTTAACGCGTCCCAGAATGGAAGAGTACCAAGAATCAGCAGGAATGCCGGCAAAAAGATTGCCGGTGTCGCAAGCAAGCCGCCCTGCCAGCCGTTAATCATCGCCCCGATATAGGCAGCGAATGTGAACAATGGGCCAGGAACAGCCTGGGCAGCACCATAACCAGCAAGGAAGGCTTCCTCGCTCAGCCAGCCAGTCGGAACGAATTCACGTTCAAGCAATGGCAGGACTACATGGCCGCCGCCAAACACAAGCGAGCCGGAACGATAAAAGCTGTCGAACATCGCGATCCAATTCAATGAAGTCGCCTCTCGTAAAATAGGCAGGAGGATCAGCAAGCCGAAAAACAAAGCAAGGCTGATATAGCCCACACTTTTGGATAGTGAAAAAGTCATCCTGTCATCCTCTGCTGCATGATGGGACTTGAATAAAACGTATCCTAAAATACCCGCAACGATAATGACGCCGATTTGCGTGAACACGGTCTGCCACAGCAGCGTTGTAGCGAGCGCAAATAATGCAATCGTCTTCCGCGGCAGGTCGGGAGTCAGTTTCTGCGCCATTCCGAGGATCGCGTGGGCCACTACTGCTACAGCGACAATTTTCAAGCCATGAATCCAGCCTGCGTCGCCAATATCAAATCCCTGTAAAATAATCGCAAAAATAATCAGTGCCAAAACCGAAGGCAGCGTGAATCCGAGGAATGCGAACAATCCACCGAGCAATCCGCCGCGCATTAAACCAACGCCGATACCAACCTGGCTGCTTGCGGGACCGGGAAGGAACTGGCATAATGCCACCAGATCAGCATAGCTTTTTTCATCCAACCACTTCCTGCGGCGGACATACTCTTCATGGAAGTAGCCGAGGTGGGCGACAGGCCCGCCGAATGATGTCAGGCCGAGCCTGGTGGAAACCATCAGAATTTCCAGCAGCGACTGGAAGGTAACTCTTTTTTTCTCTGTCATTTCTTTTTCTCCTTCATCACTAATTGTAGTCGTTCATTGAAGAACGATTTATAGGCCAGCTGCAAATAGAGAATCACCGACAGTGACACGCTGCCGACGATTCCGAGCATGATCGCGATCTGGTATTCTACCGCGACGATTGGCGATGTTCCGGAGAGGATTTGCCCTGTCATCATTCCAGGCAGGAAAATGATCCCCATGCCGACCATCGAGTTAATCGTTGGCAGCATTGCGGCGTCAAAGGCCTGGTTGACCACTTTTTTCGCCGCCTGCTTCGGAGTTGCCCCAAGCATCAGAGCCCCCTCGATTTGTGCTTTGTTCGCCTCGAATCCTGATACCAAGTTGTTTACACCGAGGGAAACACCTGTCATCGAGTTCCCGATGATCATCCCGGCAATCGGGATGAAATAACGCGGCTCGTACCATGGAGTAACATCCAGGACAACGAGAATGAAAAAGAACAGACTCGTCAGGATGCCGATTGCCATCGCAAAGGCAATATGCTTTTTCATCGCCCCGCCGAGCGGATACTTCGTCCGTTTGTAGACATTATAAATCGCAAAAATCTGCATGATGGCAATGATCACTAACGTATAAAAGGGATTCGGATTATCAAAAAGATAAACGAGCAGATACCCGACCAGGACTAGCTGGAGGGACATGCGCACGGTCGCCAGCAGGATTTCTTTCTCTCGCGGAATCCCGCGGACCCTGACAATGACGATCAAAATCAGGATGAAAATATATGCTGCTGCAAGCTGCAGAAAGGATAAATCCATTACAACGTCCATCAGCTCACCCCGCTGTCGATTGAATATTGCGACATGTCAATTGTATTCTCGGCGACAAGGCCCGCAAGTTCTTTCGAATGGGTGATCATGATGACTGTTTTAAAATTTCTGTTAGCATATTCATAAAATCTTGATAACACAGTACGGGCTGTATCCTCATCCAGCGCAGACGTCGGCTCGTCCAGCAAAAACACTTCAGGATCAAGCAGCATTGCCCGTGCCCAGGAGAGCCGCTGTTTCTCGCCTCCGGAAAGGTGTTCCGCTTCCTCGTCCAATCTTTTATCAAGCAGAAATAACTGTAGCATTTCTTCCATTTTCTTAACACTGGCCGGCTCTTTTTCAGAAAAAGAACGGCCAATCTGCAGGTTGTCTTCAATGCTTCCATCAAAAATGACCGGCGCTTGCGAAACCATGACAACGGTTCTCCTGAGTTGAAGGGGATCCATGGTGCTGATGGATTTATTTTTAAAAAGGATTTCTCCATGGTCTGGGCTCGATAGACCGTTCAATAATCTCAAGAGCGTCGATTTTCCGCTGCCGCTTGGTCCGACGATGCAGGTGAATTGATTGGACGGAATGGTCAACTCATCGATATGAACGATCCCATCTACTTGTACATTCTTAAGCTCAAACAAACTGCTTCCCTCCCATGAATCCGGCTAACCCAAACTGCTTTCAAGCTTTCTCAATCCTTGATTTCCCTGAACAATTCATAAGCCTTTTTCCGGGCTTCACCAAGCACTTTGTTGCCTTTATCTGTTGTCCGGTAGTATTTCCGGATTTTCCCTTCAACATTTCTTTCTTCTTTTAACAGAAGACCGTCCGATTCCATACTGTGGAGGATTGGATATAGGGTGCCCGCGCTAATGGTGTAGCCATGCTCCTTAAGCTCCTCCAGCATCCATAGCCCAAAAATCGGCTCTTCCTTCGCATGATGCAAAATATGTATTTGGATGAATCCGAGAAAAAGTTTCCTGAGGACTTTATCCTCCATGAAAAATTCCTTCTTTCATTGATATCGAAATCCAATAACGAAATTCGATATCATTTTACCTAAAGATGCTTTCAATGCCAAGTGAGAGAATCTGCACACATTCTTCATTTTTGCCATTTATGATATGGTTATAAATAGGGGAGGTCGGGTTAATGACGACTATGGATAATTTAGTGAAACTTGCTGTTAATGGCGGGATTGGATTTGGCTCCAAACTGAACTCAAAACAGCTGCTCGTCCTGGCAAAATATATGGAAGAAGATCAGGAACTGGAGCTGACTACGTTCCAGCAGTTATATATTGAAATTCCGGAAAGCAGGAAAGATGAGGCCATAGCAGAGTTTGAACAGGCTGGACTCAGCTGTTATCCTGTCGGAAGCTTCGTGAAAAGCCTGCGGACCTGCAATTTTTGCAAAGGAGCGGAGGAGGAAGGAATGCCGGTCGCAATCGAACTCAACAAAAGGATTGCTGGCAAACCTGTTCCTTTTACCCTGAAACCAGCCTATACCGGCTGCCCGGTTGGCTGCGGTGAACCGCTGATCAACGACATCGGCATCATGAAAGTGAAAGACGGCTACAGCCTGTATGCTGGCGGAAAATCAAAGGGCCAGGACGCTGCAGCTGGGACCCTGTTATTCGAACAGCTGACACCAGATGAACTTTATCAAAAGGTAGACAGATTAATCGAAATCTATAGTGAGCAAGGAAGAAAACGCGAGCAAATGCACAAATTCATCAACCGGTTCGGAAAAGCCGAGTTAATTGAACTGTTAAAATAGGGGATTTTTTATCCTGAAAACAACTAGCATAGGCAAGCTGAGCCCATGCTTTTTTTATTTGAAAAGCCAGTTATGATTCATTGTTGAATTTTGATGTAGGTATATGAATTCTTAAGCGGAGAATTTCCGGCTATTGTATATAAATACGCTTATGAAGCTGAAATAAGCGGAGATATTCCGGCTAACTAATATAAATATAACAAAATCGAACGATTTGGATTAAATAACCGGAAAAACGACCCTTATTTTTAAGAAAACAAGGGTCGTTTCAAATTTAAGCGGAATTTTTCCGGTTATTTTCAATCAATGTGAATCGGAGCTCAACATTTATCCCACATTGAACTGTCCCATCATCCCTGCATCTTCATGCTCAAGGATATGGCAGTGGTACATGAACAAACCTTTATGGTCGAAGGTTGCGATTGCCCTCACTTTTTCGCCTGGCTCGACCAAAATCGTATCCTTCCAGCCGCGTTCGTTGGCTGGCGGGGGATTGCCGTTGTTGAGTATATGACAAGTTTCCCACGCAAAGGGTTGTACAAAATCTGGGGACAATTCAAGTACAAAGGGAAACTATATACCGCTCCTTTTGTAATAGAGGTCCAGGAGTAGGCTATGCTAAAAACAAATGCACACTGTCGTAGTGTGCCTTTCTTTTAGTTTCTAAATAGGGAGGTTATATGTGTTGAAGGATAAAGTTATTGAAGGGAAAATCAGCATGCCGCAAACAAACAAAGGGCGGCTGAAAATCATTACTGTGCTGGCAATACCGGCAGTTATCGAGAATTTTTTCCAGACGGTCCTCGGTTTTGTTGACACCTACTTTGTTTCTAAAATTGGGCTGGCCGAAGTCTCAGCCGTAGGGGTAACCAATGCAGTCCTTGCTATTTATTTTGCCTTGTTCATGGCAATCGGGGTAGCGGCCAATGTCAGGATTGCGAACTTCCTTGGTGCGAATCTGCCGGAAAAAGCCCGGCATATTTCACAGCAATCCATCGTCCTTGCAGCGGTTTTTGGTATTTTAACAGGAATTATAACGTTGATATTTGCAGAGCCGCTGCTGAAGCTTATGGGCATAGAAGCCGAAGTCCTCGAAGCAGGAGCCCTATACTTCAGGATTGTCGGAATTCCGTCCATTGTAATGAGCTTTATGTTTGTTTTAAGCGCCATCCTGCGGGGGGCGGGCGATACAAAATCACCGATGAAGGTCAGCATTGTCATTAATATCATCAATGCTGTTTTGGATTACGTTCTCATCTTCGGGTTCTTGTTCATCCCTGAAATGGGGATTGTCGGAGCCGCATTGGCAACGGTATTCTCCCGCCTGATTGGCAGCATTGCATTATTTTACTATGTGAATCGTACAGAAACGCTTACCTTCCGCAAGGATTACTGGAGCATTGACAAGACTCATTTGATGGAGCTGACAACCCTCGGAGCTCCTGCCGCGGGTGAGAGGCTGGTCATGCGCGCGGGGCAAATCGTTTATTTTGGTTTCGTCGTAGCCCTCGGAACCAATGCATTTGCGGCCCACCAGATTGCCGGCAACATTGAAGTGTTTTCTTACATGATTGGCTACGGCTTCGCCACAGCGGCCACCATCCTTGTTGGCCAGCAAATCGGAGCCGGGAACCTGGATGAGGCAAAGCATTATGCCAGGCTATCGACATATCTTACAGTTGGCTCAATGACCGTACTCGGAGCCTTGCTCTTTTTCCTGGGCGACTGGGCCGGCAGCTTTTTTACTGAAGATCAACAGGTTATTAACAATATCGGTACAGCACTGAAAATTTCAGGTGTTTTCCAGCCATTCCTAGCCGTATTGATGGTGCTGACTGGCGCATTCCAGGGTGCGAACAACACCAAGTTCCCGATGTATCTGACAGGATTCGGGATGTGGGCTGTACGGACGGTGCTAGTCTATCTCCTTGGAATCAAGCTAGGCTGGGGCCTTGCGGGTGTCTGGATCGCGATTGGCGCCGACATTGCATTCCGTGCCATTGTGCTGGCTATTCAGTTCAAACGCGGGAAATGGATGGCACTCGAAAAAGCGCCAGATCCAGAATCTCACTGCCATCCGCAAACGGCAAAAGAAAACATGTCCGCCTGTGCCAATAATTATTGACTACAAGCATACAGTTCCGGCTGTATGCTTATTTAAATTCAAATGGTTAGGATGCTTGAAGATGGACAAAGTAAGGAATGATGAATTGAATTTTATTTGAGGATGTTTTTATGGCTATCTCGATTTATATCACGATTACGATATTGCTGCTGCATTTTGCTTATCATGTAAAAAAACCGCTGAATTTCCTGCAGAACGCGCTGGTTTTTATGGTGATTGCCATCATTACCCGCCAATGCGTGACACTTTTGGCGCTGGAATGGCATTTTTTTAAAATGACCGAGGATCATTGGCTGTTCATTTGTTTGATCCTTTGCCGGGACATTCTGACTCCGATGGTCGCTGTGCTTTTTGCGAATTATTATGTGCACGCCAGCTCACCATTTTATAAAGCAGTAACCTTCCTGCTCTCGCTGGCAGTGATGGTTGGCACGCATGAGCTTGCTGTGCAATTTCATATCATTACCTATATTAAGTGGAACTTATTCTATACGATTTTATTGAATGCCGGCTTCCTGCTCTCGTCCGTAGGTGTTTTGAAGCTGGTATCATTCATACAGACATTGGAGAATCGTCAAAATGAAAGTTTATGACTCTGCGTTCAATGAAAATGAATGGTTCGTGATCATCAGCATCATCGTCATGAACCTGGCTATATGGTTCGCTCCCAAAATTTTCAGCAAGCTGGAGAGTGTCGGGTATTATATTTTCGGCATCTACATTGGCTTGTTTTATGATCATACCCTCTCAATTAAGCCCTGGGATTATTATGATGTCAACGACAACTCATCCTATCAGTTCATCGATTTCCTGAGCTATGTGATGTATGGTCCATATGGATATTTCTTTGTCTACTTTTATGTTAAATGGAACATTAAGAAGCTTAAAATCATTCCCTATATCCTGTTATGGTCTGGGCTCTCGATGCTGCTGGAATGGATCGGGCTAAAGGTTGGCTTGTTCCATTTCGATAAAGGGTACAAAATGTACTGGTCATTCCCTATCTACCTCCTTTCTCAGACGATGATTATTGTGTTCTACCACTTAAGCGTCCGTCATGAAAAAACTGGAAATAAACAGAGAAGTCAACTATAATTTTATGGACTAAAGGTAGAGCTGAGGAGATTCGTCATGGTGAAAAGCAGTGCAATGCGTTTCATAGCATTTATTTTGCAGTACATAACAGGCGTGCTTCTGTTTATTATCATTGGAAGCCTGCCCGTCCTCCTAAGGGATTTGACCTTTGACACGGAGGGCTATTTTAACAGTATTAGCGATCTGGCCGTTAAAATTTTCACATTAAGCAATTTGACTTACGATGGCCAGCACGAGATGCTGCCGGCAGTGCTGGGCCGCTTCTTCTATTCGATGAAGACATTGGGCATGGCTCTGTTCGCTGCCACAGCGCTGGCGTTCCTGCTATCCTATTTGATCGTGCTCTTTTTTGAAAAGAAAAAAGACTATATTCTCAGCTTCATAGAAATCATCCGTTCCATCCCTGATGTGTTATGGATGTTCCTTTTGCAGGCTACAGTGATTTGGATTTTTAAAACATACGGTGTGAAATTCGTCCAGACGACCTCGCTCGGAAGTGATCATCAGGCTGTCCTGCTTCCGCTTATCAGCCTGAGCCTGCCGACTTTTCTTTTTTTTGACGCAGATTATCGTCCTTAAAATCTTTGAAGAGCTGGATAAACAATACATTTTATTAGCGAAAGCGAAAGGGCTGTCATATTTTTACATGCTGAATGTCCACGTGGTCCGGAATATCAGCCAGGATTTGAAAGGGCACTTCAAGACGATTGTCTGGATGATGCTCTCGACGCTGTTCATGGTCGAATACATATTTAATCTTAATGGTTTGATGCTGTTCAATATCAAGTATGTTTCCGTCGAGCTGTTTGTGTTTAGCTGCATCCTGTTCTTTACGCCTTTTTTCCTGATTTACAGACTAATAGATTTTAGAAGGGTATCGATATGATCAGATTGCTGAAAACGAAAAAATTCCTATTTGGAGTATCTTTTCTGACGCTCCTGCTGACCCTGAGCATTTTGAACACCGTTGTGAATGACGGGAAAATAAGACAGATTCAGTTCATCTACAATGAAGATGGGACCCTGGAAAAAGCGCCGCCATACCCGCCGTTTGATGTTTTTCTGTTTGGCTCGGATATGTATGGCTATGATATGCTCCACACCGTGATTGAAGGGGCAAAGTATTCGATTGGCATCGTGCTGGTTGTCGCTTTTTTAAGGATGTTCTTATCCATTTTGTTGAGTTATTTTCTATTCAGGTTGCCGGATCGGATCTTCAATCTGGTAAAAACGGTCTCGGAACCATTATCCTTTTTCCCGCAGACGCTGATTGCCTACTTCCTGCTGGTCACAGTTGTCATGTATACAATCCACGGCTTCCATCATCCTTTATGGGTCAGGGTGGTCTATGAGTTTATCATTCTGGTCGTGATTGCGCTGCCAGCGTTGACCGTCCAGCTGATCGAGCAAAAGCGCAGGGTCTGGAAGGAAGAATTTATAGAATCGGCGATTACGCTTGGCGGGAGCAAGCGGCATATTTACTTCAAGCATGTCCTTCCGCAGCTGTACGAAGAATGGATTTTGATGTTTGGCCAGCAGTTCTTGCAGGTACTGGCGCTCCTCATCCATCTTGGCGTCCTGCAAGTTCTGTTTGGAGGGACGATCACGGGTGAGGGTCCTCCGTCCTCGGTCACACATGAATGGTCAGGATTGATTGGTCTCAACAAGCGTTTTATGCTTGCATATGAGTGGATTGTCTATGTACCGATCCTGTTTTTCGCATTGACTGCCCTGAGTGTGGCAATGATCAATAAGGCGCTGAGCGACTTTTTCAAGCATAAGGATATGGTCAGGAAGAACAGGGATATGTAGGGGGAGTAGATCACTATAACACTTTCGTACTATAAAAATACCCCGTTTGATGAATAGTCTGCTCGCAAATATTTTGCCATAATAGTTTTCAACAAAACTCTTCGTGAGTTTGGCCCATTCATTGGCTAGTGGCACTCCCATTCGGCCAGTGAGTGGGTTTTATTTGTCTTTTAAGGGCATGCGGTATAAAATTAATTAACTGAAAATTCTAAACTTATGGGGAGGTGGCTGATTGGAAAAGAGAATTTCTCAAAGAAGGGAAAAGTCCGCAAAGCTGTTCATGAACAGTGTCTCATTGATTGGCTGGGTGCTCATCCTTTTTTCCTTTGTAAAATTAGAACCGCCTGCTGAACCGGTTGTTTTGGCTCTTTTATTTTTATTCCTGCTAATTAGCGAGTACTATCCGATGCCGGTTTGGCGAGGGCATACGGCGATCACATTCCCGGTTGTCTACGTGCTATTTTTGCTGTATGGATTTTCGTATACTGCGCTTGCTTATGCCTGTGCCGTCCTGATTGTGAACCTTATGCATAGAAGGCCGCTCCGAACAGTATTGTTCAATCCTGCCCAGCTGGTGCTCAGTTTTTACGCTGCCGCAACCATGCTGCCGCTGCTGGAACCGCTGCTGGATCAGCTGGCACCCACACCGATTATCGCAGGAATGCTGGGTTATATTATGCTGCTGGCAATCTATGTGTTGGTCAACAACGTGATTGTCGATCTTGTTCTTTTTATCAGGCCGCAGCATTATTCTTTTAAAATGTGGAAGCAAAAGAGTTTCACGGAACTGAATAGTGCGGGTATTTCCTTGATTTACGGAATCACCCTGTATGTCGTCGGCAGTCAAAATCGCGGTGAAATCGATGTCTTTGCATATTTCTTCTTTTTCTCGCCGCTTGTCGGAATCTCGCTGTTAAGCGCGACGATTGCCAGGCTGAAAAGAGAGAAAAATCGTTTGAAGCTGCTTTTTTCTATCACTTCACAGTTGAACCAAATGCTTCCTTCGCAAGACTGGCTTTCAGCTTTAAGAGGAAGCTTCAATGAATTGATTGGCGCAGAGGCCAGTTTACTATGGATCAAAAAGGATGGCGATTGGGAGCTTAGCTTCAAAGATGGCAGGGCGCGATCGAAATGCGAGCTGACATCAGGGGCGTTTGCTGAATTCGATGGAATGCGCAGACCCGTGGTCTATAATGACCGAAAAAAAGATGGCGGTGTGGCAGCTGCCTGCTTTGAAGAAGACGTGAAGGCGTTCGTCTACTCGCCGCTTGTCATCGAAAACGAGACCATTGGAATGTTCATTGTCGCCCGAAGCCGGACGAAAAGCTTCGAGGACCACGATGTCCAATCCATTGCGACGCTTGCCAACCAGCTTGCCGTCATCATCAAGACGCGGATGCTTTTTACCGAAAAAGAAAAGGTGATTGTCCTAGAGGAACGGAATCGGATTGCCCGCGATATCCATGACGGTGTGGCACAGACACTTGCCGGTGCAGTCATGAAGCTGGAAACGGCAGGAAAGAAATTCACTAAAAATCCCGAGGAAACAAGGAAGCTTATGGACGAAAGTGTCAGCGGCCTTAGGGAAAGCCTGAAGGAGGTACGTGAATCAATTTACGCGCTGCGCCCATACCCAACTCAAAAAGCTACGCTGGCAGAAGCGATTTTACGAAAAATCGAAGCTGTCCAGAAGGAATACCGGCAGGATATCGAATTCGAAATCAGAGGGCAGGAGCAGGAGCTTAGCCCGATGGTCGAAAAAGTTCTGTTCGACACTTTCCAGGAAAGCCTCCACAATGCCATCAAGCATTCGCAGGCACTTAAGGTAGAGGTTCTTTTAAGCTATCAAACGGAACATATCCTTTTAAAAGTCAAGGATGAAGGAAAAGGATTCTCGCTGTTCCAGGCGATGCTGAAGGCGAGGAACCAGCCGCATTTCGGTATCCTGCAAATGAACGATGCCGCTGAAAAAATCAACGCTTCCCTGCAGATAGACAGCAAGGAAGGCTCGGGAACGGAAGTCAGCATCACCGTTCCCAGAATGGGAATCGAGGGGGAAAATACGAATGATCAGGCTCATGCTAGTGGATGACCATGCCGTGCTCCGCGACGGACTCCGCAATATCCTATCGGTTGAAGAAGATATCGAAGTCGTCGGCGAAGCTGTTACTGGCGACGATGCCCTTTTGCAGGTGGAAAAATGCAATCCGGATATGATCTTGATGGATATCAACATGCCGATGAGAAATGGCGTTGAAGTCACAGGCATTTTGAAAAAGAAATACCCGCATATCAAAGTCCTTGTGCTGACGATGCACAGTCATGAAGAATACTTTATGTCCGCGATTCGCGAGGGGGCGGACGGTTATTTATTGAAGGATGCACCTTCCGACCAGGTCGTCGAGGCCATCCGGACCGTCGCCCGCGGCGAATCGGTAATCCATCCGTCGATGACGAGGAAGCTGCTCGCCTTCCACCAGCAAAAAGAAACAAAGCAGGAGGACACAACCCTGACCGAGCGTGAAAAGGAAGTGCTGCTCTGTCTAGTTGAAGGGCTCAGCAACAAAGAAATCGCCGACCGGCTGTTCATCAGCGACAAAACTGTCAAAATCCATGTCAGCAAAATCTTCAAAAAGCTGAACGTCAAAAGCCGCTCCCAGGTCGTCATCCACGCTGTCCAGCACCAGCTCGTGCCAATCCCGCCGACAACGAACGGAGCATAAGAAGAGAAGAGTCCTCTTAACGAGGGCTCTTTTTTCATGCGAGCGCTATACCTGGATACTACTTTAGTAGTATCTAAGATTAGTACAGAGGATATTATTTTTTAATTCCAATGCAGAATAGTTTCAATGTAAATATTGTGGGAATATTAAGAAAAATGTTAAGGAGCTGAAATATTGAATGAAGTTTAAAGCTGCATTTTTATCTTTTATCCTGATGGCCGCGACGGTGTTTGCTTCGCTCGTTCCCGGGACGTCGACAAAGGCAGTCGAGCCTGTCAACGCGGTGGTTGACTCCGAGTTGACGAAAAAGCTTTTGACGACCATCACCCCGGTCGAGGCAATTGTTACATTTAAAAGTGAAGAGGGGGTTCTGCCGGAGCAGGTGAATCTTCTGAAGACGCTTGGTATCACCAAGGGTTTGACACTGAACAGTCTGCCGATCGCAGGGATTCTCGCGACAAAATCACAGATTGATAAGCTTTCCCAGAGTGACCAGGTTGTTTCCATCTATTTGAACAAGAAACTGAAATACGAAAATGCAGAAGCAACAGACATCACCGGAGTGGACCAGGTCCGGACAGATGACACAATGAGAAAGCTGAATGGCGGCTTGCCGGTCACTGGAAAGGGGATTGGCGTCGTCATCAATGACAGCGGAGTTGACGGGACGCATCGTGACCTGGAGTTTGGCAGCCATCTCGTTCAAAATGTGTTGGGATCGACTAATTTGAATGCGCTTAGTGCACTATTGCCTGTTTCTTATGTTGAAAATGTCCCGAACACTGATTCAAGTTCCGGCCATGGAACGCATGTAGCCGGTATTGTTGGCGGAACTGGCGAAATGTCAGGAGGCAAATATGAGGGAGTTGCACCTGGTGCGAACCTGATTGGCTACGGGTCAGGAGCGGCAGTCGCGATGCTTGATACAATTGGCGGTTTTGATTATGCGCTTACTCACCAGCAGGAATACAACATCCGCGTAATCACAAATTCATGGGGAGACACCGGAGACGCAGGGACCGACTTCGATCCCTATCATCCTATTAATATCGCAACGAAAAAGCTGTATGACCGCGGAATCGTAACCGTCTTCTCCGCAGGGAACTCAGGTCCGGACGCTAAAACGATTTCCGGTAATTATAAAAAGGCTCCTTGGGTCGTTACCGTGGCCGCTGGAGATAAGTCTGGCAATCTCGCAGATTTCTCTTCCCGCGGTGAAGAGGGGCATGGCGGAACGGTAACAGTTGACGGGCAGACTTGGAACTGGGTGGATCAGCCGACCGTGACGTCGCCTGGAGTCGACATCGTATCAACCAGGGTCATCAGCCCGCTCGTAGCGCTTGGTGCGACTGCGGATGTTGAATTCATCGATCCCGCCTATCTGCCTTATTACACGACGATGAGCG